>ONAB01000043.1 GCA_900315705.1 uncultured Bacteroidales bacterium | reverse complement strand
CAAAAACCTCGGCACATTGACCAAAGGCAAGGACCAATGGGAAGAAAACATCGCTGAAATCGACAGCAACCGCGTGGTTAATATTCACTGTTTGGGGGCAGTGAAGGCGCAGGCCGAAACGGTTGATCATTTCCTCGCCGTCACGCACAGCCACCGCTTTTCCTCGTTCACCGTGATGTTGAGGTCGCGGAAGCCGACATTCGTCAGATGGCGCCTGATTTCTTCTGGCGTGTAAGTGTGCATTCCCTCGATCATGCTCTCCCATTTGGCATCCATTTCGCCGCTGCCGTCTGATTCGTTGACAATGACGAATTGACCGCCGGGGTTCAGCACTTTTTTCACCTCGTTGAAGCAGTGCTCGATGTCGGGCCAGAAGTAGATGGTCTCGAAGGCGGTCACCACGTCGAACGAGCCATCGGCGAACGGGAGGTTGGCGACATTGCCTTCCAAAACCTTGCAGCGGCCTTCCTGTATGGCTTTGGCGTTCACTTTCGTTGATTTTCGTACGGACACTGGCGAGAAATCGATACCCGTGACGCTTCCCTGCAGGGTGCGTTGCAGCAGCCGTGCGATATTCGCGCCACCGCCGCACCCGATGTCGAGAATGCGGTCGTCGCGGCCAATCGTTACCATTGCCAACGCCCAATTCGCCATCGCAGCGTGACCGCCACCGTTCATTCCGTTGACCATTATTTTGCCTAAAAAGCCCTCCGGCTTTCTGGCGTTGCTGAAAAATTTGCTCAAAAGTCCCATAATTTGTGTGTTTATTTCTTTCCTTTTAAGATGGCCGACCCAATTAAGGTCATCCATTTGGCCTCCCACGGGGACATAAACAAGCCGTGGGTGGTGTCAATAAGTTCCACCTCCTCATAGCCCATCTCTTTCAATCGTTGCACAAAGGCACGCATATCGCCGTACATCATACGCGAGAAGACGTCGTGTATGGCGAAGGTGCCGCCTTTCTTCAGCACGCGCAGTGTTTCCAGCAAAATGGCCTGTCGGTCGCGGCTGGGGATGTTGTGATAGACATAGTTGCTGGTCACCGCGTCGAAAGTCTCGTCCGGGAAATCCAGTTTCAGCGCATTGCCTTTGGCGAAAGAAGTGCGGTCGTCCACCCCTTCGGCCTTTGCGTTTTCCTCGCAAAGCGTCTGGTTGTAGGAGGCATATTCCGCGCCCCATCGGTCGATGCCGACCATTCTGGCTTGCGGGTTGCGCTTGGCGACGGCGATAGTCAACGCACCACTACCGCAACCCACATCGAGACCTTTGCCGCCCTCGGGAATGATGACATACTGCGAAAGACCTTCAATGATCTGTTTCGACATCTGTCGTTTCCCGTCGTATGAGAAAGCCCTGTGCAACAGCCACATCCACAACGCAATCAATGCCAATGCGATGGCGAGCACGAGGAAGACGATTTTCAGGATGGTCTTCAAAGTGCCGGCGGCGAGCAGGCCGCTCACGCCAAAGACGAGGAACAAAACAAGGCTGGCCACGGCCCCGCCCAAAGTTCCTAAAATCATACCTTTCGGAATCCAGTTTTTGTAATTCGGTTTCATAATCTGTCAATTTGATATTTGCGACGGCAAAACTCCGATTTCCTAAGCGTGGAGATATCCCAATAAGTGGTTATTTTCAAAAAACGTATTCATCAAAGCGTACTATCTTTTTTATTCTATCATAAATCATTGTCAAAGGTGATTAACAAAACACCTTTCCAAGACCCGATATACGACATTTCGGATATAGCCAAAAGTGAGTAACCCTTCTTTGAAACTCCCATAAACAGGGGAACTTGAGCGGATGGACAAATAGTACTTTTGCCGTGCAAAAATGAAATAACATTATTAATAGTAAATATGGCAAAAAAATTATCCATTCAAAGAATCCTGATCTTGGCGGCATTTGTGCTGTCATCCTTCGCGCTAAGCGCACAAACGACCACCTCCGACACCATCGGCAGTGGCACCACAACATCTATTCATTCGGCCTTGCCGGGCGCTTACGGCTACCACTTATCGGCCGCGCTATATCTCGGCAATGAAATCAACCACTCGGCCGGCGATATAGAATCCTTGTCCTACCATATCACATACGGCAATTACCCTGTCAATAACGATGACAAACGGGTTAAGATTTATTTATTGGAGACCTCCAATCCGTCCATTGATTTGTCACAGACTTGGGGCTCCTTGGTGAACGCCGCCACGCTGGTGTACGACTCCCTCGGCTGCGACATCCAGTGGGATGATTACTGGAAAGAATTTGTCTTCTCGCAACCTTTTTCCTACGGCGGCAACAATCTGATTGTCTTGGTGGAAGGCGAAGCCTGCGACCCCTACCCTAGTATGGGCGACTGTGAAACAGAGATTTACGTCAACAACGGAACGGTCAACAATTGCTGGAACCGGGTGCAGGACGGAACACAAATCTCCTTCACCACGGTGATGGACTCCATTCCCGAAGGGCCCCACGGGAACCACTACGACCGCCCGAACATTTTCTTTTCTTTCAATTCGGGCGCACCGGTCACACTGGATACCAACTGCGTGCTGACCCTACCAATGCTGGAAGATTTCGAGGGCTATCCGGGGAATTTCTCTTCTATCCCCAACTGCTGGAGCAAGATCTCGCAGGAGTACAACCAGGCTTACGGCAGCTATTATCCCGTCATCAACGGCGGTAGCGCGAGCGACCCCAACCAATCGATGATGTTTATGCTGATGAACGCTTATTCCTCATACCTCATTCTGCCCGCCTTGGACAGCCTCTGGTCGATGCAGAATGTCTCGATGTCGTTCAACTTCAAGTCCGCCCAGCAGAACATCACGCGAATGGTGGTGGGGGTGATGTTGGATCCATCCGACACACTGACCTTTGTGCCGGTGGATACCGTGTGGCGCGAGGGCAGCGTCAGCGGCTGGGAACCCAAAGAGATCAATTTCGCCACCTATGCCAACACAGGCCGTCACATCGCCTTCTGGTTCAGCAAGGCCAACTCCACCCATATTTTCCCGAGCTGCTTCATCGACAACGTGGCCGTGTTTGAGACTCCCGACTGCACGCCGCCCGTTCAGATTTCCGCCGGCGTGGACAGTATCGGTGCCACCATCTCTTGGACTTATACGAACAATGCCTACGGCGCCAGAGTTTACTACAAGACCTCTGTTGATTCCCTTTTCGACTCCGTTGAAGTTTATACGGACAACTATTACTTACTGCCAAATCTACCTTACAATACTGTTTATCAATATTATATCATCACCCTTTGCAACGGAGGCGGCGAATCGGCACCTTCGCAGATTTTCACTTTTTCAACGCCTTGCGAGACGGTCACGCAATTCCCGTGGACCGACAGTTTCGAAAACGGACTGGGTTGCTGGTCGTTAGATGCCTCTTCGGCCGGACAGGAATGGCAGATGGTTGCCAGCGGCAGCTATCCTACCTGTGCGCCATATTCCGGAAGTGCGATGATGAAATACGACTGTTGGAGCTTCCCGTCGGGCAGCTGGGGAACGATGACATCTCCCGCTCTGGCCATCCCGCAAGATATGACCCTCTCGTTTGCCTACTTCAAGCAGGACATCTATCAGGCAAATGACAAAATCGAGGTTTACGTCAACACTTCGGCAGACACGGCCAATGCGACACTCCTGACCACTGTTTTCGGATACAATCCCTCTATGAGCGGCTGGGACACCGTTTCCGTGACCATTCCCGTGCAGAATGATGATGTGTATCTGATTTTCAAGGCCACCTCCGACTACGGATACAACCTTTTTATGGACAACGTGACAGTGGATTTCTATACGCCGGAGGACACCACGGTGGTGGTCGATACCGTTTATGTCGTTCTGAACGAGAGCATTTGCGATGGCGAGACCTTTGAGTTCGGTGATGGCAACTACACCACAGCCGGCAGCTACACGTACACATCCAACGACACCGTTTACACGCTGACCCTGACGGTGAACCCGACGTACAACATCACCATCAACGACAGCATCACGGCAGGGGAAACCTACACACAGTACGGTTTCAATGCCAGCGCGGCAGGCACTTACACGCAAAACCTGACCACGGTCAACGGTTGTGACAGCATCATCACGCTGAACCTGACAGTGCTGACCGGTGTAAATGAGTACAACGGTATGGATTTCTCCGTCGCGCCCAATCCTGCGCACGACTATGTGGTGGTGGCGGTGAAGAATGCCAACGAGGAGATGTCGGTCGATTTGCTGGATATCAGCGGGCGTGTTTTGAGAACGCAGCGGCTGGCTGCGGGCGAATCGACGCTAAGGCTGGAACGCGGCAGCCTCCCGAACGGGATCTATATGTTGCGGATGACCTCCCACGGCCAAAAACAGATACGGAAAGTGATTTTCCGATAGGCACTTCGTCAATGTAATGGACATTTCGTCCTTTGCACGAATTCCGCGACCCAAGTTTTGATTTGAGTCGCGGAATTTTGTGTATTTTTGCATTGTTTTTTGATATTATGGAAATAGAGAAACTACAAAGAGCCATACAATCCGCCGACGCCATCATCGTCGGCGCCGGCGCGGGGCTATCGACCTCGGCGGGTTTCACCTATTCCGGTGAACGCTTCCAGCAACACTTTGCCGACTTCATCGGGAAATACGGCTTCACCGATATGTACTCGGCGGGCTTCTACCCGTTTCCCACCGAAGAGGAACATTGGGCCTACTGGAGCCGCCACATCTACTACAACCGCTACGTGCCTGCACCGAAACCCGTTTATGACAACCTCTTGAAGCTTGTGCAGGACAAGGACTATTTCGTCATCACCACCAATGTCGATCATCAGTTCCAGAAGGCAGGATTTGACAAACAGAGATTATTCTACACGCAGGGCGACTACGGTCTGTTCCAATGCGCAAAGCCTTGTCACCAAAAAACTTACGACAACGAGGAAATGGTGAAACGGATGATTGCCGAACAGCAGGATATGCGCATCCCTTCGGAATTGATTCCGCGTTGTCCCGTTTGCGGCGGTCCGATGAAGGTCAACCTGCGCGCCGACGAGACCTTTGTGGAGGACGAGGGCTGGCACGCGGCATCGGAACGATACACCGAATTTATCCGGCGGCACAAAGACGGCAAGGTGTTGTTCCTTGATTTGGGCAGCGGCGGCAACACGCCCGTCATCTTCAAGATCCCGTTCATTCGCTGGACGATGCAGAACCCGAATGCCATCTACGCCACCGTCAACCTCGGCGAGGCGTTCACCGTGGACCAGATTGCGGACCGGTCGATTGTAATAGATGCAGACATTAATGATGTATTGGATACGTTGTTGGTAGTGTAGAGACACAATGCATTGCGTCTCTGCGAACCCAAAAAAATGATTTTATTATGAACCGTTTGGATTGTTTGATACAATATTTGATAAACGAGGACCCGCAATATGCCGAGATGCGGATTCCCGAGGATTTGCAAGGCAAGCGCGACCTGTTCCGTGCCCTGCGCAACGTGCGCGAACCCAAACCCGTCAGCGAGGAGTTCCTGCGTTTGCAGGACGAGGAATTGCAGGCGCAATTGCAGGAGAAGGGTGTGGTGGAATTGGATGCCGTCCAACAATTATCAATTATCAATTCTCAATTTTCAATTCTCTTATGGCAG
>ONAB01000038.1 GCA_900315705.1 uncultured Bacteroidales bacterium | reverse complement strand
CATCAACACGAAGTCATCAACACGAAGTCATCAACACGAAGTCATCAACACGAAGTCATCAACACGAAGTCATCAACACGAAGTCATCAACACGAAGTCTCCGTGTGGAACGTATGGAACCGCTTCGCGAGTGGGGCGTTGTGCCGCTTTTGTCCAGTAATCACAAAAACGACTTCGCTTTCAGCACCCGTATGCCGTTGTCGTTCAGCAGCGGTTTGCCCAAGAGACTAAGGATACGGTCTGTATATAATTTTCTATCTATTCTCTCCATATTTAAAACTTTTGGCAAAAACACACTTTTTTTTTCAATATAAAGAAATGTTTTCGTAAATTCCTTGAATCGCATTAGGCACTTGGGCTTGGGGCTCGGGCGCATTCGGCGGCGATGCCGTCTATGGAAACACCAACGAGGAGAATCTGAAACCCGTTTTTGAAGCGGCTGCAAAGGCCGGATTGGGACTTTGGGACACGGCAACTATGTATGCCATGGGTGACTCGGAGCGTATTCTCGGACAGTTTGTCGCCTCCGTCCCCCGCGGACGCAAATACAACCCGGTGCTCGACCGCTTGCAAGCCCTCACAGATGAGATGAAAGCCATCGGGGAGAAATATGGCGCGTCGTGTTCGCAGATCGGCATCGCCTGGGCCATCGCCAAGGGCACTATGCCCATCGTCGGTGCCACGAAAGAGCGTCACGTGGTGGAAGCCGCTGCCGCTGCCGACATCGCTCTCACTGCCGAGGATGTCGCCCGTTTGGAGACCCTAGCCGACTCCACCGGCATCGACACCCGCGGCGACTGGGAGCACACGATGGAATAAAAAAATCCCTATTTTTGCAAGAAAAAAAAGAGAGTGTCTCACACTATGAGGAAAATACTGATAATCAGCTTTATGGTATTGCTTATGGCGCATGTCTCCGCTCAGATTGACCTGCACAGCCACGCCATCACGCAGGGCTACCTCGACTACATCAAGGTCAACAACGCCGAAATGGACGAGGGGTTCCCCATCCCGGGCTGGGACGTGGAGAAGCACATCGCCTTTATGGACAAGGCCGGCATCCAGACTTCGGTGCTGACGATGCCCGCGCCGCAGCCCTTCTTCGGCGACGCGGAGGCTTCGGCGGCGGTGTGCCGAAAGTACAACGAGGAGTGTGCCGCGCTGAAGGCCCGCTTCCCGGGGCGTTTTATGTTCTGCGCCGCACTGCCTCTGCCTGATGTGCCGCACGCTTTGGAGGAGGCGCACTACGCCTTGGAGGTGCTGGGGGCCGACGGCATCAAGTTGGCCACCAACAGCTACGGACAGTACCTCGGCGACCCCGCCTTGGACACCCTTATGGCATACCTCAACACGCAAAATGCCGTCATCATCCTGCATCCGCACAAACCCTCGGCGGTGAACGCACAGCTGATTGCCGATGTGCCGTTGGCGAGCTACGAATACTTGGCCGAGACCTCTCGTGCGGTGCTCAATATGGTGGCCCACAACGTGTTGGTTCGCTATCCGAACCTGAAAGTGGTGGTGCCGCATTGTGGTTCGTTCCTGCCCAATGCCCTGCCACGCTTCCGTTCACTGCTTCCCGTGATGGTGAAACAGGGCATTATGCAGCCCGTGGATGTCGATGCCAACCTGTCGCGGCTCTACTACGACCTGGCCGGCGCCCCTACCGATGACGTCCTCGACGCGATCCTCACCATCACCACGCCCGACCATATCCTCTACGGCAGCGACTACCCCTATGTGGCTGAGTCAGTGCTCATCATCGGCAAGCAGGCCTTGGAAGAGCGTCTCGCCTCGCACGGACTGAACCCGCAGGACATCTTCACCGACAACGCCCGCCGGCTGTTCGGCGAGAACGTGCCCCTGCGGCCATACGGCAAGCGCATCGTCCGTCTCGCCGAAATCGAGGTGGTGCCGGAATATCTGGAGGAGTATCTGGCTTACGCCAAGGAAGTTGGGGAGACATCAGTGAAGGTGGAGCCCGGCGTGCTGACATTATTTTCGATGCAGACCAAGGAAGACCCTTGCAAAATCTACATCCTCGAAATATACGCCGACAAGGAGGCTTACCAGAGCCACCTCCAGACCGCCCATTTCAAAAAGTACAAAGAGTGCACCGCCCGAATGGTGAAATCGCTGAAACTAATTGACACCCAACCAATGGTGGAGCTGGAGATGCTGGGACAATAAAAAACAAACCAAATTAAAAATAATATGAAACACACCCTTATGATTTTCGCTGCCATCGTGTTGATGGCCGGCTGCAACAAGACAACAAAAACAGACAAAGATATGAATACTTTGACATTCAACGAGAAGCAGGCGGCAGCAATGTCGGCCATCGCCTGCTATGAGGCACAAGGCGACCAAACGTCGCTGGCCACCGCCATCAACGAGGGCTTCGACGCGGGGCTTACCGCCAACCAGATCAAGGAGGTCCTCTCGCAACTCTACGCCTACACGGGCTTCCCGCGCTCGCTCAACGCACTGGGCACCCTGCAGAAGGTGATGGAGCAGCGCGGTGAGGTGGAAATCGGTACCGAGTCCACTCCCCTACCCTCCAGCTACGACGCTCTGAAACAAGGCACCGAGGTGCAAACCAAACTGTCGGGACAGCCCTTCGACTACAAGTTCTGTCCCGCCGAGGACTACTACCTCAAGGCGCACCTCTTCGGCGACATCTTCGCCCGCGACCTGCTCACCCACGCCGACCGCGAGTTGGCGACCGTCAGCGCCTTGGCCGGTCTGGAGGGCGTGGAACCCCAGCTGGCCGCCCACGTGCGCGGCGCACGGAATATGGGTCTGACCGACGCCCAGCTGCTCGCCATCCCGAAGGTGTTGCAGGAGCGTGTGGGCAAAATGGAGGCACACCGCATCGCCGTGGCCATTCAGCAACTGGGTATCAGCGACTCTGCCAACGACCACATCGCCAGCGACATATACGTCCAGAATTACGTTGATTTGAAGTCGAGCTGGCGGCGGGGCGAGCCGAATACCGCCTACGCGCAGTACTTCATCGGCAACAGCTACCTTGTGCCCTACGACGGCGATATGGTCAACGTATCTTTCGAGCCGGGCTGTCGCAACAACTGGCACATCCACCACAAGCAGGTGCAGGTGTTAGTATGCGTGTATGGCCGTGGCTGGTACCAGGAATGGGGCAAGCCCGCTGTCAAGCTGGAGCCTGGTGTAATCATCGAGATTCCTGAAGGCGTGAAGCACTGGCACGGAGCCGCCAAAGACAGCTGGATGCAGCACCTCACCTACCACAAGGACGTGCAGGATGGGGCCAGCAACGAGTGGTTAGAGCCGGTCACCGACGAACAATATGGCGCACTAAAATAGTTAGTAAGCCTGCGGCTGTTGGTTAGCCTGCGGCTGTTTATGAGCTTCGCTGTTGGTTAGCCTTCGGCTGTTAATTAGCCTTCGGCTGTTAGTTAGCTTCGCTGTTAATGACTTTGTGTTAACATAAAATAACTAACACGAAGTCACCAACATTTACTCACTAACACGAAGTCACTAACACGAAGTCATCAACACGCAGTCACCAACACGAAGTAACCAACACGAAGTAACCAACATTCACTTAAAAAAATGAAAGCTGCAATTTTAGAAAAATACGACAAAAACGGTCGTAAACTGGTCATCAAAGATTTGCCTATGCCAGAAATGGGCAAGAATGAAGTACTGATACGTGTAAGCACCGCTGGTGTCAACCCGCTCGACAATATGATTGTACGCGGCGAGGTGAAGCTGATTGTCCCATACCCCACGCCTTTAGTGATGGGCAATGAGCTGGTCGGCATCGTGGAAGAAGTCGGGGCTTCGGCCACCCGTTTCAAAGTCGGCGACCGCGTTTATGGACGTATGCCGCTGGCTCGCATCGGTTGTTTTGCCGAATACGCCGCCGTGGCCGAGAACGCTTTGGCCAAGGTGCCCGACTACCTCAGCGACGAGGAGGCCGCTGCTGTGCCATTGACGGCATTGACAGCCTTGCAAGCCCTGGAACTGATGCGGGCACGCGAAGGCGACACGATTTTCATCAGCGGAGGCACAGGCAGTTTTGGAGCCATGGCCATCCCCATCGCCAAAAGCCAAGGCCTGACGGTGATCACCAACGGCAACGCCGCCGGGCACGACCGCGTGATGAACCTCGGGGCCGACCGTTTCATCGACTACAAACAGGAGGACTATGCGCAGGTGCTGAAGGAGATGGACGGCGTTATTGACACTCTCGGCGACCGTGAGCTGCCTAAGGAGTTCGGCATCCTGAAACAGGGCGGACATCTCGTGTCGTTGCGCGGAATGCCCAATGGCGGGTTCGCCCAACGGATGCAGATGCCGTGGTTCAAACGGATGCTTTTCAGCCTTGCGGGAAAGAAATACGACGACATGGCCGCCAAGAACGGACAGCACTACCATTTCATCTTCGTCCACGAAGACGGCGCAGGCCTGCAGCACGTCTCAGAACTTTTCGCCGAACGACAAATCAAGCCCTCGGTAGATAAGGTGTTTGCGCTTTCTGAAGTCAACGAAGCGATGCGAAAAGTCGCCGCTGGCGGGTCAAATGGAAAGACCATACTGAAAATAGGCTTATAAAACCGCTTCTGCAAAAACCACTTAATGACCATCGTCGAGGTTTTTTGTGGCCTTTGCGGCATTTTTCATTTTTGCCCGCATTCCAGAATAATGAGTATTTTTGCAGCGAAAAACGTTTAGTAAAAACGACAATGGACAAAAACGAACTCTTAGCAGCCATGTCGGACAGTTACGCAAAACTGAACGAGCAAATCGGCAAAATGACAGATGACGAACTGAACGCGACTTTCCAGTTCGCCAATGATCCCAAAAAATGCGGTGCACGGTGGATTTACGACCAATGCGCCCGCGATCTCCTCATACACCTTTATGAATGGCAGGTGCTGATGCGCGAATTTGTGAACAATATCCGCGAAGGTCATCAAAGGGACTATCTGCCCGACGAATACCGCAAAAACTACCACGAAATGGACAAGATGTTGGTGGAAAAACACCAGAACACCTCATTCCAAGAGGCGCAGCGGCTTCTGGAACAGACCTATCACGAAATGATTCAGTTGGCAGACAGCTTTTCCGAGGAGGAACTTTTCACCAAAGGACACTACAAGTGCACCTACACCACCGATATGGCCGCATACTTCGCGAGCGTCACCACAAGTCCTTACAAGCAGGCACTGAAGATGTTGAAAACGCACCAAAAGATGTTGAAGACTTCGTGCTGATTAGCCTTCGGCTGTTAGTTAGCTTCGCCGTTGGTGAGCCTTCGGCTGTTAGTTAGCCTTCGGCTGTTGATTAGCTTCGCTGTTAATGACTTCGTGTTAACATTCACTCACCAACACGAAGTCACCAACATGAAATAACTAACACGAAGTAACCAACACGAAGTCACTAACACGTAGTCACTAACACGAAGTCATCAACACGAAGTCACCAACATTCACTTAAATACAACATTCACTTAAATATATGAAAGCACTCCTTATCAACGGCAGTCCCAACGCGAAGGGCTGCACCTTCACCGCCCTGAGCCTTGTGGCGGAAGAATTACAGAAAAACGGCGTGGAAGCCGAAATCGTCCACGTGGGCCACAAAAACATCCACGGCTGCATCAGCTGCGGAAAATGCTACGAAACAGGCAGGTGCGTCTTTGACGACATCGTGAACGAAGTCGCCCCGAAATTCGAGCAAGCCGACGCGCTGATCATCGGCTCGCCGGTCTATTACGCAGGCATTGCCGGCACGATGAAATCCTTCCTCGACCGTCTCTTCTTCAGCACGCACTTCCGGAAGTGTATGAAGGTGGGTGCCGCGGTCTGCTCGGCCCGCCGTGCCGGCACCACCGCCACCTTCGACCAGCTGAACAAGTACTTCACCATCAGCGAGATGCCCATCGCCAGCACCCGCTACTGGAATATGGTACACGGTCACAGTGCCGAGGACGTGATGCAGGATGCGGAGGGCGTGCAGTGCATGCGCATCCTCGGCCGCAACATCGCCTTCCTCGTCAAGGCCATCGCTGCGGAGAAGGAGCGCAACGGTCTGCCCGAGGCGGAAGAAGCGGTATTCACGAATTTTATCCGATAAAATGACAAACAACAAACCCACAGGAAAAGACTACGTCGGCAGCGACGACCTCTACGCCGACGTGCAGCGTACGATGCGGCTCTGTGCCGAGATGAACAGCGGCTACCACACGGAGGCCGAAGTGCGCGACTATCTGCGCGAGATCACCCGCAGCGAGGTGCCCGACACCGTGCGCGTGTTTACGCCACTCAACATCAACTACGGACCCGGCGTGCGCTTCGGCAACGACTGCTTCCTCAACTTCGGTTGCACGCTGTTGGCTATCGGCGGCATCACCATCGAGGATGACGTCTTCATCGGGCCGCACTGCGTGTTAGCCACCGAATACCATCCCGAAGATCCTGCCAAGCGCCACACGTTGCTCACCAAACCCATCGTGGTGAAGCGCAACGCCTGGCTCGGCGCCGACGTGAAAGTGCTGGCAGGCGTCACCATCGGCGAAAACGCCATCGTGGCCGCGGGCAGCGTGGTCACCAAGGACGTGCCCGACAATATGGTGGTGGCGGGCACGCCAGCAAAAGTGATACGAGAAATAAAACAATAACTCAATAATAAAATGAAAAAACTTATCCTCTTCGCCCTCGCGGCGCTGACACTGGCCGCCTGCGGCAACAAACAAGAAACAAAAAACAACGAGAATATGAAACAGGAATTGAACCTCACGCAGGAGTGGGACAAGGTGTTCCCCCTCAGCGACAAAGTGAACCACCGCAAGGTGACATTTGAAACCCAGTACGGCCTGACCTTGGCCGCCGACCTCTACACGCCCAAGGATGCAACGGGCAAACTGGCGGCAATTGCCGTGAGCGGACCGTTCGGTGCCGTCAAGGAACAATCGAGCGGCCTCTACGCTATGAAGATGGCGGAACGCGGTTTTGTGGCATTGGCTTTCGACCCCTCCTATACCGGTGAGAGCAGCGGCGAACCCCGTCGCACGGCCTCGCCCGACATCAACACCGAAGACTTTATGGCTGCCGTCGATTTTTTGTCACAGCTAGAGAATGTGGATCCCGAGCGCATCGGCATTATCGGCATCTGCGGCTGGGGCGGCATCGCGCTGAATGCTGCCGCTGCCGACCCGCGCATCAAAGCCACCGTGGCCAGTACGATGTACGATATGACCCGCGTCAGCGGCAACGGCTATTACGATAGCGAGGACAAAGAAGAGTCGCGCCACGTAGCCCGTGAAGCAATGGGCAAGCAGCGTCTCGCCGACCCGATGGCGATGGCCGGCGGCGTCATCGACCCGCTGCCCGAGGAGGTACCCCAGTTCGTGAAAGACTACCACGCCTACTACAAGACCCCGCGCGGCTACCACAAGCGCAGCGGCAACAGCAACGACGGCTGGCGCGTCATCGGCACGCAGGCATACGCCAACGCCCGCTTCCTCTACTACATCAACGAAATCCGCTCCGCCGTCCTCGTGATGCACGGCGAGAAGGCACACAGCCGCTACTTCGGCGAGGCAGCCTACCACTATATGGTGGATGGCAAAGCCGAAGGCTACAACTTCATCGGCAAACCGAATCCCAATCCCGACAACAAGCAGCTGCTCATCATCCCCGGCGCCACCCACTGCGACCTCTACGACGGCGGCGAGGGAAATTATATCCCTTGGGACACGCTGGCGGAGTTTTTCGGAAAGAATCTGTAGCTTCGCTGTTGACGAGCTTCGCTGTTGGTTAGCCTTCGGCTGTTAGTTAGCTGCGCTGTTGATTACTTCGTGTTGGTTAGCTGCGCTGTTGATTACTTCGTGTTGGTTAGCTGCGCTGTTGATTACTTCGTGTTAACATTCGCGACCATATCAGCGGAACACTATTCCTATACACGACACAGCCCGTTAGGGCTGAAGGGCTCGGTAGAAATGGGAGCGGCGGTTTGGTTTTTCCGCACGCCGTAGGTGTGCGGGGATTATGGAAAACGGAGAGGGATTCGGTTTTTGCCCGCAGACCTATCGGCCTGCGAAAACACGCACCGCACACGCCGATGCTACCGAGCCCGGCAGACCTGACGGCCTGCCAACCTTCGCGACCGTCTCCTTTGTCTATGACACCCCCACCGCAGAGGTCTATACCGGCGTGATGGACTCCCTCATCGGGCAGTCCACCAACCTTGACGACCAAGTGACCCCATAACCCAAAATCGCATTTTCGGCTGTTTGATCAGTTTTTGAAAGCCGTAGCAGATTGTAACGGCTTTTTGTTTGTCCCAAATATAATAATTTCCTCTACGAAGCGTTAGAGTAAAGTATGGTCGCAACAATGGCCGGAACAAACAGTTAAACAAAAATAACAGACAATGGAACAGTTAGAAACACCTGCCAACAAAACAAAATCGTTCTACGGAACATTCGCACTAATCTATGTGGTGCTCAACATCTTTGCATTCCTTATAATGCTGCTGACAACCAAATGGAGCATTATGGATGGTGGTGAAAAGAGCAATGTTTTTGCCGCTGGTAGTACATTTATGGTTGTTGGTGTCATAGCAGCACTGATATGTGGCATCGGTCCGGCATTGGTACTGCACAAAGGATGGAAAAGCGGCTGGATATATGCTTTTCCTGTCGCATTGTTCCTGATAGGTGTATCGGGTGCGCTGCTCTGGAAGTTCACAAATCTGTCGGTTTTCTCTTATGCTGTATTAGTATGCACTTTGCCCGCTGCCCCAATATATAACTGTTTGGTGTTTAACCATTCTCCTTTTTTCGATTATATGGCTAATGCATTAGTGGGTATCGCTCCTCTTCTTTACGCTTTGGTCATATATTTCACATTCCTTATTTCACGTAAACGCGCTCTGCTGACAGTTTTATCATAGTTCTTTATGTAAAAAGCAGCAATAAATAGAAAAACGCGGTCAAACAGCACGACCGCGTTTTTCTTTGTCCTATATCTTCCGTTGATAAACGCCTATCTTTGCCTCACTAAAGACGAAGATATGGACGAAATACTACGATGGCTCAACAACGGTAAAGACTATCAAACAGGCATTGCGCCGCTTGAGAAACACCAGCGCAACCGTATGCTGGAGCAGCACTTCCGGCACTCAACCCCGAAATTCGCCGCCGCCAAACTGGAGTACGAGCTGCGCAAGCTCCTCAAAGGCAAAGTCGTTGCGGCGGTAAAGTACAAAAAGATTGCATTTTGCAGAGTGATATTTTACTATCTTTGCAAACTCAAAAGACAAGCGATATGAATAAGGTGTTAACATTCACTCATCAACATGAAATAACCAACATGAAATAATCAACACGAAGTTTGCAGGGCTTGTTTGGCGATTCGAAATTATTTTTGTATTTTTGCCGCAGAATTTGCGACGTTACGAATGGTATATTGCCGCATCAAGTACGAATGAGTTATGTATATACACGAAAGAGAGAAATGGACGAACTTCCGTTGGGACACTTCTCAGGTGTCACTCCTTCAGGAGAAAGTCTTCCGTAAGCAGGGGCTGCTTTATGGCAGGCTGAGTTCGTTAGGCTTTGACAGCAAACTGCGCGCGATGGCAGAAAACCTGACATACGATGTGGTGTATTCTTCGGAGATAGAAGGCATTCTGCTGAACGTGGATCAGGTTCGTTCTTCCATTGCCAGAAAACTTGGCATTGAAAATGTGAAATATACAGCACCCTCGCACTATGTTAACTCTGTTGTGGGTGTGATGCTTGAAGCAGTCCAGCACTATGACATGCCTCTCGGCAAAGAGAAACTGTGTGCTTGGCAAGCCGCTTTCTTTCCATCTGGCTACAGCGAGGGTGGTCAGATAGAAATTGGCAAATACCGTACAAACGAAGAGCATATCGTCAGCGGAATGTTCGGACGTGAGAAAATCCACTATATTGCTCCGTCACCAGACCGTATAGAGGAAGAAATGCAAAAGTTCCTCGCTTGGTTTGATGGAGAAGAGCCTGTGAGCAGTGTCATCCGTTCAGCCATTGCCCATTTCTGGTTTGTGAGCATTCATCCCTTTGAGGATGGCAATGGGCGGTTGGCCCGTATCCTTTCTGACATGATGTTGGCGCGTGGAGAAAAGAGTGAGTTCCGTTTCTATAATGTTTCATCACAGATTAACAAGGACAAGAACCACTATTACGAGATTCTTGAACGTATGCAGCATGGCGATGGTGATATAACAGAGTGGTTGGTGTGGTACATGCAGAAATTGGTTGATGCACTTGACGAGGCAGACACCATCGTCACCACAATCCTGAATAAGAGCTTCTTCTGGCAGAAGGCATCGTCTGTTCCAATGACCTGAAAGAGGACATTCCCGGAGCCAAGCGTCCAAGTTACTCCATCGTCTATGATGCAGAGGATTTGACGCAATTCTTCACAGAAGTAAGCATTACTGAAAAAAATGGCATTCCATATCTCAATGCCTTGTATAAAGATAAGAAAACTATATGCGAAAGAATTCTTAAACTTGACGCAGACCGCTACCAAAAAGGCGATTTGCCATTGTCCAATCTGCTCAGTAAATACTGCTCGTATGTAGTTGGAAGCAATAAAGAATAGTTTAACAAACAGATAAATCGGAATTTATTGGAACTTATGATTATTGATTTTAACAAGATAGAAGAACTAGCATTCCCTAGTATGAACGGGGGAACAGGGCTGATGACCGTGCGGATGTACAACGATGAAAAATACCGTATCATTCCCACAACAATCCATTCGGGCGGGAGCATCGGAATGCACAGGCAGACATCCGGCG
>ONAB01000030.1 GCA_900315705.1 uncultured Bacteroidales bacterium | reverse complement strand
GTCGAAGGGATGTAATTTCGCGATGCGCTTGTGCAGGCGGCTGGCGGCGGGACAGGCCTCTTCGTCGGCGAAGAGGTCGATGTCCATTTCCAACGGCATACAGTCGGGACGGCGACGGTGGCGCTTGTCGAGAGTCACACAGGTGTTCAGCGCCACGCGATAGACCCACGTCTTGGCCGAGCTGCGCCCCTCAAAGCTGTCGATGCCCTGCCAGAGGCGTATCAGCACCTCCTGCACCAGGTCGTCCGCCTGCTGGCGGTCGTCGGCGAAGAGGTAGCACACCGAGTAGATGGTCTGCCGCTGCTCCTGCACCAACCGCTCGAAGTCGCGCTCTTTCTGTTCTTTGTCTTTTTTCTGCTTCATCTGTCAGACGTTGTTTCCCTTTTGACTACGAAGGTGGTAAAAAACTACACCCTAAACCTCAAAAATTTTAGGAACCAAGGACATTTTTATTCATATATGCATTATCTTTCTATGCATCAATTAGTTCTGAATATATCAAAAACTCGTAGATGCCCATTTGGACGATGCCGTTGTCGTCGCGACGCAGTTTCATACGCTCGCCCACAATCACAATCTTTTTGAACGAGTCGCCGATTTGCTGAAGCGAGCGTTTCTCCTGTTGCATCTTCTCTTCATCGGGCAGTCGGTAGGCCGATTGCAGGTAGTAGCGGCGTGAGCCGAGATTGCAGACGAAATCCACCTCCAAGGTCACCCGCTGCCATTTGCCGTCCTCGGTCTTGACACGGATATTAACGTTACCCACATCCACAAGAAATCCACGGTAACGCATCTCGTTATAAACCACATTCTCCATCAGGTGGTTTTCTTCGGTTTGGCGGAATGAAAGAATGGCATTTCGCAATCCCAGATCCTTAAAGTAGTATTTGGGCGTGGTGCCGATATATTTCCGTCCTTTGATGTCGTAACGGTCGGCCTTTTCAATCATATAGGCGTTTTCGAGATAACCGATGTAGGTCTCGACGGTTTTGTTGGTGATGTTGTTCAGCCGTTTCACGCTTTTAAAGGTGTTAGCCAGATTGGCGGGGTTGACAGGACTGCCCACACTTGATGCCAATATGCGAACCAGTTCTTCGAATTCAGCCTTGTTTTCAATCTCGTATCGTTCGTAGATGTCGCTCAGATAAACCGTGCGGTAAAGGTTTCTGAGATAGGCCGCCTTTTTGTCGTCGCCTTTGATGGAGAGGATTTTTGGTAGCCCGCCGTCACCCAACTCAGCAGGTAGTCAGGATCACGGAATGCTTTTTTCCGCCTGTCTTCCAAATCGATGATGAGGATATGGCCCTTTGCAATTCCTGTTTCCAACAAGTACTCTTTGAACAGTGTTTTCAGCAGATATGACTTTCCTACGCGTCGCAGTCCGGTCACAATCTTGATCAGTCCATTGTCTTTTGAGTCAATGAGCTGTTGCATATATGTTGGTCTTTTTATCTTCATCTTATACAGATACTTATATTTGTTTTAAGTCATTTTTATTCCCAATTTATGGCAATCTTTCCACTTTTTGGGAATGCAAAAATACAAAAATAAATTGAATCTCAGCCATCTACAAATATTTCGCTTATTTTCAGCCCCGCCAAACGGCGTTGCGCCGTGCAGACGGGAAAAAGGATAAACACCAAATTCAAAGTGATGCGATGAATCGAAAAAAGTGTATTTTTGCACGCCAAAACGAAAATAGTGCAAAAGATGAAAAAACTAATGACCAAGGAGGTGATTCAGCGGGTGGCCGCGGAGCTGTTCCGGAAGTTCGGCTTCGAGAAGACTTCTATGGACGACATCGCCAGCAAAGCCCACAAGGCCAAGCGCTCCATCTACAACCACTTCAGCAACAAGGAGGAACTGTTCTGTGCCTCTGTCATCTCCGAAACCGACCACATCCAGCAACGCCTGACGGAGGTGATGGCGGACGACAGCCAGCTGGTGCTGCCCCGCCTCCGGCAATACCTGCTGCTTCGTATGGAACTCCTCGCCAAGGCCAGCACCCTGCAGGTGGCCATCAAGGACAAGATGCTCACCTCCGGCGACTACCGCTTCGAACGGTTGCAACAGACGATGAACGATTTCTACGGATGGGAGCACAACTGCTTCAAAAAGGTCTGGTACGCCAAACCCACCCAATGTACTCCGGAGGTCATCGAACAACAGGCCGTCGCCTTTGCCGATATGCTGCAGGTCACCCTCAACGGATTGAGCCACACTTTCTTCGTGGAAGACAAATACGAGCAATACAAATCCTCCTACGAGATGCTGATCGACCTGATCATCAGCAGTATCTTCACCCAGTTCGCCTCCCATTCGGGAGAGGCAACCCATTCTGACATTTTTCCATCCAATCTGAAATAACAATCCTTATGAAGAAAAAACTTTTAACCCTCTTTTTAGCCACGATTATCCTATTGGGCAACATCTCCTGCCAGCGGGGAACACGGTCGCTGTTGGGCGATTACAGCTACAAAATCTCCGGCGAGGTGACCATCACCTCCGACAACGGGGAGGTTACTCATCTGATGGTCAACAAACGCGGCCAGATGAACATCCTCCGCGACCATATCTCCGACGGCCACGTCACCATCACATTGAACGAAAGCACCGGCGGAGCCTACTATTGTTCCGCTCTCGTCAAAGGCGACTCCCTCATTGTGGAACCCCACTCCTTCTCCACGAACATCATCACGGGTGAGAACATCAATCCCCTGGAAGAGGACCATTCCTACGTGTTCAGCATTGCCGCCTCCGGCAAAGGTGTTCACAACGGGGAAATCATCCTGATAGAAGAACAATGGAGCGGGACGCAGAGCAGTAATGACGCACAACGGCTGGAGGGCGGCAAGATGCTGCTTCTGGCGGAGAAAAACGAATAAAACCGTATGAAAATGAAGAAATTAAAAACAGTCTTATTCATCATCATAGCGGCAGGATTGGCGGCGGCGTGCAAACACAGGGCCGCCGAAACCGAGCGCACACCCGTGGCTGTGGCGGTGATGGCCATCGACACCACGGGCGGCGGTCTGACGCGCACCTACGTGGGAGAGGTGGAGGCCAAGGAGAGCATCGGGTTGAGTTTTGCCACTGGCGGCAAGGTGGAGAAGGTGCTGGTGCGGCCGGGCGACCGCGTGGCGGCAGGGCAAAGGCTAGTCACCATCAGCAAGAGCACCGCCCAAAACGCCTACAACTCCGCGAAGGCCTCCCTCGACCGGGCGGAAGACGCCTACGCCCGCCTCAAGCAGGTCCACGACCAAGGGTCGCTGGCCGAGGTGAAGTGGGTGGAGATGCTCACCACGCTGGAGCAGGCCCGCGCGATGGAGCAGATAGCCCGCAAGCAGCTGGAGGACTGCGCCCTCATCGCCCCTGCGTCAGGGGTGGTGGGCGAGTGCCGCGCCCGTGCCGGGGCCTCACTGCTGCCGGGCGAGAGCGCCGTCACTCTGCTTGACATCCACTATGTGACCGTGAACTTCTCCGTACCAGAGAGCGAAGTCGCCACCGTCAAGGAGGGCGATGAGGTGCACATCGTGGTGCCCGCCCTCGACGATCTCCGTCTGACCGGCCGGATTTGCGAACGCGGGATGAACGCCAGCCGCGTCTCGCACAGCTACATTGTCAAAGTGGAGCTGCCCAACCCCGACCGGCGGCTGCTGCCGGGGATGGTCTGCAAAGTCCACATCCACGAGCCCGACAGCCGGGGCATTGTCATCCCCGCCAAATGCGTGCAAACCCGCCTGGAGGGACAAAGCGTCTGGGTTGTCCGCAACGGACAGGCGGAGCAGCGCTTCGTGCAGGCCGACGAATTTGTGGCCAACGGGGTGCTCGTCACCCACGGGCTGCAGGCCGGCGACACGCTCATCACCGCCGGAATGGAGAAGCTCTACCTCAACGCCAAAGTCGCCTACACCCTACCCTAACCCTATCGTCTCATCCATAAAGCCAAACCCAACGTGTCCAAAAGAAAAGGCAACCACATATTATCCGCGATGCGTTCGCACGGCCTCATCCACTTCATCGGAGGGGCGCTGGTGCTGTTCGGCATCTTTGCGCTCACCCGGCTCAACAAGGATGAGTTCCCCCAATTCACCATCCGCCAGGGCGTGGTGGCCGCCGTGTATCCCGGCGCTTCAGCGGAGGAGATTGAAGAGCAGGTAACCAAGCCCCTGGAGCATTTTCTCTTCACCTATCAGGAAGTCAACAAGAACCTCACCTACTCGGTCACCGAGAACGGGATTGTCTATGTGTTCGTGGAGTTGCGCACCTCGGTACGCGACAAGGACGAGGTGTGGTCCAAGATCCGCCACGGGCTGCAGCTTTTCAAGAAAACCTCGCTGCCCGCGGGCGTGCTGGAGGTGGTGGTGGTCGATGATTTCGGCAACACCTCCTCGATGCTGCTCGCCGTGGAGTCTGACCAGCGCACCCCGCGCGAGCTGGAGCACTTCGCCGAGACGGTGTGCGACCACCTGCGCACCATCCCCGAGATGGGCAACCTCAAGATTGTAGGCCAGCGCCACGAGGAGATTGCCGTGCTGGTGGACCAGGAACGGCTGGCCGCCTACGGCATCAGCCAGCGATCGCTGCTGGCCGAGCTGGCGGTGCAGGGACTGCGCACTATGGGCGGCAGCGTCAGCAACGAGGCCGGCGACGCCCCCATCCACATCGCCATCCCCTATCAGTCGGAATACGAAATCGGCGAACAAATCATCTACACCGACCCCAGTGGCGACATCATCCGGCTGAAGGACATCGCCCAGATACGCCGCCGCTATCAGGAACCCGACAACTTCATCAAATACAACGGCAAGTCCACTGTACTGATTTCTATGGAGATGAGCCCTGGCAACAACATCGTCGCCTTCGGCAAGGAGGTGGGCAAACAGATGGACCTGGCCCAGAAGCTGCTGCCACCGGACGTGCAGATGCACAAGATCACCAACCAGCCCAAGGTGGTCAGCAAGTCGGTCTATTCGTTCCTTCGCGACCTGCTCTTCTCCATTTTGGTGGTCATCGCTGTGATGCTGCTGCTGTTCCCGTTGCGCACGGCGCTGGTGTCGGGCTCTTCCGTGCCGGTGTGCACGGCCATCACCATCGGGCTGATGTACATCTGCGGCATCGAGCTCAACACAGTGACGTTGGCCGCCCTCATCGTGGTGCTCGGTATGATTGTGGACGACTCTGTGATTGTCATTGACGGTTATGTGGATATGCTGAACAGCGGCCATTCGCGCTGGTACTCGGCCGTGAACAGCACCAAGCAGCTCTTCGTGCCGATGTCGCTGGCCACTTTGGCCATTTCCGGGATGTTCTTCCCGATGACGCGCATCATCACCGGCCCGTTGGGCGACTTCGTGCAGCTTTTCCCCTGGACGGTATCTTTCGCATTGGTGTGTTCCATCTTCTACGCCGTGTGGGTCATCCCCTATCTGGCTACCCAGTTCATCCACAGTTCCAAACGCACGGCACCTGCTAACAGGTTCGAGGCCGCCCAGAACCGCTTCTTCACGATGCTGCAAAACGGCTACGAAAAAGTGCTCAACCGCTGTTTCCAACGCCCCGCCCTTGTCATTGTCACGGCCTTGGCCGCCGTCACGTTGGGCGGATTCCTCTTCACACGGCTCAACATCCAGATGCTGCCCAAGGCCGACCGCAACTGTTTTGCCGTGGAGATCCATCTCTCTCAGGGCAGCACCTTGGCGCAAACGGAAGCCGTGGCCGACAGCATCGAGCACATCCTGCGGGCCGACAAAAGGGTGACGGGCGTCACCTCCTTCATCGGATGCTCCTCGCCCCGTTTCCACGCCACCTACGCCCCGCAGATGGCCCATAAGAATTATGCCCAGTTCATCGTCAACACCACCAGCGAGCTGGCCACCCGCAACATCCTCAAGGAGTACGCCCCAAAATATGAAAACCTCTTCCCCAACGCCTACATCCGCTTCAAGCAGATGGACTATCAAGCGGTGAAGAACCCCGTGGAGGTGCGCATCATCGGCGAAGATTTTGCCCAGACGAAAGCCATCGCCGACACGCTCAAAGCCTTTATGAACGAAATGCCCGAGCTCACGTGGGTGCATTCCGATATGGACAATACCTCGCAAAATATCAAGGTGGAGCTCAAGACCGACGAGGCCACCCGTCTGGGCGTGACACAGAGTATGCTCTCCCTTTACCTCTCCTCGGCCCTCAGCGGGCAGTCGCTGACCAATGTCTGGGAGAAGGACTATAAAGTGCCCGTAATGCTCTACACCCAGAAGGAGGGACGGGTAATGAACTATCAGGAGCTGGAGGACTTCCAGATACCCACCTCCATCCCGTCGGTGTGGGTGCCTTTGCGGCAGGTGGCCACGGTTTCGCCCGAATGGCAAGACGCCGTCATCAACCGCCGCAACAGTATGCGCGCCATCACGGTGGGGGCCGACTTGAAGTTCGGCTACAGCCAACCAGGGGTAATGAAGCGCATTGACCAATATATTGAAAAAGAGGTCAAGCCCTCGTTGCCCGACGGGGTGTCCATTGCTTACGGGGGCCTCACCAGCATCAACGGCTCGGTCATTCCCGAAATCGCGCTCAGCTTCGTGGCCGCCATCTTGGTGATATTCACCTTCTTGCTATATCATTTCGCACGCATCGACATCGTGATGCTCACGCTCTCTTCCTCCCTGATCTGCATCTTCGGGGCCTGCCTTGGACTGTGGATTTTCGGACTCGACTTCAGCATCACCGCCGTATTGGGGGTGGTAAGCCTCATCGGCATCATCGTGCGCAACGCCATCATAATGTTCGAGCACGCGGAGATGCTCCGCAGGGAGCAGCGTATGGACGCGAAGAGTGCGGCCTTCGATGCGGGCTGCCGCCGTATGCGTCCCATCTTCCTCACCTCCGCCACCACCGCCCTGGGCGTATGTCCGATGATCATTGCCCACACCGGCCTTTGGATGCCGATGGGCGTGGTCATCTGCTTCGGCACCCTCTTCTCTCTCCCGCTGGTGGTCACCGTGCTGCCCGTCGCCTATTGGCAAATCTTCAAAAACGACAAAAAACAATCGAAAAAACAGCTCCAATGAGATTCCGATTCCACATCATAGCATCCCATCGTAGGCGCACCCTCTTGCTGGCAGCGCTGACGGCGGCCACCCTTCTGGCAACCGGGCAGTCGCTGACGCTGGACTCGTGCCTGTCGGCGGCCCTGTCGAACAACGCCACGGTGCAAAACGCCCAGCTGGACGTGCTCGCCGCCGAGCAGGTCAAGAAGCAGGCCTTCACCAAATATTTCCCCTCCGTCAGTGGCACCGCCTTGGGATATCAGGCTCTGAACCCGCTGTTTGAGTACGGCATCGGCGACATTGGCAATGCGCAGCTGCGCCAGGACCTCTACAACTTATGGGCCGAATACGGAGGTGCGCTGGGCATTCCCCCATCCCTGTCGCTGGCCCAGAAGGGCACCACCGTGGGCGCCACGGCGGTGCAGCCCCTCTTTGCGGGCGGGCGCATCGTCAACGGCAACCGCCTGGCAGCCGTCGGGGTGGAAGCCGCCCGACTGCAGCAGGAACTGGCCCGCGAGAAGACGCTGCTGAGCGTGGAGGAGAACTACTGGCTCATCGTCTCGCTCTATGAAAAACGGCGCACCATCCTGCAAGCCATCGACTTCCTCGACACGCTGGAGCGCGACGCCCGCACGGCCGAACAGGCCGGGCTGGTCACACGCAACGACCGGCTCAAAGTGAGTCTCAAGCGCGACGAGATGCGCACCAACCTCCTGAAAGTGGACAACGGCATCCAGCTTGCCACGATGGCACTCTGCCAGCAGACCGGCATCAAGTACTCCCCTACCCTGACGCTGAGCGACACCGTGGTGATTGAGCCCGACGACTTCCAGGTGCAGATCGGCAATGCGGTCGCCGGCCGCAAGGAGCACCAGTTGCTGAACCTCAGCGTGCGCGCCGAGCAACTGAAAAAACGGATGATCGTGGGCGAGGCGCTGCCCCAACTGGCCGTGGGCGTGGGCGCAGCGTACGGCAACCTCATCGTGGACCGCTACAGCGCCAACGGGCTGGCCTTTGCCACCCTGCAGGTGCCCCTCACCGACTGGTGGACCACCGCCCACAAGGCACGCGAACAGGAATTGCGCATCCAGCAGGCCGAGAACAACAGCCGCGACCTCAACGAAAAAATGATATTGGAAACGGAACAAGCCTTGCTCAACGTGCACGAGGCGTACGCTCTGGTGGCCTTGGCCGACTCCACCCTGCAGGATGCCGCCAGCAATCTGGAGGACATACAAACCCACTATGCTGCCGGACTGGTCCCCATCTCTGAAGTGCTCGAAGCCCAAACGCTGTACCAGTCGGCGCAAGACCGCCGTACCGAGGCACGCATCGACTATCGTCTCAAGTGCGCTCGGCTGAAAAACATCCAATAAAAAAAAATTCAAATTGTTGTGGGAGAACAACCGATTAGTCGGTTAAGCAAGCGTCCAGGTCACGGGCAAGGGCCTCCTTGTCGAGGCGCTGACCGATGAAGACAATCTTCTGCATTCGGTCGCCATAGCGCTCGTCCCAGTCGTGGCGCAAGCCCGGCTCGCGGGCCATCACCTCAGCCAGTTCATCAGGCGGCATCGTGGCGAACCACAAGCCCACATCTTTCAACGACAACTGTTTGCCGGCCTGCTCAAAAAGATAGCATTTGTCATACTCTCCCTTGAAATAGCAGATTCCCTTGGCACGAATGACATTCTTCGGCAGTTTTCTGGCCACAAACTCGTCAAAACGGCCCAAGTTGAAAGGACGGCGGCGGTAATAGACGAAAGTGCCGATGCCATACTCCTCCACCTCGCCGCCTTCGTGGTCGTGGTGATGGTGGTGGTGATGATGACCGTGTTCGTGCTCATCATCGTCATCATCATCGTCGTGATGGTGATGATGTTCGTCGTGTTCATCTTCGTGGTGATGGTGTTCCTCCTCGTCGTGATGTTCGTATTCTTCTTCGGAAGGGCCTTCAATCTCGCGGATCCACGTGGCGGATGTAGCCACCTTGTCAAAATCGAACATATTGGTATTCAAAATCTTGTCAAGGTCCACATCGCCATAATCGCATTCGATGATTTCGGCAGAGGGCTGCAGAGCCTTGACAATCTCGTGCAGGCGGTTCAGCTCTTTGCGCGACACGGCAGCTGACTTGTTGAGCAACACTATGTTGCAGAACTCGATTTGCTGGATGACCAAGTTCTCGATATCATCTTCGGCGATATTGTCGCTCAGCAGCTTGTCGCCGCAGGCAAACTCGTCCTGCATACGGAGGGCGTCCACCACGGTAACCACACAGTCGAGGCGGGGCACGCCATCGAGGGTGTAAGGGCCGCCCATCGAGGGAATGGAGCTGATGGTCTGGGCAATCGGGTCGGGCTCGCAGATGCCGCTGGCCTCGATGACGATGTAATCGAAGCGCTTCTGGCTGATGATTTCAGCGATCTGCTTGACAAGATCCATCTTCAGGGTGCAGCAAATGCAGCCGTTCTGGAGGGCCACCAGACTGTCGTCGTTCTGCCCCACCACACCGCCTTTCTGTATAAGGTCGGCGTCTATGTTCACCTCTCCGATGTCATTGACGATGACGGCGAATTTGATGCCGCGACGGTTGGAGAGTATCCGGTTCACCAAAGTGGTTTTTCCGCTGCCGAGATAACCAGTCAGCAGCAATACGGGAGTTTCAGGTTTCATTTCAGTTCAAATTTTTAAAGGGCCGCAAAAGTACAAAAATTAGCGGGTCGCGGGGACGCGGCGGTTGCTGCTGTCGTTCATCACCTCGCGCACGATGTCGGCCACCATCTGTTTCAGTTCCGCGATAAACTGGGCGGCGTCATACTTATGTTGTTCTATCTCGCGCAGTTTCTTCTCCCAAATGCCTGTCAGCTCGGCACTCTTGAGCAGTTCCTCGTGGATGAGACCTATCAGCTCGATGCCGGTCTCGGTGGGGGCAAGGCTCTTGCGTTGCTTGACAATGTAGTGCCGTTTGAAGAGTGTCTCGATGATGGCAGCGCGAGTGGAGGGGCGCCCGATGCCGTTCTCCTTCAGGGCTTCGCGCAGACTCTCGTCCTCCACGCCCTTGCCGGCGGTCTCCATTGCCCGCAGCAGCGTGGCCTCCGTGTAGGGTTTTGGGGGCGAGGTCCACTTTTCCGCCAGCGACGGCTCGTGGGGACCGTGCTCGCCCTTGACGAAATGGGGCAGCACCCGTTCCTCGTCGCGCTCCTTGTCGGACTCCTTCTTCTCGTCCTCGTTCTTGGCAGGCTTGATGACCACGCGCCAACCCGGCTGCAGAATCTGCTTGCCGGTGGCCTTGAACTCCACCTCCTCCACTTTGCCCAACACCGTGGTGGTGGAGATTTGGCAGTCGGGATAAAACGCCGCGATAAAGTGGCGGCACACCTCGTCATAGACGGCGGCCTCCTGCGGGGGAAGCGCACCCGCCACCACTCCCGTGGGGATGATGGCGTGGTGGTCGGTCACCTTGCTGCTGTCGAACACGCGCTTGCTCTTGGGCAGTTTGGCGCCCAGCAACGGGGTCGTCAGCGCAGCATACGCCGGTAGCCCTTGCAGTATTTTGGGACACTTGGGGTAAATGTCGTCACTCAGGTAAGTGGTGTCCACACGGGGGTATGTGGTCAGTTTCTTCTCGTACAGAGTCTGGATGAGTTTGAGGGTCAGGTCGGCGGAAAAGCCGTACTTGCGGTTGCACTCCACCTGCAAGGAGGTGAGGTCGAACAGGCGCGGCGGCGCCTCCTTACCCTTCTTTTCAGAGATATCGGTGACGGTAAACTCTTTTCCTACGATTTTTTGTAGATCCTGTTCGCCTTCAAGCACAGTGCCGTACTTGCCCTTGGTGGCCGTGAAAGTGGTGCCGCGATAGATGGTGGAGAGCACCCAATAGGCCTCGGGCTTGAAGTTCTGGATTTCCCAGTAGCGGTTCACGATGAGGGCCAGCGTGGGAGTCTGCACCCGCCCGATGGAAAGCACCTGCCGGTTTTGGCCATACTTGAGCGTGTAGAGGCGCGTGGCGTTCATCCCCAGCAGCCAGTCGCCGATGGCCCGCGACAGTCCGGCCTCGTACAGCGACTGGTACTCGGACTGGTCCTTGAGGGTGGAGAAGCCCTCCTTGATGGACTCTTCCGTCAGCGAGGAGATCCAGAGGCGCGACACGGGACACTTGGCCCGGGCCAACTGCATCACCCACCGCTGGATAAGCTCGCCCTCCTGGCCGGCATCGCCGCAGTTGACGATGCGGTCGGCTTTCTGCATCAGCGTCTCGATAATGTGGAACTGCTTGGCCACGCCCTTGTCGTCGATCAGCTTGATGCCGAAACGGGGCGGGATCATCGGCAAGCGGCTCAACGCCCACGCCTTCCACATCGGGGTGTAGTCGTGGGGCTCCTTGAGCGTGCAGAGATGCCCGAACGTCCAGGTCACCTGGTAGCCATTGCCCTCCATATAACCATCGTGTGCCTGGTTGGCGCCAAGCACCCGCGCAATGTCACGCGCCACGCTGGGTTTCTCCGCTATGCATACTATCATATTATTGTATAATGTCTATTTTTAATTTCTCCCACAGAGATGCTTGAAATCGCAATAAATGCAACGCTTGGGATCCTGCGTTGGGGAGAAGGGCTTGTCCTTGTTGATAATTTCCGACAACAATTTTTTCAAGCCATCCTCCAATGTGGATAATGCCTCATTTGTAAAATCGGGCGTCACCACTTTTTTCTTTTCAACCTTTTCCACAAAAAGCGCGCGATGGAGATAATCTTTCTTGCCCATATTGACATCCATAATGCTGAGAATGGAACAGCGTATCGGATTGTCATCAAGACACTGTTTTACAGCCCTGTTATCCGTGTACTTGCAAAGCAATGCATAGAACAGCAGTTGCAGAAACTCCTTGTACCCAGGGTCGGTGAAAATATTACCGACGCCGCCTTTCTCCACGGACAGGTTATCACTGTTCACCCTGCCCGTCTTATAATCCACCACGGAGAGGTGCCGTTCCCTTGTAGCCGGGTCCACTTCAGTTTCCAGCCGGTCAATAACGCCGTAAAGGGTCAGCGGGTGGCCGTCAACCGGAAGTTTACAACTCAGTTTCAATTCATTGCCCACTATCGTGACGCCTCTTTCCCGAAACTCGTCCTTGGATTTTTCAAGATAGTTTTTCACATCATTGCGAATCATCGCCATTGCGAGATAGACTCTCCCCTCGGAGAGGTCTTTTTCCTCCCAGCAAACACTTTCGCGCAATTCTTCATCCGTCAACACCAGTTGGCGGAGATTATCGTCAAGATGGGCCAGATAGTCATCTATACGGTGGGAAAATTCCGATTTAGGGCCATCGGTCACATCAAACACCTTTTCAAAGACAGCGTGTACCACCGAACCCACGGCGTTGGCTTCCACGTGGTCGGTCACTTTCTCGGAAGTGTGGATGCCGCAGATATGTTTCAGGTAAAACTGCAAAGGGCAGGAAATGTAGGTTTTTAGGGCAGTGGCGGAAAAACTGTATTCATAGATTTTTTCCAGAATCTCGTCATTTTTGTGCACCTCAATGCCATCACTCGTGGCGGCAATGTAAGGAAACGCCACCGTGGGATAGGTGAGGTGTATGTTGTCAAGGCCGCGCTCCCGCACCTCAAATTCGAGTTGCGAGATAAAGCGGCTCTTTTCCGCGAGATTGCCGCTGGAAGTGTCGTTGTCATATATCAGCACCACCTGCTCGGCCCGCTGCAACAGGCGGAAAAAGTGGTAGGCATACACCTGGTCCTTGTACAGATAGTTTTCCAACGTCTCGCCCTGGAACTTGAAGTCGAAGGGAATGATGGAGTTATAGGTGATGCCCGCCGGGAGCGTGCCTTCGTTGACAGAGAGCATTATGACGTTCCGGAAGTCAAGGGTGCGCGTCTCCAACAGGCCCATTATCTGCAGGCCGTGGGTGGCGTCGCCCTTGAGGGAGAGCGTGATGCCACCCATCTGCTGCCGTATGGCGAACTTGACGATGGAGAGGGTCAACGGGACACCCGCCTCGACCAGCAACTGCAATTGCCCTTGCACCTGCTCCAACTGCTCGATGAGCGGTTGCAGCATCGCCACATCCATTTGGGATACGACACGCGCCAACAACCCACGCATATACTCCAACAAGGCGGGCACCAGACCCGACACCTCGCCGAAAGCGGGCACCGGCACATCGGCCAGCTCACTCATCTCATAGAAGAAATGCTGCTCGGAACGAATCTTCTCCACCGCCTCGTGATACTGTTTGGGCGTTTCAAAGCAGAGATTCTGTATGATAGGGCTTTGCAGAATAGCAATCACATCGCGACGATGGAAACGCATCGCTGTGCCAGCGATACCGTAACTCTGCCCACGCTCATAGATATCCAGCAAGGTGGCCAGCAGCGAGTAGGCCGGCGTGGCCGTCAAGGGATACCCCATCGTCACATTGGCGTCGCGGGTGTCGTAGGCGGCCAGCAACGGCACCAGCAGACTCTCGTCGGCCAGCACCAGCGCCGTGTCGTCCAAGTTGCCCTGCCGCTTCTTAATCTCCTCTATGCACTGGATGGCATAGTATATCTGGTTCATTTGCTTCGACGTGCCCACAATACGGATCTCCTTCTGGACAGTGGAATAGCTGTCGGAACGGAACTGCACGCTCTTTTCGTCAAGATTGAGCTTTTGGCAGATTTTGGAGAGGAAATGTGCCGTCGTGAAACGGTCTTCCTTCTGAAAATCACAGTAGAAAGGATCAATATCGAAAAAGAAATGGGTGTCGAAACGATCCTGGATGGCCTTCACCACCGTCAATTCCGCCGGGTTCTGCACGTGGAAACCTGCGAAGATATAGTGTTCGTAAGGCAGTTGACCGACATACTGCTCCGCGTGCTCGGCGCAATCGCGGTACAACATCCCGTCGTAGGCGTAGCCCTGCCGGGACAGCATCTCCTTGAAGGAGACATACAACTGCGACAACATATTGAAGAAAGCGACCTTGCGGGCCTGCTCCGCGCTCACCTCATCTTGCCCGAAACCAATCTCAAACTGCTTGGCACTGGCAAGGTCACTCAGAATGCGCTCCGCATTGTCCAGCTGCTTGTCCACCTCCGACATATCGTCCACAAAAGCCGGCATCCACGACAGGGCCGTGCTAAAATCGTCGGCCTCATCACCGGCCAGTTCCTTGTAGGTACGATACAAATGGACGAGCAAAGCAAACTTGTCCTGACATTCCAAAGGGGAGAGTTTATCAATAAAGTCGTTGATAGTGAAAACGGCGGGGGCGAAGATGGGGCCTTCGGCGCGGGCGGCGAGAGCCTGGAACAGCATACGCCGGGCACGGCGGTTGGGCAGCACCACCACACTCTTCTCCATAGGCAGGTGAAGAGCGGTGATTTGCTCGGCCAATTGTGACAAGAAAGTAGGTTGCATAGGTTATGGTCGGAAGGTGGGTTGTCAATCAAGTTTGAGCACGGCGAGGAAGGCCGACTGCGGCACCTCCACATTGCCGATCTGTCGCATACGCTTCTTGCCTCGTTTCTGCTTCTCCAGCAGTTTGCGCTTACGGGTAATGTCGCCGCCGTAGCACTTGGCGGTCACATCCTTGCGCACGGCCTTCACCGTCTCGCGGGCGATGATCTTGGAGCCGATGGCGGCCTGGATGGCAATCTCGAACTGCTGGCGCGGAATGAGTTCTTTCAGCTTCTCGCAGATTCTGCGACCGAAGGCGTAGGCATTGTCGGAGTGAATCAGCGAGGAGAGCGCATCCACGGAATCGCCGTTCAGGAGAATGTCCAGTTTCACCAGACTGGCGGGCCGGAACTCGGTGATATGGTAGTCGAAGGAGGCATAGCCCTTGGAGATGCTCTTCAGCTTGTCGTAGAAGTCGAAGACGATTTCGCCCAGCGGCATATCGAAGGTCAGCTCCACGCGGTTGGCGGCCACGTACATCTGGTTCACCAACGAGCCGCGCTTGTCAATACAGAGTTTCATAATCGCGCCGATATAGTCATCTTTGGAGATAATCTGGGCGCGGATATAGGGTTCCTCCACGTGGTCGATTTCCGTGGGGGCGGGCATTCCGGAGGGGTTATAGACATCGAGCCACTGTTTCTTGGTGGTCATCACCTTGTAGGAGACATTGGGCACGGTGGCGATGACATCCTGGTCGAACTCGCGGTCGAGGCGCTCCTCGATGATCTCCATATGGAGCAGGCCGAGGAAGCCGCAGCGGAAGCCGAAGCCGAGGGCGGCGGAAGATTCGGGCTCGAAAGTGAGGGATGCGTCGTTGAGTTTCAGCTTCTCCAGCGAGGCGCGCAGTTCCTCGTACTGGTCGGCCTCTGTGGGGTAGATGCCCGCGAAGAGCATCGGTTTCACCTCCTGGAAGCCCTCGATGGCGGCCTCGCAGGGGCGCGCCACGTGGGTGATGGTGTCACCCACACGCACCTCCGTGGAGGTCTTGATGCCGGTAATCAGATAGCCCACGTCGCCGGCCGAGAGCGTGTCCTTGGGCACGCGGTCCATCTTGAGGATGCCAATCTCGTCGGCATCGTACTCGTGGTTCGTGGAGAAGAACTTCACCATCTCGTGGGTCTTGATGGTGCCGTTGAAGATGCGGAAATAGGCGATGATGCCGCGGAAGGAGTTGAACACGGAGTCGAAGATGAGGGCCTGCAGCGGGGCATTCGGGTCGCCCTTGGGGGCGGGAATGCGCTCGATGATGGCCTTGAGCACCTCCTCCACGCCCTGGCCGGTCTTGCCGGAGGCCTCGATGATGTCGGACTCGTCGCAGCCGAGCAGGTCGATGATCTGGTCCTTGACCTCCAGGGGCATTGCGGCGGGCATATCCATCTTGTTGAGCACCGGGATAATCTCCAGGTCATTGTCGATGGCCTGGTAGAGGTTGGAGATGGTCTGGGCCTGCACGCCCTGGGTGGCGTCCACCAGCAGCAGGGCGCCCTCGCAGGCGGCGATGGAACGCGACACCTCGTAGGAGAAGTCCACGTGGCCCGGCGTGTCGATGAGGTTCAGGACATAAGTCTCGCCGTTATAGTTGTACTCCATCTGGATGGCGTGGCTCTTGATGGTGATGCCACGCTCACGCTCCAAATCCATATCGTCGAGCACCTGATTCTGGAACTCGCGGTCGTTTACGGTTTTGGTATATTGGAGAAGACGGTCGGCCAACGTGCTCTTTCCGTGGTCGATATGCGCAATTATGCAGAAATTTCTAATATTTTTCATAAGGCCGCAAAAATACGAAAAAAATCCGTTGCAAAAAAACAAGAAAATATATTTTTCTCTATCAGATTTAATAGAAAAAAATATATCTTTGCAGCCTGGTAATATTTTGGATCTTTCAATGAAATACAGTGAACTTCATAAACGATTCATCAGGTCCGGGTGGATATTCGACCACGCGGTGGGGAGTCACTATTTCTATACAAAGGACGGTATTAAATCCGGTCCTATTCCTTTTCACGGATCCAAGGAAATCCCCAAAGGTTTGGCTATTAATTTGATAAAGAAATACAATTTATAGGAGGCAATATGGAAAAAATAGTGATGATTATTGAAAAATCGCGGAATCATTACGGCGCATACGCCGAAAATGGTGACGGCATCTACGCGGCCGGCAACACCATCGAGGAGGTGCAGGCCGACACCGAACAGGCCATAGAGTTGATAAAAAACGAGTTGCCACAAGACCAATGGCCGTCCGCATTAAGAGGCGAATACGAACTTGTATGGAAGTTCGACACCGAGAGTTTCCTCCAATATTACGGTGACATTCTGACCCTCACAGGCTTGCAGAGAATCACTGGCATCAACAGCAAACAACTCAGCCACTATGCCACCGGCTACAGGAAGCCTTCGCCCAAGACGGTTTCCCGCATTCAGGACGGCATCACCCGTTTTGCCGAGATGCTCAAGCACGTCAGTCTCGCTTAACACCACTCTCATTGACAACGCATTTCTAATGTTATATATCATTTAAAATCAATTTGTTGGAAACAATACATTTTTTTGTAACATTTCATATTAAAAACGCATCTTGACATAATGTATGCCACCATTTTTTGATGTGACGACATTTTCATTCAAGAAGAAAAAAATATGAAGAAGCATTTACTATTATCCTTATTATTACTGTCTTTGGGCTCCTTGCTGCACGCGCAAACCGTGACCATCACTTTCACCGGGCGCGACACCAACAACCACTACTTGCGGCTCGACCGTGTGGATGTGAAGAACCTGGCCGAGGGTTGGCAGGAGACCCTGGTATGGCCCGACACCGTGCTGACGATGCACGTGGGCACGAGCATTGATGACGCCGGGGCACTGGCCTCATCCGCCCTGCAGCTGTCGGCAAGCAGCGCCAACCCGTTCCACGGCACCACCACTGCAGACCTGGTCGTCAAGGAGGCTGGTGAGGTGACAATGGATATCACCGACATCTCCGGCCGCACCGTGGCATCGCTCCGCGAAACTTCGCTGCAACCGGGCACTCACCATTTGCGCATCACACTCTCCGCCACCGGCATATATTTCCTTACCGCCCGGATGCAAAGCGCATCCGCATCCCTGAGACTGGTAAACTCCAGCGAGGGGGGGCTGAACGCCATTGAACACACCGGATTCGTCCCGACCTTCACGACGTCCAAAGGCTCCACCAACAACGCCTTCCATTTGGGCGATCCGATGGAATACATCGGCTACAGCACCTTCAACGGCGCCACCGTCGAGAGTTCGCACATCGTGCAGAACCAAAACGCCTCCGAATCGCTGACACTGCAGTTCGCCACAGCGCAAGGGATGAACGACGGGTTGCCCTGCCCGAGTTCACCTACCGTGACCGACCAAGACGGCAATGTGTACAATACGGTGCAAATCGGCAACCAGTGCTGGATGAAGGAGAACCTCCGTGTGACCCACTACTCGAACGGGGAGGCGATTCCGATGGGCGACAGCACCAGCCTCACCCTACCCTATCGCTATTGCCCCGACAACGACACCGCCAATGTAGCCTCCCACGGTTACCTGTACAATTGGCCTGCGGTGATGCACGGGGCTCCTTGCAGCAGCGACAACCCGTCGGGCGTGCAGGGCATCTGTCCTAAAGGCTGGCACGTACCCAGCAACGCCGAATTTGGGCAACTAATCTACTATGCCGGTAGTATGAGCACATATCAATGCAACAACAACAGCTTCTTCACCGCAAAAGCATTCGCGGCACAGACTGGCTGGCAGTCTTATTACGATCAATGCTCTCCTGGCTGCAACCCTTCCACCAACAACGCCACCGGCTTTTCAGCCAAAGCCGCAGGACATTACAGCAACCTCGGGACCACTAACCATTATTTCTACGCTTTTGGCGGCGTGGCCACTTTCTGGACTACCACAGACGGTGGCTGCAATGACCGCATCTATATGCGCCACATCTACCATTACGGGAAACATTGGCAGGAAGCCATCCAGGACAAGCACTGCGGACTCTCCGTCCGTTGCGTGCGCAACTGAATTCCCGTAAACTTGAAACACTAACAAAAAAAGGACCGGCTTTACCGATCCTTTTTTTGGTTTTCAACATTCAGAACAGGGCAAGATTACTCGCGCACGCACTCAACGCTTTGCGTAAAGGTTTCCCCGTCGAAACTAGTGGTTTGAGTAGTGTTCATATCCGTACACTTACCCTTCTCAATCGTGACGGTGGTGTGCGTTACCATCGGAGCCTCGTCCGGGAATTGTTGTGTGGTGGTGCAATTACAGGTTTTCTTGCATCCAGCGAACATAAAAGCGCAAGCCACAGCTGCCACAAAAAGAACTTTCTTCATAATTATTAGATGTTTTACTTTTGCAGACTATAAAAAAAACTTTGACAAGAGACTAGCCTGCATAATCCTGATCAAAGGCCCTACTTTCACAAGCGAAGAATGGCGGTGCAAAAATATAAAAAATAACATATGGTACGCTTTTGAGCCATTCCGCAAAAAAATCACGCATCAAAAAAATATTTTTTTATATTTGCCGCTTCAAAAATTTCCGGGGCGCGTTCCCCGTTGAACCGCATATTTACTAACAAACCACCGATATATGCAAACCATCAATCCTCAGGAAAATTACGAGAAAAGCCGCAAGGCCATCGGCTATGTGGACCGCAAGGAGGCCACGCAGGCTGACTACGACCGCATCGGCTTTATGTCCGGGCTGGAGGTACACCAGCAACTGGCCACCAAAGAGAAACTCTTCTGCCGCTGTCCCGCCGGCATCTTCCAGAAACCAGACGAATACGACGCGGAGCTGTTGCGCCATATGCGCCCCACCCTCTCCGAGATGGGCGAGTACGACGGCACCGCGCTGATGGAGTTCAAGACCCGCAAGAACATCGTCTATCGCATCGCACACCGCACAGCGTGCACCTACGAAGTCGATGACACCCCCCCGTTCCCCATCAATCCTGAGGCCCTGCAATATGCACTCGAGATTGCCCTCGCCTCGAAACTGAAAATCGTGGGCGAGGTGCACATCACCCGCAAGCAGTACCTCGACGGTTCCATCCCCACGGGATTCCAGCGCACCGCCATCCTCGGCATCGACGGCGAAATCCAGCTCAAGCACAAGAAGGTGCGCCTCATCCAGCTGAGCGTGGAGGAGGATGCCTGCCGCGAGGTGTCCGACATTGGCCACACGCGCATCTACCGCACCGACCGTCTGGGTATGCCCCTCATCGAGACGGTGACCTATCCCGAGATGGTCAACCCTGACGAGGTGGAGGAGGCCTGCAACTACATCCGCTTCCTGAACCGCAGCACCGGCCGCGTGCGCACCGGCATCGGCGCCGGCCGCGAGGACGTGAACGTGAGCTGCACCGGCGGCACCCGCATCGAGGTCAAGGGCGTGGCCCACACCAAATGGATTCCCGAAGTGACCCACGTGGAGTGCTTCCGCCAATGGGCCCTGCTCGCCATCCGCGACCAGCTGAAAGCACGCATCTCCAAAGAGAATTGGAAAATGAACTATATAGAACTGGATCCCAAGCAGTTCCATTTCTACTTCGACCCCATCACCGACGCTATCAAGGGCGGCGCCAAGGTGTATGCCGTCAACCTGCCGCAATTCGCTGGCCTGTTGTCGCACTTCACCCAGCCCGGCCACCCCTTCTACAGCGAGTTCGCCGACCGGCTTAAGGTCATCGCCTGCCTCGAGCGCCCCAATATGGCCACCAGCGAGGATCTGGAAGATGTGGTGAGCCGCAGCGTCTTCGAGAAGGCCGCCAAGGCGATGAATGCCGGCGACAACGACGCACAGATCATCTTCTGGGCACCCGAAGACGATGTGAAGACCGCCCTGGAAGTGATTGAGGAACGCGCCCTGATGGCCTTCGACGGCGTGCCGCAAGAGACCCGCAAGGCCCTGACCGACGGCACCACCATCTTCGAGCGCGTGCTGCCCGGCGCCGACCGTATGTACCCCGACACCGACTCGGCCCCCATCCCGCTCACCAACGACTACATCGAGGAGCTGCGCAAGAACATCCCCGACGCCGTCGCCGACCGCTACGCACAGATGGTCGAGTGGGGCGTGCCGCAGGACTGCTTCAAGTACATCTTCACGCACAACCTCTTCCCGCTCATCAAGAAGATTGCCGACGAACTTGGCTATTGTCCCAAATACATCAGCACCCTCTTCGGCCAGCGCCTCAAGCACCTGCACGGCCAGTACGGTAAGATTCCGTTCTGCACCTGCAAACTCTACGACCTTTTCGCTTTCCTGAAGAAGGAGAACCTCGACAAGGCCATCGCCCTCGATATGCTGAAACTGATGTTCGAGCATCCGACGGCCACGATGGAGGAGCTTCTGAAACTCACGGGATACACCAAAGCGTCCAAACAGGAGCTTATGGCCCGTATGTTCGAAGTGGTCGACACGTTCGAGCAACGTCGCAACCGTATGATAGAAGATGGCTCCGACCTCAGAAACACAATGCTCGGCGCCATCCGCCCGTTGGCTGTGGGCAATGTCTCATTCACCGAACTGGCCAGCGAGATAAAAACCTTATAAACCGATAATATTAATATGGTAGAGACGCGGCGCGCCGCGTCTCTACAACAAACAATAATATATATGGACGACAAAAAAACATTCCAAGGATATAAAGGCAGAGCATTGGAGATGCTCAAGAAATACGACGTGCACGTGTGGGACAAGGCCGAGGTGGAGACCACTCGCGGACACTTCTCCGGCAAGATTCTTCCGCGCGCCGAAAACACCGACGACATCCACATCGTGATGAAGGTGGCCACGGGCTACAACATTGGCATCGACATTGAGACGGTGACCGATATGAAGGGCGAGCGCGACCCGCAGCCCGTCTTCAAGATTCCGGAGAAAGAGTTCCCCTACACGCCCGGTCTGCCGCACGTGAAGCTGCTCGGCACCGGCGGCACCATCGCCTCGCGCCTTGACTACCGCACCGGCGCCGTGATTCCCGCCTTCTCGCCCGGCGAACTGTATGGCGCCGTACCCGAGCTGGCCGACATCTGCAACCTGGAGACCGAGAAGGTGTTCGCCGTCTTCTCCGAGAATATGTCGCCTGTGGAGTACAAGGCCCTGGCCAACAAGATTGGCGACGAAATCAAGAAGGGCATCGAGGGTATCGTGATCGGTCACGGCACCGACACGTTGGCGCACACCGCCACCGCGTTGACCTATATGTGCCAGAACCTCCCGATGCCTGTGGTGTTGGTGGGTTCCCAGCGTTCCTCCGACCGTCCGAGCTCCGACGCCGCCCTGAACCTGATGCACGCAATGACCGCTGCCGGTCACGGTGACATCGCCGAGGTGATGGTCTGTATGTTCGGTCCCACCAGCGACGACTACGGTTTCCTGCACCGCGGCACGCGCGTGCGCAAGATGCACAGCTCCTACCGCTCCACGTTCCGCACCATCGGCGACACGCCGTTGGCCACGGTGAACCGCAAGGAGGGTGTGCAGCCCATCAAGGAGGTCTATAACCACCGCCGCCACGGTGAGCAGCACCGCCAGGTGGAGGTCATCACCAACTACGAGGACTACAAGCGCAGCATCGCCAAGAACGACCCGAACGTCACCCGCATCGTGCCGACGTTCGACGACCGCGTGGCCATCCTCTACTACTACCCGGGTATGAAACCCGACGTGCTGGATGCGCTGATCGACAACGGTTACAAGGGCATTGTGTGGGACGGCACCGGCCTCGGGCACGTCAACAAGGGTATGTTCGACGCCATCCAGCGCGCCACCGACGCGGGCGTGCACCAGTATATGAGCGTGCAGACCATCTGGGGCTACACCCATATGTTCGTCTATGACACGGGCCGTGATATGATGGCCCGCGGCATCATCCCCGCCGACAATATGCTGGCAGAGAGCTCCTACATCAAGCTCGGCTGGGCGCTCGGCCTCACCAAGGAGAGCGGCCAAAAGCGCGAGGATGTGAAGAAGCTGATGCTCACCCCCATCAACGACGAAATCACCAAGCGCGAGCCCTACGACGGCTACCTCGTCTATCAAGGCGGTGTGCCGGAAGTGGAGGAGTTCGTGAAGAAGGTGAGAAAATAGCGATTTGCGACTTCGTAAATCGTAAATGAAACCAGGGCTGTCACGGAAGTGGCGGCCCTGGTTGTGAATTTTATATTCAGTATTACAGTTCAGATGGCTATGGTATATGCCGTACTTGTAGAAAAACACCTCGGATAACCATCCGACATTAAAACGCGCCTATACCACAATGTTACTTAAAATAAATATTTGCAGTCTCACTTTCCCCCCTCTTTTTGTTAACCTTGAACGGCAATCACAAATCTGACAGTCCCAATCTGTATCTGTTTATCCAAAAAAAACAGTCTCTGCTCATTTTCTAGACGATTGAAATATCACGCAATAGTACATAGAATATTAATTCCTGATTATTTTAGCATTTCCGGAAAAATTGCATATTTCGGCTGCGAGGTGATTCAGATTGTGGAACCGGCTGTAGTCTGTGTCGGAAGGCACTCCGGCCACGGCATCCATCCTATCTAGTTCCCACGGGGCAAGGACTAGCAGACTTCCGTTGGCGCAGGCGTCGAAACGCTGCCGCTCGGGTTTCCAATAGGGACCAATGGGGTCTTTCTGTATGTGGATGAGTGGATATCCTTTCTCCAAGCATTCATTTTTCATTAACAGTTCGCCCCGTGAGATACCGGGGGTGACAATTACCGTGGCGCCATCAAGAATGGCGGTTTCCCATTGCGCGTGCTGACTTGCGTAGTCGGCAGTTTCCTCATATGGCAGGCCGCTAATCGGGTGCTTGCGATGGCACTGCACCTGCACCTTGTTTGCCCATCGCAACAGAAAAAGGTTACCAAAAGTGCCGTAGCTATGGCCGCCTATCTGCACGTGAAGGCAACGTTGCATCACATCGGGCAGGGTTCGTCGCAAAATGGCACGGCGCGGGTTGTCTTGCACATAAGCGATCATTGCCTCGCGCTGGCGGTTATCTAGGCACACGGTGTCGTCATAGTTGTCATCGAAAAGCGGGCGGCGTTCACGGCCTAGAAGGGCGTAGTATTCCTGCCGCTGCTTTTTTGAGAGGCTCCGGACCAAAGTTCCTTCGTTATAGTGGTTCCGGGCTTTCTCCCGCAACCAATCCGGGACTCTTGGGCTTTTCCAATCGACCGATATCGGTCGATTGGTGGAATTAAGGAGGCCTTGCGCATACTGCCACTGGCTTGTGCATGCCGCTTTGAATGCCTGCACAATGTCGCCCAAACTCCACCGCATCGGTTCCAGCACTTCTAACACACCGTGGAAATGGTCAGGCATACAGATACAGGCGTGTACTACCACGTGGTTGCCATGTTCTGCCTGTTTCTCAGGTGTCTGCTTCCACACTTGTTGCACCGCTTTGCCCAAAGGCGACAACTGCACTTCGGGATTGGTCGCATCATTGCCCAAGCAACCTAACAAAGGTTCCCGTCCGCTTACCACCAACGTGATAAGATAGGTGCCTGTGCCATAGTAGTCGTGGCCAGGATTTCTAGGGCGATATGATCTGTTAGTCATCACCATATTTACTATCGTCTAATTCAAACCGCAAAAATACAAAATCCCCCCTTTGCGCTCCTGTTTATAACTATTGATAAATCATTTTGGCTTGCACTGTTATTTTTTTTACTTTTGCATAATCTTTTGTGAAATTAGTAAAAAAAATATAATTATGAAAAGACATCTACTTTTATTTGTAATGGCCGTGCTGTTACTTCTGCCGGTCGCGCTCAAGGCGCAAGACATCGTGGAAATCAGCAACGGCAACCATAATCAATTTAATAATGCATTGCCGACATACACCGCGGCAAACTATTCCTTGTCGGAGCAAATCTACACGGCAGCGGAAATTGGCCGGGCGGGGACTATCTACAGTATCACGTTCAAAGGCTCGTGGTATTCTGCGACCCGCAATGTTGATATATATATGGTGCACACCAACAAGACCTCCTTTCAAAATTCCAAAGACTGGGAGCCTGTCACTACCGCCGATCGTGTGTACAGCGGGATTTTCGCTTTTCCGGGAGGGGAATTAACGATAGACCTTCAAGTTCCGTTCCAGTACAACGGCATCGACAACCTAGTGCTTGTGGTGGACGACAATACTGGAAGTCCTGCCAGTAATACCGGAAATTATTTCGGTCCAATGATAAATATCGAAAGTTTCTTCTCCTACTCGTACCCACAAGTCCTTCAAATTTATGGTAACGACGTGGACTATGACCCGACTTCTCGAATATATTCTTTGAGCCTCACAGGCGACTTAGACTATTACAAAAACCAAGTTTGGTTAGGCTTTACGTCAACGTGTCCACCACCCTCCAACCCTACCGATTCCATTATCAGCCAGACTTCCGCCATGCTGAGTTGGACCGAAAGCGGTAGCGCCACCCAATGGCAGGTCTGCGTCAACGGCGACGAGACCAACCCGATCACTGTCACCACGAACTCCTATACGCTGAACGGGCTCACTCCCGGGACAGACTATCCGGTCAAAGTCCGTTCCATCTGCGGCGCCAATGACACCAGTCAGTGGTGCAATGAGGTGATCGTCAACACTGTGCCAAGCTACCCCGACCTTGTGGAAATCGGTTTCTGCACAGGTACTAGTCACGGCCTTCTTCCGAGCAGCTCCGATGACAATTATTCCCTGTCGGAGCAAATCTATACGGCAGCGGAAATCGGCCGGCCGGGCGGCAACATCTCCGGCATCTCATTCTTCAATAACGGCGATACCAAAACCCGCACCCTCGACATCTATCTCGCCCATACCACAAAGTCGTCATTCCTCAGCTATGATGACTGGGTTTCGGTTACCGCCTCCGACTGGGTGTTCAGCGACAACGTGGAGATGAAGGCTGGAGAATGGACTTCCATCGAATTCGATGTTCCTTTCCAATACAATGGCACGGATAACCTCCTACTCGTTGTGGACGACAACACCGACTCCTGGTCAAGCGGTATGGACTGTTTTACTTTCCCCACCACGGAGAGCCAAGCCCTCTCTCTTATGGGCTGGGTCAACTTCGACCCATCTTCACCAAACGGATACGGCGGCAGTCTATGGAACATTAAAAACTGCATCCAATTGAACTTCGGCACCGTTTGTCCGAAGCCCAAGAATCTCACTGCCTCCACCAACCATAATGAAGTCACCCTGACTTGGACTAGCAGTGCCACGAATTTCAACGTTGAGTACAAGAAGACTACCGACACAATATGGCAGCAGACCAGCACCTCAACCAACACCATCACGCTCAGCGGGTTGGGCAATGCAAATTACGAGGCGCGAGTAAAGGCTGTCTGCGACCCCGGTGTTTCCGAAAGTGTGTGGGACACCGTCACATTCTCTATTCTTGACATCCAATCCAACGCCAACTGGTACGCCTACGTCCAAGGAATTATGGATCATCCCGAATGGGAACGGAAATTCATCAGTTTCTCCATCCCAAATCTTAACACGGCGGACACCGCATCGGAGACCCTCTACGACTATCCCGTCGCACTCACATACGCCAACGGATACGTGTGGGGCTGTTTCTACGACTATAACAGTTCCTATATCAATCTTTACCGGGCACAACTCCACAACGACACCAAGACCATCGGCAATTTTGCAACCGTAAAGGAGAACTTTGAGAACGATTACATACCCAGTATGGCCTACAATCCTGTTGATGGCAAAATATACTACTTGAGGGGTGATTACAAACTCTTCGGTTTCGACCCGTCAAATCCGGAGGTGGTCACGGAAATCGGCAACTACACCCAGGATTTCGAAAAAATCACCATCAACGGTTCAGGCGAGGCCTTCTGCTTTGACTCCTACACAGAAGATCTATACCGTATCAGTCTGACTGACGCCACCACCACCCTTGTGGGGAACACACCTGAAATCTTAAACATCGCTTTCGACCAAGCCACTAACGAGCTTTTCTGCACCAAATACGCCAATACCGGCGAAATGCTTTATTGGATGGATACCGCCACAGCGCAAACAATGGAAATCGGCTTTATTGGCGATGACACCACGGCGATGTTCCACGCGATGTTTATGGTCGGCAGCACGGCAAACATTTGTTACGCACCTGAAAACCTCACCATCTCCTCCATCGGAATGCACGGCGCAACGCTTCAATGGGATGCCGATAGCAATGCCAGCAGTTGGGTTGTGGAATACGCCACCGTTCCTGACTTCAGCGGCGCCACCTCTGTAAATGTCAGCACAAACAGCTGCCAGCTCTCCGGTCTGAATTCCGAGACCTTATACTATGTACGGGTAAAAGTGGTCTGCAGCTCCAACAGCGAAAGTAACTGGACCAAAGGCAGCTTCCATACCGAGATATGTCCCACCGCCGACCAATGTGCCATCACCTACAAGTTGGGAGACACCTACGGAGACGGCTGGAACGGCTGTGCCATCAACGTGGTGGATGTCGCTACCGACATCGTCATCGGCACATTGACTATGACCACAAACGATGGGGACACCCTCTTGGGTACTCTGCCCGTGTGCGACGGGCGCGACATCCGCTTCGAATGGGTGAAGGGCTACTATGCAGAAGAGACATCTTACACGATTTTCTCCGCTTTAGGGGATACGCTTTTCAGCGGCAGCGACACTTTAATCGCTCCTGTCACTTACACGGTTAACTGCCCTGCAAACCCCAACATCGTTAAAATCGGCACTTGCAATGGAGGCAGTGACTACCTGCCGAGCCACTCAAGTTCCAATTACTCCTTCTCTCAACAAATCTATACGGCTTCGGAAATCAACCGGACCGGTACCATTTCCGGCATCTCCTTCTACAATGCGGGAACAACGCAAAGCCGCAACTTCGATATGTACATCGTACACACGAACAAATCAGCATTCGACCACAACCTCGACTGGATTTCCACGACCCCCGCCGACCTTGTCTTTAGCGGTCCCATTGAGCTGACAGCCGGCGCCTGGACCGAGATTGCGCTCGATGTCCCGTTCGCCTATAATGGCACCGACAACCTCCTGCTCGTTATGAATGACAAAACGGGCAACAGTGCAACCGGTATGAGCTGTTACACTTTCCAAACTTCAGCAATAGAAGCCATATACGGCTACCGGGATGGTTCCAGTTTCGACCCGATGTTCCCGCACAGTATCTTAGGCGACTACAATCACGAAAAGAACTGTGTCCGTCTGAACTTTGGCACAAACTGCACGAAACCCGCCAATCTGACTGTTTCCGAAAATGGAATGAACCAAGCGAAGATCGTCTGGGACAACAGTAACAACGCCAATACCTGGATTGTGGAATACAGCTCTGCTGCTGACTTCTCCGGATCCACTACCACGACCGTCACCACGAACAGTTACCTCCTCACCGGACTCACCCCTGAAACCGAATACCACGTTCGGGTAAAAGCCGACTGCGGTGCTGACGGCGAAAGCTACTGGAACGTCATCAGCTTCTTCACTAATTCCTGCCCAATTGAAAACCAGTGCGAAATCACCTATAAGTTAGGAGACTCTTACGGTAACGGCTGGACCGGCAACGCCATCAACGTGGTGGATGTCACCAGCAATATAGTTCTGGACACCTGGACTATCCAATACGGGGACTCCGCCTCCGGTTCTCTCTTCGTGTGCGACGGCCGCGAAATCAGGTTTGAATGGGTGAGCGGTTACGATCCTAATGAAATCTCCTACAGAGTATATGACGCTAACGGGCTACAGATTCTCAATGGTGTGGGTGCTTTCCTCACCCCCGTCACATATATGGTGAACTGCGCCAGCAGTCCCTGCCCCACCCCCGGCAACATTGCCGTCTCCAACTTTAGCGGAGGAACGGTTACGGTGAGTTGGACGGAGAATGGCAGCGCCACATCTTGGCAGATTTGCCTTGACGGCAACGAAGCCAATCCCATCAGTGTTAACACGAATCCCTATACCCTATCAGGACTTGATTCCACTGTTTTCCACAACGTAAAGGTGCGTGCCAACTGCGGCAGCGACTACAGTTTCTGGAGCACTCCCGCCTCTTTCGCCCAAGTCCAATCCACTGGCAATTGGTACGCACACGTACAATCTTGTCCTAACAACACCGATTTACGGAATAAATTTGTCAGTTTCTCGGCACAAGATCCCGCCAATGCGTCAGCAGCCTCAAACGTTATCCCGAATGTATTGGCTGCCACTTACGCCAACGGCGAAGTATGGTTCTTCGACGATGACAACACCAACCTATACAAAGCCCCGCTTGACAACAACACCAAGACAATGGGTGCTTATGAGACGGTGGCAACCAATTTTGATGGCAACAACAACATCGCCTCTATGTCATACAATCCTGTTGACGGACGTATCTACTATATTCTTTATACCCCCAGCCAAACTGTGAAATTGAAGAGTTTTGCCCCGTCAAGTATCAACGATGTCACAGAGATTGGCACATTCAACAATTATGCGTTCTCTATTGCCATTGATAACAATGGCAACGCCTATTGTACGGATGTGATGACAGGAAATCTCTGTCAGGTGAATCTGACCAACGCTACCACCACTCCCGTTGGAGACCTGGGATTTTCCTCCACTATGCCCGTTATAGCCTTTGATATGAATACTGGCGAATTGCTTATGGGACAGTTGGAATCCTCAGGTGATAACGGAATTTACTTGGTCAACCCTGCTACCGCCGAGAAACAGCTTATCGGCTACATCGGCGGCGGCACGGGTGCCACCATCTCCAGTCTGTTTATGGTCAGCGGAAGTACCCCGGTTGTGACTTGTCCCGCGCCCACGAACTTGACCGCGAGCAACATCACCGATGAGAATGCCACGTTAACGTGGACCGAGAACGGCAGCGCCACCGAATGGCAGGTCTGCATCGACGGCGACGAAACCAACCCCGTCCTCGTTCCTGAGAACCCCTACCTGCTGGGCGGACTCGAACCGGGAACGAACTATACGGTCAAGATCCGCGCCAACTGCGGTGCGAACGGCTACAGCGACTGGAGCAACGAGGTGAGCTTCACCACCGTTGATGTCCCGCCCTACTTCTTCATCGATGGCGCCGACAGCATCTGTCCGAACCAGACTACCACTTTGTATGTCAATACCAATATGGGAACCAACTACTTATGGAACACTGGCGAGACGAGCCAATCTATCACTGTTCCCGTTGGTACCTACTCTGTGTCAGTGTCTAAAAACGGCAATGTGGTAGCATACGGCAGCTTCGAGGTGAAAGGAAAACAGAGCTACAATATCACGGTCAGCGAGGCCGTGTGCGCCTCCCAACTGCCTTACGTTTGGAACGGCGACCCATACAATGCCTCCGGCAGCTATTCTAAGACCTTCACCGCGGCCAACGGCTGCGACTCCACGGTCACATTAGTCCTGACGGTCAACAACCCGGCACACACGGCTTACACCGTCACTGCTTACGACACCTACACTTGGGCGAACGGCGACGGCCAGACTTACACCACAAGCGGCGACTATCAGTACAGTCATACCGACAACAACGGCTGCACGCAGGTTGACACCTTGCATCTGACGGTGTTCCACTCCTCCTCAAATGAATTTGCAGTCACCGCCTGCGAATCCTACGAGTGGGACGGCATCGTGTACACGGCATCCGGCGACTACCCGCGTCAATATCAGGACATCCACGGTGCAGACTCTCTTGTGACCCTGCATCTGACCATCAACCAGCCGCAACATCAGGCTTACACCGTCACTGCTTACGACACCTACACTTGGGCGAACGGTAACGGACAGACCTACACCACGAGCGGCAACTATCAGTACAGCCACCTCGACGGCAACGGCTGCACGCAGGTTGACACTTTGCATCTGACGGTGTTCCACTCCTCTTCGAATGAATTTGCAGTCACCGCCTGCGAATCCTACGAGTGGGACGGCATCGTATATACGGCATCCGGCGACTACCCGCGTCAATATCAGGACATCCACGGTGCAGACTCTACAGTCACCCTGCACCTCACCATCAACCAGCCGCAACATCAGGCTTACACCGTCACTGCTTACGACACCTACACTTGGGCAAACGGCAACGGACTGACCTACACCACGAGCGGCGACTATCAGTACAGTCATCTCGACAACAACGGCTGTACGCAGATTGACACTTTGCATCTGACGGTGTTCCACTCCTCCTCGAATGAATTTGCAGTCACCGCCTGCGAATCTTACGAGTGGGACGGCGTCGTATATACGGCATCCGGCGACTACCCGCGCCAATATCAGGACATCCACGGTGCAGACTCTACAGTCACCCTGCACCTGACCATCAACCACGGCACACACAACGCCGTGACCGAGACTGCCTGCGAAAGCTTCACCTGGACGAACGGCAACGGCCAGACCTACACCGCCTCGGGAACCTACACCCACGACTACACCAACGCCGACGGTTGCGCCAGTGTGGATACCCTGCATCTGACCATCTACCACGGCACCCACAACACCGTGACCGAGACCGCCTGCGAAAGCTTCACCTGGACGAACGGTGACGGCCAGACCTACACCACCTCGGGCACCTACACTCACGACTACACCAACGCCGACGGTTGCGCCAGCGTGGACACCCTGCATCTGACCATCTACCACGGCACGCACAACGCCGTGACCGAGACCGCCTGCGAGAGCTTCACCTGGACGAACGGCAACGGCCAGACCTACACCGCCTCGGGAACCTACACTCACGACTACAACAACGCCGACGGCTGCGCCAGCGTGGACACCCTGCATCTGACCATCTACCACGGCACACACAACGCCGTGACCGAGACCGCCTGCGAGAGCTTCACCTGGACGAACGGTGACGGCCAGACCTACACCACCTCGGGCACCTACACCCACGACTACACCAACGCCGACGGTTGCGCCAGCGTTGACACCTTGCATCTGACCATCAACCACGGCACGCACAACGCCGTGACTGAGACCGCCTGCGAGAGCTTCACCTGGACGAACGGTGACGGCCAAACCTACACCACCTCGGGCACCTACACCCACGACTACACCAACGCCGACGGCTGCGCCAGCGTTGATACTTTGCATCTGACCATCAACCACGGCACCCACAACGCTGTGACCGAGACCGCCTGCGAAAGTTTCACCTGGACAAACGGCAACGGCCAGACCTACACCACCTCGGGAACCTACACCCACGACTACACCAATGCCGACGGTTGCGCCAGCGTTGACACCCTGCATCTGACCATCAACCACGGCACGCACAACGCCGTGACCGAGACCGCCTGCGAGAGCTTCACCTGGACGAACGGCAACGGCCAGACCTACACCACCTCGGGAACCTACACCCACGACTACACCAACGCCGACGGCTGCGCCAGCGTTGATACTTTGCATCTGACCATCAACCACGGCACCCACAACGCCGTGACCGA
>ONAB01000019.1 GCA_900315705.1 uncultured Bacteroidales bacterium | reverse complement strand
GCTGTGCCCCTCCACGTAAATGCCCTGCCACATCTCGCCCGTGCAGGAGTTGGTCAGCGTGCCACCATCCACAATGAGCTTACCGCCGGGGCGCACGATGATTCGGGCTCCTTTTGCTATAAACAAAGTGTCCGTAATAGTTAGAGTTGCAAGTGAATCAATTGTAATATTATGATTTACAAACTGATTTGCTATCCAAGTAATATCTGAAGTTATTGTTGTATCGTTCACAAAAGAGTATCTTCCGAGTAGTTGCGCCTTTAATAAAGATTGATAAGCATTCACAAGACCATATCCGACTTCATTGTTCCAAGTTCCATTAGGATGGTTAGGGCTATCCTCGTAGGCATAAATACTAGGGCTTACCTTCGTGCAAGTTGATTCTATTACATATTTGACCTCATTCCAAGTCAAACAAGGATTAACAGTGAGTATGAGGGCTGCAAGTCCCGACACATGAGGCGTTGCGGAAGAAGTTCCCGAAAAAACATTCACATATTCTCCATTGATTTGAGTGGTTGGAATATGGATACCTGGAGCAACTACATCCAAACTGTCACCATAGCAACTGTTGTAAGAAGATGTCAAATTGCAGTGATTACCAAAAACAACCCTTTCACCACAAGGGTTGACAGAGCCAACTGATATCACATTTGGATGCCTGGACAAATAATTCAGTGTATCCCAAACAGATATGCTATTATCAATATAGGTGTTTCCCGCACTTGTAACAACGACACAACCCTTTCCTTCTCTTCCGTTTTCCGTTATTTCATTGATTTTGTTTTCAATAGCAGAAGACGGTGTCATAATACCAAAAGAGCAACTAATCACACTTGCACCGTCTAAATAACAGGCGTGATTAAGAGCATCCACTATCCACGAATAACTGCTTATGAATCTGGTATGAGGATGTGGTGGTGGTGGCCCAGGAGGAAGTCCCTTAGTCCCATAGACCACAGTGTGTCCGATACGTATTGGGACAATTTTTGACGTGTGGGAAATACCAACTATACCTTCCTCATTATCAGATGCCCCAATAACACCTGCACAACAGGTTCCATGAAAATCATAATCGTTCTCATTCCAACCACAACAGACTGAAGACGGATGGTTGTCGTCATCAACAGCATCATATCCATCCACCAAATTGTCCACCAAGTCAGGATGGTCTAGTTCGATTCCACAATCAAGCACAGCCACTTTTAAGTCGGCATCCCCTGTCGTTATCTCCCAAGCCGGCAACACATTGATGTTAACATTTTCGTTCAGTACTGCCCATTGTTGGGAAAAATATGTGTTGTCATAATATCCGAAATTAGCAACAGAGCCTACAAGATTTGGCTCCGCGTATTCAAAAAAACCTGTTTCATAAAGTATTGAAGCATATTTTATTGCGGAATCTGTTGTTAAAAAAACAGTATAGCAGCGATTGTTATAATCGTCTTCTATATAATGAGAATACGGCACATTCTGATCAGTCAATATTGTTTGAATAGAGTATGTTTCCCTGATTTTCAACAATATTTCTCTTGTAGGATACAATATTAGTGAGTCAGCTTGTGCATAGTCAGGTGTGTTAAGGATAAAAAGTGTGTCATATTGATCAACGATAGTCTCAAACGTACTGTTTTTGTTGTTTTTGACGTAGTATTTGTTAAAAAATGCCGTACAGGTGTCTATTTTGCTACAACATCCCGACAACAAACTATCCACATAAATGAGAAGTTCTTCAGGAGTGTTACGATTATACGATATGTACCTGATGGATTTGTTTTCATTAAGAAACACTTTGTTGCCTCGATAGTAATAGAATGTCGATTGAGCCTTTGAACTAAAAAAGACAACAATAAAACCAAATAATACAATTATTTTTTTCATATCATTATTATTTTTCGATAGATAAACCATTATCTTACTATCACCTTCTCGGTCGTTTTCCCTACCCGAACAATATAAATCCCCGAACGAATGGGGATAAAGTCCTCATCGCTTTGTAAAGGCCTGCAATACAGGGTTTGCCCTAACATATTCATCACCTCTACATTTTGGTACGGTTGTTTGTCGGAACATACCCGTATGCCTCCAGAAACTCCATAAACGCGCACTTCTGGCCTGCTGACGATGGACAGGCCTGTCACATTTGCTTGAATCTCAAGATAATTATTCAAGTGGGTTATCGCATTCCCGTCTTGTTCAAAAGAATAATTGTATGGATTATAATCCACATCAGCAGGAGACACAATATGACATCCGAGCAGCCACCAGCAATCGATGAGATTGTAACAGGTGGGGGCCGTGATTGTCAAAGAACTGCTGTCTATAAGAAAACAGGGTATATGAAAATAATCATCAAACACATAATCGTAATAGGTGTTGATTCCCAAATGATTGGACACAATGTCGAGTGTTGCCCTTCCTTCCAGCAACAGGAAGGTGGTTCTTTCTGCATTTATGGCCGTTCCAACCGTATCATTCCCCACTCTTAAATATCCGGGGCCAATTATCGCACAGGAGTCGGGACCAATAAACAATCCATCAATGTAATTATCTCCTATGAGTTTCAATTTGACGAAGTGTCTCCAGAAATCAATATTCCCCGAGAGAGTCGCATCTTGCAACGTCAAAGTATGCGTGTCGGAGTTGTACGAAACGTGTCCGGTAATAAAATCCCCGGTAATGTTGTCGTTCGACTCATTAAAACCGGTGTCTCCAATATAGACATCATAAAGGGTGTCAGAATCATTCTGCCCCCACACCGCTTCACAACTGAAAAAAAGCAGCAGCATTAAAACTGTTAAGGGTAAAATTCTTCTTTTCATAATTCTTGGATTTTTTATGGTTTATGAATTTGTCTTTGAACCTTAATAAAGTGATAAAAATCTGCTTTCCTACGACACACAGTTAGAAATCAATCATTCTCGTACGCCGGCGAGTTACTGAAGAACAGTCCGGTGAAGGTGAACTGGAGGGTGGTGGAGTCGCGATAGACCATCTGGCCGGGAATGTTCAGATAGTAGTGGTTGTTCTTGTCGTCCGTGTAGTCCAGCGAACGGTCGGGCATAAGGAAGAAGTCCTCCGAGGTGAGGTCGAACGTGTCGGTCGTGACGGCATTGATGGTGTAACCCGCCTGCTGAAGCTGCACGGCTGCAGAGGTCGCACAATAGTTGCCGTGGCCCATACAGTTTTTATGAATCAACTGACCTCCTTGCAGAACACAACCGGTACAAGTCTTTCCATCGTGCCCAATGTCCATCATAAGGATTATCGAATTTCCAGTCTTGCCATATTCAGAAGACAGGATTACGCGGTTGCGAGACTGTTGATGTACCGCGTTTTTAGTGTTTTCTTTCTCACACGCACCCAGAATAAGAACTGCGAGCAGCGCCATTGTCCATACTTTTTTCATCGCTTTTTTATTTGTTTATAATAATTTGTGTTTGTTGTACCGGCAAAAATACAATCAATTTTTCCATTTTTTTATCCGCCGAAGCAAGAATATGTTCCGTCACACCAAAAATATGATGTTGCATTGTCTGGAAACTATTGAAATGATATTATAAGAATCTAGTGGTCAGTGTTTTGTGTGAAGACACCTGTTTAATACGTCGAGACAGTGTTTTGGCGGATTAAACAATAGCAGAAGAGATTTCTGGCAAAAAAATGTCTATCTTTGCCGCTGTCTTTATAAATAAACGTGTTATGAAACACAAAAACGCCGTTGTTTCCATCTTGCTGAATGTCCTGTTTTGCGCCGCCCTGCTTTGGTTTTTCTCAAGGAATGCGTTCCTCAGGCCGTATTTAGGCAGCACTGCCAAAGAGTTCCTCTCCGGATTATTGCTGCTGGCTGTTCTGTACTCCAACTATTATGTCTTCTATCCCAAACTGCGACAAAGATACATAGTCCTGTATTGGGTTGCGGTCGCTGCCACCTCTCTGGCAGCAGGATGTGCCGAATTGGCTATGGGCTGCTCCTTTATTGCAAAGAGCAATGCACAATGGATAAGTGAAGAAGGATTGTTTCATTTTTTCTTTCCTCACCTGTTCCTTGTTTTTTGCCGTAATCTAGCTTTCAATACCGCCCCTTATGTTATACGGGAAATGAAACAGCTGCAACACTCTTTAGAAATTGAAACCAGAACCGTTTACCAGTATGCCCGGTTGATTGATGTTTGTGATAAATACAACAATTGTCGGCATATTTCCGTTGACGATATCTTTTATTGCAAGAAAAAGGGCAATTACACGTATGTCTATACAGCGGACGGTGGTGTGTTCACCCGCTATTGTTCCATCAAATATATGGAGCAATATCTTGGTGACAAGGAGTTTATCCGTATTTCCCCCTCCGTTATCGTTTCCATCCAGTATGTTGAATCGTGTGATGGAACGACTATGGTTATGAGGAAGATGCCCTGGATGGAGACACCCCTTGCTTTTGATTTGGACACACAACACAATCATTGGGCAGCCGTTGTCATAGGAGCGCATCTCCATACAAATCAATATGACAAAGAGGATCGGCCATTGGATGTTGAACAAGAAAATGGGAGAAAAAGCATTTATGTTCCGTCTGAAGAGAAACAGGATACCGTTCTCCAATATATATGCAAGCACCCCGGATGCAAATCCGCAGAAATCTCTGCCAAAACCAAACTCTCGTCAAGAACCGTCGAGCGCTGCATCTCAGAACTCAAGAAGCAGGGCCTCATCGAACACACCGGCAGCAAGAAGTGGGGAGGATATAAGGCAATTGAGAATGAAGAATGAAGACGTTAGACTTGAGACGTAAGACTTTAGACTTTAGATCGTAAATCGGGAGATTCCGCTCACCGCTGGCGCGTTGCGCGGAATGGTGCGCCGCAAGCGGGGAGAAGAAGGGGAGATGGGCGGCGGGCTGGGGCGTGCCGTTGCAGGAGCCTTTTCCCTCGCCGCCCATCTCCCCCTGTTCCCTCCGGCGGCCCCCGCCATTCCGCTGCGGACGCAGTGAGCAGCGGAACCCCCTGCATTCACGGCAGGACCTCGCCGCCGCGAACGCAGTAGAGCCGTCACATTGTGGCGGCTCCACGACGATGACCCCACATTGTGGCGGCTCTACCTCGGCGGATATCATCACACACCTCGCACCCCGCACATCGCCCACGTCCCGGCAGGGACGGAAGCCCGGTAGAACGATGCGGCATACCACGCACCGAAACGTCCCGCAGGGACGACACATTTTTTGTTATCCCTGATGGAACACGGATATCTCTCCGAGATGCCGGTAGCGGGCGCAGGCATCCCCATCACCACACTGCGTATGGTGTTAATTGCACTCCGTGCGTGCCGCCTCTCCGAGGCTGTATTTGTCTACGATAATACCTCGCACGTCGTATCCTAGACGTAAGACTTGAGACTGAAGACTTAATTTCTTAGTTTCTTAATTTCTTAATTACTATAGACCATAGACCTTTTTCGTAAGTCGTAAGTCGCAAATCGCACCCCGTACATCGCACCCCGCAAATCAAAAAGAGCCGCCACAATGTGACGGCTCTACATAGTGCCATTTCGTATGGCATTGGAAATAGGTCGTATTATTTCATCGCTTCCACGGCGGCCTTGATACGGCGGCAGGCCTCCTTGAGCTTGTCTTCGGAGGTGGCGTAGGAGAGGCGGATGCAGTCGTCATCGCCGAAGGCGCTGCCCTGCACGGTGGAGACGTTGGCGTCCAACAGGATGTAGAAGGCGAGGTCCTTGGAGTTCTCAATGACGGTTTTGCCGTACTCCTTGGCGAACTCGGAGTCGGCGGGCACATTTTTGCCGTAAAGGGATTTCACCTTCGGGAAGAAGTAGAAGGCACCCTGGGGCAGGCGCACTTCGAAGCCGGGAATCTGCTGGAGCAGGTCATAGACGAGGTCGCGGCGCTTCTGGAAGGTGGCGCGCATCTGGAGGATGTCCTCGGAAGTGGCAGGGTCCATCTCCATTGCGCGCAGGGCGGCGCGTTGGGAAATAGAGCCGGTAGCCGACGTGATCTGGCCCTGCATCTTGCCGCAGGCCTTGGCCACATCGACAGGAGCGCCGATGAAACCGATACGCCAGCCCGTCATCGCGAAGCCCTTCGCCACACCGTTCACCGTGACCACCTGGTCCTTGATGAAGTCGAACTGGGCGATGCTCTCGTGACGGCCCACGAAGTTGATGTGCTCGTAAATCTCGTCGGCCATCACCATCATCTGCGGATGCTTGGCAATCACCTCGGCGAGGGCGCGCAACTCCTCCTTGCTATACACCATACCCGTCGGGTTGGAGGGACTGCTGAACATCATCAGCTTGGTCTTCGGCGTGATGGCAGCCTCGAGCTGCTCGGGCGTGATCTTGAAGTCGTTCTCCAACTTGGCAGGCACATAGACGCATTTGCCCTCGGCCATCTCCGCGATGGCGCGGTAGGAGACCCAATAAGGGGTGGGGATGATGACCTCGTCGCCGGGGTTCACCAACGCCATCACCACTTGGTAGATGGACTGCTTGCCGCCCGTGGAGACCACGATTTGGTTGGGTGCATAGTCCAAGTTGTTGTCTCTCTTAAACTTATTGCTGATAGCCTTCAACAGATCGGCATAACCGGGCACGGGAGGATAGTGCGTGAAATTATCATCAATAGCCTTTTTGGCATACTCCTTGACCGTTTCAGGGGTGTTGAAATCGGGCTCGCCGATGCTCAAGCTGATGACATCCTTGCCCTTTTCCTTGAGCTCGCGTGCCAAAGCGGTCATAGCCAGCGTCTCCGACGCGGCCATAGAGGTGACTCTTTTTGATAAACGTTCCATATATCTTTTTTCTTTTTTTATTTGATATTAATAACCGGAAAACAAGGGAATTAAGAAACTAAGAAACTAAGAAACTAAGGAATTAAGGATCTTCAACTAATAATTCTCAATTCTTAATTCTAAACTAGTTCGTTTTTCCGGGATAAACCTTGAGGGCTTCTTCGAGGCATTTGACGGCCTTCTGGAGGTCTTCGACCTTGAGGCAGTAGCTGATGCGCACTTCGTTTTTGCCCTTGCCGGGGGTGGAGTAGAAGCCGGTGGCGGGGGCCATCATCGTGGTCTCGCCATTGTAGTTGAACTCTTCGAGCATCCAGCGGCAGAAGCGGTCGGAGTCGTCGATGGGCAGGCGGGCCACACAGTAGAAGGCGCCCTTGGGCATCGGCACGAAGCAGCCGGGGATGGCGTTGACGCCATTCACCACGGTGTTGCGGCGGGCCACATAGTCGGTGATGACGGCATCGAAGTACTCCTTCGGGGTATCGACGGCAGCCTCGCCGAGGATCTGGCCGTAGGTCGGGGGGCTCAGACGGGCCTGGGCGAACTTCATTGCGGTGTTATAGACATCCTTGTTGTGGGTGATGAGGGCACCGGTACGCACGCCGCAGGCGCTGTAGCGCTTGGAAACGGAGTCCAAGAGCACCACATTCTGCTCCAAACCTTCAAGTTGCATCACGGAGAAGTGCTTGACACCGTCGTAGCAGAACTCGCGATAGACCTCGTCGGCAAAGAGGAAGAGGTCGTGTTTCTTGGCGATTTCGCCCAGTTGGCGAATCTCCTCTTCGGTGTAGAGGTAGCCCGTCGGGTTGTTGGGGTTGCACACCATAATGGCCTTGGTCTTCGGGGTGATGAGCTTCTCGAACTCCTCGATGGAGGGCAGTGCGAAGCCGTTGTCGATGGTGGAGACGATGGGTTTCACCACGACGCCGCAGGTGACGGCGAAGCCGTTGTAGTTGGCGTAGAACGGTTCGGGGATGATGATCTCGTCGCCCGGGTCCATACAGCTGTTGAAGGCGAAAAGGAGGCCTTCGCTGCCGCCAGTGGTGATGAGGATCTCGTCGGGGGTGATGTCAATGCCCACGCTGTGGTAGTATTCCACCAGTTTCTTGCGGTAGCTGAGGTTGCCGGCCGAGTGGGTGTAGGCAATGACGGGAATGTCGGCGTTCTTGACGGCATCGCGGGCACCCTTCGGTGTCTCGATGTCGGGCTGGCCGATGTTCAAATGATATACGTGGATCCCGCGCAGCTTGGCAGCGTCAGAGAAAGGGACCAGTTTACGGATGGGGGAGGAGGGCATCGTTTGCCCCTTTTTGGATATTTGCGGCATATTTTTTAAGTTATTTGTTAATAATAATATTCCTGAAAATGGGGTGCAAAGATACATAAATTTCAAATATACGCAGGCATATGAAATTGCCGAATGTAGAGACGCGGCGCGCCGCGTCTCTACTATACCCCTACCCCGGCCTATCGGCCACCCCTTCCCCAGGGAAGGGGAGTTTTGGGATGTCCGCGCGGCGGAGCGGACAAATGAAATAATGAGTGTTTTTTTTAATGAATTAGTTGAAAAGTTGCAAGGCGGAAAACCTTCATATTGAAATTATAACTATTTTTGCAGCCGTAATTTTCAAACCGTGTACAATGGGCTTCGCACGGCTTGGAAGTTGCGAGACAAATAAAGACAAATGAAGCCCATTTATTTATTATACAAAGAAATACACTATGGCATTAGCAATTGACTCTTCCAATTTCGAGACCCTTGTCAATGGTGACAAGCTGGTCGTGATTGATTTCTGGGCTCCGTGGTGCGGTCCCTGCCGCCACTTGGCTCCCGTCGTCGAAGAAATCGCCGCCGAGTATGAGGGCAAAGCCATCATCGGCAAGTGCGACACCGACGAGAACAACGACATCGCGATGCAGTTCGGCGTGATGAACATCCCGATGCTCGTCTTCATCAAGAACAAAGAGGTGGTGGACAGCCTCGTGGGCCTCGTTCCCAAGGACCTCATCGTCGAAAAGATCAACCAGTATCTGTAAAATCTAATCTTTAATTCTTAAAATATGAGTACTGCTTTACTAATTTGCATTATCGGTACGATTGTCATCATACCGTTTTTGATTTATTATGTGCGTGAGGCCAGACTGCATCACCCGAAAGGGCTGATTGCCGCCGCTTTGAGCAATATGGGCGAGCGCTTCGGCTACTATATTATGAACGCCGTGCTGCTGCTCTTCCTCGTCTCCAAGTTCGGTCTGCCCGACGGCACCGCCGGCGTCATCTACTCCGTCTTCTACTTCGGCATCTATGTGCTGAGTTTGGTGGGTGGTATCATCGCCGACAGAACCCAAAACTACAACAAGACCATCCAGTGGGGTCTCATCATTATGGCTATCGGCTATGTGGTGATGGCTATCCCCTTGTTCAGCAAGACGGCCGAAGGTGCTATCCTTGACAGTGGCGCTGGCTGGACGACCATCCTCATCATCACCTGTATGGCCCTGTTGTTCATTGCTTTCGGTAACGGTCTGTTCAAGGGCAACCTCCAGGCTATCGTCGGCAAACTGTACGACGAGTTTGAGGCTGAGGCCGCCAAGAAGGGCCCCGAGGCTCTCGCTGAGGCCAAGGATCGCCGCGACTCCGGTTTCCAGATCTTCTACGTCTTCATCAACATCGGCGGCTTCTTCGCCCCGTTCATCGCTCCGTTCCTCCGCGAATGGTGGCTCAAAGCCCACCACCTGGTCTATAATGCCGATATGTCCGGCCTCTGCCACCAGTTCCTCGCCAACGGTGAGCAAACTCAAAAGTTCACGGAGACGATGCAGAGCGTGCTTCAAAGCGGTTACAACTTCACCGACACGGCCGCTTTCTGCTCCGACTACATCACCGTGTTCAACCAGGGTGTGCACTTCTCCTTCATCGCTTCTGTGCTGGCAATGGCCATCTCTCTGGTCATTTTCCTGACCAACAAGTACAAACTCCCGCAGCCGGCCAAGAAACAGCAGACCGAAGTGGTGGAATACACTGCCGAAGAGAAGCAGGCTATGGCAAAGGAGATCAAACAACGTCTCTATGCGCTGTTTGCCGTGCTCGGCATCGCCGTCTTCTTCTGGTTCTCCTTCCACCAGAATGGCCAGTCGCTCTCCGTGTTTGCCCGCGACTTCGTGCAGACCGAGAAGATTGCCCCCGAAATCTGGCAGGCCCTGAACCCCTTCTTCGTGATTGTGCTCACCCCGATCATTATGGTCATCTTCGGCGCTTTGGCCCGCAGAGGCAAACCCATCTCCACGCCTCGCAAGATTGCCATCGGTATGGCTATCGCCGGTTGTGCATACCTCTTCCTGATGATTATCTCCATCGTCAATAATTATCCTTCCGGTACGGAATTCCGTCTGCTGGATGCCGCCCAAATGGCTGCTGCCGGTCTTTCCAAGGCTGCCCCGTGGGTGCTGCTCGTCACCTATTTCTTCCTGACCGTGGCTGAGCTGTTCATCTCCCCGCTGGGACTCTCCTTCGTTTCCAAGGTGGCCCCGCGCCATATGGTGGGCTTGTGCCAAGGCCTCTGGCTCGGCGCTACCGCCCTCGGCAACCTGCTCATTTGGCTCGGACCGGTGATGTACAACGCTTGGCCCATCAAGTACTGCTGGCTCGTGTTCGCCATCGTCTGCTTCCTCTCAATGGCCATTATGTTCGGTATGGTGAAGTGGCTTGAAAGAGTGACGAAATAACAGACTTTCATATACATTACTATATTAGAGGATGGTTGCGGAAACCATCCTCTTTTTTTTGGATCCTTCCTCTGTTATTCGCTAAGACGGGGCACGCCCCGTCTCTACGTACGACAATAACATTGTGTCAGTGTATATTCAAAATTTATGTACATTTGCACGCTTTTTAAAATCCTGTACTATGATTAAATCAATGACCGGTTTCGGTCGCACCACCATAGAGACTGAAGGCAAGTCGATTACCATCGAAGTGCGCACGCTGAACAGCAAGCAACTCGATGTGAACACGCGTATTGCACCCCTGTTCCGCAACAACGAGAACGAGATCCGCACCATCCTCGCCCGCGAGCTTGAGCGCGGTAAAATTGACTTCAGCCTTACCCTCGACCGCAACGCCACCGCCACCGTCTCCATCAACGAGGCCCTGGCCAAGTCGTATTACGACACGCTGACGCAACTCTCCCAGTCGCTGGGCAATCCTGTCAACAGCGACATTTTCCTGCAGGCTTTGCGGATGCCCGACGTCATCTCCACCCCGCAGGAGGAGCTCTCCGACGAGCTGTGGGCAAATGTGCGCCAGGCCATCCTTGACACCTGCGACAAGGTCAACGAGTTCCGCACGACCGAGGGCGCGGTGCTGGCCAAGGATTTTGAAAAGCGCATCTGCCTCATCCGCGACACCATCGATGAGGTGACGCCCTTTGAGGAGAACCGTATCGTCAACCTACGCGCCAAGTTCGAGAAATCGCTCGCCGAGCTGGCCACCAAGACCCAGTACGATCCCAGCCGCCTTGAGCAGGAGATTTTCTACTACATCGAAAAACTCGACATTACCGAGGAGAAGGTGCGCCTGCGCAAGCACTGCAACTACTTTCTTGAGACGATGGAGGAACCGCAGGCCAACGGCAAGAAACTCGGATTCATCGTGCAGGAGTGCGGCCGCGAAATCAACACCCTCGGCTCCAAAAGCAACGATTTTGATATCCAGCAGATAGTCGTCCGGATGAAAGACGAACTGGAAAAACTCAAAGAGCAACTGGCCAATATTTTATAGTTAAGAAATTAAGAAGTTAAGAAATTAAGATGACCAACATACTCTCCCTTATCGGTCGGCCCAATGTGGGCAAATCAACCTTGTTTAACCGTTTGATCAAGGCGCGCGAGGCCATTGTAGATTCCGTGGCTGGCGTGACCCGCGACCGCCATTACGGCAAATCCGACTGGAACGGCTACGAGTTTTCCGTCATCGACACAGGAGGCTATGTGGTGGGCTCCGACGATATTTTCGAGTCGGAGATCCGCAAGCAGGCGCAACTCGCCATTGAGGAGTCCGATGTGATTGTCTTTATGGTCGATGGTCGCGAGGGCCTCACCCCGCTTGATGAGGAGGTGGCGCAGATTTTGCGCCGTTGCAAGAAGCCCTATTATCTGGCGGTGAACAAAATTGACAGTCCGAGCAACTATCTGGACTACGCGGAGTTCTACGCCTTGGGCGTGGAGCAGGTGTTTCCCATTTCGGCAGCCACCGGCAGTGGCACGGGCGAGCTGCTCGACGAGGTGGTGAAGCACTTCTCCAAGGAGGTGGAGCACGCCCCCGACGACCTGCCCCGCATCGCCATCGTGGGCAAGCCCAACGTGGGCAAGTCCTCCATCATCAACGCTTTCCTGGGTGAGGACCGCCATATCGTCACCCCGCTGGCCGGCACCACCCGTGACACCATCTTCACCCGCTACCGCAGCTTCGGCTTCGACTTCTATCTCATTGACACCGCCGGTCTGCGCAAGAAGAAAAAGGTGGAGGAGGACCTTGAGTTCTATTCTGTGATGCGCGCTGTGCGCTCCATCGAGAACTCGGACGTCTGCATCGTGATGGCCGACGCCTCGCAGGGCTTCGACCAGCAGGACCTCAACATCTTCGGTCTTGCCGCCCGCAACCACAAAGGTGTGGTGGTGGTGATGAACAAGTGGGATCTCATCGAGAAGGACAACCATACGCACAAGCAGTACGAAGACCTCATCAAGAGCCGCATCGCCCCGTTCAACGATGTGCCCATCATCTTCACCTCCGTGTTGGAGAAGCAGCGCATCTACAAGGTGCTGGAAACGGCCATCGAGGTGTGCAAGAACCGCACGCGCAAGGTCCCCACTTCGGAGCTGAACGACGTGATGCTGCCGATTATCCAGCAGACGCCCCCGCCGATGAACAAGGACAAAGTCATCCGCATCAAGTATGTGACGCAGTTGCCGGTGGCGTACCCCACTTTCGCCTTCTTCTGCAACCTCCCGCAATATGTGGTGGACCCCTACAAGCGCTTCTTGGAGAACCAGATCCGCAAAAACTGGGATTTCAGCGGCGTGCCGATGGAGATCTATTTCAGGAAGAAATAGTCTGATTCATTCTTGTGGAAGAAAACACGTTTCATATCCGCCCGGCCACTCCCGCCGACGCCGCCTTCCTGGCGCGGTGTGTGTGCGAGGGCATCGGTTTTGAGATTTTTGAGCAGGAAACCGAGTTTAACACGCAGGTGGCGGCCGGTTTGGAGCCCCTGGCGGCGCGGGAAGACACGCTCTACAGCTACCGTCACGCCCTGGTGGCCGAGGTGGAGGGCAATGTAGCCGGAGCGCTCATCTCCTATCCTGGCGAGCAATACCACTCGTTGCGCCGCACCACCTTCCGCGAGTTGCCCCATTTCCGCGAGCTCGACCTGGATGCAATGCCCGATGAGGCCGGCGCCGGCGAGTACTATATTGACACCTTGGCCGTGCTGCCGCAGTACCGCTGTCTTGGGGTGGGCACCGCCCTTATGCGCACGCGCATCGCCTGGGCGGAGCAGCAGTGCCCCGACCTGAAAATCTCCCTCCTCGTGGACCCCGACAACGAAAAAGGACAACGTATCTACACCCGCCTGGGCTTTGTGGTCACCGACCGCAACGTGATAGCGTTCGACCATCTCTATTGGAAGATGGTAAAAAATGGTTAAAATATGGCAATGATATAGCCGTTGACCCGTAAAAGCAAAAGAGACTGTTTTTCCCCATATCTTTTTACCCGTGGCACGGTAGTGCCGCGAGGCGCCAGTTCCCCTTCTGATTTTCAGAAGGGGTGCCCGAAGGGCGGGGTAGTTAATATGGATTATAATTCCTTATTTATAGAAAGGTTGCGGACAGGATATCCTTGTTTCAAGAATTGTGGTTGATTGTCATATTATTCTTGCCAAGGTGTTTATATTCTTTATATTACTACCCCGGCCTACGGCCACCCCTTCTACAATAGAAGGGAAGTTTTAGAACGTCCGCACTTCTGTGCGGACAGTTGAAGTTGAGAGTGTTAGAAATTCATTTCTTATATTAGATTTTTTCCCCCTCCCCCCTAATTTTCCTCCAAAAATCACCCACTTTTTTTCTGGAAAAAAATTATAATTACTGTAATGTGTTGATATACAATAAGAAAAAATTTTCATTTTCCTATTGACAAATGAAAAAAGTGTATTAGTTTTGCAGCGTATTAGTTCACTAATACACCAGCAAAGTAAAACACCTAAATATTATTGTTATGATACGTTTGGAAAATATCCAGTTCGGCTACGTCAAGAGCAAGCGCCTTTTCGATGACGTGACCCTCACGATGGAGCCGGGGCACATCTACGGCCTTTTGGGCAAGAACGGTGCCGGCAAGACCACTTTATTGAAGATTATGACGGGGTTGCTCTTCCCCAATGCGGGCAATGCCACCATCTTGAGCGAGAACGCCTCCCTGCGCAAGGCCGACGCGCTCCAGAACCTCTATTTCCTCCAGGAGGAGATGTACGTGCCGCACCTCAAAATAGCGCAGTTCGAAGCGGCCTACGCTCCCTTCTATCCCAACTTCAGCCACGAGCAGTTCGAGTACTATCTGTCGGAATTCGAGCTTGCGGGGGCGCCCAACTATCTGGACAAGCTTTCGCACGGCCAGAAGAAGAAAGCGCTGATTGCCTTCGCATTGGCCACCAACACGCAGATCCTCATTATGGACGAGCCCACCAACGGCCTTGACATCCCCTCCAAGAGCACCTTCCGCAAGCTGATGGCCTCCGCTGCCGATGACTCCCGTCTGGTGCTCATCTCCACACACCAGGTGCGCGACCTGCACAGCCTCATCGATATGGTGGCCATCCTCGACAACGGCCATATGCTGCTCAACGCCTCCACCTACGAGATCACCCAAAAGCTGCTTTTCGATGTGGATGACAGCAGAACCACGGAAGGCACGGTTTTCTACACCGAGGAGACTCCGCGCGGCAACTACCAGGTGAAGGAGAATGTGAACGGCTTGGATTCCAACTTAGACCTGGAGTTGCTCTTCAACGCCGCGATGATGAAAAAGAACGAGATTGCTAACCTTTTTAAATAATAGACATTATGAAAAAATATACGAATAAGATTTTAGTCGCCACCCTGATCCTGATAGCACTCATTATAATGGTTGTCGGTTCGGTGGAAATCAGAAAAGCTTACCACAACGGTGAAATCAAGACCAAGAAAGAGATAATAGAGACGCATAAAAATGCGGAGAAAATCATTATTTATTCCGACAGTGTGGTGGTGATGGATAAGGAAACGGAAAATGAAAATGAACAATAACCTCAAAATCTGCTATTATGAATATCAAGAATATAAAAAATCTCTTTAATGCCTATTTTATTGAAAACTGGAAAACCGATTTGTTCCAGTTCGGCATTTTGGCCGCCATTGTCTTGTTTGGCACGCTTACTTCCAACTCCGGCGGAACCTATTCAAATATCCCGGTGGCGATATCGAGCATTATGCTGATGATATATCCGGAGCGCCTGTTCCGCAACCTGCACGGTGCCTCTTCCAAGATTCACTATCTCTCCATTCCCGCCTCCACGGGCGAGAAGCTGCTGGTCAATATGTTGTTGGCCAACATCTATATGGTGGCGGTGGTGGTGCTTGCGTGTGTCGTGGGATATGGTCTGGCCCATTTGTATTGGATAATGCGCGGTTTTGATGTGGCTTTTCATCACGGTCCCCATATCTATCCCAGCGGAGTGCTTTTCATCTATATGTTGTTGTCTGTCTTTTTCTTCGGCAGCATCTATTTCCGCAAGCGGACAACGCTTTCCACCTTTGGTGTCGGTTTGCTGATAGGTGTGATTTTCAGCGTGTTGTTTTCCTTGATCCTTTGGGTGAACGGGATGATGTTGGTGCCGAAGGGCGCAGCATTCCACGACTATGTGTGGAGTTTAGACTACTCGGTAGATATTTCGGAAAAAGTGGAGGAGACTCTGTTATATGTGTTGATGGGTGTGATGATTGTCTATTTCTATGCGTTGAGTTTTCTTCGCTTAAGAGAAACGGAGGCTTAAGATGGCTATAGATTTCAACAACACCCAGACCATCTATATGCAGATTGTCGATTGGGTTTTTGAGCAGATTCTCACCTCTGCTTGGAAGCCCGGCGACAAGGCGAAGTCGGTGCGCGAGCTGGCCGTGATGTTCGAGGTGAACCCCAACACGGTGATGCGTTCCTACGACTATCTGCAGAACAACGGGATCTTTCTCAACAAGCGCGGCATCGGCTTTTTCGTGACCGATGATGCCGTGGAGAAAATCAAGTTCCTCCGCAAGCGTGAGTTTATGGAGGAGGAGGTGCCGGTTTTCATCAAGAATGTGAAATTGCTGGACATCGACGTGAATGAAATTATTAATCTTTTAAAAGCATAAAACAATGAATGAATTAAACGAACAAAAAAACAAAAAGCCCGAAACCCGGGCCCGCAAATTCTGGCGTGTCGTCTTCGGCTCAATGCTGGGATTCTTCCTCTCCACCATACTGGTGTCGTTTCTCTATCTCTTTATGATGATAGGGATGATTGCCACCCTCTCCAAGTCCTCGACCGACACGGTTCAGGTGAAGGACAACAGTTTGCTGAAAATCGACTTGGCGCAGGCCGTCAGCGAGCGCTCCGTGTCCACACCGTTCGACGATTTTGCCGGCTATGAAACCCCGATGGGGTTGAACGATATTCTGGCTGCCATCAAGGAGGCCGGCGGCGATCCGAAGATCAAGGGCATCTACCTGAACCTCTCCAACGTGGCCGCATCGCCCGCCACCCTGAAGGAGATTCACGACGCCCTGCTCCAGTTCAAGGAGTACAAAAAGTTCATCTACGCTTACAGCGACGCCTATTCCCAGAGCGGCTACTATCTGGCCTCCGTCGCCGACAAGGTGGTGATGAACCCTACTGGCAACCTGATGCTCAAGGGCTATGCCTTCCAGATTATGTTCTATAAGGGATTGCTGGACAAGCTGGATGTAGATGTGCAAGTGATCCGCCACGGCCAGTTCAAGAGCGCCGTGGAGCCCTATATCCTCGACAAGATGAGCGAGGCCAACACCAAGCAGATGACCGTCCTGGTCAACACGCTGTGGGAGTGCACGGCCAATGACATCGCAGCCGCCCGCGGCATCTCCGTGGACCGTCTCAACCAGATTGTAGATAACCTCTCCTGCTTCAATCCTGACTCCGCCCTGCAGATGAAACTCGTGGACAAACTGGCCTACGCCAGCGATATGGAAAAGATGCTGAAATCGAAGATGGGTGTGGGCGAAGACGCCAAGATGAATGTGGTTTCCCTCAGGAGCTACGCCAAGTCCATCCACAAGATCGCCAAAACTGGCGATAAAATCGCTGTGGTGTATGCCGTGGGTGAGATTCGCGACGGCAAGGGCGACAACGACCAGGGCATCTTCTCCGACAGTTTCGTCAAGGAGTTCCGCAAGGCTTACCAGAACAAGGATGTGAAGGCCATCGTGCTGAGAGTCAACTCGCCTGGTGGCAGTGCTTTGGCATCCGAAGTGATTTGGCGCGAGATTGAACTGGCCAAGAAGGCTGGCAAGAAGGTGGTCACCTCTATGGGCGACTACGCCGCCTCGGGTGGTTACTACATCTCCTGCAATTCCGATTACATCTTCGCGCAGCCCAATACCCTCACGGGTTCCATCGGCGTGTTCGGGATGATTCCCTCCATCCAGAAGGCCCTGAAGAACAAGCTGGGTATCACCATCGACGGTGTGAAGTCCAACGAACACTCCACTTTCCTCTCGGGTTACGGTGCAATGGATGCCACCGAGATTGAGGTAATGCAGCAGAATGTGGAGCAGACCTACGCCCTCTTCACCAAGCGCGTGGCCGACGGTCGCAAGATGACGGTGGCCTCTGTGGACAGCATCGGCCAGGGCCGTGTGTGGGCTGGCAAGGACGCCCTCGCCATCGGTCTGGTGGACGAGCTCGGCTCCCTGTCGGATGCCATCAACAAGGCCGGTGAGTTGGCCAAGGTGCCGGTACCGCAGGAAAATGTTATCTATTACCCGCAACAGAAGTCCTTCTTCGAGAAACTCTTCAACAAGGAAGAGGAGACCGAGATGATGCTGCGTGCCAAGTTCGGAGACCTGTATTATATGTACGAAGGCTTCCAGAATGTGATGGAATGCAACGGCGTTCAGGCCCGTATGCCTATGGATATCAGCATTCAATAATAGTTTTAAAAAGAGAAGGTTATGAAAAAACTGATAACAATCATTTTTTGTATAGCTTTTGGGACGACCCTTTTCGCCCAGAATTGCTATTGGGTGTTTTTCACTGACAAGAACAACACCACGTTTGATCCCTACCAATATTTTGACGCCAAGGCCATTGAGCGTTACCAGCTGAACAATGCAAACCTTTACGATATCAGCAACTATCCGGTCAATGGGCAGTATATGGACGCTGTGAACGCCCTGACGCAGGAGAATGTGGGCGAGTCGCGATGGCTGAACGCCCAGGCGGTGATGGCTTCCGAGGCCCAGATCGATGCGGTGAAGCAATTGCCTTTTGTGGCGGGTGTGCAACTCATCGCCACGGAGGCCGCCCTGGCGGAGGTCCCGCAGCAGGATGACGAGTACAGCGTTGCCGCTATGGACGCCACCCTCAACCAGGTCTCTTTGATGCAGGGCGAGAAGTTCCAGGCTCGCAACATCAACGGCAAGGGTGTGCGCATTGCGGTCTTTGACGGCGGCTTCCCCGAGGTGGACACGCATCCCGCCTTCAAGCATCTGCGCGACAACCACCAGATTGTGAAAACCTGGAACTTCGCCAACAAAAAAGAGAATGTGTATGGATTCAACTCGCACGGCCGTATGGTGCTGAGCTGCATTGCCGGCATTATGAACGACACCACGATGCTGGGTCTGGCCCCGGGTGCGGAGTTCCTGCTGGCCCGCACTGAAGTGGAGGCCGAGAAGAAAAAAGAGGAAGTCTGGTGGGTGCAGGCCCTGGAGTGGGCCGACCAGAACGGCGCCCACATCGTGAGCAGCTCGCTCGGCTATGGCATCGACCTGCACAGCCTCAAGGATATGGACGGCAAGACCTCCATCGTGGCCAAGGGCGCCAGTATGGCTGCCTCCAAGGGCATCCTCGTCTGCACCGCAATGGGCAACGAGGGCAGCGACGGCGATTGGAAGATGATGGTCACGCCGGCAGATGTGGATGGCGTGCTCTCTGTGGGTGCGGTGCGCTCCTTGGAGACGATGGAGTCCTACAGCTCGTTCGGCCCCACCGCCGACGGCCGTCGCAAACCCAATGTGGTGGCTTGCGGCAACGATATGGTGGCCTCCGGCAAGGGCAACTTCACCTACGCGCAGGGCACCTCCTTCGCCACCCCGATGACGTCGGGCTTCGCCGCCTGCGTGAAGCAGATGCACCCCGAGTGGACCGCCACGCAGCTGCTGGAGGAGATCGAGAAGTCGGCCAACCACTACCCCTACTATGACTATGCCTTCGGCTATGGCGTGCCCCAAGCCGGCTATTTCACCGACGGCCCCAAGGCGGCCAAGCACTCCTTCGACCTGATGGAGGACGAGAATTATCTCTACATTGTGCCCGTGAACCCTTACGAGAATCTGAAGGTCTTCTACAATTACCAGAACGGTGACGGTAGCATAAACGATTATTTTGTCAAGAAGTTCCTCACGGATAAGATTGTCACCTCCAAATCCTCGTTCCGCATCAACAAAAGCGATTTGGAGAATGGCCAGACGGTAAACATCTGGTATAACGACCAGTATGCGAAATATGTGGTGGGCAAGGACAAGGTTGCGGCTGCCGATTCCGTTGTGATGGCCAACGTGCCGGATGTGAAGTACGATTTCGGCTGCGGCTCTGCGAACAAGAAACCCTCCAACACCATTTACACCCAAAAGAAAAAGAAATATTCCGGCAACTTGGTGCTCAACGCCTCCTTTATGGTTCCCTCTATGTGGACGCCTACGGGCAACATCCACCAGGCACAAAGGGTGTCGCGCTCGTTCTCGTTCAGCTATGTCAACAACTGGCAGCTGGCCAAAGTATATGGGTTGGGATTCAGAATCGGTTTCGGCTCCTCCTGGTATGCGTTGCAGGACAACACCGACCCCAAGTACGGAACCCCGGCTCTCCCGTTGGGTCCCAGTCCCACCAATTCGGATATGGATGTGTACATCAAAAAGCACAACCTCAAGACTTCGCAGTTCGACCTGGAGATATATCAACGTTTCATTTTGGCCAATGTCTCATCCAGCAAGCTCTATTTGGAAACGGGTGTGTTTGGCGACTGGATCACGGGCAGCCGTCTGAAGAACAAGACTGTGGTGGGCGATCAGAGACACACCTTTGTGGAGCGGCACTATTTCCGCGAAGGATTGAACAAGCTGGATTGCGGCGTGCGTTTGCGCATCGGATTCACCAAGTACTGTGCTCTTTACGGTCAGTATCGTATCACCCCGATTCTCAAAAACGGCGTGGACCTGCCCAAATGGGAGGTGGGTATTCAGATTTTCTAACCTAAAATGATGAAAAGATGAAAAAAATCACAGCTATCATCATTCTGGTGCTCATACTGGCGGTGTCGGGGGCGAGTGCCCAGCAGGATTCCCGCGTGAAGTATGAGAAGACTTTAAGCTATAACTTCCGTAATGTGAACAACGAGTTCCAGTTGAACGGCGTGGGCAAGGTGGTGATAAAGGGGAGTTCCGACCAGCAGATTCGTTGTGAGGTCAAGGTGACTGGTTACGGGAAGACGGTGGAGGATGCCAAGGCGCGGGCCGGGTATGTGCTGGCGGAAGCCGTCAACGAGGCGAACTCCACCCCGAGGCTGCGGGTGTTTATGAGCCAGGGCCGCTACAACGAGCATAACTGCAAAGTGGTCACCACGGTATATCTTCCCCCCACGGTTGTGATGCAGCACAACGACGACGTCAGCTTGATGGATTACGTTTACAGAGTGTTGAACAAAGTTAAGATGCTGAGATAATATGTTAATCGAACTGAAAGGCATTCACAAAACATACGACAACGGGCAGCCGTTGCACGTGCTGAAGGGCATTGACCTCAGCATTGACAATGGCGAGTTTGTGTCGATTATGGGCTCTTCCGGGTCGGGGAAGTCCACGTTGCTCAACATTTTGGGCATTCTCGACAACTATGATGAGGGTGAGTACCATCTTGACGGTCACCTCATCAAGGGACTGAAGGAGCGTGAGGCGGCGGACTACCGCAACCGGACTATTGGGTTTGTCTTTCAGTCATTTAACCTGATACCCTTCAAGACGGCGGTGGAGAACGTGGAACTGCCGCTGTTCTATCAGGGTGTGTCGCGCACAAAGCGTCGCGAGGCGGCTATGCAGTTGCTCGACAAGCTCGGGCTGGCCAACTGGGCGAAGCATTACCCCAACGAGATGTCGGGTGGCCAGAAGCAGCGTGTCGCCATCGCGCGGGCGCTCATCACCCACCCGCGCATCATCCTCGCCGACGAGCCCACCGGCGCCCTCGACTCCAAGACCTCCGTTGAGGTGATGGACCTTCTCGGCCAACTCAACCGCGAAGAGAAAGTCACCATCATCGTAGTCACCCATGAGAGCGGCGTGGCCAACTGCGCCAACAAGATCGTCCATATCAAGGACGGCCTCATCGGCGAAATCGAACTCAACAGCCAACACCACGCCTCAACATTCGATAAAAACAACATCAAATAACATACTATTCGACGACAAATACTCTCTATGCACGATCTTTTCACCGAAATATGGTCTTCCGTACGCCGTAACAAGCTGCGCACCATCCTGACGGGATTGGCCGTGTCGTGGGGTATTTTCATCATTATCCTGTTGTTGGGGGCGGGCAACGGCCTGATGAACGCCTTTATGAAGCAATCGCACGATTTCGCCACCAACACTATGGAACTGTACGGCGGTTTGACGACCAAACCCTACGACGGGTTGCAACAGGGCCGCTGGGTGCCGCTGACCGAGCAGGATGTCAAAATCCTTCAGGGCCCGCTCTTCTCTGATCATATCGACGAGGTCTCCGCTTCCGTTGCCGATGGCAACAATAAATTGATAGAAGGCACACGAACTTACACAGTGACATTGTATGGTGTTTATCCTGCCAACAAGGATATGAATGGGGAGAAGATTTTGGCGGGACGCTACATCAACGAGAACGACCTCAACGAACGTCGCAAGGTGGCCGTCATCTCTGATGTGCAGGCCGAGGACTTGATGGGCGGGCGCGACAACTATAAAGCCATATTGGGGCGGGCCATCACCGTGGATGACCAAGTGTTCACGGTGGTGGGCGTGCGCCGCAGCGACCGGCAGTGGCGTGACACGCGCATCCACGTGCCCTTTTCAACCTACAAACTGATATTCGCCTACGATGACCTCGTGAACAAGATCACGTTTACCTTCCACGGCCTTCGCACCCAGAAGGAGAACGAGGCCTTTGAAAAGCGTGTGCGGGCGGTCTTGAACCGGGCGCACCGTGCCGCCCCTGACGACGAGGGCGCACTCTATGTCTGGAACCGATTCACGCAGAATATGCAGATGAACCGGGGCACCGACATTCTGACCAAAGCGCTTTGGGTGGTCGGCATCTTCACGCTCCTGGGCGGCATTGTCGGCGTTTCCAACATTATGCTCATCACCGTCAAGGAGCGCACCCACGAGTTCGGCATCCGCAAGGCCATCGGGGCCAAGCCCAAGGACATCACCAAGCTGATCTTGGCGGAAAGTATCACCATAACGGCGCTGTTCGGCATTTTCGGTATGTTGCTCGGCCTGGGGGCTTGCGAGGTGATGAACGCCACCATCGGCAGCACCTCTATGGACATCTTCGGCGAGTCTGTCAAGCTGCTTGACAACCCCCGCGTGGGGTGGGGCGTGGCCATTGAAGCCACCATTGTCCTGATCGTCGCCGGTACCATCGCGGGCCTCTCACCTGCCACGAAGGCCGCCAAAGTCAGACCTATTGAAGCATTGCGGGAGGGCAAGGGATGAGACTGGATATTGACTTTTTCCAAGAGATTACAGACTCGCTGACGCGCAACAAGCGGCGCAGTCTCCTCACGGGCTTCGGCATCTTCTGGGGCCTCTTTATGCTGCTCTTCCTGGTGGGCGGCGGCAAAGGCGTGAAGGGGATGCTGGAACAAAACTTCGAGGGCTTTGCCACCAACTCTATGATTGTCTATGCCGACCGCACAACCAAGCCCTACAAGGGTTTTCAGGAGGGTCGCGACATCGTGTTGACAACCAAGGACGTGCAACGGCTCAAGTCGATGATACCGGAGCTGGCAACGGTCACGCCGGAAGTGTCCAGGTGGGGTCAGACCGCCACGGTGGGCTCCCGAACGGCAAACTGTCAGGTTAGCGGGCGCGAAGCCGTATATGCGCAGATACAAACCCCCGACATACGGTATGGCCGTTACATCACCGAGGAGGATGTGCGGCAGGAACGCAAAGTCTGCGTCATCGGCAAGCGCATCTATCAGCAACTCTTCCCCGGCGGAGGCAATCCCTGCGGGCAATTCATCCAGATCGGTGACATCTTCTTCCAGATTGTGGGTGTGGACTACTGTGTCTCCAACGTCAACATCTCGGGCAATGCGCAAGATAACATTTGCGTGCCCATCACGGTGTCCCAACGGCTCTACAATTTCGGAGATGAGGTTGAGTTGATATATATGGTTGGAAAAGAAGGGGTTAAAATGGTCACTTTGGAAAAGCGCCTTCGCAGTATTCTGGCACGCGAGCACATCTTCGACCCCACCGACGACGATGCCTTGGAAATCTTCAACAGCGAGCAGATTTTCAACATCGTGGACACCCTGTTCCGCGGACTGAACTTCTTCATTTGGCTCATCGGCATCGGCACGTTGCTGGCCGGCTCCATTGGCGTGAGCAACATTATGATGGTCACTGTGCGTGAACGCACCACGGAAATTGGCATCCGACGGGCCATCGGGGCCACGCCTCGCGACATTCTCGTTCAAATTATGATGGAAAGCAGTGCTCTGACACTGACCGCCGGCACTTTCGGTATCGTCTTTTCCGTCTTTGTGCTGAACCTCTTTGAAAAGATCAATATGCAGGATATGCATCCTTCGTTCCAAATCAGTTTCACCACCGCCATCCTTGTAGAGCTGCTTCTGGTGCTGCTCGGCGTGCTCGCCGGACTGCCCCCGGCCCTGCGCGCTATGCGCATCAAGCCCGTGGATGCTATGAGGGATGAGTGATTTTTTAATTTTGAGTTTGTTAGAAATGAAATAAAACATCATAATATGAAAAAGATTTTGAAATACATCGTTTTCGCCTTGATTGCCATTGTGTTTATCGGCACGTTTATGTTCCTTTTCAAAAAATCGAAGCCTGAAAAGGAGAAGTTCGAGGAAATCGAGGTGGTTACCCGGGATATTGAGCGCACGTCGTTGATTACGGGCAAAATCGGGCCGCGGGACGAAGTGGCTGTCAAGCCGCAGATCAACGGTATCATCTCCGAACTCTACAAGGAGGCGGGGCAGGAGGTGAAGGCGAACGATGTCATCGCGAAGCTGAAAGTCATTCCCGATATGGGGCAGCTCAGTGCGGCGCAGAGCCGCCTGCGCCTGGCCGAGATCAACCTCAAGCAGGTCAAGACCAACTACGAGCGCGAGAAGGGGCTGCACGACCAGCATCTCATCAGCGATGAAGAGTATGAGAATGCGTTGCAGCTTTACAACCAGGCGCGCGAGGAGCGCAGTGCCGCCCAAGAGGCATTGGAAGTGGTGCGTGACGGTGTCTCCTCCTCCAACTCCAAATCCTCCTCCACGCTGGTGCGCGCCACCATCTCCGGTCTTATCCTCGACGTGCCCGTTAAGGTGGGCAACTCCGTCATTCAGGCCAACACCTTCAACGACGGCACCACCGTGGCCACCATCGCCAATATGAACGACCTCATCTTCACGGGCAAGGTGGACGAAACCTCCGTGGGGAACTTGAAGGAGGGTATGCCTGTGACCATCACCATAGGGGCGTTGCAGGACTACACTTTTGATGCAACCCTCGAATATGTTGCGCCCAAAGCCGTGGAGAGCAATGGTGCCAACCAGTTCGAGATTCGTGCGGCAGTGAAGGCCTCCAGCGATAAGACTATCCGCTCTGGCTACAGCGCCAACGCCCGCATCGTGCTGCAACGCGTCGAGGATGTGCTCTCCGTTCCCGAAAGCGCTTTGGAGTACGAGGGCGACGACACGTTTGTCTATGTCAAGACTGGCGAAGAGGGCAACTATGAACGCCGTAAGGTGACCACCGGCCTCAGCGACGGCCTCAACATCGAAATCAAAGAGGGCCTCAAAAAAGGCGAGAAGGTGAGAGGAAACAAGATTATTTAAAATCTTAATAACTTAATAATAAAAAGGTTATGCGCAAGATAATACTGTCCCTAATGATATGTTTCCCTCTCTTTGCTATGGCTCAGGAGGGGGCGTGGACGCTGGACCGGTGCATACAATATGCTTTGGACCACAATCTTAGTGTAAAACAGGGCGACCTGAATGTGCAGCAGCAGCAGGTGAACTTGAGTACGGCGCGCAATGCCGTATGGCCGGCTGTCAGCGCGAGTGCCACACAAAGTCTGTCGTTTGGGCGCGGCATCTCCGAAGACAACACGTATGTGAGTTCCAACACGGCGAACACCTCTTTTGGCTTGGGTGCCAGTGTCGATTTGTTCACGGGTTTGCGGACGAAGAGCCGCATTGATATGGGCAAGCTCAACTTGGAAGTGGCCACCGCCGATTTGGAGCGGGCGCGCCACGACGTGCGCGTTGCGGTGACGCAGGCTTACGTGCAGGTGCTCTACAATATGCGCATTCACGAAGTGGCGTTGGCGCAAATTGCGATCGACTCGGTGCAAGTGGCGCGTATGGAGGCCCTGGCTCAGGCGGGGCGGGCGAGTTCCGCTGAGGTTTATGCCCAGCGTTCCGCGCTGGCCCAGAGCCGTCTGGCCTGCACGCAAGCTGCCAACAATCTGAAAATCTCGCTCTTGGAGTTGAGCCAGCTCTTGGAGTTGTCCACTCCGGAGGGATTTGCCGTGGTGATGCCGGAGACCTCTTCCATAGAGGGTGCCGCCATCCCTGCCGCCGAGGCGGTCTATGCCGACGCATTGCGCACTATGCCCTCGGTGCAGGCGGAGTCATTGCGCGTGGATGTCGCCCAAAAGAACATCACCCTGGCCCAGAGTGGCTGGTATCCTTCCCTTTCGCTGAGCGGCGGCCTCTCCACCGACTACTATGCCCTCCTGGGGCGCACGGGCCGCGGTTTTGGCGAGCAACTTAAGAATAACTTCAGTCCATACGTGGGCTTGTCACTCAATGTGCCCATCTTCGACCGGCTGGCCACGCGCGACAACGTGCGCATTGCCCGCCTGCAGCAGAGTTCGCAGGAACTGCAGCTTGAGACTGTTAAGAAAACGCTTTACAAAGAGGTACAACAAGCCTACTACGGTGCAGTGGCCGCGCGTGACAAATATGTGAGCAGCCGTGCCGCAGAAGAGAGCGCCCGTGAAGCCTTCAATGTGGTCACTGCCCGGTATGAGAACGGCAAGGCCAATATTACAGAGTTCAACGAGGCCAAACAGAACTATATGCAGGCCTCCTCCAACTGCGCGCAAGCACAGTACGAGTTTCTTTTTTACCTGAAATTGATAGAATTATACAGAGCAAACTAAGCGCCTTCCGCGGACCCCGGCCATCATAGCCAGTAACAAAACCGGGTATGCGGAAGGTCTTTTTTTAAAGTGCTGATTTGGCAGAAGGGTAGAGTGGGGTATTGAAAATATATGTAGATTTGCAGCGATGTTTTTCTTGCAAAAAATACCGCTGTTATGAGAATAAAACTTACCCTTTTCTTTCTGATCTTATGGACTGGTGTTCAGATGCTTTCGGCGCAGACGCTGGGCAATTACACCTTCTCAACGGGTATTGACGCCACAAAATGGATACCGTTGACCACCACCACGAATTTGTTGACGATAGGTAGTGGCAGTAGCACCCACCCATACGACAGCAGGCGTTCTGCCGTGTTGGACATTGGTTTTGCTTTTACCTTTGCAGGAGAACAGTACACGAAATTTTCGGTGAACTCGGACGGTAACCTCCGTTTTGGTACCACGGCCACGGGTTTTGCGAACAATTCCACACCGTTCAGCTCGACCAATTCCAATGCCAACAATCCGAAAATCAATTTCTTCGGAGCGAACGGCGATGCCACGGACAGCGGTTATGTCCGCAAAGAGATTGTAGGTGTGGAACCGAACCGTATCTGTGTGATTGAGTTTGCCACATCGACCTCATACTCCTCTTCCGCCACGTCCACTTATGGCACGTTGTATCGTTGGCAGGTGCAGTTGTTCGAGGAGAGCAATAACATCCAGATTGTCTATCCTTCCACGGTGCCGGCGACAGGTCCCTCCACTACCCGCCAGCCGGGAATGTGTGTGAACAGTTCCGACATCTGGCTGGTGAAGGTCAACAACACGGCGACGCATTATACCGCCGGAACCAACACCACCATTGCTTCCGGAAACTGGCCTAGCGCCAACCGTTATTACCTGTTCACCGCGCCGGGGAACGGTTGCCCGAACGTCACGGATATGCACGTCAGGGATGTTACTGCCACCACAGCGCTGCTGACGTGGTCGTCCTCCTTTGAGGCGAATGCCTGGGAGGTCTATGTCACCACCTCCTCCACTGCTCCCACCGCCTCTACCACGCCCACATACACCACCACCGATACTTTCCAGCAGATGTCGAATTTGACGCCGGCCACCCTGACCAACGCCTATGTGCGGTCGGTATGCGGCGGGGTCAAGAGCTTCTGGACGAAACTTGCCTTCCACACCGCCTTGACGCAATTGCCCTTCTTTTGTGATTTCGAGACGGTGCCGTCGGGCAACAACCCCCTCCCGGCGGGCTGGATAAGAGGATCCGCTGAAACCACTCCCTATGTGAACAGTAGTTCCAGCGAGGCCTACGCCGGAAGCAAGGTGCTCTACTTCTTCCAGCCCAATTATGTGGCGATGCCGCCCATAGACCCTAATTACATCAACTTGCAGAACAGCGAGCTCTCCTTTTACGCTAAAGGCAACAGCACTGGGGCCGTGCTGCAGGTGGGCGTGATGTCTGACCCCGAGGACGCCGCCACCTTTGAATTGGTCTCCACTCTTGTGCTGACCAACCAGTACCAGCTGTACGAGGTTCCGTTGGCCGATTATTTGGGCTCGGGCACCTACGTCGCCATCAGGAATGTGAATATGGATATCATAAGACTGGACAATCTGACGTTGGGACCGCTGTCGGCGTGCTCCAAGCCTACCCGATTGGTGGCCCACCCGGAAATATACGAGGCCACACTCGAGTGGTTTTCCACGGCCACCAACTTCAATCTCTACTACAAAACTTCGTCGGCGCCCGGCTATACGGTGGTTCAAAATGTGCAGAACACCTATCAGCTCACCAACCTCACGGAGAACACCGACTATATGTGGTATGTGGCGGCGCGCTGCGGCGACACGCTGAAGGAAAGCTCGGTGTCCACATTCCATACGCTGTGCGAATTGATTCCCCATCAGGACCTTCCGTTTGTGGAGACCTTCGACTCCTGTGCCACCACTGCGGACCTGAATACTTGTTTCACCCGCCTCTCCCTGGACCCGGATTACCCGAAAGTCTATTCGGGCACAAACTGGAACGGTGTCACGGCCAAGACAATCTTCTTCCTGCCCGGTTCTGCTGACGAGCAGCAATACCTCGTGCTGCCGGGCATACAGAATGTGAGCGCGCTCACGGTGAATTTCTACACCAAGCGCGGCAACAGCAACGTGACGCTGGATTTGGGGGTGATGGACAACCCCTACGACACGGCCTCCTTCTACCTTATCGGCACGTATGGCTCGGTGCTGGGCACCACCGACTGGTCCAACTTCGAGGTGCCGCTCAGCAATTACCCCGGCATCGGCAACTATATCGCCTTCCGCACCCAAAGCCACGGCAGTTTCTACATCCAGTTGGATGATATCACCGTCAGCGTCAGCGCCGGCTGCGACCGCCCCGACAGCGTGGTGGTGGAGAATGTGACCACCAACTCGGCGCAGCTCCACATCTATGACCCAGCCAACTCGGGCACCTATCAGGTGATTTATACCTCGGTCTATTCCCAAGACACCGTGGTGGTGCAAGGCAACACCGCCACCCTCACAGGACTGCGGGTCGGCACGGTGTATGATGTGTCGGTGAGTTCCATTTGCAACGGGACGATTACCTCGTCGGCTACCACCACGTTCAGCACCTCTTGCGCGATGCTGACGCACAATGACCTGCCGTTTGAGGAGACCTTCGACCTCTATGCCTATAATGCCAACGCTGCCATCAACCCCTGTTGGCACCGTCTCAGCTATAACCCGCAATATCCGGTGGGGCCCTATCCCAGAAACAATTACACCCGTATTCCCGGGGTGGGCAACACCTTCTGCTATTATCCGGGCCCGGGCGGGCAGACGCAGTATGCCATCCTTCCGCAGATGCAGGACATCCACGACCTGATGATCGACTTTTGGGTGTATCGCCAAAACAACTCCCCGCTCATTGACGTGGGCGTGATGACCAACCCGTCCGACACCACCACCTTTGAGCTGATACAGACGTGCGTGCCGCCGCTTCTCTCCACGTGGGAGGAGTTTGAGGTGTCGTTCGCGTCCTACACGGGCCAGGGTACCTACATCGCCCTCCGTGCTCGCGCCACAGGCAACACCGCCTTTATCTGCGTGGACGACATTGTGGTGCGCGAGGACAACTGCTCCAGACCCTCCACCCTGATGGTCACATCGATAGGGCACGGCGCCATTACTTTTTCCTGGGACTCTGTGCCGGGCGTCGCTGGCTATGAGTTTATGCTGGAAGGTGTGGACACGCTGGCGGTAACAGCCAATACCTATACGGTACAGGGATTGCCGGAGTTTACGGACTATACGGCAAGAGTGCGCTCGCTTTGCGGCAGCATCAACAGCGGCTATGCGTCGGCACACTTCACTACCCCTTGTGACACGCTGCCCTATTACCAGAATTTCAACACGATTGCCTCCTCCGGCACGATACCGCCGGGTTGGAATAAGATGGGCGCCGGTTCTCTGCTCTATGTTACCAGCGGCTCGTATGTGTACGATGTCGCCAGCTTGCGGTTCACAGGTTCTGCCACCAACAACATCGCGGTATTGCCCAATTTCCCTGCCCCCATCCAGAACCTCTACCTCCAGTTTATGACCCGTCCCGAAGGTACTTCCGCTTCGGCGGGAGCGTTTGACGTGGGGTATGTGACCGACTTGGGCGACACGGCCTCCTTTGTGCCGGTGGAGACCTACTCCTATCGCGATTTCAATGATGCCTACCAGCTGAAATATGTGAACTTCACGACGGCCCCGGCCAACGCCCGCATCGCCTTCCGTCACCGCTCCGAATCCATCTTGTGGTACTGGTTCGTGGACAATGTGGAGGTGGGCTACGACCAATGCCCTGCCGTGGGCAATGTCACGGTGGAGGATGTCCAGTATGAGTCCGCCACGGTCTCTTGGAATGGAGTTGCCCAGGGCATCCAGTATCTGCTGAATCTCAATGGCCAGACCTTCACGACCACGGACACGTTCTATACCTTCACCAATCTTTATCAAGGTGCCGAATACACCCTGACAGTGAACACATTGTGTGCCAATGACACCAGCCACGCTGCCGTGGCGCATTTCACCACCCTGCTGTCTGCCCACACCCTGCCATACGTGGCCGACTTCGGGGCCGCTGACGGTTGGCTGGTAAATCGGGGGACCTGCTCCAACTATTGGGTGAAAGGGATGCACAACGGCGAGCAAGCCCTGTTTGTGACGGCCGACGGCCACACCGCATACTACAATGTGACGGGTGTCTCTTCCGTGGCCGCCGAGAAGTATTTCCAGGTCGGTGACGCGCCCAGGTTGATGGTTTCGTTTGACCTGAAGTGCGGCGGCGAGAGCAGTTATGACTATCTGAAGATCTTCTTGGCGCCAATGTCGGAGGAGTATGCGCCCTCCACGGCCAGCACCGTCACCGGGTGGGCCGACAAAGCCAACGCCAATTACGCGGCCAATCTGGCACCATATATCACCCAGACGGGCACATCATCCTCCTATCCATACATCATCAATCTCGTGAACGGAACTTTGCATCTGGATCTGATAATGGATAATCCGGTGCAGAATCCGGATGCCTCTTCGGTGGCCAAGTTAGTGTTTGGCTGGCGCAATGATGTCAGCGGCGGCACCCAGCCCGGCGCGGTCATCACCAACCTGATGGTCAAGTCCTACACCTGCGCCGCGCCCACCACCCTGACCGTCTCCAACATCCAGGCGAACACGGTTGATCTGGCGTGGACCGACACGGCCAATGTGGCCAGTTATCTGGTGGAGTATGTGGAGGCCAACCTGCCTTGGAGCCATCCTTCGGTGATTTCCCTCTACGAGGGTACCACCTCGCTTACTCTGCAGAACCTCAACCCCGTCACCACCTACAAAGTGCGGGTGGCTTCTGACTGCCTTACCGACACCAGCGTTTGGATCACCAAAACCTTCACTACCGATAGTGCGGTGATTCTCACTCCGCCCACTGTGCAGACACAGCCGGCGAGCCAGATCAGTGACACCGCTGCCACGCTGGAGGGTGTTGTTATCAACCCTGACGAAATGGCCATCACAGCAAGAGGCTTTGCGTGGAAAGAGACCATTGGCGGCACTTATGCAGTGGTGAACGTGACTGCGCAAAGCGATACGTTCACGCACACGCTATCTGGTCTCGCTCCCGCCACGGGTTATACCTACAGGGCCTTTGTTGAGGCAGACGGAGAGGTTATCTATGGTCAGGAACTTACCTTTACCACGGACAACGCGGTGTGTCCCGCCCCGACCAATTTGGAGGAAACGGGTGTTATTATCGACAAGGCACCCGGTTACCTCTTTGTGCGGTGGACCGACAATGCCGGTGCCAGCCAGTGGAATTTGCAATACAGAATCCAGGGTACGGAAGATTGGAGCACCATAGTGGTGAACACCACGGAAGTGGACATTATGGAAGATTTGGAAGCCTATGCGACGTACGAGTTGCGGGTGCAGGCGGTCTGCGGTGACGGGATAGTCAGCGACTGGTCCAACGTGCTGGTGGCGGTGGCGCAAGGTGCTGGTATTGAGGATTATCTTGCCAAGAGTGTGACGCTCTATCCCAACCCGGCGACCAACACCCTCAATGTGTCCGTGAGCGACGCCAGCATCCGCATCACCGGTGTGGAAATATACAATGTGTACGGCCAAATGATTAACGTTGAGGCGCAAAGCCTTGCGTCTCAACAGCGCATTGATATTTCCGGTCTCGCGAGCGGGGTGTATTATGTGCGGATTGTGACGGACGGTGGTCTGGTGACGAAACCTTTTGTGAAGAAGTAGAATTTTTTTGCCGAACGACCTTTTGTGGCGATATTTTTCTTACGTTTGCACGTTCAAATAAATTATTAACCTAAACTTTAAAATTATGATTGGTATTATTGTTTCCTTATTGTTAGGTGCAGTGATCGGCTGGTTGGCCGGCAACATTATGCGCGGTGGTGGTCTCGGACTGATTTGGAACATCATCATCGGTATCATCGGCAGTTTCATCGGCAGCTTTGTGATGAATCTGCTTCACATCAACACGGGTGGTGGCATTGTCTGGCAGATCATCGTCGGCGTCATCGGCGCTTGCCTGCTTTTGTGGGTCATCTCGCTGATCAAGAAAAAATAGCATTCATACGCGCAACACACGTAGAGACGTCACATTGTGGCGTCTCTATTTTTTTGTCCGGTGTCTCTATTTTGTCCGGTGTCTCTATTTTTTTTGCCCGCAGACCTACCGGCCTGCGATGGGTTCTTCCAGGCGGCACGTTCCTACCGAGCCCGGCAGACCTAAAGGCCTGCCTTTGCAGTAGAGACGCCACAATGTGACGTCTCTACAAGGATGGTGACCCTTTGGGACACAGCCTGTGTGGGAAATCAACGTGTTTGCAATTGTGTGCGCCGCCGTCGCAGCCCATCGGGCTGCGGGGCTCGGCAGGGGATGTGCGGGAGAACGTCGCCCAACGGAACCCCGTCAGGGGTTAAAGCCCGGTAGATATGCAATGACCGGGGGCATCCGCCTCGGCGCGGGGATGGCCCGCCAAGAGGGTGTGGATGGCTCGCCGCGGAAGGGGAGGGGCGATTAATAGGATACGTATGAAATTATATGCGAATTATACACGAATCACGTGCGAATTATACACGAATTTTACTCCATAAAGTCAATTAAACAATTGATTATCAATGTGATATTAAAATACAGAATCTGAATTATGTGTAAAATTATACACGAATTATACACGAAATTACATACGAATTTCAGATTCACCTTTTGAGGTTATATACCAAGTGCGCTTATTTGGGAAAATCAAATCTTCACGAGCTATTTTCGCCAAAATTCTTCCAAGGTAATCTTTTTTCGCTTTTGGAGTCTTGCCATATGGTAAAGCATGTTCCACGCCTTCAAATGCATCTGACAACTTAAATCCATCCTTCCCGGCATTATAGGCCAACTGTAGGATGAGTTTCTTCAACGCGTCGTAAGCGAGCCCTTTGTTTCTCGTATATTGGCCCACTTGATGCGTGAGTCTTGCCACGCCTAATGAAATGGTGAGGTCCTTCCCGCGTCCCTCCACCAGGTTTCGTGATCTCAGATGGTCTATCGCCTGTTTTGTGAGCGGGCGTTTTTTTTGGACGGCATCAAGCCAGATGCACTCCTTTAATGTCAATGTGTTATTGTTTTTTAGCAATGTGGAATATTTCTCATCAAGCATTTTTCCGTATACAGTAACCCCAATCAATCGGTTCTCGTTGTCAATGTCATAATCTGGCATGCTGGCAGGAGATTCCGCTTGCTCACTGCGTTCACCGCGGAATGGTGGGGCCTGCCGGAGGGAACAGGGGGGGAGATGGGCGGCGAGGGAAAAGGTTCCGGCAACGGCACGCTCCTCCCCGCCGCCCATCTCCCCTTTCTTCTCCCCATTTGCGGCGCACCATTCCGCGAAACGCGGCAGCGTTGAGCGGAATCTCCTCGCGATGTGCGACGTACGATTTACGACTTGCGACCTTAGCTTTTTTTGGAAATCGCATATCGCACGCCGGCGGCGATGGTGTGCCGGTGATGACATACAGCGCCACCGTTTCGCGGCGAGAACGGGCGTGGCTTCGTGGCACGCGACACCCGCGCCGCGAGGGTTGTCGGGCGCGCGCCTCCCTCCCCACACTGCGCTCCCTTCGGTCGCTTGTGCGGGGTTACTGGGATTATGTCCCTTTGGGACACAGCCTGTGTGGGAAATCAACATATTCGCGATTGAGTGCGCCGCCGTCGCAGCCCATCGGGCTGCGGGGCTCGGTAGGGGATATGCAGGTGAACGTTGTCCGGCGGAACCCCGGCAGGGGTTGAAGCCCGGTAGATATGCAATGACCGGGGGCATCCGCCGCGGCGCGGGGATGGCCCGCCAAGAGGGTGTGGATGGGTTCGCCGCGGAAGGGGAGGGGCGGGCCCAGGGCGGGGATTGCGATGATGTTGGCTGTTTCGTTGCCCGCAGACCTACGGCCTGCGATGGTTTTTTCCGGGCGGCACGTTCCTACCGAGCCCGGCAGACCTAAAGGCCTGCCTTTGCGGTAGAGACGCCACAATGTGACGTCTCTACTCGGTAGGGCGTGTGCGGGTGAACGTCGCCCGGCGGAACCCCAGGAGGGGTTGAAGCCCGGTAGATATGTGGTGCCCAGGGGCATCCGCCGCGGCGTGGGGATAGCCTGCCAAGAGGTTGTGGATGGCTCGCCGCGGAAGGGGATGGTGAGACTTGGACGTCAGGGTTGTCTGGTGAACCTGCAGCGCGGGTAATTGCTGCAGCCGTAGAAATCCCCGTATTTCCCATCCCGAAGCACCAATCTTCCTCCGCAACGGGGACAGCGGTTGTGGGCCACGGACACATCATTCCTGTAAATCTGTCCGCGGACATTCTGGATATGCTGCTTTCGGGCGTCTTTAGAGTCGATATTGGCACTTAGCAAGGTGTTGTAAACACGTTGCACCTGTTCTGAAGAGAGTCGTTTTTGCTCGTATGAGCGTATCAAGTCGTTGATCTGGTTCCAATAAACCACATTGTTCAGGTATTGGTTTTTGAGTGTGGCATTTCTGGAAAAGGCTACAATAGAGATGAAAAAACCAGAGGGAATGTCTTTGAGCAGACTTCTAAGAGCCTTGATATGGCCTTGGTTCTGGAGGATGGGATTGTACAGTTGGTATTTGTCGCCATAGATGTTTTGGGTCCACTGGTCGCTGTCGGCACTGCCGTAGATCCAGCCCGAATAATTTTTGGTTTCGATTACAAAAATGCCGTATTCGGACACTACCACGTGGTCGATTTGAGAGGTGTGCCCGTGACTGCTGATAAGAAGGTCGTTGATGATCTTGTACTGGTCAGAGGATAACAATTTGAGCCACATCCTCACACTCAACTCCCCTTTTTTTCCTCTAAAGAATGCAATTATGGGCCTTCTGACAATGAGTAGAATCAGAGTAAGAACGGCAATTGATATGAAAAGAGCGATGCCCATCATTATAATGAAACATCTGTAGAAGTATTCTCATTTTCAGCCCCATACGGAATCTCATCTTCCGCCGCCATAGGCAATGTCTTTTCGTGTGTCGAATATAAATGGATAACTGGAGAGGATGGTTTCACCTCATTCTCAACAACCCTATTCTTCTTGAAATTCTCCGCCTGTTCGAAGATGGCCTTGAAAACCTCGTCGCGGGTGGCAGGCGGATAGCCGTGATTGGAGAGCGTAAGGATAATCTGTACCTTCAACTGCGCCTTGATATCGGCACGCTTGTCCCAGTCGATAAACTGGGAGCTGTCATCTACCTTTTCTTTGACGGCTTGCGCTATCTCAACATACTGCTCTTCGGTGTATTGGTCCAGAAATCCATACTTTTCGGCCACAGACTTAAGAATGTCGTAGAAAGCCTTCACCTCAATATCCGGAATGCCGTCCGGCAAAACGCTGTCTTTCTTGATTTCTTCGAACAAATCGGCCAGCTGTTTGGCGACTTCGGTCACGATCTCGTCGGCCAACACGATGTCGTCGGAGCGGTCGTTGTAGATGTCGATGATTTCATTCAGACGCTCAGTGAAGCTGATTGCCTTCACCTTGTTTACCTTCTTCACGCTGTCAATCACACGCTTGAGTAGCTGTTCCATCAGCTTGACTTTCGTGTTCTTGTACGGCAGGTTTTTCAACTTGTCCATATACTGTGATGCCAGCAAGTCTATCTGCTTGGCATCGTTGAGCTGCAGGTTGTTGATGGCCACCACCTCTTCCGAAATCAATGCCTCGTTGACCAGCTTCAGAACATGGCGGTTCATTTGCGTGGCATCGGGCGAAACACCCGTGGTGGTCTTGAATATGATGGAACGAACGGCCGTGAAGAAATGCACATCGTCAATCTCCTCCTTTGTGATTCGTTCGTCATTATTGCACATATTGTAGGCCGACTTCATGATAAGGGTGTGCTTCATGAAGCGTTTCTCGGTCTCTTCGGTTTGCTGGATGTGTTCGGCAGACATCTGCAGGGCATTCAATTGTTCCAACGGCGTACCCATGAAGAACCTGCTGTACTCAAAACCCGTAAACATACGTCTAAGCAGATCCAGTTCGTCTTTGAACAGCTTCACGGCATTGTCGATGGTTTCCACCGGTGTCTCGTTCTGTCCGCCGTTGGCATATTTTTTCATCGCCTGGTTGAACTTTTTCTTAATGCCTAAATAATCAACAATCAAACCTTTATCCTTGCCCGGATAGTTTCTGTTCACCCGACTGATGGTCTGTATCAGCGTATGCATTTGCAACGGCTTGAAGCAGTACATAGTATCCAAACAAGGCACATCGAAGCCCGTAATCCACATATCCACCACGATGGCAATCTTGAAGTTCGACTTCTCCTCCTTGAATTGCAAATCGAGTTTCTTGCGCTCTTCGTCGGTGCCCAACAGCTTGTACAGTTCAGGATCGTCATCTTTCTGACGGATGCAGACTAACTTGATTTTCTCGATGGGCTTGATCTTTTCCGCTTCTTCCTTGGTCAGCTCTTCGCCATCGCCACAGATTCTCACCTCTGCCCACTCAGGCCGCATGGCGACAATCTCTTTGTAGATGGCGAAACCGATCTCACGGGTGGCGCAGACAATCATGGCCTTGCCCTTGACCGTACTGCCTTCTTCCACGCGCCGTTCGTAGTGCTGCACAAAATCCACCGCCAGACGGTGAATAAGGTCAGGACTGTTGAGCAAAATGCTCATTTGCGTCATCGCCCGCTTGCTCTCCTCAATCTGGTATTCCGACGAGCCCTCTTCCGCGCATTGGTCGTAGTAGGCCTCGATTTGCTTGATGAGCTCGCTGTCTGCAATAACACGCGACGCACGGCCTTCGTAGAGGATGGATTTGGTGATGCCGTCCTCCACGGCTTCTATCATTGAATATTCATCCACGACAGCACCAAAGACCCCCATCGTAGAATCTATCGGCGTGCCGGTGAACCCCACGTAGGTGGCATTCGGCAACGAATCGCGCAGATACTTGGCAAAACCAAATGAGCGTTTCACTCCTGCCTCCGTAATGGCCAATTTTTCCTCCAAATTGGTCTGCGTACGGTGCGCTTCATCGCTGATGCAGATGATATTGGCGCGGTTGGACAGCAGATTGATGTCCTTCGAGAATTTCTGTATGGTGGTAAGAAACACGCCTCCGCTGGTGCGGCCTTGCAGTTTGGCTTTCAAATCCTCGCGACTCTCCACCTGCTCTATCACGCTGTCGCCCACAAACTGCTTGGCGTTGAGCAGCAGACGCGAGAGCTGGTCGTCAAGGTCGGTGCGGTCGGTGATGAGAATGATGGTGGGACTGCACAGGGCTTTGCTCTTCATCAGCAATCGCGACAGGAAGAGCATCGTCAGCGACTTGCCGCAACCCGTAGCACCAAAGTAGGTGCCGCCTTTGCCGTCGCCTCCCGCGTTGAGTTTGCTGTGGTTCAATATATTCTGAAAGAGCGAGCGGGCAGCGAAGTATTGCGGATAACGGCAGATGAACTTCTTTTCGTCTTTGGATGTGTCGGGAAAATAGACAAAGTTGTGAATCACATCGATAAGCCGGTCTTTGCGGAACATTCCGGCAATCATCGTCTTGAGCGAGTTGATACCGTCGCAGGCTTTGTCTTTGGCATTCACTTTGCGCCAGGCATAGAAGAATTCGTACGGGGTATAAAGGGTGCCGAATTTGCTGTTCACACCATCGGAGACGACAATGAAAGCCGTGTATTTGAACAAGGAAGGTATGTCTCTGCAATAGCGGATGGTAAGCTGTTTGTAGGCATCCTCGATAGTGGTGTCTTGCTTGGTGGCACTCTTCAACTCGAACACCACCACGGGCAGACCGTTGACAAAGATGATGATGTCGGGTATGCGGTGCTCGATTTCGGTGATGTCGAACTGGTTCACCTCCTTGAAGATGTTGTGTTTCTGGTTAGCTTCGTCGAAAGCGATGGGATAGATGTACAGGTTCTGCTTGGCGGGGTCTTCGCGTTTCAGCGAGAATCCGTCCATCAGCAGGTTGAGGGTGTGCTTGTTCTCAGCGTAGAGTGTGCCGCCCTGTTTCTGCGTGATGATGCGGATGGCATTCTCCACCTCCTGATCGGTGATGCCGTCGTTCTTGTAGCGGTTGTGCAGATATGCCGCCAGATCATCGCGCAGCACCACCTCGTCGAGGTCGCGGGTGATGTCCTCGCCTTTGACATAATCATAACCCTGCTCTTTCAGCAGGGAGATGACGGATTGTTCCAATAGGCTTTCGTTGAATAGAAACATAGACTATTTCACATTTTAAACACTTTATACACGTATGAATACGAGTGGTTGTTCAAGTTGCCATTAGCTTCCGCCGCAACTATATTCGTCTCGGCTCTTTCAATAGCATCATCCAACTTTCCATCAGCACATAGTTTTTCAACCCATTCGGATTTATTGATATACTCTTCACTTTTCAGCAGATTGAGCAGTTTTTTCTTTGAGTCTGGGAAGTACGGCATCATATAGGGCGAAAGAAGTGTCTGTATTTTCCGACCGCAACGTGGAATTAAATCGGTATTGTTTTCAAAGTGCAGCAAGAACCAATACTCGATACTGGGCATACTTGGACAAACGACAACAGTTCCGGAATCAATCTCGGTTTTAAATTGGTTGACAAAAGCTTGGTGTTTCTCAAGATTTTTCTTATGTCCACGAACAGTATCCCAATCAAAAACGCAAAAGATTTGAGCATCAGGATTGTCTTTCAATATCTTCTTGATTCGATCAGGAAAGATTTCGGTATAGCCCGACTCCATCCCGAAATATTCAGGTACCACATTGAACTTATAAATGGTGGTGTCAGAAACATGTCGGAAATAGTAGCATTCGGTATTCTTGCCCCCACTGATGACAAACGGGAATAATGGCCGCAAAGTGCGACTCCCTTTGTTTTCAAAAGAAGTCGTTTCGTGCGAAAAGTAGGTCTGCCGAGTATCACCTGCGCTTTCTATAATATTCCTTTTGCCCGCCATTCTTGTCAATTATTTCATTGTGGCACCGAATCGTCCTAATCTATATGCAGATCTAATCGAAGACAGTCTATTCAATCCTCTAAAATCAGTCAAACGATACAAATCGGAAGTCCCTGATGCTTTCTTTTCCGTAAACCAGATAGAGTCTTTTCTTACAAGATCGTCGACTAAATCCAAAAGACTGTCGTCATGGATAGTCACCAACATTTGCGACCGGCTTTTGTTTTTGAAGTACTCAAACAGCAGCTTTTCCAAGAATTTTGGATGTAGCGATGCTTCGATCTCATCCACCAAGAGAAATCCGTTCTTTTTTTGAATATTATAGATAGCGGTTGCAAGGCCAAAAATACGCCGGGTTCCGTACGACTCCAAAGAAATATGAAGCTCGTATTTTTCGTCTTCCTGCTCGTTTTTCACCAAATGCTCGAAATAGGTTTGATATGATTTTATAGTAACTTGAGCAGATGTTATTATTTTAAATGGGAAATCAGCAGCTGGAATATCATAGGCTTGTGTTTTAATGTCAGAAATATCAAAGTCTGCGTTCTTAAAGTAATTCACAAGATAATTCCTTAAAGCATCGTCTTTTGAGAGTTGAGCTTCTGCAGACTCTGTTAATGACAGTGTGGGGTCAATCATTTTTTCAAAATGCGATATCATCCATTGCCTAACTGCATACAAATCAGGCAAGTTGACATTCACCTTTCCGAGAGCTGCAAAAAAGGACATGTTTTTCAAGCACTCCAAGGAGATTTTCTCTTTTTCCGTCATACTCAACTTAATAACAGACGGATTGTAGGTGATGTCGGACTTGCCGTCTTTGAATTTCCTCACAAAAAGCATAGTGGGTTGAACACTCTTGTAATAACATAGTTTTTCCAAAGACACTTGATTCTCATCCAGTTCCAGCAAATAGTGATGTTTAATACCTCCCACATAGAAAACCAGTTCAAATCGAGATGGTTCGGTTGGGGTCGCCCGATCGAAAAGGAAGGGAATAACCCCAGTACGCTCTTCTACATTACTGGCTTGTTTCCGCCAAAAAGCCCGTAGGAACTCAAATGCTTTCAACAAATTCGTTTTTCCCGACGCATTTGCTCCATACACCATGGCGAAGCGAAGCAGCCGTACACCGGGCACCACTTCTACCACTTGATATTCCTCGGCAAACTTGTCTTTGGTGGCTTCAAAACTAAAGGTCACCTCGTCCTTGAACGACAGGAAGTTTTTTATCTTTATCTCTTGTATCATATCGCTCTATTTTTGGGGATGCAAAAATACAAAAAAATCAAAACACATCTTATTCTATTAAAAAAAATGGATTATATAGTGCCGATTTCTAAAATAGATTACGCTTTCATATCGTTTGATAAATTATCTCCTATTGTTCCTTTTTGCCACCAAATCTTTTAAAACCATTTTCGTTTAATCTTTTGCAAAAATCACAAAAAACATTTCCGTCAAGCCCTTCTGCCGTACATATAATTTGAAAAATCGACTGTGCAAATAGTCGTTGCACATCAATTCCCATTTTTCGCAAACTGGAGAGCACTGCATGACGTGAATCATTGTCTTTTGTAAATATTGTAATACGTTTTTTATCTTTTTCTGCCTCTGCGTAATGCGAAGAAGATACAAGATTCTTAAAAAAAAGATTGAAATAACTGTAGTCAATTTCTCCGAAAGACAATCCAAAAAATACAATTTCATTGGCATTGTCTAATTCAGTGTATAGATTGTGGAACGTATAATACTCGCTCTGTGTTTTACGGAAACGATCGTATCCCTCTCGAAGTTCTGCTTCATGGACACCTAATATGATTGAATTATTATTGTCGGCTACAGAACCATGAATATGATAATAGTTGATCTCTTTTGAAATACCTAATTGTTTGGCAATACGATTTAGATTAGTATAATTAAAAGAGCAAATGTGTCTGAAAAAACCATTTTTTATAATCGTTTGGAGTGTTTTACCTGCCACACTATTGGAATTTATCGGATGGCTGTTTTGAACATCTGCAATGTATTGGCCTAATGCGTCCCGAACCATATCATAATATGCGATATTTTTTTTAATATCAGATTCATCTTCCTGACTTGGGTCCACTATTTCTTTGCTGACATTGGGTGACGCATAATCTAACAAACATTTTTCCAAATCGAACCATAACTCTTTATCCAGTTTGTCTTCAAGATAATGCTCTAACAATACAGTTGGATATATCGGCGTAATGGCATTAAAACCTCCATGAGCGGTACGTGTTGGAAATTTTATTGGGTCGTCTATTTTTTTTGCTTTAGGCCAATATTCTGATTTAGCAAAATCGGAAAATTTTGTTGGAAGACCCAAATCTAAGTCAAATCCGTTTCCAATCACCAATAGATTTTCTATAATATCCATTTCTCAGTAAATATCCTTTTCCCTTCCTCGCCAACAGCAAGGACTATAATTCCGTTAAAATCACCAATCTTCTGCTTCAATGTACTCGTATGCAGCATATATCGTTTTTTTGTTCTCCAACTTTTCGTCAGCAAAAACTTCAACCTCACGCAAATCCATATCCAAACTGATTCTCTTTGATGTGATGGCATTCATAAACTTCTGATAATCGTGATAGTTTTCAGTCCCAGCCACTTCGTCATACAGTGACGTCTTGAATACAAGCACCAAAAATATACAATATTCGGCATCTTCGCAGGCTGTGCCTATCATAGAAAACAACAATTGATATTTTAATAATAAATCTTCTTTTTTGAATTGCCTGAAATTAGTCCTCCTTATTAAACTCTCAATGCGGCTTGTGATATTTGAACTTTCTCCTTTGGCCCGCCGTAACAATCCAGACAAATATGCGGTTTGAATATCTCTGGAATCAAACGGTTCGTTAACCTTGGCCTCAATCCCAACGAAAACCCGTTTTTTCGTGTCGCGAAGAACCAAATCATGCATACGGCCATGTCTATAATTGTCGAATATCGATTCATACTCAAATATTGCCTCTTCAGATGCCCAATCCTCATTGTCATTTTTCTTGATTGTTGTAAGAATGCCATTGACAATCTCCTCGATTCTTGCCACTCCGTCGTGCTCTAACACAAATCTGCCTATACTTGCCGCACTAAAACCATCTTTCCAATTCTTGGTTTTTGTCTTTAGTTCACTTAATGAAAGAACTTCGCAATGTCTGTTATTATAATATAGTTTCATCTCCTTCCCTTTTTTATTTCCCCATCTTTGCCAAAAGCAAAGACTGTAATTCCGTTAATTTGGCGTCCTATATCAATACAATAATTAAATTCTCCAATTCCGTTGGTCTTACACTATGATTCTAATAGTTCTCAACAATTGTTTTTAAATTCTTTTTAATGTTATATGCTTCAATATTCTCTTTAATTCTTTCAACTCGTTGCAGATTACCTTCAACATCAGATATAAAATCAATCCACTTTACACTTGGGATATAGGAGCATTCTCCTGTTTCAGGACGATTGTTTGCATCGTGATGAATACACGTAGAGAATGTAGGATAATATCGATTAAACATATTTACAGATAGGACTTTGAATAATCTTCCAGTAAAAAGTGTACGACTATTGCAATATGGACAAGTGTGTTCCTTTATATAATATTCATAACTATTATTAGCGTCGGGGAGAACTATAGCCATCACCGCATTTGTTTTACTCGTTCGCCCGTTTCTGGATTGCTCCCTTAAAGAATAAGAAACCGCCCAAGGTATCCACTGATCTGTTTCTGGCAACAAGGGATCTTTCATATTTGGTGAAATTAACACCAAAGTTATAGAACTATCATAAATCTTATCTCCAAGCAGGGATTGGATTGTGGCATCTTCCAAAACACTCATATCCTCCCCATCTTTTTCTCCTTTATTGATATTGTTACCATATTTTTCTAATAAGATTTGAAGAACATCCACATAGTCTCTAACTATAGTTTGATGATACGGATTATCCTGTTCTAATTGCCGTACATTGGCATCCTTGTATTTATACGAAATGAATATTTTTCTACCCATATTACATCATCTTTACTATTATTAACCCTCCCATCAGTAAACAACAAGCAACTGTCAAATATAACGTGGCAGTTGTCAGTGAAAACAAGCTGGAACAATACTTGTACCGTCCTAGCTTATAATCAGAAATATCCATAGAAAACGCTGGAATATTTTTCTTTGGATCTATCACATCTTCGTACAGCCCTCTAAATCTCTTTTCTTGCTGCAAATAATATGAATCTATGAACCAAAAGATAAGTGTAGGCGCTATGGCTACAAACACGTAAAAATAGTTGTTACTACTCGCGTATAAAGCCAATAAAGCGGATACAATTGTTATCATCCATCCCTTTATTTGAAAGGAATTTTTGTTCATCCTATTGATGATGTTTTGAATGAACTCTAAATGTTGTATTTTTTCTTGTTCCATATTACTATTGTTTTAACCAATCTACTAGGGGCACTCTTTTTTCCTGAAATTCCACGTAACACCAATTAACTGTATATTCGTACTCCGTCTTAATAACTGGATATATTTGTAGATATTCATTACCAGTGAAAGCATCTCGTCGCTTTTCTGTGATTGGCATAATGGCAATACTGTTAGGATATTTATGAGCATCACCGTATCCAAGTTCCCAATTACACCATTTTGATGCAATAGCACCTTCTGTTGCAAGCAATATAAATTTTTTGCAATCCTTTATTTTTTGTTTTATCCGATATGCGGTATATCCAGATGTGGTTTTGGGCATCCCTTCGTCTAACCAATCAACATAAACAAATATTCCAAGTTTTTTCAAAAGACATATCACGTCTTCTAACACCGCCAATTCATCATGCTTGTGCGAAAGAAAAACGGATACTCCAAAAGTGGGGAGGCCATTGTTCCTATGATTTCTAGCCTCGTTAAGAATAGTAGCAGCCTCTGAGGGCTTTCGTGCATCGCTCAATTGTTCTTTGGATAATAAAAAGTCTGCCATATTCAATTATTTTATTTCCCCATCTTCGCCAATAGCAAAGACTGTAATTCCGTTAATTTCTCGTTTTCTCTATATTTGACAATTAGGTTGTCAAGTATCGGCACAAACATAGCCTTTTTATCTTTATCATTAAAAAGAATGATGGGCTGCTGCGCTATCAATTCTTGACTTAAATTTTCTTGAGCTGCTCCATTAGCAAGCCTTTTAATCTCTTCTTGTCTGTTCAAGAAATAGAAAAATAAAAATGCAGCATCTTCTTTGCTGTTACATATCATATTGCAACATGCTTGATTGGTGGTTGTGTCACAATCTAAATAAGCAACTTGTCCACCTGTCACTCCATTAGCACAATACATTGCTAGAGTAACACTTCCTCGTGGTATGATTTTGGCAGAGCTATTATCAAGTCCCTCTTGACTAATATATTCTTCTGTATCAACCACTATATTATTGTGGACCTCACCCGTTTTAAGCCATCTGTAATCTCTCTTATTCCAATAATTATTGTTAGAACGATTCGGAGTTCCGCCAGAGGTCATTTTTTTACAAAATTCTCTGACCGTTCCAAGTTTCCACCCCTCTGGCAGATTCTCCTTGTCTATCCCGTCCACGAACATCTTGCGATAGAGCGCCTGTGCGGTCTCTTCCAGCTTGGCAATCATCTGCTCGTTGAGGCGGATGCGGCGCGTTAGCGTCTCGTATTCCGACACAATCTCGCGCTGGCGGGCGATGTCTGGAATGGGAAGCATCACATTACATAATTCATCCCAATCAAACACCTCGCGGGCACTGCCGTGAGAATGGAAACGGGCATAGCGGTCAAACTCCGGACGGCGAAACCACATCATCAGATATTCAGGCAAAAGAGCGTCTTGGTCAATAATCTCAAAAATCGTGTACGCTTGGGAAATAATGGCAGCTCTTACACCATCATACAAAGCAACTGTGATTTTCTCGCCATTACGAGAGGTAACCGGAACGTATGCGAACTGTGACGGCTGGACAATCTTGTATGCAGACATGTCCGTGCCTATAGTGTTGGCAATTGAAGGAATAAACTTCTTCTCAATGCTCAAACCCAATAAGTTCGTCACCCTCAATTCCCGGTTGCGGAGGTTCACTTCGCGGATGTAGTCGCCTAAACGTTTATATTCCATTATTCCTCCTCCTGTTTTTTAATATACCCGCGAGTCACTTTGTTGATGGCGATCTCTTCCAGATAGCCCTGCCGCACCAAGTCGGAGAGGTCTTTTCTGGCCGTCATCGAGGAGACGGAGAATTGCTCCTGCAAATCTTTTACCGTAAAAATGGTGTCGGGTTCTTCCGTCAGCCGTTGCAAAACCAAAGCCTGCCGCTGGTTGATGTTCCCCGCTTTCATAAAGGCGGAGGCCGCCTTCTTCTCCTGTTGCTTCCGCTGGATATAGTCGCGAAGCTGCTGGAAAGAGATTTCCAACGCTCTCAGATTGTATGCCACAAAATACCCCATATCGTTGCCGTCATTTTCCGTATAGCGGAACGATTTCTCGTAACTTGTTTTCGATTTCGCAATCACCCTTGAGATGGACATGTATTCCGTAAGCTTGTAGTTCTCTTTCAGCATATACCAGTAGAACAAAGCACGCGCCGTCCGACCATTGCCATCCACAAAGGGATGCATATAAGCCACCATAAAATGGATGATGATGCCTTTGATGATGGGGTGGATAAAGGTACCCTGATTATCATTGTTGAAAAAGTCGCACAAAGTTGTTACAAATTCGGGAATATCTTCAAAGGTGGGCGGAGTGTGGACAATATCTCCTTCCAACATATTGGCCACAACCACATTGTTGTTTGTCCTGAAACGACCGGCATCTTCAGGATTGTCCAACGTCTTTTCTGTCATTAGTCTATGGATATATAGCAGCCCCTTCTCTGTCAACGGTTCATCTTTGTGCTCTACTATGTACTGGATCGTCGTATAGTTGTTGACTATCATCTGTTGCGCCTTGTTTTGAGGCGATTTTTTCTTCCTCAACATCTCTTTGGCCACAATGCGGGTAGTGGAAGCGCCCTCCATTTTGCTGGAATAGATGGCCTCTTCCATCAGGGAACTCGACAAATAGTATTTCTTTTCAGAACTTTGCGAATCATTGTCGGCTTCCCAGAAACTGCCGAACTTCATGTCAAAATCATGACATATACGCTGCATCTGACTTGTAACACACAAGTTGATGCCATACTTGTCCCACACAGGAATCATCCCCCTCAACCGCGAAACTTTCACAAATGTCCATAGCATTTCGGGAGTATAACCTTTAGGCAGAGGTTTATACTTCACTTTGTCCCAGTATTCATAATCAGTGTTTATTTTATTGATAATGGGAACAAGGCCAGCATCAACATCCATCATTACAGCGTCAAGAAGGGTCTTCTTGTCTATCTTAGGCGGAAGTTCTATCATAATTCGTCATTTCAGATTCTGGGCGCAAAGATACAAAAGTTTTTGTATTCTTGATAATTCTTGCAAGTTTTTGCAAAATTTGCAAGAATATTTTTGTTGTTATAATTTATACCCCAACTTCTCAAACAACTCCTTCAGCTCCTTCTTGTTCTCCTCTTCCTGCTTCAACAACTCCTGCAACTCACCTTGCAACTCCCGCATCTTCGCGTCGTAATCGATTTGCTCGTCGCGGTTGCGGAATTCGATGTACTTGCTGGGCACCAAGCTCCAGCCCTTCTGCCGTATTTCGTCCAGGGTGGCAGAGTAGCAATACTCTGGCTCATTGTGGTAGTTCTCCTCAAAACCTTCCTGCTGCCAATCGTGGTAGGTGCGGGTCACCGCGTCTCGCGTGTCCGGGTCGAGTTCCACATATTTCTTCTCAAAAGGAATGCCTTTTTGGCGGAGATCCATAAAGAGGATTTCGTTCTCGCGGTCGCGGTAGTGGATTTCCTGTCCGTTCTTGGTCACCACCCGCGCTTTCTTGTTGTTGTTCAGAATCCACAACGTCACGCTGATGTCGGTGGAGTAGAAAAGGTTTCTCGGCAGAATGAGAATGGCCTCCACTTTGTCGTTCTCAAGGAGTTTCTTCCGGATGGCAAGCTCCGTACCGTCCGCGCTCAAAGCCCCGTTGGCCAACAGGAAGCCCGCCACGCCGTTGGTGGAGAGCTTGGCGAGGATGTTCAATATCCAGCCGTAGTTGGCGTTGGAGGTCGGCGGCGTGTCGTAACCGCTCCAACGGGCGTCGTCGGTGAGCTCGTTCTCCTCGCGCCAGGCCTTCTGATTGAACGGCGGATTGGCCATGATATAGTCGGCCTTGAGGTCCTTGTGCTGGTCGTTGTGGAAGGTGTCGCCCTGCCGGATGTCCGCCGAGATGCCGCGGATGGCGAGGTTCATGCGCGCCAGCTTGAAGGTGGTGTTGGTGTTCTCCTGCCCATACACGCTCACGTTCTTCTGGTTCCCGTGGTGCGCTTTCACAAACTTCACCGACTGCACAAACATACCACCTGAGCCGCAACAGGGGTCATAAATCTTGCCATCGTATGGCTCAATAAGTTCGGCAATGAGATTCACGATGGATTTCGGCGTGTAATATTCACCCTTGCCTTTACCTTCAGCAATGGCGAATTTGCCCAAGAAGTACTCATACACCCGCCCGATAAGGTCGTTCTCCGAATCCGCAATGGTGTCCAACTTGTTGATTTCGTCTAACAACGAGGCGAACTTGGTCTTGTCCAACCCGAGGTTGGAATAATAGTTGTTGGGCAACGCGCCCGCCAACTGCTTGTTTTTCTTCTCAATATTGCTTAAAGCATCGTCAATAATCTGGAAGATGTTGGACTGTTTGGCGTTTTCCATAATGTAGGACCAGCGGCAGTCCTCGGGCAGGTAAAACACATTCTCCGCCGTGTAGAACTCCACCGTATCGACATACTCTTTCAGTCCCTGGTCCATCAGCTCCTTTTTACGCTGTTCGAAGCGGTCGCCGGCATACTTGAGGAAGATGAGCGACAGCACAACGTGCTTGTATTCGGCTGGCTCCACGGCGCCGCGCAGTTTGTTGGCCGACTCCCACAGGGCCGCCTCCATTGATTTTTCCTGTTTCTTATTAGGTTTAGTTGTTTTTGGCATAAATGATTATTTCATAACAAGTGTTATTTTTCTAATTTTCTTTCAATTCCCCACGCTGATACTTATCCAGCAGATAATTATAAAAGCATGCGTGCATATTTGTCAAGAAAAGATTTACCGCATAAAGAGTGTCGTATAGTCTTAAAGATTCCATCATTACCTTGCTTTCTACCACATCCTCGCATCTTGACATATAGAGTTTTTCAATATCAAGATGAGTCTCCACATTTCGCTCATCTCTCCACCACGAAGAAGATTTGGAATGTTCTTCAAGTAAAGACGACAACTCTTGGTATTGCTTTTTGATTCCATCCGGGAAGTATTTTAGAATACTGCTAAGTTCATCCCATTTTGAATCTTTTCCGCCCTTAAAACCATAGAGTTTTTTGAATCCCTCGTTAAGAATAACTTTCATTTTTCCTCGCATAAAACGACGATCATAGTCCTTGTCTGCCAAGATAAAGTATTTGCTGATAACCATACTGTCAATCATGGTTGTTAAGGTAAACTGCAAAATAGAGATTACTATCCTTTGAGCATCGTGGAACTCATCGTGCAAATCTTTTATGTCGTCAAGAGCTTCTTTCAGTACTGGCAAACCTTCCAAATGGATGGAAATCGTGTCATTAACCCTCTGTAAGAACTCTTTCTTTTCATCCTCATTGAGCTCTTTGCCGTTATATTGCACCTCTCGAAACCACCGCTCATATGGGTGGTTCCTTATCGGAGCATATTGAATATTGTCAAATTCGTTTGTCATTTCTATTCTTGCAATTACCGCTTGAAAGAAACTACAAAAATACGCTTTTTATCTATAAAAAAGTTGCAAAACAAGAGTGATAATATTCAAATGAAAATAAGAAAGTTGCAGGAATAAATAATTCTCCCACTTTCCAGCTGGAAAGTGACAGTTATGATACACAGCAATCCCCTTCGCCCTCACCAAGCACTTTTAGCGGGGATGGTGGGGTTCGGCGGGCGGCGGGCGGCGCCCCGGTGGGTTGCGCACCTGTTTAATCCTCTTGTTCGTGGTAATAGGAATAGTCGAGGCCCTTCAGAAGGATCTCGCGGTCGTTAATCTGCCGGTCAAGGCACCTCCGAGCAGCTAGCAAATGCGCCGCCACAATGTGACGACGCTATAACTCTCCACTCTTAACTCTCAACTCTCCACTTATTTCACCGTGCTTCCCTCTTTCACCGCCTTCTGCGGCTGCATCAGGCTCAGGGTGCCGTCGGCGTGCTCGGCCATCAATACCATTCCGTGCGACTCCACACCCTTGATGTTCTTCGGGGCCAGGTTGATGAGCATCAGCACCTGCTTGCCCACGAGGTCCTGCGGTTCGTAGTACTCGGCAATGCCCGACACGATCTCGCGCACGTCCACGCCCGTGTTCACCTTCAGCTTCAACAGCTTTTTGGTCTTGGCCACCTTCTCGGCCTCCAACACGGTGACCACCCGCAAGTCCATCTTCTGGAACTCCTCGAAGGTGATGTCCTCCTTGGCGGCCACGGCCTCGGCGGTGGCAATCTCGTTGGCCTTCTTGGTGTCCTCCAACTTCTGGATCTGCTGGGCGATGACGGCGTCCTCGATCTTCTCGAAGAGGTATTCGGCAGGGTTGAGCTGCGCGCCCACCTGCAGCAGGTCGGCACGGCCACCATCCTGCCAGTTCTTGTTGTCGATGTTGAGGATGTGCTGCAACTTCTTGGCAGTGAAGGGCAAAAACGGCTCGCACAACACAGAGAGCGAGGCGCAGATCTGCAGCGACAGGTGCAGGATGGTCTTCACGGCCTCGGGGTCCTCCTTCTGCTTCTTCCACGGCTCGGTGTCGGTGAGGTATTTGTTGCCGATGCGCGCCAGGTTCATAAACTCTTGCAGCGCCTCGCGGAAACGGTAGTGCTCGATGGAGTCGCCGATGGTCTTGGGGAACTCGGCCATCTTGGCCACAATCTCCTTCTCGTAGTCGGAGTACTCGCCCGGGGCGGGCACAATGCCTCCGTAATATTTGTGGGTGAGCACCACGGTGCGGTTCACGAAGTTGCCGAAGATGGCTAACAACTCGTTGTTGTTGCGCGCCTGGTAGTCGGCCCACGTGAAGTCGGCGTCCTTGGTCTCCGGCGCGATGGCGGTGAGTGTGTAGCGCAGCACATCCTGCTTGCCGGGGAAGTCCTGGAGATACTCGTGCGCCCAGACGGCCCAGTTGCGGGAGGTGGAGATCTTGTCGCCCTCGAGGTTCAGGAACTCGTTGGCGGGCACGTTGTCGGGCAGTATGTAAGAGCCGTCGGCCTTGAGCATACAGGGGAATATGATGCAGTGGAACACGATGTTGTCCTTGCCGATGAAGTGCACCAGCTGGGTCTCCTGGTCTTTCCACCAGGGCTGCCAGTCGGTGTGGTGCGCCTCGGCCCACTCCTTGGTGGCGGAGATGTAGCCGATGGGGGCGTCGAACCAGACGTAGAGCACCTTGCCCTCGGCGTCAGCGAGGGGGACCTTCACGCCCCAGTTGAGGTCGCGGGTGACGGCGCGGGGCTGCAGGCCTTGGTCAATCCACGACTTGCACTGGCCATATACCGTGGGGCGCCAGTCGTCCTTGTGTCCCTTGAGGATCCACTCGCGGAGCCACGGATCGTACTGGTCCAGAGGCAAGTACCAGTGCTTGGTCTCCTTCAGTACGGGGGTGTTGCCGCTGAGTGCCGACTTGGGGTCGATGAGGTCGGTGGCGTTGAGGGAGGTGCCGCACACTTCGCACTGGTCACCATAGGCGTGCTCGTTCTTGCAGTGCGGGCACGTGCCGGTGATATAACGGTCGGCGAGGAACTGCTTGGCCTCCTCGTCGTAGTACTGCATCGAGGTCTTCTCGATGAGCTTGCCCTCGTCGTACAGTTTCTTGAAGTAGGCGGCGGCGGTCTCGTGATGGGTGGGGTTCGAGGTGCGGGAGTAGATGTCGAAGGAGATGCCGAGGTCCTCGAACGATTGCTTGATGATGTTATGGTAACGGTCCACGATATCTTGCGGGGTCACGCCCTCCTTGCGGGCCTTGATGGTGATGGGCACGCCGTGCTCGTCGGAGCCGCCGATGAAGAGCACCTCTTTGCCGTTGTTGCGCAGGTAGCGCGCGTAGATGTCGGCAGGGATATAGACGCCGGCGAGGTGGCCGATGTGAACGGGGCCGTTGGCGTAGGGAAGGGCAGATGTAATCGTGTATCGTTTAGGATTATTCATATTTATCGTGTTTTTTAATTAAGGCTGCAAAAGTACACTTTTTTGTGCGATTTGCGATTTACGATTTGCGAGGTGCGATTTGCGATTTACGATTTGCGGATATAGCGGAACGACGTGCCCTGTTCCAGCAGCGGCCAGGTGGAGGAGGTGAACGTCACCACTGCGGTGTCGCCTTTCAAGATTATCTCCCCGCCGATAGGGTTGCCGGCAGCGTCGGTGGCGGTGAATTCCAGTCCGTTGTCACCCATCACCGCGAGGCCGTCATCGAGCAGGGTGAGCCGCGGGATGCCGATCAGGACATTGTATTTCCCGTCATTTCTGCGATAGGAAATCTCCAGGTTCGGTTCCCCATAATCCTCATCCACAAAGCTTCCTTCAAAGGGCCAAAGCACGGAATTCTCATCCGACAGGGTGAAATTCCCGTCCTTGTCTATGGTGACTCTGGCCATCAAGGTGGGCATATTCTCATAATGAAGCACCAGACCGGTCACAAATTTCACACCCGGCACAAAATAAACGTAGAGGTCGTCGCCGCTGATGTCGTAGAACAGCTGTTCGCCGATCCAAATCGCATCCTCGTCGAAGCCGCCCATATCCTTCACTTTGTTCTCACGGGTGCAGAGTTCGCGCTCGCCTGCATAGAAGGTAATGTTCTCGTCTTTAATGGAATACCCGAATCTTTCACCGAGTGCCTTTTGCATAAGATAAGGGTCGATGTCACCCGCAATGCGGGCTTTCCCGTCCTTATCGAACTTGATCAGATAGGGTTTTTCCACAAATACTCCGGTGCCTTCCATCACTCCGCCCGTCAGCCAAAGGGAGTTGCGCTTCTTGTCGTATCTTGCCAAAGGGTTCTTGCCGTGACAAATCTCCGGGAAAGCCGACCAGACGCCGTCTTTGTGCACCAAAATCCCAAAGCCCTCCGAGGAGGTGCCGTCTTTGAACCCATAAATGCTGTAAACCCCAACACCGTCCTCCTTTTCGTCCAAAAGTTTCTCGTAATTTTCATCAAACCCGAATTCTTCGGTGATTTTTTGTGCTTTTTCGGGTGCTTTAAGCTGAAAAACGGAATCGAGAATCCCGTTCAGGGGCTTGATGTCTTTCTTGTTACAGGAAATGAGCGATAATCCAGCGATTACCAACATTGCGATGATTGTTTTCTTTTTCATATTATTTGCGGTTTTACGGTTTTGCGATTTGCGGGGGGGGGGTCCTCCTCACGGCACCACACTGCGCTCCTTCGTCGCTTGTGCGGGGTTACCAGAATTTTGCCCCTTCGGGGCCGCTCAAGGTATATGTCTCCTCCTCACGGCACCATAGGTTCCTCATCACGGCACCCCACGGCGGCTGCGCCTTGTGGGGATCTACCAAGCTCTTGCCCCTTCGGGGCCGCTCGAGGTATATGTCTCCTTCTCAGGGCACCACAGGCTCCTCCTCACGGCACCCCACGGCGGCTGCGCCTTGTGGGGATCTACCAAGCTCTTGCCCCTTCGGGGCTGCTCAAGGTATATGTCTCCTCATCACGGCACCACACTGCGCTCCTTCGTCGCTTGTGCGGGGTTACCAGAATTTTGCCCCTTCGGGGCTGCTCAAGGAAAGTCTTAAGTCTTATGTCTAAAGTCTTAAGTTTCCGGCCCCGCCTCTTTCCGCACTTTGCGTTCGTGCGGGGTGATATCGGTGAAGATCTTCCGCTGCGAGAAGAGCAGGATGGCGGCGAGCACTGCGCCCATCACATCGGAGATGGTGCAGGCGGCCCAGATGCCCGTGAGCCCGTTCAGTCCGGCATTGGTGAACAGCACTGGCACGATGTAGGCTAACGGCAGCAGGAAGATGAGCTGCCGCGACAGGCTGGTGACGATGGCGATCCAGGGCTTGTCGATGGACTGGAAGAAGTTGGAGTTGACGATGGTGAAGCCGATGAGCGGGAACATCACCATCAGGAAGCGCATCGCCGGCTTGCCGATGCGGATGAGCTCGGTGTCGGTGGTGAAGATTTTGACCATCGTGACCGGGAAGAGGCAGGAGAGAACGCTCCCAACTAGCCCGACGAGGACGCAGACTTTCATTGTCAGCATATAGACGTGCTTCAGTCGGTCGGCGTGGCCGGCGCCGTAGTTGTAGCCGGCAATGGGCTGCATACCCTGGCAGATGCCGAGGATGAGCATCACCATCAGACTGCCGAAGGTGTTCACGATGCCGTAGGTGCCCACCGCGAAGTCGCCGCCGTAATGCAGCAGCTGGTTGTTGAGCATCGCCACCACGAAGGAGGCGCACACGTTCATCAGGAAGGGACTCATTCCGATGAGGGTTATATTCTTGAAAATGTATCCTTTAGGCTGCCATCCGTGGGCTTTGAAGCGGATGAACGAGGAGGGCTGTACAAAGTGCAGCACGGCTATGATGGCGGTGGTGGTCATCGAGATGGTGGTGGCCCAGGCAGCGCCGGCGATGCCCAAGTGCATCCCGAAAATGAAGATGGGGTCCAGAATCATATTCAGCACCGCGCCGCCCACCATAATGAACATCGACTTCATCGGATAGCCCGAGGCGCGGATCAGGCCGGTAAGGTTGAAGGTCATCGTGGTGAAGAACATTCCCGGCAGCACGATGAGCAAATACTCGCGCGCGTAGGAGAGGGTCTGCTCTGTGGCGCCGAAACTGGTGAGGATGCGGTCCATAAACAGGTAGCCGCACGACACGAACAGGGCGCCCAGCACGATGGTGAATATCATACTGTTGCCCAGGATCTTCTCGGCCCAGTTCACGTCCTTGCGCCCCAGCACGATCGACATACGGGCCGACGAGCCCACGCCAATGAGCGAGCCGAATGCGTGTACGATGTTCATAATGGGCATCGTGATGGCGAGGCCGGCAATGGCCATAGCGCCCACGCCGTGCCCGATGAAGATCCGGTCCACGATATTATAGACGGATGCGATGATCTGGCTGATGACGGAGGGTAGGGCATATATCCATAACAGACTCCCTATATCTTTGGTTTCCAGTTCTTTTGTCTTGTCTAATACTTCCACAAAGCTTTAAAAATTGAGGCGGCAAAAATACGAAATTCCGTGTTATGACTTTAATCCCGTGGATTGCAGTTTTTGCTTTAACCTCTAATCGGCGTGCCGGAGGCACGATATCTTATTAACCCCACACTCGCAGTGTGGGGTATGCGATGTGCGGCGCGTGGCAGCGTGTTGAAAACACGCTACTCGTAATACTCAATTTTCCGCTCTATAACTTCCGTTGCGGTCATCGAGGCATCGCTAGTTCCCTCATACCGCACGCGTTTCACCCAATTCCCTTGTTGGTCGTATTCGTATTGGTAGCGGACAATTTTGTATGGTTTGACTTTTGTCTTATATCCGATATGCTCCACAAGATTGCCGTGCTCATCGTACGTCCATTCTTCCAAATTGGCCATAATGAAGTCGAAAATGGACTCGTTAATACTAAACTCCCCTAACCAAGCCTCCTTTCTCACTATTCTGCCCGCGGAATCATAGGAGGTTTGAATATGGTCCGTGAATCTCCGATGTGTGCCGCGGACAGCGTAATGCCGGTAATCAATCACCCGGCCCGCATTGTCATATTGGTAATAATTGTCCTTCCCTTCCGGCTGCCACTCCCCGATGGAATAATCGCGGATCAAATTATGCCGGTCGTCATATTCAAATCCTTCGTATGCGCTAAAATCCTTGCATTTACAAGTTTTGTAATTGCCGTTATAGCCATTACAACTGCCTTCGAGAATCATATTGTCCAAGCTGTCATAAACGTACTTGTACATCTTGGAGATTTTGCCATTGTTCATCTGATGTGCCACCAGATTGCCCCGCTCATCATAGCAAAAGCATTCGATAATGCCGACACTCTTTTTTCCGCTGGGTCCAAGGTCGGATGGACATTTTCTGCTTTTCAATTCATCCTTATAGATAAGATCCTCCACTCGCACAGGTTTTCCCTTTTCGTTTAACGTGATCACCTTTTCACTCAAGGCATCAAATTTTCGATAATAGGTTGATTTCTTGATCAGATGCCCATATTGATCATATTCAAAATGAATATTTCTGCCGACAGATTCTCTCATTACTTGACTTAGCCGCCCGGAACCATCAAAGATGTAATAGTCCGCAAATGCAGTGGAATCATAATCCTCCTCAGACAAAGGACGGGCTTCGTTAAGATCATAAACCAAGGAATCCTTAAGGAAAATCTGCCATACCAGACCCCGGAACAAATGTCCATTGGGCAAAAAATCCCACGTCTGCTGTTTAGCCCAAAGGTCCTTGGGATGATTGCCGTGTTTCAGCACCCTGGTTTGCACCACTGACTTGACAGCGCCGTTCAGCGAAATGTTCAAATGCTTGTATTCGCTATAGAAAAATTGGAACTCTTGGTAAGGTTCTTGGCAGATATACTCCGTTTTCTGCTGTGCCATCAAGGGCACTTGCAGGATACAGAACAATGGCAGCAGGAATAATAATTTTTTCATAAACCCAATAATAATATGTCGATACCCAACAATTTATTGCCTTTTCTGGAATATGCTTTTCCGGAACGGATTGAACCGATCTTTCATAATGACAGCGATAATCAGCTCTTCAACGGACGCGATGAGGTAGATGAGCCAATAGGTGCCGATAAGGCCCATATCCATTGAATATTGAAACCAATTCTCGAATGAGGTGGAGTTGTTGATCCGGAATGCTTGTATTGCTAATGTTTTTAGAGGAATGTAAAACAGTAAGGAGCAACCGGCTATTTTGTTCAGCACGGTGTGTATTCCAGTGAATTTTCCCCAACGTGCTTCGCAGATGGCTCGCGTAATGTACCGAATGAGTAATATGGAAGGGAAAGCTATTATCCCACCCTCAAAAAACGTTTCACCAAGCACCATTTGTGACAAATAATGGTCTTTCACTAAACTACATACAATAAGATAGCCGATAATCCCCGCAGCAAACAACCAATTGGCTATATTGTTCTCCTTGATGGCGTTATCGTCAAGTATTTTCCACTTCGCTCTTAAAAAGTCTCCGCAAAAGATGCTCAAACAGCCCAATGTATATAATGTCACAGCGGCAACTCCCCATTTTGACAGATACACCGAAGGGTCCTTGGGTGTCAGCTGTGCGGAAAGCGGCAGCAGAACCACCAAAGCCATTCGAAAACGGTTCAGCCAATGGATTGTTTGAGAGGCAGTGTTTTCGTTCATTGTCTATGAATTTGCGGCAAAGATACTATAATTATGGCAATTATATAGCAGTTGACCCTTAAAAGCAAAAGAGATTGTCTCCCCATCGCATTTTTACCTGTGGCACGGTAGTGCCGCGAGGCGCTAACTCCCCTTCTGATTTTCAGAAGGGGTGCCAATTGTGGATGATTGTCATATTATTCCTGCCAAGGTATTTATATTCTTTATATTACTACCCCGGCCTACGGCCACCCCTTCTACAATAGAAGGGGAGTTGTGGGGTGTCCGCACGGGTGTGCGGACAAAGAAAAAATTTGCATCTGTTCATCAACAAGAATAGCAAACCAACTGTAGGTCAACATCTATATCATTGCCTTTTTTACAGTAAGGTCACTTCGTCTTCCACTCGAACTTCACAGGCTCCACGGTGTAGCCCTTCTTGCGCAGGAGTCCGATCAGCCCTTTGTCGCCGGGCAGATGGGCCGCGCCCACGGCGCAGAACACGTGTTGCTTTTTGGCTATTTTGCGGAACCCTTTGTACATCGTTTTGTTGCGCTTGTCCACCAGCACCTTGTCGAAGTTGTCGGGTAGGGTAGTGTCGGTCAGCATTTTGGAAATCATTGTCATATCGAAAGCCAGGTAGGCGAGCACCAAGCTGTCGAAGCTGGCGGCCACATCGGCGGTCTCGTGCAGTGTCTGGCGCAGTATTTTCAGCTGGTCGTCAATAGAGATGGCGTCGGTAGCTTTGATCTGGTCCATATACTCTTCCAGCCCGTAGCAGTACATTCCGCGGTTGCGGGCCTGTTGGAGGAAGAAGAGGTCCAGGGCGAGCGGCTCCTCCTTGGGGAGGTCGGCCTGCTGCAGGGCACTTGACAGGAAGAAGGGCTTCATATTGCTCAAAAACAGGGCGCCCACGCCCATCTTGGCCTTGCACAGGCTGTCGAGTATGGCAAAATCCTCTTTGGAGAGCATTTTGGCAATCGACTGTCCCTTGGGCATCATCATCTGTTCCCGCACGACACTATAGTCGAGTCGGTCGAGCAGTACCTCCACGGCGAGGGCCTCGCAGCTGTTGAAGCAGTGCCACACGGTGCTGTCGAAGGCAAACACGCGGCTGTCCTGGATATGGATGGTGCCATAGAGGTATGAGGGCGATTGGATGTCGCGCCCGCTCACGCGCCACAGCACCGATTGGGCCGAAATCGCGCTGGCAAGGCACAGTATGGTCAGGAAAAGGATGTTTTTTTTCATAAGACGATAGGTTTAACGGTGCAAAGGTACATAATTTTCGGATATGGCGGTTTGCTGTTAGCGATTGGCGATTGGCTTTTTAAGGAAGTGGACAAGGGTCGCGGATAGGCTGTTATTTAAAATTATATTATTGTATATATATTAAATTAGACGTTAGACTAGAGACTGGAGACTGGAGACGGGAAAAGATGTGGGGCCGTGTCCTGAAAGGACACCATCCCAGTAACCCCGCACAAGCGACGAAGGAGCGCAGTGTGATGCCGTGAGGAGGAATCTCGCACATCGAACCTCGCAAATCACACCTCGTACATCGCCAAAAATCACCCCTCTCCGGGGTGTCGATTTTGCGGGTTTTTGCAACGATTTCCGAAAAAGTTCCGAAATGACCCCTGAAGACACCCCAAAAAAGTGCCCAAAAAGGCCCCGAAAAGGCCTGTTTTTGGGGTCAAAAAGCAAGAAAAAACAAAAAAATAAAATTTTTTCTCGCTGAGTATCAATAAGTTAATAAAAAAATGAAAAAAAAGTACGTTAGAGCCATTGCGGTGTATTTCAAAAAGTGTATTTTTGCGGTCCCAATTGAGAGGGAAACGGGACGAGTCCCGCGGGAGAAAAAGAGAAGAGGAAGCGATTGGGAATGTTCATTGAAAGAATGGAAAGATGTAGCAAATACTCAAGGATTTTTTTGAGAATTCGCAAGCGATGAAGTCGGGACAGACAAAACGAAAAAAAGAAAGAGATTAATTAGGATGGAGAGTTTGATCCTGGCTCAGGATGAACGCTGGCGGCAGGCTTAATACATGCAAGTCGAACGGTAAGGCCGA
>ONAB01000039.1 GCA_900315705.1 uncultured Bacteroidales bacterium | reverse complement strand
CCCAACAGCCGAAGGCTCACGCACAGCCGCAGGCTCACAGCGCTCCCACCACCTCGTGCGCTTTGTAGGGCTCTTCGAGGTAGGCGGCGTCATCGTCGCTGAGGTCGAGATCCAAGGCGCGGACCGCGTCGTTGAAGTGCGGCACTTTCGTGGCTCCCACGATGGGCGCGGCGACACCCCGCTTCAGCAGCCAGGCCAACGCGACTTCCGTCATCGTCACGCCGAGACGCTCCGCCACCTCCGCCACGCGGGCGACGATCAGTATATCGTTCTCCATGGCGTGGTCGTATTTGCTGTGCATCACCTTGTCGGTCTCGTTGCGCTTCGACGCGCTGTTCCACTCCTTGCGGGTGAGGTGTCCGCTGGCGAGGGGAGAGTAAGGGATGAGCGACACGCAGTATTGTTTCGCCACAGGGATTAGCTCGCGCTCGTCCTCGCGATAGAGGAGGTTGTAGTGGTTCTGCAGCGTGGAGAACAGTGTCCAGCCGTTGCGCTCGGCGCAAATCTGCATATTGTGGAACTGGTAGCCGTACATCGCCGAGGCCCCGATGGCCCGCACTTTGCCGCTACGCACCAACTCGTGCAGCGCCTGCATCGTCTCCTCGATGGGCGTTCCGTAGTCGAAACGGTGGATCTGGTAGAGATCGAGGTAGTCGGTGCCCAAACGTTGCAGCGTGCCGTCAATTTCGCGACGGATAGCCGCGGCGGAGAGCTTGCCCTCGTTGAAATAGACTTTCGAGGCGAGCACCACCTGGTCGCGGGCGACTCCGAGGTCTTTCAGCGCTTTGCCTAAGAACTCCTCGCTGGTGCCGTGCGAATAGACGTTGGCGGTGTCGAAGAAGTTCACCCCGAGGTCGAGAGCGTGCTTGATCATCTTTGTGGTCTCCTCTTGGTTGAGGGTCCACAGGTGGAAGTCCTCCGAGGGCTTCCCGTATGACATACAGCCGACGCAGATGCGGCTGACTTCAATGCCGGTGTTTCCTAATTGTGTGTATTTCATAATTTCAGGATGATTATGCGATTATCTGAGTCCTTTCAGCCACTTCTCCACCTTCGCCTTGCCACTGCGCACCTCGTGACCATAGATGCTGAACTCGCCCGTGACGTGGGCCTTCGGGAAGGCTTTGCGCACGTCGCTGGCGCAACTGGCCAGGCCGCTACCTTCGTGGGTGGTGAAGGGGATGACGGTCTTGCCGTCGAGGTTGATGTCCTTGAACAGCGTGAACATCACCTGCGGGTAGGTGCCCCACCACACGGGTCCGCCGATGAAGACGGTGTCGTAACCGCTGAGGTCGGGAGCAGTGCCTTCGTAAGGCGGCAGTTCGCCTTTGCGGGCCTCTTCCTTGGCCAGCTCGATGAGCGGTGTGTAGGCCATGCCGTCGTATTTGTGGGTGACGATCTCGAACTGGTCGGCGCCCGTGATTTCACTGATGTGGTCGGCCACGATCTTGGTGTTGCCCGTGTCGATGACGCCGACGGAATAATTGTCCCCCGCGTGGGAGAAGAAAATGACGATGGATTTTTTCATATTTCTGGAATTTGATGTTTGTTCGTTCTGTAGAGACGTTTTCTGAAACGTCTTCACATTGTTTTTATTCTGTCCGTTGCAGCCATTAGTCAGCACCACGGCGAGGACTGCGATGAAGATATTTTTGATGTTCATAATTCGTTGTTTTTATTGCCAAAGTTTGAATTCGCCTGTACGGATGCTTGCAATCACGCCGCCGTCGATGAGCAGGTCGGTGCCGGTGATGAACTTGGCGTGCTCGCCCAATAGGAAAGCGGCGGCCTCGGCGACCTCATCGCTGGTGCCTGTGCGCTGGGCGGCTGAAGCGTCAATCATCGCCTGATAGCCTTCTCCGCTAGCCCGGAATTCATCGTAAGCCAGCGGGGTGACGATGACGCCCGGCGAGATGGAGTTGATGCGGGTACGACGTTTGCGCCAAGTAGTGGCCGCCGCCCGCTGCGCCTGCAGATGGTTCATCCGCTTGGCAATCATATAGGCGAAACCGCTGTTCTGCATGGCCACATCCTGGATGAATTTCACGTTTTTTAACTCTTCCGTCGGGGTGTTTACCAATTGCAATTCTATGTCGTTGGGAATCGGGTACATATAGGCCGCTTGACTGCTGATGAGGAGTCCTGCGCCGCCTTCGGCCATCACTTCGCCGAAGGCATCCACGGCGTACCCCGTGCCCACCATGTCGAGGTTGACGATGTGCTCCGGACTGGCTTGGTTGGGCGATGCACCGGCCGTGTCGATGAAATACATTACGGGACCCAGTTCGGCCGCCTTCCGAGCAAAAGCCTCGATGCTTTCCTTCTGCAAAGCGTTTACTACTAACGTCTCCACATCGTATCCGCAACGGCTGAAATCCTCGCCGACGCGTTTCAGCGTTTCCTCGCTGATGTCGCCTAACAGGATTTTCTTGCCCGCCCCGATACGGCGCACGATGGCGGTTCCCATACTTCCGGCACCCAACAGTGCCACCACTTGTTTCTGTTCGTTTCTGTCAAAAATCATAGTCTCTTGGTGTTATTTGTCAATACTGATAATGGTGTACTTGCGGCTGCCGAGACCGATCTTCTCGGCGTGCTCGACGGTGTGGATGCCGTGGCGGCTCTCGATGCGCTCTTTCATGGAGGCGACATCGTTGTCGGCACTCTGCTCCTGACCGAGGACGAGGTCGATGCAGGCCTGGTCGAGGGCGACAGGATCAGTGCTGGCGAGGATGCCCATATCTTTGAGCGCCACAGGGGTGGGATTGCCGTTGCAGTCGCAGTCGATGCTCATATTGTTCATCACAGCGATGTAGAGAACCTTGCCTTTGAAGTAGTCGTGTACCGCAGCGGCGGCGGTGGCCATACACTCGAGGAACATGTCCTGGTTCTCCGGCTGGATGTAGTCCCAAAGTTTGGTGTAGTCCTCACTTTGTCCGTTGGTGTGGATGTAGGTCTTGCCGTTGCGAGAGGCCACCCCGATGCTGGCGTTCTTCAGCACGCCGCCGAAGCCGCCCATCTGATGGCCCTTGAAGTGGGCGAGGTTGATCATAAAGTCGTAATTTTGAAGGTTCTTGCCCACAATATTGTAGCGCATATAAGTGGTGTCGCGCACTGGAATCTTGATTTCGCCGTCGGCATCCATGATGTCCACACCGCCGATGGTGTTGAAGCCGTGCTCCTCGATGACTTTCAGATGGTCTTCGGTGTTCATACGGCTGCCGGCGTAGGCGGTGTTGCACTCCACAATCTTGCCGTTCACTAACTTCACCAGCGGCCCGATGAGTTCGGCCTTCAGGTGGTTGTTGTTGCCGGCCTCACCGGTGGAGATTTTCACGGCCACACGGCCTTCAGCCGGCACACCAAGTGCTTGGTAGATGTTGATCAGTGCTTCGGGGGTGATTTCTTTGGTCATATAAACCACAGAACCCTGGGGCTCTTGAGCGGTAACCTCTTCTTTTGGCTGACAGCCGAGCAGCGTCAGCGCAACAATGACAAATAATGCGATTTTTTTCATTGTAAATAGTATTGGGTTAATATTTTTATCCGTAATTCTCGATTAGATACTTCACAAAGTTCATATCGTTGAAGTTGACGGTGCCGGTGTCGTGCTGGTTCATCGTGGCAATCTGAACCAGATCGTCGTCGGTGAGGGCAAAGTCGAAGACGTCGAGGTTCTGCTGCATACGTTCCTTGTGGGTGGATTTCGGGATGGCCACGATGCCGCGCTGTGTGAGCCAGCGGAGTGCTACCTGCGAGGCGGTCTTGCCGTACTTGGCACCAATGCCAGCCACCAGGTCACTCTTGATGATGCCATCCACACCTTGTCCGCCCAGCGGTCCCCAAGCCATCATCTTGGTGCCGAACTCGTTGAGCGTAGGCTCGATTTCGCGTTGCTGGATCATCGCGTTGCACTGCAGTTGGTTCACCATCGGCTTGATATCCACATAGTGGGCGAAGTCGAAGAAACGGGCTTGTTGGAAGTTGCTCACGCCGATGGCACGCACCTTGCCGTCGCGATAGGCTTTCTCCATCGCCCGCCAGGTGCCGAACACGTCGCCGTAAGCCTGATGGATGAGCAGCAGGTCGATGTATTCAGTCTGCAGTTTGCGCAGACTCTCGTCAATACTCTTGGCTGCTTTCTCCTCGCCAGCATTGCTGATCCATACCTTCGTCACGAGGAAAACCTCCTCTCGTTTCAGGCCACTTTTGCGCCAGGCGTTACCCACTCCCTCCTCGTTGGCATACGCTTGTGCTGTATCTATCAGCCGGTAGCCAACGCTCAGCGCATCGCTCACGCAACGCTCGCATTCATCAGGGCTTACTTGAAAAACGCCGTAGCCCAGCAGGGGCATCTCAACGCCATTGGATAATTTGATATATTCCATAATTGTATTGATAATTGGTTATTGTTTTTTGGAAATTTCTTTGATAAACATGGCCGGATTCCCTCCCACAATGGTGTTCGGAGCCACGTCCTTGGTCACCACGGCGCCGGCGGCCACCACGGCGTTGTCGCCGACGGTCACGCCGGGCAGGATGGTGGCGCCTGCCCCGATCCAGGCGTTCTTGCCGATATGGACGGGCTTGCAGGTGAGCAGCATCCGGTCGTGGAGGTCGTGGTTGTTGCTGATGAGCTGCGCGTTGGCGGCGACCATCGCGTTGTCGTCGATGGTGATGCCGCCGCGGGCCATCATCAGGCAGTTGTTCATAATTTTCACACCGCGGCCCAGCTTCACGTGGTCGAAACAGACACCCGTCAGACCGGGCATCACGAAGCCGCCATCCGCAAACACATCGTGGCCGAACAGCTCTTCAGCGAGGGCGTTGTACTCTTCGGTGTAGGGCATCGTGTGGTTGAGTTTGAACAAGGTCTGCGCCTGACGCATCCCTTCCGCCAATTCCTCGGGCGTGCTTTGTCTCGGGTCAACGATAAATTCTTGCATAACGTATTGGTTTTCTCTATTTTATAATATCCTTACTGTCATTGCCAGTTTGACGAGGCAAAAATACAATGTTTCCTATCGTGAAAGTTTCACAAAAAACATCATTGTTTTCACAAATTATAGAAAAAAATGCAAATAGAAAAATGTTTTCCGGTGAATTAAATCACTAAAAATTATAATATTTGGTGAATTGATTCACCAAATTTAGTATCTTTGCGGCGTGAAAATCGTTTAGACATGATAGCGCGAAAATTATATAAAACATTGACAAACAGGATATTTACAGGAAAGGCTATTGTCTTGGTCGGTGCCAGACAAGTCGGTAAAACCACATTGTTGAATGAATTGATGCGCCGGTATGATGATGTTTTGTGGCTTAACGGGGATGAATTGGGCACTCGTACGTTATTGCAGGATGTTTCAGTGGAAAAATTCCGCAGTATGATCGGATCAAGAAAAATCATGGTAGTTGATGAGGCGCAGCGTATAGAGAATATAGGCTTGAAAATGAAACTGATTACCGACAATTTACCAAACGTACAACTCATTTTGACGGGTAGTTCGTCGTTTGATTTGGCCAATCGCATCAATGAGCCGTTGACGGGAAGAAAGTGGGAATATACTTTGTTCCCTTTGTCTTTTGGAGAAATGGCGGAACATACAAGTCCTTTCGAGGAAGTAAAGCATTTGCCCCTGAGACTGATATATGGGTATTATCCTGATGTGGTAACAAGTCCCGGTGATGAACGCGAAGTGCTGAAGCAAATTACGGACAGTTACTTATACAAAGATATTCTCGAATGGGAACGTGTCAAGAAATCCGACAAATTGGTCAGGTTGTTGCAGTTGTTGGCTTTCCAAGTAGGTAGTGAGGTTTCTCTCAACGAATTAAGTCGCCAAGTGGGACTTGACAAGAATACCGTGGAGAAGTACATTACGCTTCTGGAACAAACCCAGATTATTTTCAGACTCGGTTCTTTGAGCCGCAATCTACGCAACGAACTTAAGGCAGCGCGAAAAATCTATTTTTACGACAATGGGGTTAGAAACGCCCTCATCAACAACTTCAACGATCTTGCATTGCGTGATGATGTCGGTGCCTTATGGGAAAATTGGATGATTAGCGAGTTTGTTAAAAAACGGCATTACGACCGCACTTTTGTCAACCGTTATTTCTGGAGGACCACACAGCAGCAGGAAATTGACTACATTGAGGTGGGTGACGGAACGCTTACTGCATACGAGTTCAAGTGGAATTCAAAGAAAAAAGCGAGAATAAGCACGACATTTTTGAACGCCTATCCAAACACGAAAATAAAAACGGTTAATCCTGAAAATTTTTACGAGTTGTTGCTGTAATAGATTTTACTATTTTAGTGCTATGAATCCCGACTTCCTCTATTCCACCGATTTCCTCGCGATGAACGCGCCGGAACTGAGCCACACCTGTATGCACCTGCTGTGCACGGCGGGCGAAGGGAGTTTCGTGTTCAACGAGAAATGCTACCACATCGTGAAAAACGACCTGGTAGTGATGCCGAACCCCAGCCGGGCGAAGAACCTTGCCGCCGCCCCGGGAATGCAGGTCGAGTGGTTCGCCGCCGACAACAAATACCTCGGCGGACTGCTGCCGTCGAACAACTACAGCATCGGGGGCAGCATCTCGCTCAACCATGACCCTGTCATCAAGCTCACCGACGATCAGGCGGCCATCATGCTTGCCGACTTTCACCGCCTTCGCGACCGCCTCAACGACCGCCATCTGCTGTTCTACCGAGAGCTGATGGGGAGTCTCTGTCTGACAATGATGTACGACATCTTCGAGCCGCACGCGCAGCGCGACGCCACCGATACCCACAGCGACCGCACGGCCTATATCGTCAAGCAGCTGATGGATTTGCTCTCCACGGGCATCAGTCGCACCGAGCGCGAGGTAAGCTACTACGCCGAGCGGCTTCACGTGTCGCCGAAGTACCTCTCCGCCACCGTCAAGCGCGTCACCGGCCATAGCGTCAGCAGCTTCATCGACCGTCACACGGTACCTATCCTGAAGAAATATCTCGACGACGAACGGCTCTCACTCACGCAGATTGCCGACCGTATGAACTTCACGTCGCTAAGCTATTTCAGCCGCTACTGCACCAAGCACCTCGGTCTTTCGCCCAGCGAGTACCGGCGGAGTTTGCAGCCGAGAGGGTGAGTTCTGATATAAAACAGAGGCCGTGAGGAGAAGACTGTGCAGCCGTGAGGAGTAACCCGCAAATCAGGGGATTCCGCTCAACGCCGACGCGTTTCGCGGAATGGTGCACGCTCCCGCAATAACAAGGGTATGGGCGGCGGCGGGAAGCGCACCAGCGAAGGTACTCTCCTCCCGCCGCCGCCCTGTTTTGTTATTCCCCCGCGCACCCGCCATTCCGCAAAATTTTGCGAGCAAAATTTTGCGGAACCTCCAACCACGCCTTCGCACAAAAAATACACTCCCCGGAGAGTTCCAGGAACCGTTGAGGGTTTCGTTTTACAATATGCGATTTTTTAAAAAAAAAGTCTTATGTCTAACGTCTTCAGTCTTATGTTTTAATACAACAAAAAATCAAGGGGTATAACACACGTCCCGGGGACGGAAGCTCGGTAGAGCGATGTGGCATATCACGAACCGAACGTCCCGCAGGGACGACACAATTCTGTTATCCCTGCGGGACATTGTTTTGCCCATGAAGGGGCATCAAGGTCAAGCCGCACGCACTGTTCCTACCGGGCTGTTGTCCCTGCCCTTTAGTTTTGCAACCTCAAAATAAAGTGCAAGATAATGCTGTAAATTCTATCTTTGTGGCAAGTATTAATGTTTGCCGAATTAACCGAGAATGGAGG
>ONAB01000022.1 GCA_900315705.1 uncultured Bacteroidales bacterium | reverse complement strand
GCGGAGGAGCCCCGTGTCGAAGTCGATGTCGCGGACCCTGAGCATAAGAATCTCTTTTGGCCGGACCAGGTATTTGAAGCACAGCCGGATCATCGCGACGTACCCGTTCATACCGCGTTTGTGGAAGTAGCCGAGGATTCTCCGGCGGTCCTGTTTCGGGATGGTGACCCTGCGCTTGGCCTCCCTCTTCTTCGCCTTGAACGCGGCAAATGGGTTGTGCGCGGCGAGGCCGCGGGAGACAAACGACCGGAACAGGCTTTTCAGGAACTGGAGCATACTGTTGAATGCGCAGATGCTTCTTCCTCCTCCGTATTCGTCGAGAATGTTCGCCGCCTGGCTGCTGGTGAAGCGCCCGCAGAGCCAGTTCGATATGCCGGTTCTCCCGCACCATCCGGTGAAGAACGACAGTTTGGACCTGTAGCTGCGCACGGTGTCCTTGCGGAGGTCCTTCTCCTTTTGGCGGACAAAGTCCGTGGCCGCCTCCACAATGGAGACCCGTTTCGTCGATGTGGACTCCTCGCCAGTCAGCGGGTTCCAGCCGTTGTAGAGTTTTCTGTTGATTTCCGCACAAATCAGATTGGCGTATTTGAGTCGCTCCCTGGGACACTTGACACGGTTGCAGCGTATGCGCATCCGCTTGAGTTTGTCGCTGGCGGGGTCAAGCACGTAGTAAAGGATGTAGGTCTCTTTGTTCTTTCTGACCTCGGCGGGTCTGAAATCGATGAAAGGTGTTGCCATAAGTGATTTTGATTAAAAAAAATTGTTGTATATATAATAGTTTGTAGCATCGGATTGAAAAGGCGTGTTTTCACGGGTAATGGCACAGTTTTGTCACGGTCACAACACCTGCAATCCCTTGCATACAGGTGCTTCCAGGCGATTGCCGGAAAAAAATATGGCGCAAATATGGCCTTTTTTTTCATATCGAAAAAAATGCTATTTTTGCCTCACCTAACAATTGTGTATGAACCAACAGTTTACACATACCGTTTCTCCCTTTTCGAGGCTCTTTGCGGATAATCACACCTTCTCCGCCAAAGAACGCGATGCGGAAACCGGGCTATCTTACTTTGGTTCAAGATATTATTCCTCCGACTTGAGCATCTGGTTGAGCGTGGATCCGATGGCCTCGAAATATCCATCTCTGAGCCCCTATGTGTATTGCGCGGATAATCCAGTGAAGTTTGTGGACCCGGATGGAGAAGATGTGTGGATAACAGGAGATGAATGGGAATTGGCCTTTAAACAATTGAAAAGTTCCACAAATCTGAAATTGTACAGAGATTCTAAAACTGGAAAAATTTCATATTCTGGAGAGGTTAAGACTGAAAGCGATGCAAAACTACGAGAAGCATTGAACGACAATAATGTACATGTGAGGATTTCCGCTAATGACATTGATGACATCCAAGGATTATCCTTTGAAGGTGGAGCTCATATGGGAACACATATAAATCCAGACGGGTCGGTTGATGCCAAACAGACGGTCAATCCACTACTACTTGCAGGTATAGATTACTATGGAAACATGGAATCTTTCACATCCCCGAATGGTACAACACAGTACTCATTAAAACATAATATTGGAAAAGACAATTGTATGTTGCACGAGGTGACAGAAGCATTTGAAGCAGGAAAAATCTCTCTAGAGAATAACGTTAATATTGAGCCAGCCATCCCTGGAAATCCAACATATCATCTTTATGAGCAATCACACAACCAAGCCTCACCACAACCATATTCCGAATATGTCAGTCATCAATCGATAAGAAATTTTGCAAAGGTGATTCGATTTCTTCGAGATACTTTAAAAAAATATCAGTAATGAACCTGCAAGGATTAATATTATCAATAGTTGTTTCTTTTTCATTTACGATAAAAACATTGGGCCAATGTGAAAATGGCGCGGACAGCGTAAAAATAGGCGAGTACAAATATAAAGTCTGTGCCGAAATTGAGAGAGACACCTTTAACGTCAAGAGACTATCTATTGTTTCGGGTTTGGATTACATAGACTATACGTTAAAAAAGCAGTTACATAATGTGGATTATTACGAGTTGATATTAGAAAACAAAGATGGAAGAGAACGGCTTGTTGTATCGTGGCAAAATCGAAAACACAGGAATAAAATCCGTGAGGGTGAATCATATTATTTTGTGTTGTATCCTCAATTCAAGAAGCATTTGCTTTTTTTGAATCCTGCGGTGAATTACATTGTTTTCATAGAAAGACACCACATCACGGTTAGAAATCACCACAGGTACACCAATGTATATCTGTCACCCAACCTTGACGGGCTTTGCTATCAAAAAAAATGCACGAAACGCAGGCTGAAAAAAATCAGAGACAACTCGTTTAGACCTCTGTAATTATAACACCACCAAAATTTCGCACATTAACCTGACACCAAAAATTTCCTATTTTCGCCCCATCAAAAACACACCGCTGATGAACCGTTGCCGACCACACCGCCTTATGAATCCCCTAACGGGGATTTTGTCCTCTCGCGGGAACGTCCTCTACAGAGATGCATCCCCTGACGGGGATGGGGGGCGCGGCAACCAACATTTTGGCGCGCGTCACGTTTCCGCCGCAACGCCACCACAATGTGACGGCGCTACAACAACTCTCCTCTCTCCACATTATACTCTCCACTCCTCTCACACCTTCTCCGCCAAAGAACGCGACATAGAAACAGGCCTATCTTATTTTGGATCACGCTATTATAGTTCCGATTTGAGCCTCTGGCTCAGCGTCGATCCGATGAGTGGGAAATATCCGTCGTTGAGTCCGTATGTGTACTGCGCGGATAACCCGGTGAAGCTGGTGGATCCGAATGGGGAGGAGATTTGGCTGATTGGAGAAGATGGCTCTCGTATTAAATATACTCAAGGAATGATTTATGATGGGCAAGATAAAAGTATAATAGGCAAGGTTAATACTTTAAATCAAATAAATTCAACTAGAGGCGGGAAAAAATTATTAGGCGAACTTACTTCTTCAGACAATGTATATTCTATTACAGACAACTTGGACAACAATTACAGCACTCCTTATTTCTGTGCAAATGATGATGTGAATGGAAAATCAGGTGGTGTCATCGTTACTCAAGGACAGAATACTATTGGCACAATTTCTCATGAACTTTTTCATGCTTATCAAGATGAAAAGGGACAAGGGCAAAGATCAATACACAACGAGGTAGAAGCTATGTTGTTTGAGACAAGTGTTGTCACAGAATATGGATGTAATATTAATACCGTATTTCCACGAAGTCCGCTTTTAGGAGATAATGATGAATATAATACTTCTGTAGATGCTCTGTTAGATGTTTTCTCATCAACCAATATGAAAATAGTTACTGAGGATTTTAAAGATCATTCAGGAGCAAATAGAGGAGGTGCTTATGACAATAATTATCCTCTCAGAAGAAGTAATCATTCGAAACATTTAATAGAAAATTTTTATCCTTTAATGCCATGGAAAAATTAACATGTATGTTTTTCATAGTTGTCTCTTCCGTTGTGTTTTGTTTAGGTCAATCACATAAAATGATTATTCCTATTAAAGAAGCACCCAATGAGATGGACGACTCTTTTGTAATAATGGACTTTCATGATTTCAACTTGTTTTTTACACCAAATAGCCCTATTATTTTTTCTTTTCAAAATATAAGAGATTCGATAAGAGCATTGGTTGATATTGACTTTTATATAAACAATTATTGTATTCATGTTAAATCCATAAGGATAGAATATTTGGATAAAACTGTGAAATTGTCAAAAATAGACAGTTTAAAAATTGCAAAGAAGACTTTCAATTTATTTCAAAAAAAAACGTTTTATATAAAATATCATAAAAATATTAATCAAGATTGGACTTATCATTTGCGAATACCGATAGTTCTTACTCGCAGAAAATAAATCAATTGAAAATTATTATGCCTGCCCCCAATCCCACATATCGTCCTACCACAGTCGGTTCATTGTTCACCGCTCACCGATCACAGGCCGCCCTTCACACCTTCTCCGCAAAAGAACCTGGTTGAGTGTTGACCCGATGAGTGCAAAATATCCATCGTTATCACCTTACACGTATTGCGCTGATAATCCGGTGAAGTTGGTGGATCCGAATGGGGAAGAGGTCATTATTAGTGGTGAGGCTTCAAAAGATTTTTTTAAAGAAGTAAGGAAAGGCGCAAAAGAGTTCGGTATTTCTGTTAAAATAGATAATAATGGGATATTAAGCGCAAAATATAGAGGTAAAGGCCCTGTCTCAAAAGAAGGGCAATTGTTTTTGGATGCTGTTAATGACATATCCGTAAAAGTTGAGATAAATGCCATAAACAATAAAAAAGGAACTGATTCTGAATATATGTTTGGTGGTGCCTTTGGTGGAAATGAACTGTATGGTGAAACAATAGATGGTGTATGGATTAATCAGTTTTCTGTAGCTAAGCAAACGGTGATTCCATCTGAATTAAAAGATATGGATGAATTTTATGGATTACCCGGCAGAACAAGTCTGCATGAAATCACAGAAGCATACAAAGGGGCAAAGATTGCAATGTCGGAAAATGTTATTTCTTCAGCAATTGGATCCAGCAACCCATTGTATAGAAGAGCACATAGTGGTGCTATACCTCAATCTGGACCAATTAACCGATATTGTTATGATGCACAAGATAACCCGACCGACTGTGATAGTGCAAAATGGATAGATTGGAATGCTAAATATGGAGTTAACGAAAAGAATTTAAAGACGACAAAAGTATATTGATAGAAGAATGATGAAAAAAATTGTTGTGATATTTTTTCTGTTTTCAATTTTCAGCAATGGTTTTGCACAAATACCTGATGATTGTGAAAGTATTCAATATGAGTTGATTGTTGAGAAAATTGATTCTACAAACGATTATATGATAATATATGCTTATAATGATAGTAAAAAGTTTAAAATTGTTACAAGAAAAGTGGAAAATGATTGTTGTAATGTGTTTGTCAGGGATAGCATTAATGTATCGTTATGCAGTTTGAATTCCATGAATCCATATATGGCTATGCCTTGTGATTGGAGTTATGGTTGGCCAGGCAACAACAATGTTATACTCAACGAAGTTGAATATGAATGTGATATTTTTTTGACTGACGATATTTATGGTTTGTGTTTTACTGATGATTTTCAGAGCAAAGAAGAATACAAAAAATACATTCGAGAGCATCCTTTGTATGTGAAGGTGAAAGGGGAAAGAGATAATGTTATTAAAAAAAACAGAAAAGGCAAAAGACGTGTGAAGATTTGACAGACGGAAAATTATCGTATTTTCGCCACCTCCAAAACCACTGCCGATGAACCGCTGCCGACCATATCGTCCTGTGCATCCCCTACGGGGATGTGGGAACACGTGGGGGAACGCCATCGGCTACAGATATGCATCCCCTAACGGGGATAAGGGGCGCAACAACCAACATCTTGGCGCGCGTCACGCTTCCGCCACAATGCCACGTTGCGGAGGCAATGTGCACATCGCTCTTACAACAACGTCGCCACAATCTGACAACGCTAAACAACTCTCAATTCTCAATTCTCAACTCTCAACTCTTCCTGCTTCAATGAACATCAGCACGTTCATCAAGGCGATGAAGTCGGCGCCGGAACGGGTGTGGAACATACACTCCACCGCGATGTTCAGGATGACCAGCAGAGCGAACGAGAAATAGAGGATGTTCTTTTTGCGGACGCTGTAATAGAGGGGATATAGGCAGTAGGCGAGCAAAATCATCAGCCCGATGATGCCCGTTTCGATTAGCGCCTGAATGTACTGGCAATGGGCGTTGTAGTTGTGCTCAAGCAGATTGCTGTAGTTCTTCTCAAGGGCGTGCAGCTTCAGGTCCTCGAGGGCGTCGCCAGTGCCCGTGCCCCAGGGCTGCGACTCCCGTGCCACTTCGCTGGCGGATTTCCACAGGGTGATGCGCACCTCGCTGCTGCCCTTGCCGTATGGTTGCTCCTTCCGCTCCTTCATCTGCTCGATGGAGTCCATCGCACGGTTGTTGCGGATGATGCCCGACTGGTAAACCCCGATGATGCCGGCCACGATGCCGGCCAGGATAATGATGCTGATCACTGGATGATGCCGGCGTATCGCAAAGTAATATACAATCCAGATGAAGGTTATCAGAAACAGACACGCCAGTCCGGCCTTGGATTGCAACAGGATGATGGTGAGGAAGAGCAGGCCCATCGCACCCAGAACGAGAATCCGTGCCCAGGTCTTCATAGTGCGCCAGTCGCTTTTGGTGTACTTGAGCAGCAAGAGCAGGGCAAAGGTCATATACATTGCCACATAGGAGGGGTGCTTGAAGACGGAGAGGAATATGTAGTACATATATTTGCTCTCGCCGCTGTAGAGGGAACGGTAGCATCCGAACGGGAGGATGAGAACGCAGTGCAGCACGCACCCGGCAATGAAGGCGGTGAAGAGCGCCTTGCGGCGTGTGGCGGTGAAGTGCTCTGGCTTGTAGGAGAATATGACCAACGGGGCGACCAGCAGCCACAACCCGCAGTCGAAGGCGGGGAGGGCGGCGCTTTTGTTAGCAGATATCAGCAGTCCGTAAAGGGATATTAGATAGATGGCGGTAAAGATGAAGAGCGCGGGAACAGCCCGGTGGGCCTTTACATTCTCCCACTTTTCCCTCCAGTTCCACTCCGACACCCAATTGACGAGCATCGCGATGGCGATGGGCAGCATCAGCCAGTTGGTGATCGGCAGGGATACCAATGCGAGCATCAACAGGGCGAACAGGATGTTGAAATGCCAGTTGTCAGAAACCAACTCTTTCCGGAAATCCATCATTACAGGTCTTGTAGCAGGTCAGGTCTTCTTTCTTTGGTGCGTATCATTTGTTGTTCAAACTTCCACTCTTTGATAAGTTTCTCGTTGCCGGAGAGGAGCACATCGGGCACACGATGGCCGCGGAAATCGGCGGGGCGGGTATAGACGGGCGGGGAGAGCAGGCCGTCCTGGAACGAGTCGGAGAGTGCGGAGGTGCCGTCGCCGATGACACCGGGGATGACGCGCGCCACGGCGTCGGTGACCACCATCGCGGCCAGTTCGCCGCCGGAGAGCACGTAGTCGCCGATGCTGATGTCCTCGGTCACGTAAAGCTCGCGCACGCGCTCGTCCACGCCCTTGTAGTGGCCGCACAACAGGATGATGTTGTTCAACAGCGACATCTCGTTGGCCTTGCTCTGCACGAAAGGCTTCCCGTCGGGGGCCATCAGGTAGATGCCGTCGTAGGTGCGCTCGCTCTGCAACAGCTCGATGCAGCGGGCGATGGGCTCTATCATCATCACCATCCCGGCCTCGCCGCCGAACGGATAGTCGTCGGTCTTGTGATGCTTGTCGGTGGTGTAGGCGCGGATGTCGTGCGTGTGCAACTCCAACAGCTGCTTGGCCACAGCCCGCTTCAGGATGGAGTTTTCAAAAGCCCCGCGGAACATATCGGGAAACAAGGTGAGAATGTCTATGCGCATAGTCTATAGTTTTTCAATCATCATTATGCCGTCGCGGAAAGGCAACAGCAGGTTCCTTACCCGTTTGTCACGCTGCACTCTGTCGTTGAACTGCGCGATGGCGTGCGTGTCGCGGTCGTTGTGTGCCACCTCGCCCACGACTTTCCCGTTCCACAGGGTGTTGTCCACCAGGATGAATCCTCCCCGTCGGGTGCGCGGCAGCAGCAATTCGTAGAAGGCCTCGTAATCCTCCTTCTCCGCGTCAATGAAGGCCAGGTCCCACACTGTGTCCAATTCCGGGATGACCTGTTGCGCGTCGCCGATGTGCAGCACGATGTTTCTCCCGTAGGGCGACTGGCTGAAGTAGTCGCGGATGCGGTCCTCATACTCCACGTTGTGCTCGATGGTGTGCAGGACCCCGCCCTCGGCCAGTCCCTCGGCCAGGCAAAGTGCGGAGTAGCCGGTGAAGGTGCCCACCTCCACCACGTTCCGGGGACGCAGCATCTTCGACACAAAGGTCAGGAACAACCCCTGCAACTGCTCCGACAGCATCCTCGGATTGATGGTCTCCAGATGTGTCTGGCGGTTGAGCCGGTAAAGCAGGTCGCTTTCGGGCGAGCTGTGCTCCTCGCAATAGGATTCTATGTCGTGGTCGATAAGCTCGAAAGTGGACATTTCACGAGAGTTCGGCGATGGTTTTGTTGACTTCCTCCTCGGTCTTGGTGAGTTTGTCCTTGCAAATCTTGATGAGCTTGGTGGCCTTCTTGATGTTGTCCGCCAAATCGTCCACGGAGATGTCGGCGTCCTCCATCTGCTTGACAATCTGCTGCAGTTGCTCGAATGCTTCGGTATAGGTAGGGTTCTCTTTCATAGTGCTTGCTTCTGTTATTAGTAAATGACGCCCACTTTGAAACCGGCGAAATGGTAGATGGCAGGCTGGATGCTGTTGGCGAAGTCGGCGGAGTAGTCGGTCTCGTTCTCCACAGGGATGGTGTAGCGGATTTTGGAGTACTGCACTTTGTAGGTGCCGGCCAACATCAGCCCCACCTTGTCGGTGAGCTGGATGCGAATGCCGAGTCCCCCTTCGCCCATCGGGCCCCAGTTGCTGCCGTGAATCACACGGTTCACGATGTCGGGGCGCGAGGAGATGTACCACTTGAATCCCCAGCCCAGGTTGATAAAGGCCATCGGGGCCACCTTGGTCTGCATCATATTGACGCTGAAGTTAAGGTAGAGCGGCACAAAAGCCGTGCGGTTCCAAAAGTCGATGCCCGTGCCGATGCCCATATAGAAGAAGTTGTTGAACTGGTAGGCGAAGAGTTGGTGCACCTGGATGTTGAAGTTCTTGTTGCGGACGGTTTTGAGCAGGTCCTCGTCTTCGAGTTTCGGCGGCAGGATGAGGTCGTGGCAGTCGTAACTGGCCAGACGGATGTCGCCGACGCCACCGGCATAGCTCAGGGAGCTCATAAAGATGAATTTGCTTTGTTGCTGGATTTTGTTGCGCTGTGCCTGTGCGGCAGGGGCGCTGGCAAGCAGAAGGCCGGTGAGAAGAAGTATGGCGAAATGTTTCATCGTGATGTTTTTTTATGAGGTGTATCAAATAATCATTGTATATGCAAAAGTTCGCGGGCCGTGGCGCGCGCGGTGTCGGTGATGTGGTCGCCGCCAAGCATCCCTGCCAGGGCCTCCACACGGCTGTCACCCTCCAGTAGCTGCAGGTCGGTAACGGCCTGCCCGCCACGGTTCTCCTTGAACACCCGGTAGTGCTGGTCGCCCTTGGCTGCAATCTGCGGCAGGTGGGTGATGGCGATCACTTGGTGGCGGAGCGACAGCGCGTGCATCACCGCGGCCACCTTGTTGGCGGTTTCGCCGGAAATGCCCGTGTCAATCTCGTCGAAAATGACAGTGGGCAGCAGTGTTGAATCCGTGATGATGGACTTCAGCGCCAGCATAATGCGCGACATCTCGCCCCCGGAGGCGACTTTGCTCAGATCGGCGGGCTCCACGCCCTTGTTGGCACTGAAGAGAATGCTGATCCGGTCGATGCCCGAAGGATGCATCTCCGTGTCCTGCTCCAGACGAATCTCGATGCGGCTGTCCGGCATACCCAACTGGGACAGGCGTTGCCCTAATTCCTTCTGGAAAGCCGGAATGGCCTTCTGCCGACTTTTCGAGAGCTGGGTTGCGAGGTTGCGGGCGGCTTGTTCCGCCTGCGTGCTCTCACGCTCCAACTCGTGCAGCCGCTCCTCGTTGTCGGATTGCTGCGTGAGCTCTTGCCGTAGTTTCTCTGCCAACTCCAATAGCCCGGATACGCTGTCCACTTGGTATTTGTGCTGCAAAGTGTATATGAGGTCGATGCGCTCGTTGAGCCGCTCCAGCTCCGCGGGATTGACTTCCACCTCGCTCTCCTTGCGGGAGATTTCGTAGGAGATGTCCCCTAACTCAACGATGGCTTCGTCAAGCCGGCGCAGGATGTCGTCGATGTCAGGGCCGAGGCCGTGCAACGGTTGGCATTCACTCTGGATGGCCTTGAGCTCCTGAAGTACGTTCCCCTGCTCGCTTTCCGAGAGCTGCTGGGTGGCGGCGTACAAGTGTGTTTTAATCTCTTCGGCGTGGCTGAGCAGACGGATGGACTGCTCGATCTGTTCCTGCTCGTCGGATTGGAGTTGGGCCTTGTCGAGTTCGTCGAGGGTGAATTGGAGGTACTCTTGTCGTAAGGCGGCTTCGGCACACGCCGTTTTCAGCTCTTGGCGCTGTTGCTCCACTTGCAGATAATGGGTAAGCGCGTTATGGTAGTTGGTGCGCAGGGAGGCGTTGTCGGCGTATTGGTCGAGAATGCCCAACCGGAAAGTCGAGTCGAGCAGCAACAGGTTCTGGTGCTGCGAATGGATGTCGATAAGAGAGGATGCCAAAGTGCGCAGCGTGGTCAGGTTCACCGGGGTGTCGTTGATGAACGCCCGCGACTTGCCGTGCTCGTTGATTTCTCTGCGCAGCGTGGTCAAGGGCTGGTAGTCGAGGTCGTTTTCCTCGAAAAAGCCTTGGAGTGATAACCCTTCGATGTCGAAGACTCCCTCCACAATGCACTTGCGTGTCTTGTCGTGGAGCACGTCGGTTTCGGCGCGGCTGCCGAGGATGAGTGACAAGGCGCCCATCAAAATGGACTTGCCCGCGCCGGTCTCGCCGGTGATGACGGTGAACCCCTTGTCGAACGCTATCTCTAAGGAACGGATGAGCGCGTAGTTCTCTATCTGCAGCGCGCGTAACATACAGGGCTATTTGGAGGAGGAGTTGATGGCGTCGTAGCGGGAGGCGTTAGAGGGGTCGATTTGTTTCATCAGGTTGATGACCTGAGATTTCTCGCTGGGAAGACCCTCCTTGAAGATGTTGATGATTTCATCGCACTTGGTGGCGGCAATGATCTTCACGGCGGCCAGGTTGGAGCGCTGCTGGCTGACTTGTTGCAGCAGACGGAGACTCTCCAATATGACGGCGCGTCCGGCATCGGGTGATTCGCTCATCACGTCCAGCCCCAAACGATGATATTGGTAATAGAAGTCGTGCAACTTGCTGTATGTGCTGTTGGTGAAGTTCTCCATAATCCAGTAACGGTTGCTCTGACCATTGTCGGCCACACTCCATCCTTTCTCCTTGGCGGATTGGTTCAGGTTGACAATGGATTGCAGGTTGGAGAAATAGGGAGAACCGCCGTTCATCGAGAAACTGTCGAACTCGACGGCGAGGAAGAGGTTGAGGTAATAGGCGATCAACGAGGTGAACTGGTTGAGGTTCTGGTTGTCGGCATACTCCAACGGGTCGCCCTCGGCGTAGGTAAACTGGATGTTCTTGTCCTGGAAATTGAGCAGGGTGGTCTTGTAGCTGGCCTTATAGACAGGGCGTTGCAGCAGGATGGTCATTGTGCCCTCCATCACGTCGCCCGACACTTTGGTCAGATTGATTTGCAGGGCGCATTCGATGCGCTCGTTCATCTTGAGATTGTATTGGCACCACTTGCGGTCGTGGATGAACTGGTACAGTTTCTGCTGCAAGTCATTGTAGCGTTGCTGGTTGGAGCCGCCCGTGACCGCGTGGGCGTTGACGGAGACCTGGCATTGGAAGTCCTGGGCGTGCAAGAGGCCGCCAATGAACAGGGCGATAACCAGAAACAGGATTCTTTTCATCATAATGCGCTGTGTTAATGCGATTGTGTTTGGGTAAGATTGAAAACCAGATGGATGATGTCGCGCGCGATTTCCTTCTTGTCCTTCAGTTCGCTCTCGAAAGTCTGTTCATCGCGGGTGATCATCAGCACCTTGTTGGTTTGTGTTCTGAAGCCGGCACCTTCGGTGCGCAGCGAGTTGAGAACGATGAGGTCCGCGTTTTTAGTATGCAGTTTCTTGAGGGCGTTGGCTTTTTCGTTCTCGGTTTCCAATGCGAAGCCGACAAGGAATTGGTCGGGGCGCTTCTGCTGCCCGATGGTGGCGAGGATGTCCTTGGTCTTGACCAGATGCAGGTCGAGATGGTCGGAGGTCTTCTTGATTTTCTCCGGAGCGGTCTGCTCGGGTGTGAAGTCGGCCACGGCGGCTGACATTATCATAATGTCCTGCTGCTCAGCGATGGCCATACACTGGTCGAACATCTGTTGGGCGGTGGTCACGTCCACACGCGTGATGCGCGGATGGCGGGTGGCCAGCTGGGTGGGGCCCGTGACGAGGGTGACGTCAGCGCCCGCTTCGGCGGCGGCCTCCGCCAGGGAGAACCCCATCAGTCCGGAAGAGTGGTTGCCGATGAAGCGCACAGGGTCGATGGGCTCGTAGGTGGGACCGGCGGTGATCATCACTTTTTTGCCGGACAGGAGTTGCGGAGTTTGAAGGTGTTGATGTACTATGGTGAAGATATTCTCCGGCTCCTCCATACGGCCCGTGCCGGTGGTGCCACAGGCTAAGAATCCACTTTGCGGGTCAATGATGTGACAGCCCTTTTGGCGCAACAACTCGATGTTGTGCTGCACGGTCGGCTCGGCGAACATACGGTCGTTCATCGCGGGGGCGATGAAGATGGGCTTCGGGGCTGCCAGGAGCAGCGTGGAGAGCGCATCGTCGGCAATGCCGTGGGCGTACTTGCCGATGATGTTGGCCGTGGCCGGCGCCACCACCACACAGTCGGCCCAGTCGGCCATACTGATGTGCTGCACGTCACGGTGCTCCGTCGGGTCGAACAACTCGCTGTAGAGCTTGTTCTGCGACAGCGTCTCTATGGTCAGCGGGGTGACGAACTCCAACGCGTGGCGCGTGGCCGTCACTCGGACTTCGTAGCCGTGGCTCTTGAACAACCGAATGAGCGTCAGCGACTTGTATGCCGCGATGCCCCCCGTGATGCCGAGAACTATATGTTTGCCCGTTTCAGCCATAATGGTTTAGAGTTCCTCTTCGTCTTTGAAATAGATCTGGTCGTGCTCGAACTCGTACAACGCCAACTGTGTGGGCTTCGGAAGCTGCTCGTAGAACTTGGAGAGTTCAATCTGCTCGCGGTTCTCGAAAACCTCTTCCAGCGTCTCCGTGTTGGAGGCGTACTGCTGCGACTGCTCCTGGAACTCCTGCTTCAGGTCGTTCGCAATCTGGTCGGCACGCTTCGACATAATGACGATGCTCTTGTAATAATTGCCCGTCTGCTTGTCATATTGGCGGATGTCCTTGGTTTTGGCGAAGTGGTCAATCTTTAATTTCTTATAATCAGCTGCTTTCATAAAATAAAATATTGTTATTTAAGATTTTGCTTGTAATTTCTGGAGTTGTTTTTGGGCCTCTTGTGCGATTTTGGCCGTCTCCTTGTAGTATTTGCTGTCCTTATAGTCGCGCTCCATCCGTTCGCAGGCTTCGATGCAGGCTTTGTACCGCTCGATTTTCTTGCGCTCCACACTCTTTCTCGCGTATTCGTAATTGTTGAGGACAAGATAATAGACGGCTTCCGGCATCAGCGGGGAGTAGGAATACTCGTTGAAGAAGTTCTTGGCCGCAATCTGACAGGCCTCGTAATGGTCGGTGTTGTAGTACAGGATGAGGATTTCAAGGTCCTTGCGGGCCAGCTTGAGCCGCAGGTCGTCCAGCATCACGTTGCACTCCTCGATGTGGCTGTTGTTGGGATAGGTCACCAGGAAGGTCTTGATCTCCTCGATGGCGTAGTCGGTGCTCGACTGGTCCAGATAATAGTCAGGGGAGGTGTTGTAGATGGAGGAAATGCAGTAGTAGAAGGCATCCTCGGTGCGTTCGGTGTTGGGATAGCGGCGCACATAGTCGCGGAAGTGGAACGCGGCCATATTGTAATCTTTGTTCTTGTAGTAGCACTGGGCGAAGGTGTAGAGGATGGTGTCGGCGCGCGGGGTGCCGAGGGAGAGCGGGTACAGGTCCTCGAAGAGGCCAGCGGCGGAAAGGTACATCTGGTTGTTGTAATATTTCATCGCCCGCTCATAACACTGGTCGAAGTTCTCGAACGTCACCTTCTTGATGTTGACACGCTCTTTTTTCGGTTTTGCCGTCTTGGATTTCGGGCGCGAAGTGTCCTGTACGCACACCGAGGCCCCGCCTTTTGGCGACACAACGCTTGCCAAATCCGCGGCATAACCTACCGCGGAAGAAGCTAATAATATCATTATCAATATATTAACTATCTTCTTCACCATAGTACTTCAAAACGGGCAAAGATACACAAATTATAAATATGTAGAGAAATATTATTTGTCCTGCAAATAGGCATACAGGTCGGCGGCCTTTTTTGGGCCCACCACCTCGGCCAACTGCTGCTCGGAGGCCTCGCGGATGCGCTTCACCGACTTGAAGGTGGCGAGCAGCCGCTGCTTGAGCACGGGGCCGATGCCGGGGGCGTCGTCCAGTATGGAGGCGATGCTCGCCTTGGAGCGGCGCTTGCGGTGATGGGTGATGCCGAAGTGGTGCACCTCGTCGCGCACTTGCTGCAACAACTTCTGCGCCTCCGACTTCTTGTCGATATAAACCGGGAACTCGTCGCCCACCTTGTAGATGTCCTCCAGCCGCTTGGCGATGCCCACCACCATCAGCCGGTCCTCGATATGGAGGGCCTGTATGGAGCGGTAGGCGGCGTTGAGCTGGCCCTTGCCGCCGTCGATGACCACCAGGTCGGGCAGGGGCTTCTCCTCCTCGAGCAGGCGGTGGTAGCGGCGGTAGATGACCTCCTCCATCGAGGCGAAGTCGTCGGCCCCGACCACGGTCTTGATGTTGTAGTGGCGGTACTCCTTCTTGGCGGGCTTGCCGTCAAGGAAGCAGATCATTGCGGCCACGGGCTCCTCGCCTTGGGTGTTGGAGTTGTCGAAGCACTCGATATGGCGCGGCAGGGTCTTCATCCCCAGGGCCTGCTGCAGGGCCATCAGCACCCTCTGGCTACGCCGCTCGGGGTTGACGAGGTCCTGCCGCTTTTTCTTCTCCAGCATATAGAAATGGGCGTTGCGTTCGGCCAGTTCCAGCAACTTGCGCTTCTCGCCGCGCTGGGGCACGGTCACCTCCCAGCCGTCGGGAGCGATAGTGAGGTCCATCGGCACCAGCAGGGTGGGGGAGAGCCCGCCGAGTCGCTCCTGCATCTCCAGGATGCCGCTCCAGAGCAGCTCCTCGTCGCTGCTGTCCAGTTTGTTGTCGATCTCCAGAGTGTGCGCTTGCACGATGGCGCCGTCCACCACCCGCAGGAAACTGATGTAGGCGCACTCGTCGTCCTGTTCCATCCCGAACACGTCCAGACGGGTGATGCTGGTGCTGACCACCACCGACTTGGCCACGTATTCCGACAGCGTGTCGATTTGCCGCTTGATGGCGCCAGCCTTCTCGAACTCCCACTTCTCGGCGTGTTTCATCATCTCCTCCTTGAGCTGGCGGATTACCTCCTTGCGGTTCCCTTTGATGATGTCGAGAATCTTGCGGATGTTCTCCTGGTATTGCTCGGCGGTGATGAGACCGCAGCAGGGGGCGGCGCACTTTTTGAGCTGGTACTGCATACAGGGCCGCTCGTTGCGCACCAGTCGCCGGCAGTTGCGCAGCGGGAACATCTCGGCGATGGTGTCCAGCAGCACGTTCATCTGCTTCACCGACGAGTAGGGACCGAAGAGGTGCATTTTGTCGGGCTCCGGGTGGCGAGTGGCGAATATGCGGGGAAACTCCTCTTTCGTGACGGCAATCCACGGGTAGGTCTTGTCGTCTTTGAGCATAATGTTGTACCGCGGCTTGAACTGCTTGATCATACTGTTCTCCAGAAGGAGTGCCTCCCACTCGTTGTCCACCACAGTGGTCTGGATGTCACGGATTTTGGTGACCAGCATCCTTACTTTCGAGGAGTCGTGCTCCTTGTTGAAGTAGGAGGAGACGCGCCGCTTGAGCCGTTTGGCCTTGCCGACATAGAGGATGGTGCCGTCGGCGTCGAAAAAACGGTACACGCCCGGCTTCTCAGGCAGGGAACGCAGGATGAGTTGTATGTTGTCGGGAACGGTCTTCACTGTTTTTTTCGGAGTAGGAGATAAATGAAATAGGGGGCGCCGGCCAGGGCGGTGATGCTGCCCACTGGCAACTCCGCCGGGGCGGCCAGCGTGCGGGCCAAGGTGTCGGCCACCAGCAGGAAGAGGGCCCCGAAGAAGAGCGAGTAGGTGAACAGATGGCGGTTGTCGCTGCCGAAGATGAGGCGGGCAATGTGGGGCACAATCAGCCCTATGAAGCCGATGACGCCGCAGAAGGAGACCACCACCCCGATGAGCACCGACGAGGCGATCAGCGTGACGTGGGTGGTGCGTTGCGCGTTGACCCCCAGGCTCTGTGCCGATTCGGTGCCGAGTTGCAAGATGTTGAGCTCCTTGGCGTATCTATACAATATTATAATGACAATCGCCATCACGGGGAGCAGGCAGGCGATGTCGCGCCACGAGACGGTGGCCACGCTGCCCATCGTCCAGAAGAAAATCTTGTGTATCTCCTGTTGGTTGACCACCATCAGGAGGGTTATGACGGCGGAGATGAAGAAGTTGAGGGCGATGCCGGTGAGAAGCAGAGTCTGGGTGCTGTGCCGGCCGCGTAGACGGGCGATGCCCATAATGAGCAGCAGCGTCAGGATGGCCGTGACGAGGGCCGGCAGGGTGATGCCGAACACAAAGGTGTCCCAGCCCACGATGATGGCGATGGTGGCGCCCAGAGAGGCCCCCGAGGAGATGCCCAGGATGTAGGGGTCGCAGATGGGGTTGCGGAAGATGCTCTGGAACACGCAGCCGCAGATGGCCAGCGAGGCGCCCGCCAGCAGGCTCATCACGATGCGCGGCAATCGCAGTTGCCACAGCGTGATCTCGTAAAACTCCGGCACTGCAGCGCTGCCCGCCAGGCCGAACTTGTGCAGGAAACTGTGCCACAGCACGTCGGCGGGGATGTGGATGACCCCGACGAATGTGGCCAGCACCGCGCTTGTCAGCAGCAGCACGCCGAACAACAAGGACCAAATGAGATGTCTGCGACGTTTCATCTTCCCGATTTTTTTGAAGTTGCAAATGTACACAAAAAAATCGGAAGGTGATAAGGATGACAATGAAGAAATTTTTGTACTTTTGCCGCCGCTTAAATAAAAAACCACCCGTATGGATAATGTCACGTTAGAACAGAAAGTTATCGCGATTATCGATCAGATACGCCCCTACCTTCAGCAGGACGGCGGCGACATCGAGTTCATACAACTCCGCCCCGACAATGTCGTGGAAGTGAAGTTGCAGGGCGCCTGCGGCAGTTGCCCGCACGCCAAAATGACCCTCAAGAACGGCGTGGAACAAACCCTTAAGCAATACCTCCCCGAGATTGACCACGTGGAAGACGTTGTCCTCGGTTTTTGATTAGTTAGCAGTTCATATGGGATTAAAATGCGGCATAATCGGACTCACGAACTCGGGCAAGACCACGATGTTCAACTGCATCTCCAACACGAAGGCGGAGGTGACGGACTTTGCGTATAGCACTAACAAGTCCAACATCGGCGTGTGCGCTGTGCCTGACGAGCGTCTTACCAACATCAACACCTTTATCCAGGCCGACAAGCTGGTGTTTGCCAACTTGGATATTGTGGACATTCCGGGTCTGGCCAAGGGTGCCAGCCAAGGCGCCGGCATCGGCAACAGTTTCCTGGCTGACGTGCGTCTCTGCGACGCGCTCATCCACGTGTTGCGCTGCTTCGACAACCCGGCCCTGCCTCACGAGGAGGGATCCATCGATCCGGTGCGCGACATCGAGATTGTCGATTTCGAGTTGCAATGCAAGGACTTGGAGCAGATTGAGCGTAAAATCTCCAAAGTGGAGAAGGCGGCCAAGATTGGTGACAAGAATGCTAAGCACGATTATGAAGTGCTGAAGAAATATAAGGAACATCTGGAAGGTTTCCAGAATGTGCGCACCTTGGAAGTCACGGCTGACGAAAAGGCCGTGGTGGCGGATATGATGCTGTTGACGGAGAAGCCTGTGCTGTTCGTCTGCAATGTCAACGACAGCGACGCCGTGAGCGGCAACGCCTATTCCGAGGCGGTGAAGAAATATGTGGAGGAGAATGGAGGAGAGATGCTGGTCATCGCGGCCAAGATCGAGAGTGAGATTGCAGAGTTGGAGAGTGAGGAAGACCGTGAGGTGTTTCTCGCCGACGTGGGCTTGACCGAGCCGGGTGTGAACAAGGTGATCCGTGCAGCCTACAAGATGCTGGACCTCATCTCCTTCTTCACCGTGGGTGGCAAGGAGAACAGAGCCTGGACGATCACGCGGGGTATGCTCGCACCGCAGGCAGCAGGCGTCATCCACAGCGACCTGGAGCGCGGCTTCATCCGTGCGGAGGTCATCAAATACGACGACCTGGTGAAATACGGGTCGGAGCTGAAATGCAAAGAGGCCGGCAAGTTGGCGGTCGAAGGCAAGAACTACGAAGTGCAAGACGGCGACATCCTGCACATTCGTTTCAATGTTTAGTGAACAGTGAACAGTGATCAGTGAACAGTACGTTCTTTGGCAATACGGGAGTTAACTCTTAACTCTAAACGCGGTAGTAGCTCAGTTGGCAGAGCGGCGGCTTCCCAAGCCGCAGGTCGCGGGTTCGAACCCCGTCTACCGCTCATCTGTAGAGACGCGCCTTGGTACGTCTCTACGTTTTTTTCAACTTTCTGCGTCATTCTGAGAGTTCGGCGGGCGTTTTATTATCCCGCAGAGCACGCAGATTTTCGCAGAACGAATTCAGCGGCCAACATTTGAGAATGCCCTACATCATCCCATAGTAAAACGGTATCAAATAGCGACAACGGACGGGTCGGCTATCGTGGCCAGGGTGTTCATCCAGGAACTTCTTGAGCGGCTCCAGATAACGCGGCATCTCTTGTTCCAACAGACGTCCATTCGCGTTCCAGGGCAGCAGGTCCAGCACAATCCGGGCGGAGTCCCGGACATAATCCACGTGGTTGGGAACCCCGACATAGTACTGGCGTTGCGGGTATGCAATAGAGCAGGTGCATATAGAGAGGAGTATGGCTGCTAAAAGTGGCAAATGTCTTTTCATCTTTTGCGTTTTCAACCCACAAAAATAAGCAATTTCTGATATGGTTGTATGGAATATTATCATTATTTTTGCCGTGGCAATTCGGAAGATTGCCGCGTATGTCTTTTTATTGTTATTTCCAATGAAAAAAGATTCTAATAATATACCAAATCATTGTCTGAAAGCTGTTTGCCTGTTGCTTTGCCTGCTTCTCCACGGACTGTTGTCCGGGCAGAACATCACGGTGAGCGGCCATCTTTACGAAAGCGGCAGTTGGGAGTCGCTACCGGGAGGCCTGATTTACGAGCCTGTTTCGCAAAAAAGCACCACCACCAACACCTACGGCTTCTATACCATCACACTTCCTTATCGAAGCGGTATGTTTTTGGTGTTCAACAGTTTTGGTTTTGTCAATGACACTTTGTGGATTAAAAGGCCGGAAGATATCGAGTATGATGCCCGATTGTCGAAGGTCACTATGCTGGAAGCGGTGACTATCACGGCGGAGAAGACGAATACCGAGCAGGTGAAGATGAGCTCCATCAAGTTGTCCACCAAGGAGATACAGAATGTGCCGATGCTGTTCGGCGAGAAGGATGTCTTCAAGACGCTGCTGCTCCTGCCCGGTGTGCAGTCGGCCTCGGAGGGCACCTCCGGCATTTACGTGCGCGGGGGCGGGCCCGACCAGAACCTGATCATTCTCGACGAGGCCACCATCTACAACGCCAGCCATCTGCTGGGGTTCTTTTCTATCTTCAACGGGGACGCCATCAAGTCGGTGGAGCTGGTGAAGGGCGGCTTCCCGGCCCGTTACGGCGGGCGGCTCTCGTCCGTCATCGACATCAATATGAAGGACGGCAACAAGGAGAGCTACCACTGCGAGGGAGGCATCGGGCTGATCTCCTCCAATGTGATGGTGGAGGGGCCGATCATCAAGAAGAAGGCATCCTTTATGCTTTCGGGCCGTACCACCTATCTTGACCTTTTCCTGGTTCCCATTATGAAAATCGCCACGCAGGGCACGGCCACCGGTTACTATTTCTTTGACTTGAACGGCAAGCTCAATTTCGACCTGGGCAAAAAGGACAAGCTCTATTTCAGCGCCTATTTCGGGCGCGACAAGTTCCATCTTTCCGAGACGGACAATTACGGTACGGTAGGGGAGTACGACAAGTACAAGATGGGGCTTTTCTGGCAGAACGCCACGGCTACTGCCCGATGGAACCATCTGTTCACCAACAAGGTGTTCTCGAACCTCTCGTTCGTTTTCAACGATTATAAGATGAACACCTATATGAGTTACAAATATTTCTCTGGCATCAACAATCCTGAAAACGAGTCTTTCAGTTCGGATTTCAGTTCGGGCATCCGCGACTACACGTTGAAATACGACGTGACATACCGGCCCAATGCCACGCACCATCTGCTCGCCGGGGCGGCGGTAACCTATCACGTGGCGCGGCCCAATGCCGCCACTATGAAGGCCGACACCCTCACGATGCGGAACGTGGAGAAGGCGAAGGGGTTGGAATATGCCATCTATGTGGAGGATGAAATCAACATACGGAACCGTTTCCGGATCAACCCGGGTGTCCGTCTGGTGGCCTTTTCGGTGCCGAGGAAGACCTGGTTCTCGCCGGAGCCGCGCCTTGCGATGAGCTACAACATCCTGTCGAACCTGGCCTTGAAAGCCTCGTACGCGATGATGAGCCAGAGTATGATCCTGCTCTCCACCAGCACCATAGGCCTTCCCACGGATCTGTGGGTGCCCGTCACGGAGACCATCCGTCCGCAACGTTCCCAGCAGGTCGCTTTCGGCATCCACTATGATTTGAAGAATCCGCGCCTGTCGTTCTCGTTGGAGGGATACTACAAGTGGATGAACCATATTCTGGCGTACAAGGAGGGTTCCTCATTTTTCACCAGTATGGTTCAGAATATTCTGGATGAGGAGATGCCGGGGGCTTTCCAGAGCCGATGGACCGACAATGTGACCTCCGGCCGGGGATGGTCGTATGGGGCGGAGCTCCTCGTGCGCAAGGAGGTCGGGAAATTCACCGGCTGGATAGGCTACACGCTGTCGTGGACCAAGCAGCAGTTCGAGGAGCTGAACTTCGGGGAGCCCTTCTTCGCCCGCTACGACCGCCGCCACGACGTGTCCCTTGTGCTGATGTACTCGCCGGCGTCCTGGGTGAACCTCTCCCTGTCGTGGGTCTTCGCCACCGGCAACGCGGTCACGCTGCCCACCTCCCTCTATCCTGCCGAGAATCTGGACAGCTATCTGGAGAACTATCTTACGCCTGAGGAAAATTCCTTCAACCAGTATATGGGCTATGTGGAGAACTATGGGAAGAAGAATGACTTCCGAATGAAGCCTTTCCATCACCTTGACGTGGGCGTGCAGTTCATCAAGCCGCACAAGAAAAACAACGGGAAGAGCATCTTTGAGATCAGCATCTACAATCTGTACAATCACCACAATCCCTTCTTCTATTTTACCACTCAGGAATATGTCTATACGGAAAACGGTCCTGATATTGTCAATAAGATCCAGCAGGTTAGCATTTTCCCGATTATTCCGACGTTCACGTATCATTTCAAATTCTAAAGACAACTATGAAAATCAAACGAACCATAACGCGAATCATTCTGTTCATCAGTTGTGTTCTGACCACCTGTGCTTTTGTCGGATGTGTGGATGATGTGGACCTCGAGGGTCAGTTCAACGAAACCCGGAAACTGGTGTTGTACGCCCGTCTTTGTCCGCAGCTGGACACGACCTACATACTGTTGTCGAGCACCAAGCTGCTTTATGGCGGCGACACGGGTGACTTCCCCAATATCTCAGACGCCATTGTGGAGCTTTCCGCCGACGGCGACCATTGGGTGCGCGCCCCGTACGACATTGCTCACAGCCGTTATATCATTACCCGTCAGGAGTTTCCTGTTGTGGAGGGCGGCACTTATCATATCCGGGCCACCTATCCGGGATATCCGGATATTGCGTCCTCCTGCACGGTACCGATGACGCACGATGTCGGTTTTGTTTTCGACACGGTGGCCGTTGACCACGACTCCCATTGGGGTGATATCTACAATTGGCCGCACAGGGATGTGTATGTGCAGTGGCGCGATGTGCAGGGGGAGGAGAACGCCTACGCGCTGAAATCGCATCACCCAGTCCAAATATTTAACGGAGACGAGGGGTGGAGCACAGGTTGGTGGTATTCCAGCGAATGGCTGTATGATGGCACCAATGAGTTTGAATACATCTCCGACGAAGGCCGCGACGGTGCTGTGATGCGTTTTCTGTTGGATGCCGACATCTATGAAAATGATGATTGGGATGATTGGGATGATTGGGATGATGACGAAGAGGAAGGACCTGCCGAATACTATTTATTTTTCCTTGACAGGGGCACTTACCTGTACGAAAGCACCCTCACGGAAGACAACGAACTCAATTTCCTGTTGCTTGAGCCGCTGCACACCTATACGAACATCGAAAACGGGTTCGGCTTGTTTGGGGCCTTCAGTGTGTTGCGGGTGAAGTAGGGTTACTAAAATCAGGTATAGCCCTACTGGAACATCCGTTTACGGAACGTACTTTATCAGTCCGAAATTGGTGGTAATCCAAAGGGTACCATTCTCTATGGCAATTTCGTTGATGACATTTTTGAACATACCATTACGGAAAAAAGTCGATGTGACCTTCTTCCCGTCAAACTTCACCAGTCCGTTGTTTGTCGCCATCCAATAGTTCTTTCCGTCAAACTCAATGTCGCGGACCATATGGTCGGAGATGCCGGAATTGGACTTGTTAAAGTGGGTCCACTTTTTGCCCTTCATCACAGAAAAACCACCATCTCCAAAACCTCCGCCATAACCGATGATCAAAGCTCCGTCATCGGTAAACTTCAAAGCACGCACCACATTGATAACCAAGGGTGAACCTTTCTCGGAATAACTCTTCCATTTGCCATCTTGGTAGATCAGCAGTCCGCAGTCGGGACGCCCGAAGCCGAGGGCGATGACACCGTCGTCACGCACGGCGACAGACAACGCCACCATATCTTTTTCCGGAAGATCCAGCAGCTCCCACTTGTTGTCTTTCAACATTACCAGAAATCCTTCGGGACCGGCGAAATAGAGCGTCCCATCCTTCCCTTCACAAATGTCGGTGACCGATATGTTATAAGGACCTATATCTTCCGCTTTATACCACCACCACCGCGAACCGTCATAACGGGCCAAAACATCTACGCTGCCCACAGTTTCCACAAGAGCTGAGAAAGACACCCACATATTCCCTTTGGAATCTTTGAAAATGGGGGTGAAGAAGTCTCCTTTCATTTCTGAAAACGTGGTATAGGATTCCCCGTCGAAAACCAGAAGACCGGAACGGGCACTCCCTATCCATTTGTTGCCTTGACCGTCAATGGCGATGCTCAAGAGGTCGTCCTCGGGGATGGAAGAGGTGTTTTTGTCATAAAGGATTGTTTTTTGACCATACCCAAACAAAGAAACACAGAGCAAACAGCCGAATAGAATATTTTTAAGCATAATTATTAAGAAAGAACTTGGATTTGCAGTCGCAAAAATAAGCAAAAAATGACATACGGGACAATTCTTTCGGTATTTTTTTTATTTTTGCAGCAACCATAATAAAAAAAGGATGAAAAGATTTTTCCTCTCTATGCTTCTTGTGCTTGCGGGTATGGCACTCTTCCCGCAAGTTAATATTACGGTCACTTTCACAGCTCAAGATGTAGACAGCAATTATGTCCAACTGAACCGTGTGTCCATTACCAACCTGACCAAGAACTGGCAGGAAACAATCTATTGGCCCGACACGACGCTGACAATGTTTTTTGATACGGGGATAGAGGACGATTATTTGGAGAACAGAGGTCTCACTTTGTCACAGAGTAATCCGAACCCGTGCGACGGCACCACTGAGTTTGACCTGGCCGTGCCGGAGGAGGATCCGGTGCATTTGGAGATTGCGGATATGCGCGGGATAGTGGAGACATTCCAGGCAACGTCGCTATCCAGGGGTCTTCACCATTTCCGAGTCACCCTTCCATCGGCGGGCACATACGTGATGACAGCCCGTCAGAACGGTAAAACATCCTCCATCAAAATGGTATGCAGCCGTGGGGGAGGATCCTTAGGCATAGATTATCTGGGGGAAGGCCAGGCTATTAGCCATTCGATGAAATCTGTTACCATCAATCCGTACAATTCCAATGACAGGATGCTGTATGTGGGCTATGCTGATATTTGCGGAGCGGAGGTGGAGAGTGAGCATATTGAAACACAACTCTTTTATCCGAATTTTACATTGAATTTTTCGCAAGCGCTCTGTTTTTTGCCGACGGTATCTACGAATTTGGTTGTTCATTATACAGACACTACGGCGGCGGGAGGCGGCAATGTGGTATCCGATGGCGGCGCCCCCGTGACAGCCCGCGGCGTGTGCTGGAGCACCTCGCACAATCCCACGGTCAGCGACAACCACACGAATGATGGCGACAGCACGGGCGTCTTTGCCAGCAACCTCACGGGACTGGTGTCCACAACTACATACTATGTGCGGGCATACGCCACAAACATTATGGGTACGGCATACGGGGATGAGGTGAGCTTCACCACCTGGCCCCCGTTTTATTGCGGTACGGACACCGTTACCGACATTGACGGCAATGTCTACCATACCCTGCAGTTAGGCAACCAGTGCTGGATGAAAGAGAATCTGCGTACCCGACACTACTCCGACGGCACCCCTATCCAGCACGGAAGTACAACCTCATCGAATGTGGCTTATTGGTACTATCCGCACAACGATTCCACCATAGTGCCGCTTTACGGGTTGTTGTACAATTGGACAGCGGCGGCCGGCGGAGCTCCTGTCTTGAATTTATGTCCCGAACGATGGCATTTGCCCAGTATGAATGAGTGGAGCCAGCTTGAGGGCTATGTTCATAGCCAGAGCCAGTATTGGTGCGAGTACTACAGTGCTCATTATATAGCAAAATCGTTGGCCTCCACGATAGGATGGGGTTATTCATCCAATTCTTGCGCAGTAGGCAATAATATTACCACCAATAATGCCACCGGCTTTGGGGCTATGCCCGCAGGCGGTTTTCATAACGGATATTATGATTTTTCCGGAGCTGCTTATTTTTGGAGTTCTAGTAGGTCCGGTGATGATAATTGTCGGCATTTTTCATTGACTATGGGTTCTAGCACGCCGTCGTGGCATAGCCACCCCAGTTATTATGGGTTGTCAGTCCGTTGCATTCACGATTAAAAGGGAACGAATCTTTTATAATACTAATACTCCTCCTTTGAGTGTCATTAATTGTTTTTGAATAAGATGAAGAAACTTTTATCGATATTGTTTTTGTTGTGTGTCTTGACCGGATGGGCGCAAACGCCTCTCCTCACCACGCAGTGGGATCAGGATTATCCCTACAACCAACTTTGTCCGCGCGACCCGATGAATGACTATTCCTATAGCTATGCCGGATGCCCGGCAGTGGCAATGGCGCAGATTGTCAATTATTTGCAAACGACACAGAACACTCGTTTTTCTGACAACGACGATTATGCCCATCACTACTTAGGCAGAAATTTCAATATTGACGATGATTGGGAGGTGTTGCAATTTCCCTCATTCCCGCAGTTGAACAAGATGTTGGACTCCGTGGATGCTGCTTTTGGGCGCGACGAGGAACTGTCGGATGAGTTGGTCGCGGCGCTGATTTTCGCTTGCGGCACGGCCTGCACGCAGGTCTATTCCTCGCAAGGCTCCGGCACATTCGCGGTGGACCAGGCGTATGATGCCTATCAACGGTTCGGATTTGCCAACAGCCGTTTGTTCCGTACCCCCGATTCTCTTATGTACGCGACCCTGATTTCCAATTTGAAGGCCGGTTATCCCGCCCACTTGGCCGTTGAAAATCCCGAGGGGACGGCCGGGCACAATGTGGTGGTGGATGGTTACCGCGAAACGGATGGCAAGTTCCATATCAACTTCGGTTACGGCGGCTCTTTGGATAACTGGTACAGCATCCCGGATCCTAATTTTTACTACGGGATGACCAAGTTGGAGGGGATTATTGTGGATATAATCCCTTCTCCTACGGCTGTTCAGGAGTATTCCCGCCAACAATCACTGGAAGTCTATCCCAATCCTGTTTCTGATGTTCTCTATTTGAAAAATCTCCCTTGCGAGCAGGTTAATTATTCCATTTTCAATGTTTTGGGCCAAGAGATTATGAATGGTCCCACTTTCGGAACAATTCCCGTGGCGGACTTGGAAAATGGATTTTATTTCTTGCAAATAAAGGGCAAGGGGTATCGGAAGACTGCTAAATTCGTAGTGCGTTAACGGTTCCTGCTTGTATTGTCAGTTAGCGCCTCCCTTCCCGCATCCGTCATCAGGCCGCGTTGATCCAGGTCGGCGCAGCGTTGCCGGTTGCGCTCTGTCCAATGGCTGTTTTTGCGGCGCGGTGAGAGGCGTTGCGCCAGGCGTCCGTCGGGCAGGCGCTTGCAGGTGCTGTCGATCCAGCCGAAGCAGAGCGCTTCCTCCACCACTGCGAGGTAGGGCAAACAAGGGCCGGGCAACGGTTCTTTGCCACGATAAGTCGCCACCCAGCACTCCTTAGCGGAGGGGTGGTTTTCGGCGAGCCACTGCCGCAACTGCGCACGGTCGGTGTATTCTAAAAGAAGAGTTATTTCCATATTTTTTTATTTCAATCTTATCCAACGCCCCATCACTCGCAGAAGTTGTGGTCCACCATCACCTGCTGTTCTACCGCGAGACGATGGGCAGTTCCCGCGTGACGATGCCTAAAGGGTGAGTCCTTTGCTATTTAACTTCTTCAGCAGCGGAGAACGGCTCATGTCCGTAGGATTGGTGCCGGAAACATCCTCGGGAACGGGCACGCCGAGTTCTTCAAAATGCCTGATCCAGTATTCGGGCAAATTCCCTTCGGCATCGCGCCAGTTCATCGGCTTCAACGGGAAAATGTCGCCGAAGGCCACCTGGATGAGCTCCGAACAGTAGTAAGCATCATTGTCGGGCAGAAAGGCGTTGTCGTAGGGTTTCCCGACCAGACTTTTGGCACGGGCGATAACCGTAAGAGTGTCGAAAGGCACAGTGAGACGGTAGATGTCGATATTCCCTCGGAAGAATCCGAGGTTGTTTTCCATTTCGAATTGGCTGTAGGGTATTCGCTGCACACCCTTCTTTGGCGAGGCTTCGACGACCCACACGTCATCCGCGCTATCGCGTTCTACTAACGCCACGTGCGAATATTCGCCTGTGCTGGCCGTGATGGCTTTCTCCATATCCGAGCGATTGTTGTTCAGGAATATCAAATCCCCACTTTGCAGGGAGTATCTTGGGTGCAGGGTGCTGTTGTCGAGGAACTCACGCAACAACATACTGTCGGGCATCGCCTCGCGCAGAGCCTGCCACAGGACAGGTTGGTAGGTGAAGAATTCTGCCTCGCGCCAGCATACGGTCATCGGCAGAAGCCACGGATAGTGCGTGCTTCCGCCAAGGTCAACATGGGCGGAGGTTTGCCCCCAAACCGTGAGCGTGTCGCCTGACTGGTTGACAAAGGTGACATTGTAGCCGTACTGATTAGTGCTGCGTATGCTCCCGGCGGCATAGACCTTGTGCAAATCCAACGTGGTATCGGCCAAACCGAAATCCTGCGGTGTAGGATACTGGTGGTAACGCTCGCCGAGGGTCAACAAGGCTTTTTCTAAGGACGCCACCGGAAGTTGTCGAGTGTTGGAATCGCCATCATCAGCCGCAGGGGTGGTCTTTTTCGTGGGTCCGTTGCGGAGGTGAGGGTCGTAGTTCTCTCTGGTTTCCGTATGGGTTTTCTCCACCAGACGGTCGCCATCGCGGCGAAAACCGATGGTTTCTTTATAAACTTGGTGTCCCAAGGTTGAGAAGGTCATCATCTCCAAACTTTGCAGACCCGGTTTGACGAAAGCGGTTAACGGTTGTGGGTAAATGTAAGGCTCCACGAGGCCGGCAGTGTCCACGCTGAAGTTCTCCCCCGCATAGTTCAGAATGATGATACGGTCCTCGCGGTCAGGATCAGGGGTTGCACCGGCAATGTCGAGCGGACGTGCCACGCGGTACCAGCCTTTGCGGTCGCGGAGATAGACGCTTTTTTCATCGAAGCCCCACTGAAAATCCCCATGCTTGAAGATCTTTTCCGGTTTAGCGAGGGACTTCTCAGCCGTGAGGAACGGACATTGGTCCACTACCCCGTTGGCATCCACACGCATCACCCCTTCGTTGACCCGGCAATAGAGACGGCCTTCGTGCATCCCGATGATGAACAGCGCGCTCACACCCATCGGTTTCCAGCGGTCGATATCTTCCATTAGGACGACTTCCTTGTTGTCGTTTAGTGCCCACAACATTCCGGTGGCAGAGTCCACCTCGAAGTCCCGTAGTGCCAGCGGGGTGCTTTGCCAGCGGCCATCCCCACCGATTGCGATGTAGTAACTTTTGCCGCCTTGCGTCACCATCAGATAGTTCTTCCACGGTCGGACACAACTCACGCCCTTATGGTTGGCCGTGGGCAAACGATGGCAGGTTCGCCAGTTGTCGGAGGTGCTGTATAGCCCTCCTTCACGGGTGGCAATCCAGCCGCTGTCGGCCGAGAGCATATAGATGTCCCGGATGTCCGTCTTGTCGTTGAAGGCCGTATTATACAGTACGGAGAAAGTGCGCCCGCTGTCGGTACTGAATGCCAAATAACCGTTCTGGGAGCCCGTCCACATCATTCCTCCTTGGCCGCGCCAGACAGGGTGGAACCACTCATATCCCCGTTTACTGTCATACTTGATTTCATCCCACGATTGGCCCCCTGAGGTCGTTCGCCTGAAATAGCCGCGCCACATATTGCCCACAATGACAGCTGTGTTGCGGTCGTAGGCCACAATATTCTCAAAGGTTTCACCTTGGTCGCCGCCCAAGGAACCTTCTTTCAGGATGCGCCACGGTGAATGGATGTCGTCAGCGCGGTAAATTTCCCCGCATTTGGTCGCCATCCAAAGCGTGCCGTCGGGGGCCACGGAGGTGTGGGTCACGATTTCGTTGCGGCACACCACGTCAAGTTCGCCTAACCGGTCGCGCTGCTGCGCTTGCACGCTGACGGTCAGCAAAAAGGCGATGACGAACAGGCCGTTTCGTATATTGAAAAGAGGATTGCTCATAAAAACAGAGAAAATGCAAAAATACTTTTTTTAGATGAATCAAGATGTCACAATCTTGTAATATCGCTTCCTTATCACCACCAACCGTATCAGCCAAATCGCGAAGAAGACATTGGAAAGAATCTTGTAGAGCGTGGGCATCGTAACGAACCAGGAGATAATCCAGAGGACAAGGTCGATGTCGAACAGGATGTTCCAGAGTCGCTCGCGGTCGTGGAACGTGCAGAGGACCTCACCGTTTTGCGGTATCTCCACCTCTGCGGTGGACGACAGCGACAGGTCGATGCTCTTGCCACTTTTGCCCAAACGCAGCGGGCCTCCGAACTGCACTTTAAGGCTGTATGTTCCGGGCGGTGCCTCAATGCGCAGGTCGTGGTCCCTCATCATTCCGGCGAAAAACCCGTTGATGAAGACGGCGTGCGGCAGTTTCGGCTCGTACCAATGGCGTATATGGCGGACGGTCAACATCATCCCTCAATCTCCTCCAGCGCCCCCGTTTCCGAATCGATAATGAATCCCCGCACCACGATATCCTTCGGCACGAGCGGGTGCGTGCGGATGGTTTCCACGGTCTTGCGGACGGAGGTCGGGGTGTCCTTGAAGCCCTCCAACCAATGGTTCAGGTCGATGCCGCATTGGCGGATGGTGGCGAGCGTTTCGTCGGTCACGCCGCGGGCGATCATCTCGTGGTGGAAGTGGTCGTAGCTCATATGGCAGGCCCCGCAGTGCGAGTGCGCCACCACCATAATCTCCTCCACCCCGAGCTCGTAGATGGCCACGATCAGACTACGCATCGCCGAGTCGAAGGCGGAAATCACCAGCCCACCGGCGTTCTTGATGATTTTCGCGTCGCCGTTTTTCAGTCCGAGCGCGGCGGGCAGCAGCTCCGTCAGCCGCGTGTCCATACACGACAGCACCGCCAACTTCTTGTCGGGGTACTTGTCGGTGAGGTATTGTTCGTAGCCCTTCTGCGCCACGAAGGTTTTGTTGAAAGCGATAATTTGGTCGATCATTGTCTCTTTAATTTTGGGTGGCAAAGGTAAAAAATTGTTGCGCACAGGAACTCCCGCCCCCTCACTCGCTGTAATTATGGTCCACCACGACCACAACTTGCATCCCTGGCACCAAGGGCTGGATTTCGGCGGTGAGTTGCGCGATGAGGGCGGCGTCATCGTGGACGGAAATGTCGGGCACCACATCGACGGAGAGCATCTTGTCGCGCTCCGAATAGTAGAAACCGTGTACCTGCACAATCTCTTTGTGGGCGGTCAACGTCTGTATCACCTGCGTCTGCAACTCGGCCATCCGGTTCTCGCCGGTGGCGATGGCATAAACCCCGACGGTCATGATGATGCCGTGCCGCATGAACATCTGCGTGGAGATCTTGCGCGTGAGCCCGTGGATGTCGTGCGCCGACATCGTGTCATAGACGCTGACGTGCAACGAGCCGATCTTCACGTCGGGACCGTAGTTGTGGAGGATGAGGTCATACACCCCGTGAACGCCCTCGAACTCGCCGACCTCCTGCTTGATCTGGGAGGTGAGCTCCGCCGGGATGCTGGTGCCCAACAGCTCGTTGACGGGCGAGGCGAGCATCTCGATACCGGCCTTGATGATGACGAGCGAGATCAGCGCGCCAAGGTAGCCGTCGATGGAAACGTTCCACAGCAGCATAATGCCTGCCGACACAAGCGTGGCCAAGGTGATGATAGCATCGAACAGCGCGTCGAAGCCGGAGGCAATCAGCGCATCGCTCTTCAACTGCGAGCCCTTGCGTTTCACAAACAGCCCCAACACGATCTTCACCGCGATGGCCACCACGATGACCACGAGCGTCACCGTCGTGTAGCTCGGCTCCGTGGGGTGGAAGATCTTCTTCACCGACTCGATGAGCGAGGTGATGCCCGCCGACAGCACGATGACGGCGATGATGATGGCGCTGAAATACTCGATGCGCCCGAAGCCGAAAGGATGTTTGCGGTCGGCGGGACGCTGCGAGAGCTTCGTGCCTACGATGGTGATGACGCTCGACAGCGCGTCGCTGAGGTTGTTGACGGCGTCCATCACGATGGCCACACTGCTGGCCACAATGCCGACACCGGCCTTGAAAGCCGCCAAAAGCACGTTGGCGGCAATGCCGATCCAACTGGTGCGGATAATTTGTGTATTACGATCCATCATTTTGTGATTATTTTCCTCCATAACAGTTAATGTTTTTCAATTTCCAGGTTGCGAATGGATGTTCAAATATCAGTAAAGCTTTCATTTTGTTGTTGCCTTGATTTTATGAACTATCATAGTATGTACTTGAAGTCCCCGAAAAGGTTATAATCTCCACTTCTTTTTACAAGGGATATCAAACTTCTTTTTTCTCTTCAAATCATTGATGTTGTAGCTATTTATCATCTTGGTCTTGTAAATATGCTCAATGACACCCACGTCTTTTTTCTGATAGACATCCACTATCGAGTCATTTCTGCATTTTACAAAAATATAGTCTTGATCATCGTAGTCGCCGACATATTTTCTGAAAGAGGCTGAATCTGTGATATATACATAGATGACATCCGTGGTTGTCGCCCCGCCACAAAAACAACGATATTTTTCTTGATAAATGTTATTTGAAATAGAATCAGTACGAAAGTGTATGTCCTCACCACAATCGCCAAATCCGCAACTGGTGCAAAACAATGCCAGCAGCATTACGGTAATCACAATATTCTTCATTTTCCACTTTTTTTTCAACAGCAAAATACAATTTTTGTTCAATCAACATCACGTATTGCATAAAATATATACTTTTTTATGCAGTACAGAATGATTATTGCATAAAAATCTCACGCCCACTCGAAATTCTCTTTCCCCGCTCCCACCTCGAAGTGACACTTGGCGATGCCGAGGTCGAGTTTGGCATAGCCGATGAGGGAGAACTTCGCCTTGGCCTCCACACGGTTGCCATCGTGCAGAACAAATACGAACTTCTGCTGGTTCACGGCTGTGGGCGCCAATAATGCGGCCTCCGCGCCTCGCACGAACCACTCGGGGAAGGGCTTCCCGTGGTCAGCGGTGCGGCGGTCGTCCGTCACATCGGCGATAGTCCGTTTCTGCGGGTGCTGCACCCCTTGGTTGGCACCGTAGCCGAGCGACACCACGCAGACAAGCGTCTCGCCGGCGTCCACCTTGTACTGGTCGGGTTGTTTGCGGAAGGAGAGTCCCACCCAGCAGGTGTTCAGCCCGAGCGTTTGTGCCAACAGGATCACCTTCTCGCCATAGTAACCGAGTTTCACATCGTCGCCCTTCTTGCAGATCATAGCGATGTAGTTGCGCACGCCGCGGAACTTACCGTATTTGGCCATCCCGCCGGCAAAGGCGTTGGGTTCCTCTGTCACTAACTGTATATGCAATCCACCCTCGCGGTTGCACTCGTCGATGAGGGTTTGCAATTGTTGGACTTTCTCCGCCTCGATGGGCTTTTCAATGTATTGCCGCACACTGTGGCGGGCAACAATGGCTTCTTGCAGGGTCATATTCTCGTTGTTTTGATTTGTGTTGCCTGAAAAACTAAAATTTCTGTTCGGTAAAGGAGGGATAGTCTGTTAATATGCCGCATTTTTCCCATCATTTCGCCAGCAAGCGCTGGATGTCAGCTTCCATATCTTCCGGCGATACCATCGGCTCGAAACGCAGGATGGTCTTGCCATCTTTGGAGACTAGGAATTTGCCGAAATTCCACTTGATGGCGTCGCCTTTCTCAAATCCACTGCCGGTTTTCTGATGAATCATAGTGAGCTGTGAGGCGAATATCTCATATCCTTCCGGGTAGCCTTTGAACGGGGCTTTGGCTTTCAGAAACGTATAGAGCGGACTCTCCTCCTTGCCGTTCACATCGATTTTGTCGAACAGCGGGAACGTGACGTTATAGTTGACAGAACAAAAGTCCAGTATCTCCTCGTTCGTGCCCGGCTCTTGTTCCAGGAACTGGTTGCAGGGGAACGCCAGAATCTCCAGCCCCTGGTCCTTGTATTTCAGATACAGGGCTTCAAGACCTTCATACTGCGGGGTGAGGCCGCATTTGCTGGCCACATTGACGATGAGCAGCACCTTGCCTTGGTAGTCGGCCAGCGACACATCATCGCCTTTGATGTCCTTGACGGTGAAACCATAGATGTCTTTCGGCAATTTCTGGTCAATGTTTTTTTGCCCAAAGCAGTTGACGCACAATGCTATGGCGAGAATCGAGAGGTAATAGTTGAGATGTTTCATAATTCTTTTTTATTTGGATTGCGAAAATACATTCTTTTTCATATCTCCCACCGTTATTTTTGGGTGGTGGTATTGGTGCGCTTTGGGCGTGGGCTTGCGGTTGAGTTCCACGGCCTGCTGCGGGCAGAAATGGACGCAGGCGAGACACTGCGTGCAGTTGTCGCCGCAAAGGGCTTTGCCTTCGGTGAGGGCGATGTTGCCTTGCGGGCACACGTCGGCGCAGATGCCACAGCCAACGCAGAGGTCAGCGTTGACGGCGGGCGTGAGCATCGGCAATGTGCGGCGTTGCATACCGGGACGGGCACACAGCGCGCCTATTGGTCCCCACCACGCGTAATGCAAACTATGCGTTCCAGCGGCAATCTCCTCGGTGATGCGCTCCAACCGCGCGGCGTATTTCTCGAACTTCCAGACCTGCTTGTTGGGGTCGCGCCCGAAGCCGACGGCGCTGTTGTCGGGCACGCGGATTTTCTGGCTGTACGCTAACGGCAACCCCTTGTCGGCCAGCAGTTTCTGAACCGTATGGATGGCGTTGCCGGCCTGCGCGCCGCAAGGGATGACGATGAAGACGTACCCCTCCTTGGGCAGCTGCAGCCGCGGCAGCAACTCCGTCACCGCCCGCGGCGCATTGAACCAGTAGCTGGGATAGACCAGCCCGATGCGTCGCTCACGCGACAAATCCTGATGCACCGCCTGACTGAGCGGCATCACCGTTTCGTTGAGCTTCTCCGCGATGTGGCGGCTGATGGCCAAGCTGTTGCCCGTGCCTGAAAAATAGAGGATCATAATCGAATTATTTCAACATAGATTCAACATCTGCCTCCATATCCTCGGGCGTGGCCACAGGCGGGAAGCGTTTGACGATGCTGCCGTCTTTAGAGATGAGGAACTTGGTGAAATTCCAGCGCACACCGCCTTCCTCGCGACCTTCAGATTTGCTCAGACCGTCCACGAGAGCCATCGTGGCCTTGTTTTTCAGTCCTTTCACCTCTTCAGTGGGCACGGTTTGGGTCAGATATTTGAAAATCGGGTGGGCATTTTCGCCGAAAACGTCGATCTTTTTCATCAGCGGGAAGGTGACGCCGTGGTTGAGGCGGCAGAACTCCGCAATTTCCGCGTCGGAGCCGGGCTCCTGGTGCTTGAACTGGTCGCACGGGAAACCGAGAATCACGAGACCTTGGTCTTTGTACTTCTTGTACAGTGCCTCCAGTCCGTCGTATTGCGGGGTGAAACCGCATTTGGAAGCGGTGTTGACAATCATTAGGACGTTGCCGCGGTATTGCGCCATATCCACCTCTTCGCCCTTGTTGTTCAGGGCCTTGAAATCATAAATAGTAGCCATTTCTTTATTGTTTTAAGTAATACTTTTATTTAAATTATTCGAATTATCTTTGATGTGAGACTTAAGACTTGAGACTTGGGGTAATTGGGTTTTGACCGATTTATCGTTCACTCAATCCTTCGATAAGTTTGTCAAGGGCGGGTACTAACGTTGTTAATTCCTCTAAAGAGCCCATTTTCTCCAAAATGTTCGCGCTCAGGCATTCGGGGATGTGCTTTGCCTGCTCACGCAGGGCTGAGCCCTTTTCGGTCAGCGACACGATGCGCTGTCGCGTGTCCGTTTTGCCTTTCGTGCGCCGGAGCAGCCCCGATTTTTCCATACGCTGGAGTAGGGGAGTGACGGTGTTCGTGTCGAGCATCAGCCGCTTGGCGATGTCGCACACCGGCTGTTTATCCTGCTCCCACAACACGAGCAGCACGAGATACTGCGGATAGGTGATGCCCAACGGGTCAAGGTATGGGTGATATGCGCCCACGGTGAGCCTCGCCGCCGTATAAAGACGGAAACAGAGTTGGTTATTTAGTTTAAGTTGCTCGTATGTCATTACTTACATATTTATATCGTTCACGATGCAAAAATACAAAAAATATTTATATCGTGGGCGATATTTTTGTTTTTTTTGAAAAAAATGCAAGAGTCGTAAAACCCTTGCGTGATTTTGATGCTCGAAAGCGGTTACTTCTCTGCCATACGCTTGCCAGCCTCGAAGGCCTTCTGCAGGTCCTCTTCCCAATGCTCTTCGCGGTATTTCCGTTTGGCCTCTTCGGAGAAGCCGGCCAGTTCATAGCGGTCGTAGTTTTTCACCTGGTAGGTGTTGTAGGCGACCAGACGTTCGGGGTTGCCAAGCGAGGCGGCGATGCAGTGTTCCATTGAGCCGTAGCCTTGGCTGTTGTTCCTTTCAGGTGTGCCGTTCATAGTCTCTATCAGTAGGACCGGCATCCTCTTGGGAGCAGTCATACTGTAGTCGTTGTAAGAGAGCCACGGGAAAGCCAGCCGCTCCAGGAAGGTGCGCATCTGGCCGGTCACGTCGCCGAAGTAGATCGGGGAGCCGAGCACCAGACCGTCGGCTTCGGCAATCTCCTCCAGAACTGGGGTCAAGGCATCCTTGAACTTGCAGATGTTCGAGGCTTTGCCTTTGAGTTTGCAGGCCATACACGACATACAGCCCTTGTAGTCCATATCGTAGAGGCGGACAAGTTTCACTTCTGCACCGGCCTCTTTCGCGCCATTGGCGAAGGATTCCAATATGGCGGCGGTGTTCATATTGCGGCGCGGACCGCCGTCGATAACCATTATTTTCTTCATAGTATTCTGTATTTTATTGTTAATCATTTATATGGTCTTGGAAAAGTGTCATACTCCACTATTGTTTCTTCGGAATTCGGTTGGCGAGGCCGATGGCGCCGGCGGGACAGACCAACCGACAGAGATGGCAGCCGACACACTTCGCGCCCACAATGCGGGGCCGACGCGTGGCGTGATCGAAAAGGATGGCCTGATGGCCGCCGTCGCTGCACGATATCTCGCAACGCCCGCAACCAACACACAAGTTATGATCTATTTTCGGATAGACAAGGGTCTGGCGGTCCAGGTCGGACGGCTGCACAAACGCTGGCAACTGTTCGCCCACCAGGTCGGACACGCGCGACACTCCCCGTTGGGCCATATAGTGTTGCAAGCCCAGCACGAGGTCGTCAATGATGCGATATCCATACTGCATCACAGCCGTGCATACCTGCACATTGTTGCAGCCCAGCTGGATGAACTCCAGCGCATCCCGCCACGTCTCGATGCCGCCTATGCCGCTCAATTCCACTGATTTGCCGTGGGCGCCCCGGATGGCGGAGTTCTGAGCCATATTCAAAATACATCGGAGTGCAATGGGTTTGACGGCACGGCCGGAAAGACCGGAAACCGTCTTGAAGCCCGAAACGGCAGCCTCGTCCGACATCGTCACACTCTTGATGGTGTTGATGGCCGAAATGGCATCGGCATTGGCAAGGAAGGCAGACAAAGCCGGCTGGTTGATATGCGTGATGTTGGGAGTCATCTTCGGGATGACGGGGATATGGACACTGTTTTTCACATAGGCAGTGTAAAACAGAACCAGTTCCGGATTCTGTCCCACATCGCTGCCCATACCCGCGAGCCGCATCTGCGGACAGGAGAAGTTGAGTTCCACGGCATCCACACCGGCAGCCTCGGCCCTCTTCGCCAATTCAATCCACTCCTCCTCCGTTTGGCCCATAATGGAAGCGATGACAATCTTCGTGGGATAATCCTGTTTCAGACGATGCAGGATGTCAAAATCCACTTCCGCAGGATTCTCGCTCAGCTGCTCCATATTGCGAAAACCATAAAAATCGCCGTGTTGGCCATTGTTGTGGACTGCGTCAAAGCGTGGCGACACCTCCTGAATATCTTGCAAACAGATGGTTTTGTAGTAAACGCCGGCCCATCCCGCCTCAAAAGCGCGCGCCACCATCTCATAATTCGTGCAAATGGAAGAGGAGGCCAGGAAAAAGGGATTCTCGCAATGCAGTCCGCAAAAGTCGATGCTCAAGTCGGGAAGGGTTTCTCTCGTCTCGTCAGGGCGAACAGTGCGGAGCAAATCCTTAATGCGCACAGGTTCGTCATAGTGGATGCAAGCCTGCTGGGCTACATCCAAGTCGGCGTCAGAGCAGTCGGCAATCCAACGGTTAACCAGCGCCTCATTGCCAAAACGGATGGCACGGATGGCTCTCGCCGGGTCCCCGTGTTCGCAGGCTTTCGTGCAAGGGGCATCTTGACACAGCAGGCAGCGGTTGGCCTCTTCATAGATATTCATTCGCTTCATATTAACTATTTTTTGACATTGCAAAAATAATAAAAAAACGCAAGAGCCCTAGAGCCCTTGCGTGATTAATTCTTATTGATGGAATGTTAGCGATTCATCAGTCTGCTCTCGCCCCAGTTGTACTGCGGGTAGGCCTTCTTGAGGTCGGCGGCGCACGGCTCCACGGGGCTGCCGCCGCTGGTGGCGAACACGTTGAGCACCTTGCCGCTCAGGTCGTGGGCCTCGATGAAGGTGTTGACGATGGTGGGGGCGGTGTACCACCACACGGGGAAGCCGATCCACACGGTCTCGTAGTCGGCGATATTCTCGCATTTGCCCTTGATGGCGGGACGGGAACTCTTGTCCTGCATTTCCAGCGTGGAGCGGGATTTCTTGTCTCGCCAGTCGAGGTCGGCGGCGGTGTAAGGCTGTTCCGGAGTGATTTCGTAAAGGTCGGCGTTGAACTCCTGGGCGAGTTTCTGCGCGGCGGCCTTGGTGGTGCCAGTGGCAGAGAAATAAACGATCAATGTCTTTTTCATCTCTTTGGAATTGTTTTGTGAATTGTTTGGGTTTTCAGCGCTTTTGGGCGACTGAGCGCACGCGGCCATCATCAGGCAGCACGCAGCGACGATAAAGGTGATGTTTTTCATTTTTTTCAGTTTTTTAGAGCCGCAAAGATACATCTTTTTCGTTATAATTTTGGCTGGTCGAAAGTATCCGCGAACCGCTTCAACGCCCCCTCGTCCAACCGCTGCACCGTCCATTCGTCCATCGGGACGGCCCCGATGCTGCGATAGACTTTCAGGGCGGGCTCGTTCCAGTCGAGGCAGATCCACTCCATACGGCCGCAATTACGCTCCACGGCGATCTTGGCCAGATGCTTCAGCAGGGATTTGCCGTAGCCGCGGCCCCGCTTCTCGGGAAGGATGAAGAGGTCTTCGAGATAGAGTCCCTTGCGTCCCACGAAGGTGGAGAAGTTGTGGAAGAAGAGGGCGAAGCCGACCACTGCGCCGTCTTCCTCCGCGAAGACCACCTCGGCGGAACGCTCCACAAACAGGGAGTGATAGACGGTGGCCTCGTCGGCCACCACCTCGTCGGCGCATTTCTCATAGACAGCCAACTTCTTGATGAATTCTAAGACGAGACCCGCCTCTTCGGGCTTCGCCGGACGGATGCTGAAGTGCTTATTCATAAATTCTTGTTTGTTAGTTGTTATATCTTTCTGCCCAAAATCCGCTGCATCACCACCGCGCACGAGGCGTCGCCAGTGACCGACATCACGGTGCGACCCATATCGATGATGCGGTCGATGCCGGCGGCCACGGCCACGCACTCGACAGGGATGCCGGCCGAGGCGAACACCATCGCCATCAGGGCCAAGCTGCCTCCCGGAATGCCCGGCGTGCCGATGGATGCCACTGTGGAGGCGAACGCGATGGCCAGGTACTGGCTCATCGTGAGATCAATGCCGCAGCAGTTGGCCATAAACACAGCAGCCACACCCAAATAGATGGCCACTCCATCCATATTGATGGTCGCGCCCAACGAAAGTACGAACCGCCCGATGTCTTTGTTGACCCCCATTTTCTCGGTGCACTGCATCGTGTAAGGTAGGGTGGCCACCGACGAGTCGCTGGAGAAGGCGAACAGCATAGCCGGCTGCATCCCCTTGAAGAACTTCAACGGCGAAAGACCGCCCAGCAGCCCCACCGCCGAAGAATATACCACACCAGCGTGTACGGCGAAACAGAAATAGGCCAAGGCCAACAGCGCCGCGTAGGAACCGAGTACCGCCGGACCGTTTTCCACCACCACGGGGGTCAGCATACAGAACACACCGATAGGGGCCAATGCCATAATGTACTCCAAAATCTTGCCTACCACATCGTTGAAACTGAGCGTCACTTTGCGGGCCATCTCACCCTTTTCGCCTACGTGCACCATCGCGATGCCGAAAAACAAGGCGATCACGATAATCTGCATCATCGCCATCGAACTTACCGGCTCAAGGATGTTGCTCGGAAACATCTCCACCAGCTGTTCCATCATCGACAGACGAGGCGTTTCGACGACCTCCGTCACTGCTTCTGTGCTGATATGTATGGTCGGCAGGATGCCTCTGAGAAGACTAGGAACAACCAATCCCAGCGTCACCGCGAAAATGGTCGTGGTCATAAAATAGAGCAGCGCACGCAATCCTAACTTGCCCACCTTGGAGATGTCGTTCATTGACAAGATGCCAGCCATAATCGAAAAGAGGACCAACGGCACCACGATGAACTTCAGCAGGTTCAGGAAGATGATGCCGATAGGCTTGATGTACGTGTTAACGAAGTCGGCCTGGTTGTGCAGTAGCACGCCAACCAGCACCGCCAGCAGCAGGGCAATGCCTATTTGGGTGGTAAGGGATAACTTTTTCATAAGAAGAAGTCGTTGGAAAGATTTTGAAAAGGTTTATTGACAGGTTGTTACGCCAACCGCTCCAGCAATTCGATCAGCACCCGCCAGATGTCGTGGATGGTTGAGAGCTCCACGCGCTCGCTGGTGGAGTGCGGCTCCACGATGCGCGGGCCGATGCTGGCGATCTGGATGCCGGGATAGTGCTGCACGAAGAAGCCCGCCTCCAGCACGAAGTGCATCGCCACCATACGGGGACGCCAGCCTAACACGTCTTGGAACGTGTCGCTGACCCGCTGCAGGAACGGCGACTGCTGGTCCTCCTGCCACGCCGGGGCCGACATCACGACCTCGGAAACGGCGCCGGCATTGGCAAAGGTCGCGGCAATCGTCTTGCTCAACGTGGCCATGTCGTCGTCAACGAAGCTGCGGGTATGGGTAGAGACGAAAAGATGGTCTTCTTCCGCCACGATGCGCCCCACATTGTTGGAGGTTTCCACCGTGCCGGGCATCACCTCACTCATCTTCACCACGCCCTGCGGCACCTTCTCCAAACTGCGGACCAACGCCGCGACAGTCTCTTTGGGGATGACCGTCTCCCGCTTCTCGCACGCCTCCATACTGCAGGTGATGCGCGGGTCGGTGCCGGCATATTGTCTCTGGAACGTCTGGTTGATGTTGTCCAACAGCTCTTTCATGAACTCGGAAGCCCCATTGTTTTCGGTCCAAATCACCATCTCGCCCGACGATGCAATCGAGGCGTTGGCTTCACCGATCTGGATGTCAGCAACTTCGATATCTTCTTCCTTGTTGATTACCTTCAGGATGATTTTAGTCTGCTCCATCGCGCTGCATCGTCCCTTGTTGATATCGACGCCGGAGTGGCCGCCTAATCCGCCGGCGATGCGGATACGGTGCCATTGGCCGTCTTTGGGTGCCGGCAGCCGTTTCACGGGAATGCGGTGGAACTGCAGACAGGCACCGGCAGCCCCAGTGGTGATGGTGTCGTAGTCCTCCGAGTCGAGGTTGATGACCTTGCGGCCTTTGAGGAAGTCCTTGCTGAGCTGCGAGGCGCCCGACATACCGTCCTCTTCGTTGGTCGTGGTGATGACTTCCAGGGCGGGGTGTACGATGCGGTCGTCTTCGAGCACGGCCAGGGCCATCGACAGCCCGATGCCGTTGTCGGCGCCCAGCGAGGTGCCGCGGGCCTTCATCCAGCCGTTCTCCTCGTAAGCCTCGATGGGGTCGTTGAGCGGGTTGTTCATACCCACGCAGACCATATCCATATGGTTGAGCAGCACGATGGGCTCGGCCGCCTCGTGTCCTGGGCTTGCGGGCTTGCGAATCACCACGCAGTTCTCCTTGTCGCGCTCGTACTCCAGATGCAGCCGCTCGGCGAACTGGCAAAGGTAGTCGGCGATGCGCTCCTCGTGGTGCGAGGGGCGCGGAATCCGGTTCAGCTCGCGGAAGATGCTGAAAACACGGTCGGTATTGATGTTGTTGGTTGTCATATTTTTGGGGGTAAATTATTTCATCTTCATCCCATCCTTGAAGGCTTCGCCAACGCGCTGGGCGACAAGATAGTAACCGTGCGTGTAAGGGTCGAAGGCGATGGCCTTCAGGGCGTCGATATCCACTTTGCCCTCCTTCATCTTGTCGGCCTCCACGGAGGTCTGCAGCACCTTGCCGATGACCCCCAATCCTGTGTCATCGCCTTGGTATTCAATAAATTCGCACTCCATCGCGATGGGCAGCTCGTTGATGACGGGAGCATCCACCAATGAGGATTTGGTGGCGGTGAGACCGCTCTTGGCGAACTTGTCTTTCTCCTTGTGGCCCGACACCACACCGAAATAGTCGGCCTCCACCACGTGGGCGGCGTCGGCGATGTGGACCACAAAGCCCTTGCGTTGCTTGATGTTCTCCACCGTTTTGTGGGTTTCGGTGAGGTTGAGGGCCACGCGGTCGCGGTCGAGCATCGTGCCCCAGGCGGCGTTCATCACGTCAACGGTGCCGTCCTCGTTGTAGGTGGCGACGAGCAGAACGGGCATCGGGAAAATGGCTTCGGTTGTTTTAATCGGTTGTTTCATAAGGGATTATGTTTAAGTTTGTAATTACTTGGCTATTCAATCAATCTATAATTGGTACTACGGCCTCCTTCTTCAGTGCGGCAAAGGATGCCTTTGTCCACAAGGTCCTGAATGTCGCGCAAGGCGGTGGCTGCGGAAGTCTTGGTCATCTTCGCCCATTTGCTGGTGTTGAGTTTGCCCTCAAACCCATCCCAAAGCCGGTTGACGACTTTGATTTGTCGTTCATTCAGCGCAATAGTGCGGTACTTCTGCCAAAACAGCGATTTCCGTATCGCCCGCTGGGTTCTCTCAACCGCGGTGTCGATGGCGTTTTCCATGGTTTGCAGGAACCACATAAGCCATCGGGTGATGTCCAACCCGTGTTTGCCCATATACTCCAGCAAATCATAGTAGTTGCTCCTGTCACGCAAGATGGCCGCCGACATACTGTAGAAACGATGTGGGGATCTGTCGGCCCGTGCCAACAGCATATCGGTAAGCGTGCGTGCCAGGCGGCCGTTGCCGTCGTCAAAGGGGTGAATGTTGACAAACCAAAGGTGCGAGATGGCGGCCTTCAACACAGGGTCGGTGGCGGGTTCGCTGTTAAACCATTGTATAAACTGTTGCATCTGACGAGCCACATCGTCTGACGGCGGTGCTTCGTAGTGGATTTTCTCCTTTCCCAAGGCACCGCTCACCACCAACATCGGTTCTTCGCCTGTGCGCCAAGCCGCCACGGTGATGGGGGTGGCGCCGCTTCTTCCGGTGGGGAACAATGCCGCGTGCCAGTTGAACAGCCGTTCTTCGGTCAACGGGGTGTCGGCTTGTTGTACGGCATCCATCATCACCTGCACCACGCCTTCGGTATAGTGGTCCGAATGGGACAATCCGCCGATGTCAAGTCCGAGATGCCGCGCCACCGAAGAACGCACATTCTCGGCATTGAGGAGCAACCCTTCTATCTCACTGCTACGCAACACGTCTTCCGTCATCACCTCGAGTGAGGAGGCACATTGTACGTCAAACCCCAAGCCATCCATCAGCCCCAACAGCCGTCCTTGTTTTTCCCGAACCTGCGCTAATGGAGCGATGATGCTGTCATTGTTCCAGCAGAAACGGGGCCATTCGTCATATTGCCATATCCAATACGGGGTTTTCATATCAGGGTTTGAAACAAATAGTTTTTCTTTTCGCTGCAAAGATACAAAAATTATGGTATCCAATGCGACATGATGAAAAAAATACAATATTCACATCAAAATTCGACGTGAATATTGTTCAGCAGTTCTTCAAACGTAACGAAGGCGTCTCCCCGCTTGCGTTTAGGAAAAGTTTCAGGAAGGATCACTATCTACACACGCATCACCTATACAAAAACCCAAGACAAGAGGTAACAGTAAACAACAATCACTCAGATGCCGCCCCGTCACGTCGTTTTCCATCGCTAAAGGATTACTGCGATAATGACAGTTACTCGCTGTTGCGGAATTCGGTGGGGGACATCCCTGTTTCGCGGCGGAAGTAACGGCTGAAAGTAGCTTGTTCCTCGAAGCCCAACATATCGGCGATGGCCTGTATGGTGAGGTCGCGACGCATATGCAGGAGCATCTTGGCTTCGGCCACCACCTGGGTGTGTATCCAGTGGGCGGCGGTGTGGCCAGTCTCCTCCTTGATAACAGTGCTGAAATGTTTGGCCGACAAGCAGGCCTGTTGGGCATAGAAGCCCGCGTCGCGGTGCTCTCGGAAATGCTGCTTGAGCTCGGCGAGGAAACGGGCGCTGACACGCTTGTCGGCGTGTGTCTCGTTCAACTTGCTCTTGCGGTAGTGATTTAACAGCCGCAGGAGAAATTCCAACAGGCGTGTCATCAGCATCCGATGGTCGGGAAGTTGGAGGCGTGTGATTTCACACATCCCCTCCACCACACTCGTAATCATCTTGTATTCATGCCTGTCGAGCTTCACGTTGGGATGCGGCTCGTAGCGGTAACGAAGCTGGTTGATGATTTGTAGCATCGGGTCTTTCAGAAGCGATGCCCTGACCACAATCAATGTGGCACGATAGTCGTCGGTTTTGTCCACTTTCAACAGTCTGTGATTGGGGAAGATAACCCCGACGGTGCGCTGCTCCGAATAGTCGGCGATGTCGTCGTACATGAGGTTGATGCGCCCTTTGTGACCGATACAAATGACATAGTCTGGCGAGACGAATGGCTCGTCACCGGAGGGCAACCCCCTCACATCATTGAAAACCACAATGCCTTCCTCCTTGATTTTCTGGGGATAAAGGTTCATCGGGTGAATATCAGATGGTATCTTTTTCACGATGCAAAAATACTGATTATTTCTGATAACAATTCCACTGTCGGAATTTTTGATAAACAAAACCAACGATATGATATTTATGGAAAGAAAATTAATTTGTTTTTTTGCCATCAAAATCCATTATGGTAGTACACTGGAGTTAATAATCCTTCGGAAATAGAATAAGTAATAACAAAATCGTCATCTTTATGAAAAAAAACAGTATTCTTATTATCGCTTTGTTGCTTGCAATAGGAGCAGCGCAGGCCCAGAACGTCAGCGTCGTCTATAGCGGTAGTGCGGCCACCGTCACTGCTGACAGCATCGCCAGCCAGTACCTCACCATAACGCAGAGCGGAGCGCACGTCAGCATCGCACAGAGCGATAGCTTAGCCACGGAGATTGCCTACAATCTCAGCGGCACATCCAGTGATGGAGAGTTCTATATGTCGGGGTCCTACAAGGCCACTATTGAGCTCAACGGCCTCACATTGACCAACACCACCCCGGTCTATAGCGGCGCAGCCGTCCACATCCAGAATGGCAAGCGCATCAACGTGAAGGTGATCACCGGCACTACTAACACGCTTGTCGATGCGGCCAGCGGCTCGCAGAAGGGCTGCCTCTACGTGAAAGGCCACGCCGAATTCAAGCAGCAGGGCACGCTCAACGTGGTGGGCAACGTGAAACACGGCATCAAGACGGGTGAGTATATGACCTTGAAGAACGTCACCCTCAACGTCACCTCCGCCGTGGGCGACGGCATATCGTGCAACCAGTATTTCCTGATGGAGAGCGGCACCATCAATATTAGCGGCACAGGCGATGACGGCATCCAATGTGACCTTGACGGCGACACCTCGACGGGCGAAACCACCGACCACGAGGACGAGGACTCGGGTAACATCTATATCGAAGGCGGCAACATCACCATCAACAGCACTGTTGTTGCGGCCAAAGGAATCAAGTGCGGAGGCGACATATTCATTTCCGGTGACCCTTTGATTAACGTGACGACCACAGGCAACGGTACCTGGGATGAGGACGACCTGGAGACCAAGGCGGCTTGCGGGATGAGCGCAGATGGGGACATCAACATCAGCGGCGGCACGTTCAATCTCACCTCCACCGGCTCCGGCGGCAAAGGCTTGAAATGCGACGATGTGCTGACCATCAGCGGCGGTGACATCACCGTTGCCACAAGCGGCGGTCTCTATTACAACAATGGCTCGACCGAGAACACCAACTATACAGGCAACACCGACAATGTCAGCAGCGACTACTATTCGTCGCCCAAGGGCATCAAGGCCGGCCTCAAGTCGCAGAACGGCAACAGCTACACCTACAGCGGCGGGATGACCATCAGCGACGGCAACATCAAGGTGACCACAACTGGTACCAATGGCGAGGGCATTGAGTGTAAGAACACATTGGAAATCACTGGTGGTGAGATCTTTGTCAACGCATACGACGATGGCATCAACTCAGGGCGGGATATGACCATCACAGGTGGCTATGTATATTCGCGCGCCACCAACAACGACGGCATCGATGCCAACGGCAACTGCTATCTCAACGGCGGCCTCGTCTATGCCATCGGTGCCAGCTCGCCCGAAGTGGCCATTGATGCCAACAGCGAAGAGCAGAAGAAGATATATGTTAACGGCGGCGTTATCATTGCCGTGGGCGGCATTGAGAACAGCAGTTCTATCAACCAACCCTATATCCAGTCTTCTTCTGTCAGCAGCAATAGTTGGTACACCATAACCTACGGTGACAATGCCGTGGCGTTCTATACACCCTCCATTAGCACGGGTGGCGGTCCTGGCGGTGGCGGTGGTCCTGGTGGCGGCAGTAGCTCGTCCACATTTATTTCCGCCCCCTCTACACCCACGCTTACAACGGGTAATACCATTAGTGGCGGTGCTGCCTATTTTGAAGGCAATTGCTATGTTGGCGGTACTGTCGGTATTGAAGATGTTGAAATAGAGGATATTATCATCAAGGGCCTGAACAGCAATATTATGGTGGAAGGCTGCGACGGATGCGCAGTGAGCATATTCAATATGGAAGGCCGCCGGGTAGGCGACCGTGGACTCGCTCCCGGCGTTTATATCGTCAAAGTCGGCGACCGCCCTGCGCGGAAAGTTGTCGTGACGAGATGATTTCTTCTAGGAGGCGGCGCTTTCCATCGTCGCAAAAAAATCGTTTCCCAGCATCGCATAAAAAATCCCGCAATCTGCATCAGACTTGCGGGATTGTGTGATTGAGCTTTGATTTCAGGTCAGTACACCAGCCGTATGTTGTCAACCCACAACACATTGCCTGGACAGCCAGTGAAGGCTTCCTGACAGCCGGCGGAGATCTGCAGAATCAGATGGGTGGGCGTCGCATCCGCTTTATAGCCAATTTCTTGCACAGGAACCATCTTTCCTTTTGAATTGCGGGCCATAAAGCGGTTTTTTGACAATTTCTCCCAAGACTTGTAGTTTGGGGCCTTGGTTATGTCCCCATAGCGTATGGGCACGCGATGGCTGTTTTTCCAGTCGGGGACACTTTTCGTGATGCGTTCCGATGCCGTTCCTACGCGATAGGCGAAGATGTTGCCGTCGGCGTCTTCCCAACGGTGTTGCAGAAACAGGATGATCTCACCCGCATCCTGCCCTTGAACAGTGGTCACTTTAGTGGATCCTGTGGCCCGTACCATTGACTTGCCCTGCTGTATAACCGCTTTGTAGTCAAGCATCAGAGCCGTCGGTCGTTTCGTGAACGGAATGCCCATATCAATGGCTTTCATCGGCACTTTGACCCCTTCCAAAGTCACAGGGTCGAGCAGTCGGCCGGTATAGATGCTGCCGGTGGCCAATGCCTTGAGATCGATGCCAACGGCTTTGACGGTCTGCAGTGTGGTCTCCAACCGACAGCAGAAGCCCTTGCCCCGCCGCTCTGGAGTGACCGACACGGCGGCTTTCTCCACCCCGCACACTTTGGCGTAGGCATTGCTCGTGCCCCAAGGAGAACCATTCCTGCCGTAGGGATAGGGCTTGTTCTGCCGTAGGGTGTCAGTCTTGGCGATGACATACAGCGCACGGGTCTTGCCGCCCAACAAGACAGATTCCTTGATGTAACGCACCGTCCAGGAGTCCATTTTGCCGTATGGCAGATATTCGATTCGCTCTTGGGAATAAAGGGACATACTCAGGATAGATGCCAAAAACAGAAAGAAATATTTTCTCATTTGTCCGTGCTTTTAAAAATGAATTGAAGAAATTCTGACAGATAGTGTCTCCAATTTCGCCAAGTATGTCCTCCGCTAGTGTTATAATAGACAAAAGAAGTTTGCTTGTCTTTTATCTTTTTGACGAATCGGCAGCTTTGTGAATGGAAGATGTCCCCTTTTCCGGATCCAATCCAGTAAATAGTACTCTGATTTGTCGGCAGTTGTTTACGATGCACTACGGGAGAGAACAAGCCCACATATTGGAAGCGGTTTTCATTTACATTGGCGAGGTTGCAGGATTGCATAGCTCCTGCGGATAGTCCGGCGACAGCCCGCGATTTTCTGTCGGAGGATATACGATAGTGGATAGACAACAGACTGTCCATTTGTGGGAACACCTGTTCGAAATCGCGATGCAACCAAGAGGGATAATGAAGCAAGTTCCGCATCATACCTATCGTCTCTTTTTGCCCGATAAGTTTTCGCGGATTCACATCCGGCATCACCACAACCATAGGTACAATCTTTTCTTGTCGTATCAGTTTGTCCACCTGCTGCACGGCACGCCCTTTGTCTTGCCAAGCCCTTTCGTACCCATTGATGCCGTGCAACAAGTATAGAACAGGGTAGGGTTGCTCGTTGTGGTCATAGTCGGGAGGAAGGTACAAAAGTATGCGCCGTGTCTTTCCACAGGCCGTGTCCCATATCTCGAAAAATTCAATTCTGCCGTGTAAAGAATCTTTAATGCATAAATCAGACAAGGTAGAACCGGGAATAACAAAAACGCTCCGTCTGGTCTTCAAAACACGAATGGAGTCTGCATTGTCTGGATCCACATATCGTCGTCCGCGTGTCTTGAACTGGTAGGTATAAACTTCCGGGGTGAGTGGTTTTGTGGTAAAGGTGAACACGCTGCTGCTGTCTGGTTTCATACGGACGGACTGCAAATTTTCCCTCTCAATTATATAGTTATTGTTACGCAAATCACAGTCGCAGAATAATTTGACTCGCTTTGCTGAAGGGTTTTTATAGAAAAAAGAGACAGAGCCATCTGTATGGATTACAGGAGATGTGGCTTCTTCCGTTTGTGAATGAACCGAAACAGAAAGCAGGAGTGCTAAGATGAACAAAGTGGTTTTAAGCTTGAGCGGACAGTTTCGCATTGTCTTCAATCTCCTCGTTCAACATTTCCTCGAACATTCTTACCGAGTTGGCCAGACTATATCTCTTGGCCGCCACACGGTAAAGTTCGCCCATATATTCCCGTTCATTCGGATGGTCAAGCCAGTAGTCGATGGCGCGGGCAAGGTCTTTGGGACTGCCAGCCCTGAAGAGACTGCGTCCGTCGAGGGCGAACTGCGGGGTGGCGCTGACCTCCGAGTTGGCGATGACCGGCACCAGCCCGGTGGCAAAGGCCTCGATGCAAGAGATGGCCTCGCTCTCCATATCGCTGGCGTGCACGTACAAGTCGCATTGCAGCAGTAAGTCAATCAGTTTCTGTTGCTCGAGATAGACAAATTGGGGCGGATTTTTCAACTGCTTTCCAAGTTCCACATAACGATCGTACTCGGGACCTTTTCCGGCAAAAATCAGCTGTATTTTGTCGGCATATTTCGAATATTGCACCGAATTGATGATTACATCCTGCCTTTTCTCCTGAGAAAGACGGCCAATCATAATGATCGGTATTTTGTCCTCAAATTCAGACGATTTGGCTGGCCTGCCCTGTTGATGGACGAGATGCCCGGCCTCCAGGAAGGCGTCTTGGATGCCATTGGAAATGACGTGGATTTTGGCGGTGTAACCTCGTTTCTTGATCTCATCGGCCATAAATTGCGACGGGGCGTGGACGTGGCGGAACTTGTTGTACAGAAATGTACGGAAACTCCGATAAGTGCCGTCCTGAATCCAATCCACCTTGCCCAATCCCACTGACGACCAAAGGTTTTGCGGCTGGATGTGGAAAGCGGCGGTCGAGGGCTTCCCAATCTTGTCGGCATAGCGTTTGGCTTCCACCTCGATGGCGAACGGGAGGAAGCAATGTATGATGTCAGCCCATTCGACGGCTTCCCGAATGGTCTTTTTTTCATTATAGGCAAAGTTGAAGTTGTGTTTGTCCATCAACGGCTGGAATATGGGCATCTTGTACGTGGGCAAGGCAAAACGGTCTTCGCCAGGTTCTCCAGAAGTGAGGATTTTCACCTCGTGCCCGCGTCGGCGCAATTCGGCGGCAAAACGCTGCGCCGAGATGCTGGTACCGTTGTTGTTGGTGTCGTAAGTGTCTATGACAAAGAGGATTCTCATAAAGAATGGAATTAATGAAAACAATTTTGCAAAAGTACATCCGTTATATGCTATGGCAATGTCCTCAAGACAACAAAATATGTTCTATTTCATATATTTGATTTGAAAAAATTGTATCTTTGCCGAGTTTTATTGAAGATTTAATTGTTCTGGTTGTAATATTTATTGTTCTAAAACATAAAATCATAGATGTTATGAATGTTGAAAAGAAGAGAAACGGCGATTTGCCTGTTATGTATGATTCGGAAAAAATCATAAAGCGAACCTCGTGGCACAACAACGAGATTCAGGTGGCTGAAATAGGGAATTACCTAAGTGAGGAAACGCCTGAGTACTTTCGCGCTAATCATTATGCGATCCTTTTCATCACGCAAGGCACGCTCAGTGCAATATTCAACCAGGTTGGCATCGAAATGAAAGCGCCGGCTGCAGCATTTATCTTCAATGACCACGAGCTGCATTATAACAGCAGCAGCCCGGACTTGAAGATTCGGCTGCTCTCCTTTTCGCCTGTCATTGCGGAGAAACTGATGCTTTCATTGCCATACGACAAATTGCATTACGCATACGTCCGCCCCGCCTCTCAGATTGATGCTCCCAATATGCAGACGATAATGCTCTATCTTGATCTCGTAGAGGAACTGATGCGGAAGGAAACCCCGAATCGGCAGACGACTATCCTGCACCTTATTCGATCACTCGTCTCTTTTCTTTACGGATTTTTCACCGACAATCTTGCGTCGCAGAAACCGCTTTCCCGTGCTGATGAATTGACGGGACGATTTCTGTCTTTGGTGGATCAATGCTGCCACGAGCATCACGACATCAAATGGTATGCCGACGAGTTGCACCTTACATCCACGTATGTGGCCAATGTGGTGAAACAGGTGACGGGCAGTACCGCCGGCGACTGTATCAGCGAAATCCTGATTCGAAAAGCCAAGTCGCTGTTGCGGACCTCCACGCTTTCTGTCCAGGAGATTTCCGACCGCCTCGGCTTCCAGAACCAGAGCCATTTCGGCACCTTCTTCCGCCGCGCGGTCGGCGTGAGCCCGAAGGCATTCAGGACAGGGGGAAAATAAGGCGCGACGAAAGTGTTTCCCCGCTGGTGTTTAGGATGAGTTTCCAGTAACGTTTCTGTTCACTTCAAGCCTAGCGAGTTCTTCTTGGCTCATTCTCGAAATGGCCCACGAAGTCAAGTTTTGACTCGCACACAGCTTCCTACGGCGAAAGAAAATGTTCAGTACTCGCTGATGGCGACTTCGATGAGGTGACGATACGCCATATAGGCCTTGAAAACGGTGCGGGCTATTTCTATGCTTCCGGTCATCAGGAATATCCCGATGCTTTTGCCAAGAGCGGGGAGAAAGGCGTTGCGGTTGGTGTGCAGGTAGTCTTTGATGATGTTGCGGTCACTGACACCGAACTTTCGTAACAGTGCCATACTGACGATACCTGTGCGGTCTTTACCGGCGGTGCAATGGAAGAGGGTGCAGCGACCGTTGCGTTTGTTTTCCAACAGCAGGGCGACAATTGTGTCGAGCTGTTGGCGGCTCCCTGGATCAGTGACCATTCGGCGGTAGAGCTCCTCGAAATTGGGAGCCATCGCCTTCAGCCGTTCAGGATGACGACGCAAGCTGCGGATGATAGTCATCGGATCGGAGCCTGTTTCGTGGGTGATGCCTATGGCGGCCCCTTTGAACAGCGGCATACTGATGTATTCCACCCCGTCGGGCAGCGGGTCAGGGAATTCGGCGGCCTCCACCTCAGTGCGTAGGTCGATCACGCAGCGGATATTGTAAGTCCGGCACAGCCGGGCGCACTGCTTCCGGGTAAGCACCGACAGTTTTCCACTGCGCAGGAACAGTCCGTGCGGGATGCAACTCCCGTCGGCAGTGGCGATTCCGCCCAAATCGCGCAAATTGAGCCTATATTTGACAAACATCCTCATAATACAGTGCAAAAATGCGATATTTATCGTATTGTGAGCCCTTTCATAGTCTCCTGCAGCCCATTGAGGAAGCGCGCCGCCTCGAAACCGTCCATCTGGGCGTGGTGGAACTGGAACGAGATGGGCAAGGTCGTTTTGAAGAGCCCTCGGCGGTATTTGCCCCAGGCCAGGAAAGGATTGGTGAACAGTTCGGAATAGACACTTGCCACACCGTCAATCTCGCATTCCGCCAACGTCGAAGTGTCAACGGCCATATATTCGTCGCCGAGAAGATGGTCTTCGTTCGTGTCGTGCACCTGACGGGTCAGCCGCAGATACTCTTCGTTGAACTGATGAATATCCTCCGAAAAGGGAATATCGCAGAGGCGAACGGTGCCGTTCGCTGTCTTCACAACGGTGTTGACCGCCAGACGATCGTACAGCCACAGATGTCCGCCGGCAGGCAGCGTATAGAACTCCTTGATAGGGCTTGCCGCATGTCCGATGCACCAGCATATCAGCATATTGGTCTTCATCCTGCTCCGCTTGGCGACCTTAATCAATCTGGTGATATCGAAGGTCTTGAAAATGGTCACCTTCGGCATCCCAGCCGTTTTCCACAGCTCGAAAGCAAATCCGCGCGGCGAGTCTTTGGGGTTGATTTCGTGTTTCATATCGTATCGTTCTCCGAATTCTTAATATTCATTGCCGGTAATCCAGACATCGTGGCCGGTTGATGAGTTGGCAAAAATACAAAATCTCACACAGTAAGCGAAATTATTCTTCCTTTTCTATGCAGAATTTTGAATATGCCGTTGTTGCACTGGGGTGGAAGTAAAGGGCGAGGATTATTACATCCCGACCAGTTTGAAAGCGTCACTGAAGGGGATGGTTCCGGTGTCGCCGACGTGGTCTTTCCAGGCGGGTTCCTCATGGCTCATTTTCGAAATGGCGCGCGAAGTCATGTTTTTGACTTTCGCACATACTTCGTTGATTATCGCCATTTCCTGTTCGGAGAAACAGCTCATGTCCGCTTCACCCGCCGCCTCTAACGACACGCATTCCTGATTCTGGACCAGTCTCAACCGTTCTTCCACCTCATCGAACGCACTGTAAACCCTGTCCCAACGTTGCGGCACGGGACCGAACTCGATGGCATTGTAGGCGAGGCCCGAAATGGCCATCCCGCGCTCGCGATAGGATAGAAAGTCGATGTAGAACAGCACTTTGTTCATTTTCGTCTGGTAGGTTTCACCCATTTGTCCCAACACATACAACAACAGGTTTTTCAGTCTCTTGGTAGATACCGGTGCGAAACCGTTGGCAAGCCCTCTGCCGCTTCGGAATAGCCGTTCGACCGCTCGCTGCTCTTCAGCACACTGCTCAGACTGGTCAACAACCTCCCGCACACGAGCTGAAATCTTTGCATACTCTTTTTCGGTAAGCTGATGCCTCGAACTTTTCACCAAATCGAGAAAAACCCGCGGGTTCATCGCACTGCGGATCATTTTCCCGTTGCTTTCGCTGGGCACCTCGCCGTCCTCGTACAGCCGATACTGGTTTGCGCCGAAGCCCAGTATCACCGACATCTTGGCAGCACTGAGACCATACAGCTCA
>ONAB01000008.1 GCA_900315705.1 uncultured Bacteroidales bacterium | reverse complement strand
GCTGCCGTCCTGCCAGCGGTAGGTGCAGAAGGGCAGGTTGGCGGAGAGCACCAGCTCGTCGCCCTCGCAGAGGGTGGTGTCGGTGCCGAGGTTGACCTCGAAGTCGTGGAGGTACTCCACGTCGATGGTGTCGGAGGCGCCGAGGCAGTGGTCGGTGACGATTACCCAGTAGTGGCCGTCATTGACAACAAGATAGGTGGTGTTGGTGCTGTGGTCCTGCCACTCGTAGGTGGCGGGGTGGGTCTGCGTGGCGTCGAGCAGGAGGGTGGCCAGGTTGCAGAGGGTGGTATCTTGGCCAAAATCCACGTGCGAGGGCTCGTAGAGCTCGACGCGGAAGCTGTCGAGGCTGGCGGTGCAGCCTCGGTTGGCCACAGTTACGGAGTAGATGCCCGCGCTGTCAATGGTGATGGCGGGGGTTGTCTCTCCCGTGGACCAGGTGTAGAGCAGGGCGTCGGGGGTTTCTGCGGAGAGGGTGGCGCCTGCGCAGAGTGTGGTGTCGGAAGAGAAGGGGATGACGGGCGGGAGCACCACACGCACGAAGGTTGTGGTGGTGTCGGGACAAAGAGAGTTTCGAAACAATATCAGCTGGACTTCCAGGATGCCGGTTTGCAACAAGGGATATTTAAATGCGGAAAGTCCGGGGAAAGGAACGCCGTCTATGCTCCACAAATAGGGTACTGAGTCGTATTCAATGTGTGCGTCCAACACAAGGGTGTCACCCAAACAGCGATATATAGTTGCCGAGTCGTGAGAGGAAAGGTTGGAGTGGGCAAAGTCCACATATTCGTATGAGGATTCAGAAGATGTGACCAAACCACAGGAAACCACAATCCTTGTAGGGTTGGCTGTGTCGGCGTGATAGGCAATCTGGTCAAGGTCAGCGTGAAATCCACGGGGGTTTTCTATTTTGAAGAAAGGGGGAATATCCTGGTTATAGTAGGAAAACTGGGCCACCCAATACTCGCGGTTGGTATGGGGAAAAGAGTCGAAGGCGGAAGCGGGCACAACCTGTCCATTGAGTGTGGTACTGTGCAAACCGTCCTGATGAACGTAGATCAACAGGTCGGCATAATTGGTGTCGTCTGGCATTTCGGCACTGGATGTCGGAATAATACTCGACTGCACAAAGTGGTTTGTTGGTGAACGCCAATAGGGTATTATACTCTGGTCGGTATGCCATCCCGTCACATAAGAAGCGAAATGAGAGTATGTCGGGTTGCACAACACATAGAACCAATAAAAGTGCGATCTATCAATTGGTGGGAAGACTCTGGAAAAACCATAATCAGCATCCTCTATGCTGCCGTACATATTGTGGCTGTTATACACATTCACCCCCAAACAAATAGAAGGGTGGTCGCTTAGTGATGTCCAGATGGCATTCATTCCATCGTACATTTCCCACAAAGTATAAGACTGGTAGTTGGATCCACCTATTATTGGTTGATGTTTGTATAACAATATGTTTTGATATCGCTTGTTCAAGAGACACGCCGCGTTAGACCAGCGTGAATGTAAGACCGTGTACAAATAAATACCGTTTTTGCCGTATAGTTGCATTAATTCAGAAATTTTAAAGGTCTTGCAGTTGCTTTCCACAATATAAGTATAGTGGTTATACCCAGCATCACTGCTGACATACGGATCGGTGGCATATAGGAGCACCTCCCCTTTTTGCAAAACCCTATGAGTCAGCAATGCACCATTGCTCAGGCGAATGAACAATTCCGTATTGTTTTCTGTGGCAATTGCCACGAAAACTTTTCTGGACGATATGCTGTTATTGTAGTAAGCGGAATAGTTTGCAGCCGTTCCATACAATCGTGTGGGCAAAACGTAGTCTTCCACCAGGTCTTCCAAATATCGGACAAGTTGACGAACCGAGACTTCTCGTGTGGTGACAATATGAATGCCAAAACACATAACAGAGTCGAGCATTGATCCCAATAAAGTATAGTCAACAGGGAACATCATTTCAGACCCGGGAACAGTCACCCTTGTCACCATACCCGGTGATACAGAAAAAGTACGGTAAAAACCAGAACACGGATTTTCCACGTATCCCGTGCAGACCGAATCGCCATAAATGTAAAGGACGCACGAATCAGGAATAGGGAGCCAACTCACCCCTGATTGCGTCGAATTGATGACGTCTGTCGTCCAAAAGTCGGTTCCTTTCAGATATTCCTCTTGGCAGAAAGAAAACATTGCAGAGGCAAGCAGACCTATTGAAACAACAATATTTTTCATAATTGACTTTTGTTATCGTGTCACAATAATCTTCTTTATTACAAAATTGCCGCTGTTGTCTTCGGCTTTCACGATGTAAAAACCAGCATCGGGCAAATCCAACCGCAAATTACCATTATAAGTGTGACCAGACAAGACGAGTTGCCCTAAAGCATTGTACACACCATACAATATTACACTTGAAAAATTTTGAAACACGAGTGTCCCATCAATTCCAGATTCCAATTTGGCCACGTTATTGCCTTCATTAATCAGTCGTTTGGGACTTTCCACTACACCTTTTGAGCAAGGCATAAGATCTGGACAAGACCAGTATCCATTAAGAGAACCTGGGTTAGGGATGGGAGAAAAAACAGGTGGATATACGTAATTGTGATATGAATTCAAACACGAGGCAGTACTATATGTGTATGAGGCACCAGTCTCCATAGGAGAGAAGACATAATCGCACTGGCTATAGGCTATTTTATACGTTTCCGTCACAAAGGCATCATCCTGACCAAAGTAGCCGGTTTTATTGACACCGCTTGCCAATATTCTCGCACAAGACCAAGGCATATAGTTAAGTTCCAATTTTTTCAGATAGATTTCGTTGTCATACAAGGGATCAGGGTTGTAGGCGCAAGGGGGGGTGGGTGAAATATTATTCCTCACTTCAGCTGCGGACATACCTGACAAAGAGTATGGGTCCACCTGAGCAATGATATTCACCCGTCCGCAAGAGTGGAGCATCTCAAAAAGCAGTGCCAATTGGTTGCGGGTGTCATCGAATTTCATATCCAATAGGAGCAGCTTTTGGGATGGCATATCAAAAAACACCGAATTCGTAACAGTAGTGTAACTGTTTACGACGGAAAGCCAGACGCCATCGGTTTGCTGGGTACGTGCGCAGTGACCTACTATGATTTCGCTGTCGCTAATGACTTCCAGACACGTGCGATACTCTCCTTGACTATATGAAGGGCCTGCCAGATTCCAGGCAAGCGTGTTTTGAACAATAAAACCACTGTTCACATCATATCGGACTTCCAACAGGAAAATCTGTTGGAGGCCTGATTCTTGATAACCTGCAGCGGCGAAACGCTGGTGACTTGTATCCCACACAACATCCGAAATTTTGCCGTTAAGGGTAGTGATCTTCAACGAGTCTATGGAGTTGTGGTCCCAGTCTACGCACACAAGCTGTCCCGCGTTCTCCAGCACAAGCATATTCACCCCGTTTCCATTGATGTCATAGCCACAACAACCATTGATAAAGTGATCGTTTGGGTGTGCATTGTCCAAAAAATAAGACGTGAATGCGTGGGACGACACATCGTATGTCCCAGAAATAGGAACGGGAACGCCGCCTAAATCAACACTACCGTAAACTACAATGTTGCCGTTGAAATCCCCATATCCGCCCTCCAGAAGAAAATCATAACCTTGCGACGGCAATTCATAATCAATTGCCACAGGTTGCATAGTAGAGTGATCAATTATGGAGACATAGATTCCCACAGGATCAGTCTGGAATAGATAGATTTTTCCAAATGAATTGACAATCACGGCACTTGTCGGTGCTACGGGATTTCCGGACGAGGAAAATTGGTATTCCCAATGTGCGTTCTGCCCTGTAATAGCAGTGGCAAATGCAATAAAAAGCGTTAAGAGTACGATGTCTCTTTTCATAATGGTTAAGTCATAAATTTTCGTCGGCAAATATAAACAAAAATTCCAAATAATCAATAGTTTCCATCAGGCAAAATGTCTTTTGCGGAACAATCTCGTTTTTTTGTATTTTTGCCGCCTCAAAAACGAGACCTTATATCCTACGACTATGTCCATTTGCAAGATATTCAACACATCCGATAATCCGTTGCCGGCATACGAGTCGGCGATGGCTGCAGGCCTCGACCTGCGGGCCAATCTTTCCGAGCCGCTGACCCTGAACCCCGGCGAGCGCCAACTGGTGCCCACGGGCCTCTTCATCGAGCTGCCGGAAGACTGCGAGGCGCAAATCCGCCCCCGCAGCGGCCTGGCCTTCAAACACGGCATCACCGTGCTCAACAGCCCCGGCACCATCGACCCCGACTACCGTGGCGAAGTGAAGGTGCTGCTCATCAACCTTTCCAACGAGCCCTTCGAGATCAAACACGGGGAACGCATCGCCCAGATGGTCATCGCCCGATTCCAGCAGGTAGCCCTCCAGGAGGTTGGCTCTATGGAGGAACTCTCCAGCACCGAACGCGGCGCCGGCGGATTCGGACACAGCGGAAAAAATTAATAAGAGAGAAATGCGAAGATATTGTAGTTTTGTCATCCTGATATTGATAAGCGCGCTGGCATTCGGACAGGCGCCCAAGAAGACCCGCAACGTGGCCAAGACCGATGCCGCGTCGGTCAACCACCGCAAGATCTCCGTGCAATACACGGAGGGACTGAAGGCGTACTATAACGGCAACACCGCCGAGGCCCTGAAAGTCTTCAACGGCATCCTGCTCGACAACCCCAAGCACGACGCCTCCCACTTTATGCTGGCCCGTATCCACACCGATCGCCAGGAGCTGAACGACGCTGTGGCCTCCCTCCAGCAGGCCATCAAACTCGACAAGAACAACATCTGGTACAAGGTCGATCTCGCCGACCTCTATCTGCAGATGGAGGAGTATCCCGCCGCCGCCAAGCTGCTGGAACAAATCTGCAAGGAGAAGACCAACAACGAGTACTATCTATACAGCCTTTCCGAGGCCTATCTCCAGATGAAGAAACTCGACAAGGTCATCAGCACCTACGACAGAATGGAGGATATTATCGGCCATAACGATGAGATCACTCGTGCCAAGGTCTCCATCTGGCTCTATATGAACAAGGTGAAAGAGGCCGTTGGCGAATACGACAAGCTTATCAAACTCTATCCCCATAACGCTGACTATTACGTCCAGGCTGGCAAGATTTACCAGAGCAACGGGATGTCCGCGCAGGCGATGCCCTATTTCCAGAAGGCGGTGGAGAATCACTCCAACGATCCCGAACTCAACTTTATGATGGCCCGCTATTGGGAACAGCAGGGCAACGACGAGCAGGTGCAGCAATGTATGCTGCGCGTGTTCGCCAACCCCTCCGTCGGCGTGCCCGAGAAGTCCAGCTACCTGCGCAAGATGCTCGCCGACGTGTTGAAGACCAAGGACGCCAAGAAGATGCAGGCCGTCGAGCAGCTCGCCGACACCGTGGTGGCCCTGCACCCCACCGAGAGCATCGGCTACCTGACCAAGGCTTCCATCTGCTCGATGCGCAAGGAGTATGCCACCGCCGCCAGCTACTTCGAGAAGGCCCTCTCTTACGACAACACCTCCTTTGCCGTGTGGGACGACTACTGCTATGTGCTCAACCAGCTCGGCGCCTGGGAACGGCTTGTCAAGTACGAGAAGGATCTCAACGAACTCTTCCCGCAAAATGCCAGGATGCTCTGCAACCTCGGCTTGGGTTACCTCTTCAAAAAGAATGCCGACAAAGCCATCGAGTACCTGATGCAGGCCAAGACCTTCGCTTACGAGAAGGAGCAACTCAACCTGATTTACGAGGCCCTTTCGGAGGCCTACAAGCTCAAGGGCGATGCTGACGCTGCCCGCCAATGGCGCGAAAAAGCAGGGAAATAGACCCTTGAGAACTCTTTATTAACAACGGGCTGCACCCGTTGATTTTTTTTGTATTTTTGCCGCCTTAATAAAATACGTGAGATGGATAAGAACACAGTTATTGGATTACTTTTGATTTTTGGATTGTTCTTGGGTTTTAGCTTTTATCAAACCAATAAGGCAAAACAGTTCAGGGAAGCACAGGAACAGCAGATGGCCGAGCAGGCCGCGCAAAAGGCGGAGGAAGCCGCAACGTTGTCTTTGGAACAAGACTCCGCCGCTGTCACGAATACCAACATTTCAGCCGACAAGTCGCTCTCGGCAGCGCAACAGTTCTCCAACCCCCAGTTGGCCGACACCAACGACTATGTTGTGGAGACGGACAAGGCCTATTACTGCTTCAGCAAGAAGGGCGGCTACCTCAAACACCTCTATCTCAAGGATGTGTATCGTTACACGCCGAAGGGTGAACCCAAGGTGATGCTCGAACTCTTCGAGGGCGGCTCCAATGAGATGGGCATTGACCTCCTCCTCAAGGACCAGTCCGAAATCTCCACCCGCGACTGCTTCTTCATCGCCGATGCCGAAGACACGCTGGTGGTGGACGAGAAGCACAAAACACTCTCCCTGCGCCTCTATCCCAACGTGAAAGGCGACAGCGTGCAGTGCCAGACCCAGGACGCCAAATCCTACATCGAATATCTCTACACCTTCAATAACGACGACTACCGCTTCGGATTCAAGGTGCGGTTCGTCAATATGGGCAAGTATCTTTACCAGAACAAGCACGACTACACCCTCAATTGGAAGGCCGTTCCCCACTGCGTGGAGAAACGCTACGAAACGGAGAAGATGCTGACCTCCATTTATTATATGGACAATGTGGACGACGTGGGCAATCTTGACGAACGCAAGGACGACCAGAAGGAGTTCACCTCCCCGTTGAAGTGGGTCTCCGTGAAGCAACAGTTCTTCACCGCCAGCCTTATCGTCGATGACAAGCCTTTCTCTTCCGGTTCCCTTTCTGTGCAGGGCTTCGACAAGTCGGAGACCTCCAGATTGAAAAAATGTGTTGCCAGCCTCGATTTCGAGATTCCCGATGTGGACAAGGGCTCCTTCGGGATGTCGATGTTCGTGGGTCCCAACCAGTACAAACTCTTGAAAGGCTATGGGATGAAACTGGAACATCAGGTGCCGCTCGGGTGGGGCTTCTTCCTCCTGCACTGGATCAACCGGTTTGCCATCATCCCTGTCTTCAACTGGCTGAGCAACTATGGCCTCAGCTACGGTCTGATTATCCTCATCCTGACCCTGATATTGAAGATCATCCTCTTGCCTGTCAGCTACAAGACCTATATGTCATCGGCCAAGATGCGTGCCCTGAAGCCCGAGATTGAGGCTATCAGCGCCCGTTACCCGAAGGAGGAGGATATGATGAAGAAGCAGCAGGCTACGATGTCGCTCTACAAGAGCGCAGGCGTGAGCCCCGCCGGCGGCTGCCTCCCGATGCTGTTGCAGATGCCTATCCTCATCGCGATGTACCGCTTCTTCCCGGCTGCCTACGAGCTGCGTCAACAGTCGTTCCTCTGGGCCGAGGACCTCTCCACCTATGACTCCATCTGGGATTTCGGTCGTGTCGTGCCGTTGTATGGCGACCATATGAGCTTGTTCACCATCCTGATGACCATCGCTACATTGGTCTATACTTGGCTGAACAACAAGTTGATGAACCCCACCCAGGGCAACAAGGACCAGCAGCGTATGATGAACATAATGATGTATATGATGCCCATTATGTTCCTCTTTATGTTCAACAACTTCTCCTCCGCCCTGACCTATTACTACCTGTTGTTCAACCTGCTGACCTTCGCTCAGATGTTCATCTTCCGGGTGGCGATCAATGAGGATAAGCTGCGTGCCCAACTGCAGGAGAATATGAAGAAGCCCGTCAAGAAGTCGAAATGGCAACTCAAGATGGAAGAACTGGCCAAACAACAGGCCCAGCTTCAAAAACAACAAGCACAAAAAAGAAAATAGATAATAAAGAAGGCCCCTTGGGGCAAATACAAACTTTTAAATACAATCAAAAATGGAAAATCAAGAAAAGAACGAGGTATTGTCAAGAGCCGTCAAGGCCGGAAAGAGAACTTACTTTTTCGATGTGAAAAGCACGAGATCGGAAGAATTGTATTTAACGATTACAGAGAGTAAGCGGAAATTCAACGAAGAAACGGGAACTTTCTTCTATGAGAAGCACAAAATATTCTTGTACAAGGAGGATTTTGAGAAATTCCAGAACGCCTTGTCCGGCGTGATCGACTTCATCCAGACGGGCAAAGTCCCTGAGGAGACAATGTTCGAGCCCAACACGCGCGAGGACGAAGGTCGTGTGGACGTTGATTTCGACAACTTAGATATGACGCTGTAATGGGTAAGATCGTCGCCATCGTGAATCAGAAGGGCGGGGTGGGGAAGACCACCACCGCCGTCAACCTCGCCGCCTCGCTGGCGGTGCTGGACTTTCACGTGCTGCTGATAGATGCCGACCCGCAGGCCAACGCCTCCTCCGGCGTGGGCTTCGAACAGACCGACGAGTCAATCAGCATCTATGACTGTATGATAGGGAACCGTATGGCGGCGGAAGCCATTACCAAGACGCAGATTGCCCACTTGGACTTGCTGCCCGCCACCATCGACCTCGTGGGCGCCGAAATCGAGATGATCTCCTTCGACCGCCGCGAGTATCGTATGAAGGACGCCATCTACACCCTCAAGAACGACTACGATTTCATCTTCATCGATTGCGCACCCTCCCTGGGACTGATCACCCTCAACGCCCTCGTGGCCGCCGACTCGGTCATCATCCCCGTGCAGTGCGAGTATTTCGCTCTCGAGGGATTGGGCAAACTGCTCAACACCGTGCGCCTCGTGCAGTCCAATATGAACCCCGATCTGGCCATCGAAGGCATCCTCCTGACGATGTACACCTCGCGCTACAAGTCTTCCAACGCCGTGGTGGACGACGTCAAGCTCCATTGCAAGGACATAGTCTTCGACACCATCGTCTCGCGCAACGTGCGCCTGAGCGAGGCCCCCAGCTTTGGCAAGCCCATCGTGCTGTATGACGTGCAGTCGAGAGGCAACACCAACTACCTCAACCTCGCCAAGGAGTTCCTGCTGAAAAATGGTTATACCATCTAAATCTTGATATTATGGCAAAAAATGACAAACCGCTGGGCCGCGGTCTTGGCGCCCTCCTTGGCGGTGGGGATATCCCCACCAGCGCGGGTGCGCACTACGCCGTGGGCAACAACAGCTTCATCAAACTCGAGTCCATCGACGTCAACCCCTACCAGCCCCGTACCCAGTTCGACGAGGCAGAATTGCAGGATCTGGCCCAGTCTATCAAGACTTACGGTCTCATCCAGCCCGTCACTGTGCGTCCCATTGAGAACGGTCGCTACCAGCTGATCTCCGGCGAACGCCGCTTCCGGGCCGCCAAGCTCGCCGGCCTCACCGAAATTCCCGCATTCGTGCGCACTGTTGATGACGTGCAGTCCGTGCAGATGGCCCTCGTGGAGAACATCCAGCGCTCCGACCTCAACGCCATTGAGGTCGCCCTTTGCTACCAACTGCTCATCGACGAATGCCACCTCAACGTGGAAGAGTTGAGCGACAAGCTGGGCAAGGACCGCAGCACCGTTTCCAACTACCTGCGCCTGCTCAAACTCGCCTCCGAGACACAGATTGCCGTCCGCGACAAGAAAATCTCGATGGGCCACGCCCGCGCCCTCGTCGTGGTCGAGGACCAGGATTTGCAGAATAAGATTGTGCGCCAGATCATCAGTGAAGGCCTCTCTGTCCGCCAGACGGAAACCCTGGTGAAGAAATACACCGCCGATGCCAAGAATCCCAAGACCAAGGTGAAGATCACCCTCTCCGACGAGGTGCGCACCTTCCAGTCTGACTTTTCCAAAAAACTGAAAGCCAAGGTCAACATCAAGAAAGATATCACCGGCAAAGGCACTTTGACCATTCCCTTTGAATCTGATGACGATCTGAAAAGAATTATGGGACTCTTACAATAAAAGTATATATATTACGTTGTATAGATTGCTTTTTTGTAAGGAATGAAACACGTTGCGACACTTTTACTGCTATTTTTCATCACGATAGCCCCGAGCATAGGCTTGCACGCGCAGGCCGACTCGTCGTTGGTGGCGCCCCGTGTCTCAAAATCCGATTCCGTCAAGGTCTCGAAACACAACCCGACTACTGCTATGCTGCTCTCCATCATCCCTGGTGGGGGGCAGATTTATAACCATAAGGCGTGGAAACTGCCTATCATCTATGGCTTGATGGGCGGATCTAGTTATCTGATTTATTATTTCGGTCACCAGATGTCGCTGGCCAGAAACGAGTATATCAACCGCCGTGACGGTCATTATGAACTGCTGTTGGAGCAATTCAAGAATACCGACAATGACAATCTTCTTGCCTTGAAGAACAAGAACCTGCGCAATATGGAACTCGCCATCGGCGCGACGCTCATTTTGTACACCTTGAACATCATTGACGCGATGGTCGATGCACACCTCTATTATTTTGACGTGTCTGACGACCTCTCCCTGCAATGGAGTCCCGCTATGATGCCCTCGTACGCCAGCAATCACCCCGCTTTCGGCTTGACCCTTCAGCTGAGATGGTGACCTTTAACCCCAAATACTGATACTATGAAATTCGCAATCCTTGGATATGGAAAAATGGGCAAAATGGTCGAGCAACTGCTGAAAGAGGACCACGAAGAGATTGTGGCCATCATCGACAATGACCAGGACTGGCAACAGCAGTGGGACCGCTTTCAGACGGCCGATGTGGCGATTGACTTCTCGATGCCTGATGTGGCCGTGGCCAATATGCTCAAGGCTTTCAAGGCAGGCGTCCCCGTTGTGGTGGGCACCACCGGCTGGCAGGAGCAGTTGGGTTATGTGCGCGACTGCTGCAGCCAACTCAACGGCTCGTTGGTGTTTGGCTCCAACTTCAGCATCGGGGCCAATCTCTTTATGCGCATCAACAAGATGCTGGCCGCCCTGATGGACCGTCAGCCCCAGTATGCCCCTTCCCTGGAGGAGGTGCATCATATCCACAAGAAGGATGCCCCAAGCGGTACGGCTATCACCCTGGCAAAAGACTTGATTGGCGAGGTGGACCGCATCGACCACTGGGAACTCACCGACACGCCCTTGGATGACAAGATGGCGCTGCCTGTCACTGCGCGCCGTGAGGGCGAGGTGCCGGGCATCCATACCATAACCTGGCATTCCGATGACGACGACATCCAAATCACCCACAACGCGCACAACCGCAAGGGCTTCGCGCGTGGCGCCATCCGTGCCGCCCGCTGGCTCACTAGCCACCCGGGAATCTACGATTTTCCGGATATTGTGCTCTCACTGTGAGACGTCATAGACCGTAAATCCTAAATCGTAAATCGCAAATCGCAAAAAATTAATAGACAAAAATGTTTCTTTCCGTTCCTGTTTTGATAGTAATCCTCATTGTTGCGTTCCTCGGATGGCAGATTGGCCTGTGGGGCATATTCAAGAAAGCCGGTATCGCGCCGTGGAAGTCGGTGGTGCCGTTTTACAACATCTGGCTGTGGACACGCGAGGTCATCCGCAAAAAGTGGTGGTGGTTCGTCCTTTTCCTGATTCCCTATCTCGGCATCTTTATGTTCCTGTATATGGTGTGGGAAACCATCCATCATTTCAACAAACACGGTTACCTGCCCCTGATTCTGGGCACGCTGTTCTTTCCCTTCTTTATGCCGTATCTGGGCTTCTCCAAGAAAGAGCAGTATATCGCGGAACTCCCGGAGATACCGAAGAGCAGCGCCCGTTCCTGGATTGACGCCCTGATCTTCGCGGTGGCCGCCGCCTACATCATCCGTGCCTGTTGGTTTGAGCTCTACACTATCCCCACCTCCTCAATGGAAAGTTCCTTGATGGTGGGTGACTTCCTGTCGGTCAGCAAGTTGGCCTACGGGGTGCGCGCCCCGCAGACGCCGATAGCGATGCCTTTTGTGCACAACAAACTGCCCTTGACCGACCACGCCAAGTCCTATACCGAAATCATCAAGCTGCCCTATCTTCGCTCCAAACAGCTTCGCCCTATCCGGCATAACGATGTGGTTGTCTTCAACTATCCTGATGGCGACACGGTCGCGCTGGAGCGCCAGGCAGAGAGCTACTACGCCATCGTGCGCGAGTTTGAGGCAATGCTCAACCCCAATGCCCCGCAAGTGGACAAGCAGAATGTCTATTATCGCTACGCCCCGGAAACGATTATGCAGTTGCAACAGAAATATGCCGGCGACTATTATCCTGGCAAAGGCCGCGACGCCGTGTGGAAAGAGTACCATATTGTGGCCCGTCCCGTGGACAAGCGCGAGAACTATGTGAAACGCTGCATCGCCCTGCCGGGTGACAAACTCTCCATTGTCAACAAACAGGTGCATATCAACGGCCAGCCCGTCACCAACCCCAAACGCATACAATATTCCTATATGGTTTATCATCCTACGGGTATGCAACTCTCTTTAAAGAAACGCAAAGAGTTGAATATCAATGAGGAAGATGTGCAGCGCGTGGACCAATACACGGCCGTTTATCGCTTGAATGCCGACCAAGTGGCCAAAATCACCAAGATGGGCTATACGGTTCAGGTGTTGGAAGACAAGGCTGGCGAGTACGACCCATCCATTTTCCCGCATTCACCCGATTATGCCTGGAACAAAGACCATTTCGGCCCTCTTGTTGTCCCTGCCAAAGGTATGACGGTGGCTATAGATGCCAAAAATATTGTCCTGTATGAGCAGATTATCCGCCAATACGAGAACAATACGCTGCAAGTGCGTGATGGCAAGGTGTATATCAACGGCCAGGAGGCGCATTCCTACACCTTCAAGATGAACTACTACTTTATGATGGGCGACAACCGTCACAACTCCGCCGACTCCCGCTTCTGGGGCTTTGTGCCCGAGGACCATATCGTGGGCAAGGCCTCCGTGGTTTGGCTCTCCGTCGATAAGTTCAAGACGTGGGGCGACAAGGGCAAAATCCGTTGGAACAGGATGTTCAAGAAAATCAAGATGTAAACGTGTGGGAATTACCCTTTTCGAAGGGTGATGAGCACATCGGGAAATGCCTTGCGGTTGGCTGATTCGTAACCAATCGCGTAGTTGATCTCTTCGGGGGAGACTTCCAAAGTGAAGGGCTCCCCTTGATGTTTTAGGGCCAATTCCTCAATCCTGTCGTGCCAGAGGGCCGTCAACACCAATTCCTTGAAAGAGACGTGGAAAGGGCCCGCAATGTAGTCGCGGCCCGACAACAATCCCTCTGAGGGATGCAGCCCGATGCGCAGTATCTGGATGCCGTTCTCCGTAAAAAAGCGATACAGCTCTTTGGTCCAGGCCACCGCCTCCTCAATGGAGAGCGGTTGGTAGCGGCCATCACGGTATTGACGGGCCAGCACGGTGTTTTCCACCACCAGGGTGGGGTAGATGCGGGTGCATCCGGCGCCTAACTCCCGGATGCGTCGGGCTGTGAACAGGGATTTCTCCAATGTGTCGCCCGGCAGCCCGATCATCATCTGCAATCCCAGTTGGAATCCGCGGGCTCTGATGAGTGCGGAGGCCTCTTCCACCTGTTGTGCCGTATGCCCGCGCCCCGCTTTTCGCAACACCTCGTCGTCCAGCGACTGGGCGCCCAGTTCGATGAGCACCACCCCTTGCGACTTCAGGTTGTCGAGGATTTCGGGCGTGATGTAGTCGGGACGTGTGGAGAGTTGGATGCCGCTGACGGCTCCGCTCTCCCAATAGGGCCGAACCACCTCCAAGTAGGCGTTCTGCTCGGCGATGGGCATACCTGTGAAACTGCCCCCGAAAAAGGCGATGCGCTTCTCGGCCTCTTCCGGAATGGTGGCGAGATGTTGTTCTATGATGTGATGGGCCTCCTCGGGTGTGGGCACGTGTGGCTTGCCTGCGATGGCATACTGATTACAATAGACGCATCGGTGCGGACACGCCTTCTCGGGTATAAAGATGGGGATGACACGGTGCTTGCGCGCCATAACACTATTGAAGTTGCTGCAGATACTGCCGTATGGTCTCCTGCAAGCCCAAATAAAGAGCGTCGCAAATCAGGGCGTGGCCGATGGAGACCTCCAAGAGCCCGGGAATCTGCTCCTGGAAGTAGCGAAGGTTGACCAAAGATAGGTCGTGGCCGGCATTGAGCCCGATTTGTTGCCGTTGGGCCTCCTGGGCGGCCACCACAAAGTCGCGGATGGCCTCCTCGCGGTTCTGCAGGTAATGGGCGGCGTACGACTCGGTGTAGAGCTCCACACGGTCGGTGCCGGTCTCCTTGGCGTGGACAATCATCTGCGGGTTGGCGTCCACAAAGATGCTGGTGCGGATGCCCTTGGCCTTCAGTTGCCCGATGATGTCTGTGAGAAATGCCTTGTTCTGGATCGTGTCCCAGCCCGCGTTGGAGGTCAGCGCCTCGGGCGGGTCAGGCACCAGCGTGACTTGCGTGGGCACTACCTCCAACACCAGCTGCATAAACCGGTCGGAAGGATAACCCTCGATGTTGAATTCTGTGGTGACGATTTTCTTGAGGTCATAGACATCCTGATAGCGGATATGGCGCTCGTCGGGACGCGGGTGTACCGTAATGCCCTGGGCACCAAAACGTTCGCAGTCTTTGGCCACTTGTATGAGGTCAGGCATATTGCCCCCACGCGCGTTGCGGATGGTGGCTACCTTGTTGATGTTAACACTGAGTCTTGTATTCATTGTCTCGTTTTTTAGGGTCCGCAAAATTACAAAATTTATTCGTGATATTCGCTAATTCGTATAATTCGTGAAATTCGTGTAATTCGTGGATTTATTCGTGAAATTCGTGTAATTCGTGGATATTTCGTGGATTATTTGCCGATACAGAACTTCCCGAAGATGTTGTCCAGCAACTCATCCGTGGACACGCTCCCAGTAAGCAGTCCTATGCCGTGCAGGGCGGCGCGCACCTCCTCCGCCACCAGGTCCGTGGGCAGGCCGCTCTCCAGCCCTTGGCGGATACGCCCGATGGCGCTCTCCACGTCACAGAGCAGGGCGTAATGCCGTTCGTTAGTGATGAGGGTAAGGTCTTGGATTTTATGCTGTTGCACATATAGACTCAACCGTTCTTCAATGTCACCGAGGTTGACCCGCCGTTTGGCGGATACGAACAACACCCCCATATCGTGCCACTCCTTGTAATCATTGGGCATCGTCTCCAGCTCGTCAATCTTGTTGGCCACGGGGATGATCTCTTTCTCGTCCAGGCTGACCCGCTGTTGGAACTCCTCCATCTCTGCCTTGAGGTCGGCGAGGGTGGTGCGGGTGACATCCACGAGATAAAGTACCACGGAGGCCTGCGAGAGCGCCTGGTAGGTGCGCTCAATGCCGATGCTCTCGAGCGTGTCGTCGGATTGGCGGAGGCCGGCGGTGTCAATGAAGCGGAACAGGGTGCCGTCGATGACGAAGGTGTCCTCCACTGTGTCGCGGGTGGTGCCGGGGATGGGCGACACGATGGCGCGGTCGTGCTGCAGGATGGCGTTCAGCAGGGTGGACTTGCCCACGTTGGGCTGGCCGACGATGGCCACGGGCACGCCCCGCTTGAGCACGTTGCCGGCCTTGAAGGAGCGTATCAGCCGCCCCACCTCGCCGTCAAGCTCGTCCAGGAGGGCGAGCAACTCACTGCGGTCGGCGAACTCCACCTCCTCTTCGCTGAAATCGAGTTCCAACTCCAGGAGCGAGGCCATCTGGACGAAGCGTTCGCGCAAGGCGCTCAGCCGCTTGGAGAAATCGCCGCGCAGCTGGCCGATGGCCAACTTGTGGGTGGTCTCCGACTGCGACTCAATGAGGTCGGCCACGGCCTCGGCTTGCGGCAGGTCGAGTTTGCCGTGGAGGAAGGCGCGCTGCGTGAACTCGCCGGGTTCGGCAAGCCGGCAGCCTCTCTCCACCAGCAGTTCCACAATGCGCTTCTGGATGTAGAGCGAGCCGTGACAGGATATCTCCACCATATCCTCGCCCGTGTAGGAACGGGGGGCGGCGTACTTGGTGACCACCACCTGGTCGAGTAGAGCGTCACCGTCGAACAACTCGGCGAAACGGGCTGCTTGGGCTGGCATTGCGGTCACGTCGAGGTGATGGAACAGGGACGATGCGATGCGAAACGACTCCTCCCCGGATGTGCGAACAATGGCGATGGCCCCGATGCCCGGTGGCGTGGATATGGCGCAGATGGTCTCTTTCATAACTGGAAATTTTAGACGGCAAACATACAAAAAAAAAGGCAGCGGTTTGACGCTGCCTTTTGCTTTTATTTCTGAATGATTGTGTCCGGGATTACTCTTCGCCTTCCACGTTGTCCACTTCGACAATGCAGTCGAAATCACCGTCCGCGTCAATGTAGAACTTGGTCTTCTCCAACAGAGTGTTGTCTTTTCTGTAGAGATTGTAGTAGAAGTAGTCATTGGCACCCATATGCGCTTTGAGCTCATTGCCGTGAGCGAGGATGGCAACCTTGGCTTGGAGGTATTTGCCTTCAGCTCTGACATCAGTGTAGGCCTCGTCGTTGCCGGTGAAGGTGTATTCACCATCCCAGTAGAGGTTGATAGTGCCTAACACGGCTTTGGCGCTGACTTCGTCATCGTGATGCGCGAAGTTGAAAACGGTGGTGGTGTAGTAGGAGTGCTGATCTCTGTTGCAGCTGGAGAATATCACAGCGCAGCAAACGATTGCAAATAAAGCGATTTTTTTCATTCTTCTAAATCCTTTTAGGTTATTAATAATGTGAATAATAATGCTGGGTTAACGTAATAAGGGTTGAAATATTGTGTGACAACCGTTATTTAATCACGCCGAGTTCCTTGCCGATCTTGGTGAAGGCGGCGATGCACTTGTCGAGGTGTTCGGGCTCGTGAGCGGCGGAAATCTGCACGCGGATACGGGCCTGGTCTTTCGGCACCACAGGATAGTAGAAGCCGGTCACATAGATGCCTTCCTCTTGCAGTTTGGCGGCCATCACTTGTGACAACTTGGCGTCATACAGCATCACGGCGCAGATGGCGGATTCGGTCGGCTTGATGTCGAAACCGGCGGCTTTCATCTTGCCCACGAAGTATTCGGTGTTGCTGTGCAGCTTGTCCTGCAGCTCGTTGGTCTCCGACATAATATCGACCATCTTGCAGCCGGCAGCGGCCACCATAGGAGGAATGGAGTTGGAGAAGAGGTACGGACGGGAGCGTTGACGCAGCATATCGATGATTTCCTTCTTGCCGGTGGTGAAACCGCCGATGGCGCCGCCGAAGGCTTTGCCGAGTGTGCCGGTGAGGATCTCGATCTTGCCGCGCAGGTTGTAGCGCTCCGTCACGCCGCGACCGGTCTGTCCGACCACGCCGGCGGAGTGGCTCTCGTCCACCATAACCATAGCGTCGTATTTCTGGGCCAATTCGTAAATCTTGTCCAGCGGGCAGACGTTGCCGTCCATAGAGAAGACACCGTCGGTGACGATGATACGGAAACGCTGGGCTTGTGCAGCCTTCAGTTGCTCCTCGAGGTCGGCCATATCGGCGTTTTTGTAACGATAGCGCACGGCCTTGCAAAGACGCACGCCGTCGATGATGGAGGCGTGGTTCAGCGCGTCGGAGATGATAGCGTCCTGGTCGGTCAACAGGGGCTCGAACACACCGCCGTTGGCGTCGAAACAAGCAGCGTAGAGGATGGTGTCCTCAGTGCCGAAGAACTCGGCGATCTTCTGTTCCAGGGCCTTGTGCAGGTCGGAACAGCCGCAGATGAAACGCACGGAGGCCATACCATAGCCGTGGGTGTCGAGAGCCTCCTTGGCGGCGGCGATCAACTTCGGGTTGTTGGCCAACCCCAGATAGTTGTTGGCGCAGAAGTTCAGCACCTTGCTGCCATCCTTCAATGTAATCTCACCACTTTGCGGGGAGACGATGATGCGTTCGTTTTTGTACAAGCCGGCCTCTTTGATGTCGGCCAATTCTTTCTGAAGATGATTTTGGAAATTGGTGTACATATCAATTATTTGTTTAACTGTTATTTGTTTAATTATAAATATGTTGTCTATAGCACGTTGGCACGTGACGGATGCTGTTCTCCGTCGCCGCTTTTATGAGGTCGCAAAAGTACAAAAAAATATCATTGATTGTTCGCATAATCTGCATCAGAATGGGGCGCGCCTGTGAATAACAATATTTTTTCGCATCGGTTGCATTTGTCAACCTTTTTAGTATTTTTGCAGCTGCAACTTAACATCGCATAACGACACAACATCCTTTAATTATTATAATCATAAACTTAAAAAAGATTGTTCTTATGAAGAAAAAATTTGTATGCCCGATTTGCGGTTATGTCCACGAAGGCACTGAAGCCCCAGAAAGATGCCCTCAATGCAAACAACTTGTCGAATGGAAAGTGCTCGATGAGAGTGCCGGACTGAATTTCGTGACCGAGCACGTGATTGGCATCGCCAAGGACACTGACGACGAGATGAAGAAGGACTTGAACGCACACTTTATGGGTGAGGCCACCGAAGTGGGTATGTATCTGGCAATGAGCCGTCAGGCCGACCGCGAGGGCTATCCCGAAATCGCCGAGGCGTTCCGCCGCTACGCTTTTGAGGAAGCCGACCACTGCGCCCGTTTCGCCGAATTGCTGGGAGAAGTGGTTTGGGACACCAAGACCAATCTCGAGAAACGTATGGTGGCCGAATGTGGCGCCTGCGAGGACAAGATGCGTATCGCCCGTCGCGCCAAGGAACTCAACCTCGACGCCATTCACGACACGGTCCACGAGATGGCAAAGGACGAGGCCCGTCACGGGAAAGGTTTCGAAGGTCTCTTCAACCGCTATTTCAAGAAATAGTATTGCGCTGCAATAGTTTGAATGCTAACGGCGGGTGTTGCGTTTTTTGCTCACCTGCCGTTTCTTTTTGGTCTCCCATTTCTTCACGGCCGCCTTGTATCGTTTCTGGCAGCCACTGATGTATTCCTTCGTGAACTTGGGGTTGCCGTAGCGGGCCATCCGGCCTTGGATGACTCCCGCTTGGTGCGACACATATCCTGAGGGATGGCCAGGGTTTCGCTTCAGCGGGGCAGGGTAGCAGGCGGTGATGAGGGCGGCCTGCCGGGCGCTCAAATGCTTGGCACTGCAATGGAAATAGTGCTGCGCGGCGGCCTCGGCCCCGTAAATGCCCGGTCCCATCTCGATGACGTTCAGATAGACCTCCATTATGCGCTCCTTGCTCCAGAAAGTCTCTATCAAAAAGGTGTAATAGACCTCAAATCCCTTGCGTATCCACGAACTCCTCGGCCACAGGAACACATTCTTGGCCGTTTGCTGCGATATGGTGCTCGCCCCGCGCCGGCGCCCGTGTTCCCGCTCCTTGACCGCCTGGTCGATGGCAATCACGTCAAAACCACGGTGCCCGAGGAAATAGTTGTCCTCCGAAGCAATGGCCGCCTTGTACATATTCGGTGAAATTTCCTCAATAGGCTTCCATTTCTTCTCGATACTGTAGCCGTGCTGCACCTTCCGGATGACCATCAGTGGCGTGACCGGCGGATTCACCCACCGGAACAGGATGGTGACGAATATGCTTAACAGGAAACAAATCAATACGACTTGTCCTAACACGCGCCAAAAGCCGCGTTTCTTTGACTTGGTAGCCTTCTTTGCCATTGCTGATTTTTTTGATGTTTTCACGAAAAAAAAGCCCCGAAACCGAGGCTTTGTGCGTTTATTTCTTCTTCTCTAATTGTATTTTGATGTCATTCAGCACATTCATATAATTGATGAATGCCTGGTACGGAGAGGAGTACACCTCAAAGTTACGTTTGACAAAACGGTGTCCGAACCATTTGGAACTCATAAAGTTGAAGTGGTCGGCACCCTGCAGGCGCAACCAGCTGAGTTTGGCCGCCTCGTTTTTAGAACTCTTGTAAAGGTCTTCCAGCTTGAAGAGCTGGTTGAAGGCCTCCTGCTGCAGCACGTTGCCGATCCATTCGTTGGTGTCCTTCTCCTCGCCGGAGCAGGAGATGGGCCACGGGGCGTGCATCGTGGCAGGGCTGATGTCCATATCCAACACCTCCTTCGGGGTGATGAAACTGTAGTTGGGATGCGCTGCCAGACGGGCCACCAGACTGCGGAAGAAGTCGAAAATGCCGGTGTCCTCGGTATAGTGCTCGCCAATCGTCTCATAATCCCAGAACAGGTTGATGAAGGGGGCGTCGCTGCTCGACTTGGTGTTGTCGAGGAAACGGAGGTACTTCTCAGCGGTCAGCGGGTACTGGTCCCAGCTGCGGTCGTTGAAGCGCAACGTGATGTCGTCGCAGAGCCGGTAGGAGCGGAGCAGCAGTTTCACATCGGTCTGGTAAGGGTTGCAATAGAGGTATTGCGGACTCTTCCAGCCCAGGATGTGGCGCGCGCCCTCGGTGAGGACCACCTGGTAGCCGGCCTCGCCCAGCCACTCGCCGATTTCGTCGGAGTAGATGACTTCTGTGTTGCAGAACGAGACAGGTTTCACATCGAAGGTCTCCTTCAACAGCTTTTCCTGAAGGCGCACCTGCTCAAGGAAGGCGTCCTTGCCGTGCAGGGAGGCGATGCTGTGGGTGTAGGTGCTGCCGGTGATTTCCACGCATCCTGTAGCGAGGAGTTTCTTGAAACTGTCAATCACCTCGGGACAGTAGTTCTTGAACAGCATTATCGAACTGCCCGAGATGCTGAAGCTGAGCTTGAAGTTGTCAGGATAGCGCTTGATGAGTTCCAGCATCATCTTGTTGGCGGGCAGGTAGCACCTCTCCGCCAGACGCTGGGCCAGATAATGGTTCTGGTATTCGTCGAAATAATCGTGTTCTTGATTGATGTCAAAGAAACGATAGGTGCGCAACCGGAAGGGCTGGCTGATTTGAAAATGGAAACATATTCTATTCATAGCGGAGTGTTTTTTCGTAAATGACTTTGAGTTTTTTGGCCACGTTTTCCCATTTGAGGTTGTTGACCTCCTCTTCGCCCTTGTCGGCGAACAGCTTGGAGAGGGCAGGGTAGTGGAGCAAACCGTATATGGCATCGGCGGTGGCGTCGATATCCCAGAAATCCACCTTGATGGCGTGCTGCAGCACTTCGGCCACACCCGACTGCTTGGAGATGACCACGGGTACCTTGGCGCGCATTGCCTCCAGCGGCGAGATGCCGAAAGGCTCGGAGATGGAGGGCATCACATACACGTCGCTCATCCCGAACATCTTGTCGATGTCAGCGCCACGCAGGAAGCCGGTGAAGTGGAAACGGTCGGAGATGCCCAGCTCGGCCACGCGCTCGATGATGTGCTGCATCATATCGCCGTCGCCGGCCAGCACAAAACGCACGTCGGGGTCCTTCTCCAGCACCCGCAGGGCGGTCTCCACGAAGTAGTCGGGACCCTTCTGGAAGGTCACGCGCCCGAGGAAGGTGACAATCTTCTCGTTGACGTTCTTCTTCCTGACAATCTTCTTGTCGGAGGGCACCACAGCGTTGTGGAGGGTGAAGACCTTCTCGGCGGGGATGCCGTATTTCTCGATGACGATGTTGCGGGTCAGGTCGCTGACGGCGCACACGGCGTCGGCGGCGCTCATACCCTCACGCTCCATCCCATAGACGATGTCGTTGAGATTGTGCTCGCCGGAACGGTCGAACTCAGTGGCGTGGATGTGCACCACCAGGGGCTTGCCGCTGACCTTTTTGGCCGCGATGCCGGCCCGGTAGGTGAGCCAGTCGTGGGCGTGAATCAGGTCAAAGTCCTCCTGCTTGGCGATTTCGGCGGCCACCTGGGCATAAAGGTTAACATCCTGCATCAGGTTGGGGCCGTAGCCGGACGCGAAGGTGTGCTTGCGCCGCGAGCCCTCGAACTCCTGCTCCAGAATCCCGCTCCCCATCTGGTTGATGACATTGTAGTAGCCGTCAAGACCCACGTATGGAATAAGACGCGAGTTGACCTGGATGAAGGTGGCGTTGGGGAAAAGTTCCCGATATATGGCGCTGCTGGTGTCGATTTCCACGTCGGAGGCGTTCCGGATCCTGACGTAGTTCTCGTCTTCGTCGCCGAAGGCGTGCGGCATCACGAAGGTGACCTGCACTCCGTTGAGCGCAAGCCCCTTGGTCAGCCCGTAACAGGCCGTGCCCAATCCTCCAGAGATATGTGGTGGGAATTCCCACCCGAACATCAAGACTTTCATAATATGTTTTTAATCAATACGCGATACAAATATTTATTATATGTTTGTGGAGCCTTGCCCCCCTACATTCTCAATTCTCAATTCTTAATTCTCAATTCATTCTGCTCCACCCGCCATTTCAGATACAGCAGCGCGGCCACGCTCCACGCCTGCGAGATGCAGCCGTTGGGCTTGTATGGAGGATCTCCGTCGGTGATCTCGGCCACAGTGGAGATGCCATATTGCGTCATACAACTGTCGAAATGGTATAGTATTTTCTTCAGGACCGGAATGGCCTGCTCCTGGTAAACGGCCAGCATACCGTCGGTGAAGGGGTAGAGCAGCCACGGCCAGCAGGTGCCCTGATGGTAGGCGGCATCGCGCTCGGCCTGGTTGCCGTGATAGTGCCCCTTGTAGGCGGGATCGTCGGGAGAGAGCGTGCGGATGCCCTTCTCGGTGAGCAGCTCCTCACAGGTACGCTTCAGGATCAGCTGGCGAATCTTCTCGCTGACGGGCGTGTAAGGCAGGGATGCGGCAATCATCATATTGGGCCGCACCTGGAAATTCTTGTAGTCACCGTCCACATAGTCGGCCAGATAGCCCAAATCCTTCGACCAGAAGGTCTCCTTGAAGACGGCAGGGAAATCCTGGATCAGTGGCTCCCACTCGGCGGTGAATTCTGTGTCTTTGGCGACACGGGCCAGGTCAAGGCAGAACTTGACGGCATTGTACCAGAGAGCGTTGATCTCCACCTGGCAGCCGGTGCGCGGGGTGACGGGCTGTCCGTTCACGATGGCATCCATCCACGTGAGGGCCAGTCCCGGACCGCCGGCGTAGATGAGGCCGTTGTCAAGGCGGCGTATGCCATTGAGGGTGCCGTGGCGGTAGGCGTCGAGGATGCGGCGCATCACCGGGCCGTACTCCTCCCACACCTTGCGCTTGGAACGGGTCTTTTCAGCATACAGCTGGAGCGTCCGGAAGAACCACAGCGGGGCGTCCACGGAGTTGTAGGCGGCTTCGTTGCCCTCGCCGATGTTGGGGAACAGACCATCGCGCATATCGGCGATCATATCGTCCATAATCTGCTTGCAGAGCTGGTGTCGACCCAACGCGAGCGTCAGGCCCGGCAGGGCGATGAAGGTGTCGCGGCCCCAGCGGCCGAACCACGGGTAGCCGGCGATGATCTCCGTCTTGCCGCCACGCTGCACGATGAACTGCTCGGCAGCGTTCTGCAGGCAGTTGAAGAACGACGAGCGCGCCGTGTGACGCTTGCTCTCGGCTTTGTACAACTTGGCAATCTCCTTGGGATCTATCGGCTCGGTGCCGATGGTGATGTAGAGCTCCTTGTTGGCGACCTGGGCTGTGATGTGCCCCGGCACGAAAAGGTCTTCGTGGCCTTCGTAACCGCGGTTCAACTCCTCCTCATATTCGATGTCCTTGTGCCACACCGGGTTGTGCTGGTAGGTGATCTCCTCCGAACACTGGATGTACACCGGCGTGTAGTCACGGTACATACAAAAGCCCACGCCTTTTTCCACAGGCTGGTAGCCGGTGTTGGCGGCGTCGTTGCAGTGCGTCAGGGCGTGGATGTTGCGGAAGGCCAGCATCGGCTCGAACTGGATGGCCGCAGACTCGTAGTCGTCGAGGATGGTGTATTTGATGATCACGCGGTCGGCATCGTTGAGCAGCAGGAACTCCTTGGTGAAGTTGAACTTGCCCACCCGATACTGATAAAGAGGGATGTTGTCGGCAGTGAAGTGCTGGAGGTATTTGTTCCCCTTGGGATTGATGGCGCCACCTTTGTATTGGTGCACGCTGATGTGGAAATCCATATCGTTGACCACGATGGTCTCGTTCAGGTTGGACACCAGCACGTGGCGCTCGTGGTTGAACTTGTCCTGCGGCACGATGAAGAGCCCGTGGTACTTGCGGGTGTTCAGTCCTGCCAAGGTTGTTGTGGAGAATGTCCCGGTGCGGCTACACCGGAGAATCTCCCTTGTCTTCGTGAAATTGAGATTTACTAAAGTGTTCTTGTCAAATTCTATATAACTCATATTGTTGATGTTTCATAAATTAAATGATGCACTACACCCAAAATGGCAGTAATACAAACAGGTCGCAAAAATAATCTTTTTTCCGTTGCTTGTCAAGAGCAATTGTTATTTTTTTGTATATTTGCCGCCTCTTTGAAAATAAGCGATAATGGAGAACCCTTTTTTGACGAACAGACGATAACGCATCCCTTTCGCTTTTTTTCTTTTGTAACAAAAATTGAAAAGTTGCATCATTAATTTAAAACGGATAAATTTGAAACAGATAAACAGAATAAAAAAATGACAATGGATTGAAACATTTTTTTTTCAAATACGTTTTATCTGTTGTGTTGAAATCGTGAAGTTTGGAATTTGTAAATATTTTTTTGATAATTAACTCAAAACCAAATATATAGCATTTGCTCTATGAGAAACAGACTCTCTTTGTTACTGCTTTTTTTCTCCTTGGTGGCATCGGTTGTTCCTTCGCACGGGCAGTCACCTTGCGATTTTGACGGTATCCACCCCTTCTGTACCGACAACAACCCGATGGGTATTACCTATCCCTCGGGTACGGGCAACGGCAATGCATCCTCTTTCCTGGGCTCAAGTTCCGCGTGTTGTCTTGGCTCTACTCCGAGACCGGCCTGGTATTATATGAAGATATACCAGCCGGGCAGCCTTCTTATCTATATTGAGCAATTCAACACGTCTCATACAGGTATTGACGTGGACTTTGCTTGTTGGGGACCATTCCCCACGACGGATGTGCCGACGTTCCTGACGAATCTGTGTAACGGGACTTACACCCTGACCACTTCGGGCGGTCCTGGCTCGCACCGTCCCACCAACGGCGACCATAGCAACAATCAGACTGGCGGCTGGCCCCATCCCGCCACCGCTTCTGGCAACACTATTCAGATGACAGATTGCAGCTACTATGCTGATTATACCGAATGGTGCTATATTCCCAATGCCCAAGTCGGCCAAATCTATCTGTTGCTCATTACCAATTATAACGGTAGTGCCGGCACCATCAACTTCAACCGCGTGAATGTCCCATACGCCCAAGCCACCACAGACTGTACAGTCTTGGAGCAAATCGAGGACAACAGCCCGCTGTGCGAGGGCCAGATGCTGATGCTCAATTATCCGGAAACCAATCCTCTGCCTGGCCTGACCTATACTTGGGTGTGTCCCGATGGCTACTCCACCACCACGACCACACCCAGCTTTGACCGCCAGAACGTCACGGCAGCGATGAGCGGACGTTATAAACTGGTTCGCCGAGTGGGTAGCAATGTGGGCGACACTATCTTCTCCGCCGATATTGTTGTGACCCCCACTCCTGCGTTTACCTACAACATCGCGCCGGGGACGCGCTTCTGCGAGGGCGAGACCGTCAGTCTTACCATCTCGGTGAACAATTATCCCAGAGCCTATTATGCCCTGAACGACGAGCCTCTGCCAACAACTAGCCAGACCCAATACGACGTGCCTCCCTTTGTCATCCATAACGACACCACGTTCTATATCTATGCCTCCAACAGCCCATTCTATGGCGACGGATGCTACGCGATGGACACCATCACTTTCTATTGCGCCCGGGGCAGTTCCGGACTGATTGAGGACCAGATTTGCGTGGGCCAGGCCTACAACAACTATAACTTTACGCTGCCGGTTCAGAATGTGGCGCGCGACACCCTTCTGGAGGCCCACTTCTCCAACGGCAGCGGCTGCGACAGCGTTTCACAAGTGCTCTTGCATATCACCTCTAACCCGCATATCGAGTTGCGTGAGAACACGCCAGAACACTGTGGACTGCAGGACGGCTACCTCGCCGTGACCGTGACGGAAGGCACCGGCACCCTCCATTATGTCTGGACTCCGAATATGAATGGCGCCACCGACAGCTTGGTGGATATCCACGGTGGGGACTATACCCTTACCGTGACCGACAGCCTGGGCTGTTCTGCCACCAGCACCTTTACCGTGGATGGCCTGCCCAATCCTGTGGCTTGCTTCAACCTCATTCCTGAAGCGCCTTCCTATCTGGTGGGTGAGATGATTGTCTTCAGCAACTGTTCCCAGTACCAGACTCATAACCACTGGGATCTCGGCGACCTCAACACCAGCGAGGAGCTGGGGCTGACCTATACTTATAATGATATTGGTACCTACACCATCACCCTTGAGGTGACCAATGACGAGGGCTGCTCCGACACCTATTCCAAAACCATCGAGGTGCACGAGCAGACGCGCTTCTATCTGCCCAACAGCTTCACGCCCAACGGCGACGGCATTAACGATGTGTTTATGCCTGTGCAGATGGAGGTGAAGGAGGGCAGCTATACGCTGAGACTCTTCGACCGCTACGGAAACCTGGTGTTCCAGACTTCGGATTTGAATGAGGGATGGGATGCTACCGTCAATGGCAAGAAAGTGCCCACCGGCTCCACATTCGTCTATTTCACCACCTATCAGGATTTCGACGGCACAGTGTATGAGAAGTCCGGCAAGGTGACGGTTGTCTACTAAAACGAAAGTTTTTTTTGTTAATGATTAGAGGCGAGGTCAGCTGATTACACTCCAGTTGACCTCGCTTCTTATTAGCTCGTCCACCTTGGCTTTCAGCCGGTAGTGTTCCGGCTTCTGCAGATCGGGGTCGTCGTCGAGAATCTGGATGGCCAGGTTGCGGGTGTAGCTCACCAGCTTCTCGTCTTTGGCAAGGTCGGCGATCTTGAAGTCGAGCATCCCGCTCTGCTGCGTGCCCTGGATGTCGCCCGGCCCGCGCAGTTGCAGGTCGATGTTGGCAATCTCGAAGCCGTCGTTGGTGCTGACCATCGCGTTGAGCCGCTTGCGCCCATCGCTGGTCAGTTCGTACTTGGACATCAGGATGCAATAGGACTGGTTGCCGCCCCGACCCACGCGCCCGCGCAGCTGGTGCAACTGCGACAGCCCGAAACGCTCCGCATTCTCGATGACCATCACGGTGGCGTTGGGTATGTCGATGCCCACCTCGATGACGGTGGTGGACAGCAGTATCTGCGACTGGTTCTTGGCAAACCGCTGCATCTCCAGGTCTTTGTCCTCGGGCTTCATCTTGCCGTGCACCACGCCGATGCCGTACTGGGGTGGGGGAAAGTCGCGCTCTATCGCCTCGTAACCGGCCATAAGGTCCAGCAGGTCGCTTTTTTCCGATTCCCGTATGAGGGGATAGACCACGAATACTTGCCGTCCTTCCGCAATCTGCTTCCGCATAAAACCGAACAGTTTGAGACGGTCCTTTTCGTAAAGATGGCGGGTAATGATGGGCTTGCGTCCCTGTGGCAACTCGTCGATGACGGAGACATCAAGGTCGCCGTATAGCGTCATCGCCAAAGTGCGCGGGATGGGCGTGGCCGTCATCACCAAAACGTGCGGGGGCACGGCGTTTTTGCGCCACAGCCTGGCCCGCTGCTCCACGCCGAAACGGTGCTGCTCGTCGATGACCACCAACCCGAGGTTTTGGAACACGACGGGATCCTCTATCAGGGCGTGCGTGCCGATGAGGATATCGACATCGCCGCTCTGCAACCCCTCCAGTATCTGGCGGCGCTTGGCGGTCTTGGTGGAGCCCGACAGGAACTCCACCCGCAACCCCAACGGGGCCAGCTGCTTGCTGATCTTGTCGAAATGCTGTGTGGCCAGTATCTCCGTGGGCGCCATCAGACAGGCCTGGAAACCGTTGTCCTTGGCAATGAGCATCGTGAACAGCGCGATGATGGTCTTGCCGCTGCCCACGTCGCCTTGCAGCAGACGGTTCATCTGCCGCCCGCTGCCCACGTCTGCCCGTATTTCCCGGATGACGCGTTTCTGGGCGTTGGTGAGTTCAAAAGGCAAATGCTCCTTGTAGAAGGTGTTGAAATAATGCCCCACCTTCTCAAAACGGTGCCCCGGGATGCGCTTGGTGTTGATTTGCTTCAACATCAGCATCTTCAGTTGCAAAAAGAACAACTCGTCGAACTTGAGTCGCAACACGGCGCGCGACAGTTGCTGGTTGTTTTCAGGATAATGGATGTTGCACAACGCCTCCTTCAATGGCATCAAGTTGAGATTCCGCAGCATCTCGTCGGGCAACAGCTCGGGGATGACATCCTTTACGACAGGAATCAGGTTGGCTGTCAGTTTGGCCACCGCCTTCGAGTCAAGCGTCTTCTTTTTGGCCAGTTCGGAAGTGTTGTAGAGGGGCAGAAAGCCCATCGGCACGGGAGAGTCGCTTTTCGCCTGCGGGTCCAGCATCTCAGGATGCGTCATATTCCACCGGCCGTTGAAAAGGGTGGGCTTCCCGAAGATGATGAACTCCTGTTTCTGCGCCAGCAAATCCTGCACCCACTTGATGCCGTTGAACCAGACCAGCTCGATATGGCCCGTCTCGTCGGAGAACTGCGCCACCAGCCGCTTGGACCGTTGCTGCCCCATTACCTGCGCCCCCGTGATGCGGCCGCGCAACTGGATGTAACTGCCGTCCTCCACAATGTCGCTCACGTGATGGATGTGCGACTTGTCCACGTGCCGGTATGGATAATAGTGAAGCAAGTCTCTGAACGTAAATATGTTGAACTCCTTGCGAAAGACTTCAGCCCGCTTCGGACCTACGCCTTTCAGGTATTCAATGGGGGTGTCCAGTATGTCGTGGTAGTCTGTCATCAAGGTTTATTTTTCTATGGCGCAAAAATACTAAAATAAATTTAATGTTATGAAAAAATTATTCAAAAATTATTTTTAATAAAATTTGAAGAGTAAAGGTTATGTTGGGCAGTTGATTTCGATAATGTCGTCCCATTGGGTGGTGAAGTTGCGGGAGAGGTGCTGGCGATTCATCTTGATGCCGTCGAAGCCGGCGGTGGCGACCACCACGGAGTGGGCGCCCTGCTTGCGGTTGATATCGTCGAGGGCGGCCATCAGGCGGCGGTGCTTCTCGTGGTCGGTCTCGTCGAAGAGCGCGGCTTGCACGGCATTGCCGGGGTGCAGGTCGGAGAGTATGACGCCGGCCTTCTTGTACTCGAAACCGGGGCGGGCGATCTCTACGACGGTGCGGGTGGCGATGTCCACCAACTCCAGCGTGCTGTCGGTGGAACTGTGAAGCGGCACCAGCCGGTTGGCGAACTGCTGGGGCTTGTCCTCCCGGTGACGGTTGGTGAGCAGGAACACGATCAGGGTGTCGCAGACGCTCTGCTGCTTGCGCAGTTTCTCGGCGGCCATAGAGGTGAAAAGGGCGATTTGCTGCTGCAGGTCGGCCACGTCGGTGATTTCCTTGCTGAAACTGCGGGAGACGGTGATCTGCTGCTTTTCGCGGCTGTGTTCTTCAAAATCCACGCAGGGCTCGCCCCGCAGCTCGCGCCAGGTCTTGACCCCGCCCACGTGCATCAGCCGCTGCACGCGTTCCACGGGCAGCTGCGTGAACTGGTAGGCGGTCTGGATGCCCTGTGTTTTGAGCATTGCGGAGAATCGTCGCCCGATGCCCCACACGTCCTCGATGGGGAACTTGCGTAGCACCTTCTCGATGTCCTCGGGCCGGCGCATCAGACAGCTGCCGCGCAACTTGGGATACTGTTTGCAGAGCTTGGAGGCAATCTTGGCCAATGTTTTAGTAGGGGAGATGCCCACGCTGATGGGAATGCCCGTGTTGCGCTGCACCACGTACGAGATGTGATGGCCCAACGCGTCCAACTGTCTTTCATCCACCCCCCGCAGGTCGAGGAACGACTCGTCGATGGAATATACTTCCGTGCTGGGCACCATCGAACGCAGGGTCTGCTGCACCCGCTTCGACATATCGCCGTAAAGCACAAAATTGCTGGAGAAGACCGCCACATTGTGTCGCCGGATCATCTCGCCCAGCTGATAAAAGGGCTGTCCCATCTTGATACCCAGCTGCTTGGCCTCGTTGGAACGGGAGATGACGCAGCCGTCATTGTTGGACAGGATGACCACTGGGCGGCCGTTCAACCCTGGGTTGAAGACCCGTTCGCACGAGACGAAAAAGTTGTTGCAATCGGCCAGCCCATACATAGTGTCACCCCATTTTTTTGATGACATACGTGACGATGCCCCACACCACGAAATGGTTCTCTTCGGTCACCTCGATGGCGGGGAAGTCGGGGTTGGCGGGCTGTAGCCACACTTTTCCCTTCTCAATGCGGATGCGCTTCAGCGTGAACTCACCATCGATGAAACACACGGCAATGCTGCCGTCGGCGGGCTCCAACGACTTGTCAATGACGACGATATCGCCATCCTGGATGTTCGCGCCCACCATACTGTCGCCCTTGATGCGGGCGTAGAAGGTGGAGGCGGGATTTTTGATGACATAGTGGTTCAGGTCAAGCGTGGGCTCGGCAAAGTCCTCCGCCGGACTGGGAAACCCGGCGTGAATGCCTTCCACCAGCGGGATGGCGCTCTTATGCGAAGAAGGGGTGAATATATCCATAACGGTCTTGAGCAGCTTACTCGGTTTCTTGGCTCAGTTTCTTGACAACGAGTTGGGCATTTTCGAATTTGGTGACGATGATGGGCTCGCCTTTGTCGATGAGGCCGTGGTCGGACTCCGCCTCGATGATTTCGCCGTCGATGTTGATCTTGCCGGCGGGCCGCATAAAGGTGGCGGCCGTGCCCGTCTTGCCCACATAGTGTTGCATCGACATATCCTGGGCCACAAAGCCCTTGTCGGTGTCCATCCGCGTGTTGAGGGCCATCGTGCCGAACGGGGTCTCCGCCATAATCAGCTTCTTGCCCAGCCAGATGGAAAGGAAGAAGCCCGCGGCGGTGGACAGCACGACAATGGCGGTGCTTTTGCCAATCTGCGTCGCAGCGTCCAAACTGGGGTTGAACTCGAACTTGAATCCGATGTTGAACACCATCGTGAGGATGAAGGCCGCCAGCACGAGCACGATGCCGGAGATGCCCGCGACCCCGAACCCCGGAATGACGAATATCTCCAACATAATCAGGATGAGACCGCCAATGAACAGGAGAATCTCCCAATGGGCGGCAAGTCCCTCCAGATAGTGCGGCGCGAAGTAGAGCAGGGCGCCTAAGATGGCGATGGCCAAGGGGAACCCGATGCCCGGCGACTGCAGTTCGAAGTAGATGCCGCCGATGATGCACATAATAAGCAGCCCGCTCACTGCCGGGTTGACCAGGAAGTTGATGAACATGTCAATCCAGGTAAGTTCCTGCTCCACAATTTCGTAGGAGTTGATGCCAGCGTTATCCAGCACCTCCTCACGGGTAGAGGCCTCGCCCTGGCAGTAGCCGTGCTTGATGGCCTCTTCCGATGTGAAAGTCAGCACCTTGCCCTTTTCGCTCACGCCTTTCACCTCCACGTCAGGGTCCACCATCGCCTGCGCGATGTCCGGATCGCGGCCGTTGGTCTCCGCCGTGGAACGCATCAGCGAGCGCATATACGACTGGTACTTGTCGGGCATAATCTCCCCGTTCTGGTTTACCACTGAGGCGGCACCGATGGAGGCCCCCGGCGACATATAGATGCTGTCGCAAGCGATGGAGATCAGCGCTCCCGCAGAGGCGGCGTTGTTGTTCACGAACACCAATGTGGGCATTGGCGCGTTCAGCAGCAGTGTCCTGATCTTGTCGGCCGCATCCAGCTCGCCGCCGAAGGTGTTAATCTCCAGGAACAGATAGTCGGCCTTCATTGCTTCCGCATCCTTGACCGCCTTCTCCGTCTTGCGTTGCATCGGCTTCGCGATGTTGTCGTCAATGGTATAATAATAAACCTTTGCTGGAGTTTGCGCCTGTATTGTTGTGCAAATCAATATTATAAACAAATTGATAAAAAATAGTCTTGGCAATCTCATCTTGGTGAAGAATGTTATTATGATTATAGGTTATAATAATTCTATGGTATAAGGTACGGACAATTTCAGGTTCTTGCAGAAATCCTCAGGGTTCACTTTCGTGGAGAAGTTGAAGAAGTCGGAATAGAACACGCCGCCCTCCTCCACGATGCGCACGTGGAAGGGCACATTCCCTTTGTGCTCCTGAATCTGGGCCAGCAACTGCTGGGCAAGGTCGCGGGAAACGTCCTTGATGCCGACCACAAGCCGCACCTCCTTGCAGAGCTTTTCGTATGCGTCCTCCAGGAAATGGATTTCCATCGGCTTGACCTCGTAATGCACAATCTGTTCCTTCTTCTCCTTGTCCCACCACTGCCTGACTTCCACTCTGGCGCGGATGAAAAGCCGTTTGTTGGGTTCGAAGAAATGCTTGAATTGGGCGTATTCTTCGCCGAAAATCGACCACTTCCAGGTGGTGTTCTGGTCCTCAAAGTTGATGATGCCGAATTCAGTGCCTCGCTTGGTCATTCGGGTGGTTGCCTCGGTGACGATGGCGGCGAAGGCGAAGGATTTGCCGCTGGCAACTTGCTTTTTCAAAAACTCCTCGTCATTGACCTGCGTCAGGGTGGCGTTGGTATAGTTGCGGATGATGGTCTTGTATTCGTCAAGGGGGTGTCCGGAAATGAAGAAGCCGGCCACCTCTTTCTCGTACTGGACCTGCAGGTAAGGTCCCCAGGGTTCGCATTCGGGGAATTCAAGATGGTCGTTTTCCTGCACGCTGTCGCTCATATCGAAAATGGAGAACTGGGCGGCATTGCTTTGTGAATTGTTCGTGTAGTGGATGAGCTTGTCGATGAAGTTCTGTCCCTCTTTGTCGGAATAGAAGAATTGGGCGCGGTGCATTCCCTTGAAACTGTCGAAGGCCCCGCCTTTGGCGAGCGACTCGATGCAGCGTTTGTTGCAGCTGCGCAGGTCGATGCGGCTGAGGAAGTCGAAGATGTCCTTGTAGGGTCCGTGGGCGTTGCGCTCCTCCACGATGTTGTTGGCGGCACTGCCGCCCACGCCCTTGAGCGCGGCCAGCCCGAAGCGGATGTTGCCCTGACTGTTGACCGTAAAGGTCTGGTCCGACTCGTTGATATCGGGCCCCAGCACCCGGATGTCCTTGTCCGAAGCATCATCAATGTAGATGCTGATGGTCTCGATGTCGTTGATGTTGTTGGTCAAGTTGGCGGCCATAAACTCGGCGCGGTAGTGGGCCTTGAGGTAGGCGGTTTGGTAGGCCACCCACGAGTAGCAGGTGGCGTGCGACTTGTTGAAAGCGTAGGAGGCGAACTTCTCCCAGTCGCTCCAGATTTTCTCCAGGACCTTGGGGTCGTGCCCGTTCTCAGTGCCCTGTTTGATGAACTTGGGCTTGAGGTGGTCCAGCTTGTCGCGCTGCTTCTTGCCCATTGCTTTACGTAGGGTGTCGGACTCGCCGCGGGTGAAGCTGGCCAGGAGTCGCGACAGCAGCATCACCTGCTCCTGATAGACGGTGATGCCGTAGGTGTCTTTCAAGTACTTCTCCATCACGGGGATGTCGTACTCTATTTTCTCGCGCCCGTGCTTGCGGTCGATGAACTGCGGAATGTAGTCCATCGGGCCGGGACGGTAAAGAGCGTTCATAGCGATCAGGTCCTCGAAGGTGGAGGGCTGCAGCTTGCGCAGGTATTTCTGCATACCGGCCGATTCGAACTGGAACGTGGCCACGGTGTCGCCGTCGCAGAAAAGCTGGTAGGTCTCGGGGTCGTCCAGGGGGATGTTGTCAATGTCCACATCGATGCCGCGCGACTTCTTGATGTTGGAGAGGGTCTCCTTGATGATGGTGAGGGTCTTCAGGCCGAGGAAGTCCATCTTGATGAGCCCCACATCCTCCACAACGGAACCCTCGTATTGGGTGACGATGATGTCCTGCTTGGTGGTCTTGTCCGGCACGGTGGCGAGAGGGGCGAAGTTGGAGAGGTCGTCGGCGCCGATGATGACACCGCAGGCGTGGATGCCGATCTGCCGCACGGTGCCGTCCAGCTGCGAGGCGTATTTGAGCACGTCCTTGATTTTCTGGGAGCCGTTCTGGTAGGCGTCAACCATCTCGGGCACCAGCTTGAGGCAGTTCTTGACGGTCACCTTCGGGGCCTTGCCCGTCTTGGGATCCTCTTTGAATTTCTGGGGGACCATATTGGCGAGGCGGTTCGACTCCTGGAGGTCAAGGTCCTCCACGCGGGCCACGTCCTTGATGCTCGACTTGGCGGCCATAGAGCCATAGGTGATGATGTGGGCGACGCGTTCTTTGCCGTATTTGTTGGTGATCCATTCGAGAATCTTGTAGCGTCCGTCGTCATCGAAGTCCACGTCGATATCGGGGAGGGAGATACGGTCGGGGTTGAGGAAACGCTCGAACAGCAAGTCATACTTGAGCGGGTCCACGTCGGTGATTTTGAGGCAGTAGGCGACCACGGAGCCGGCGGCGGAGCCACGGCCCGGGCCCACGGAGATGCCCATCTCGCGGGCGGCGGCGATGAAGTCCTGCACGATGAGGAAGTAGCCCGGGAAGCCCATATTGCGCATCACGCCGAGCTCGAAGTCGATGCGCTCCTGGATGTCGTCGGGCACGGGGTCCCCGTAGCGCCTGTGCGCCCCGTCCATCGTCAGCTTGCGCAGGTAGTCCGACTCCAGCTTGATGCGGTACACACGGTCGTAGCCGCCGAGTCGCTGGATGCGCCCCTTGCCCTCCTCGTCGGCCTCGAACTCCCGTTCCAGGTCCTCGTGCGTGAACTGCTGCTTGTAGCTTTCCACGGTGCCGAACGACTCTGGAATCTCGAACACGGGCATTATGGGGGCGTGCTTGAGCTTGAAATGCTCCACCTTGTCCACAATCTCCTGGGTGTTGGCAAGCGCCTCGGGCAAGTCGGCGAAGATGGCGGCCATCTCGTCGGGGGTCTTGAGCCACTCCTGTTTGGTGTAGTGGATGCGGTCCTGCTCGTATATTTTCTTGCCGTTCCAGAGGCAAATCAGGTGGTCGTGGGCCTCGGCGTCGCCCTCGTCGAGGAAGTGCACGTCATTGGTGGCGATGACTTTGGTGCCCGTCTCCGCTGCCAGTCGCAGGACGCCTTGGTTGACAATCTGCTGCTGCTCGTAAACAGTGCGGTCGCCGCCGGGCTTGTCGGTCTGGTGGCGTTGCAGTTCAAGGTAGAAGTCGTCGCCGAAGACGCTCTTGAACCAGAGGACGGCGCGCTTGGCCTTCTCGTAGTCGCTGGCGAGCAGGGCGCGCGGCACCTCGCCGGCCAGGCAGGCCGAGGAGGCGATGATGCCCTCGTGGTATTGCTCCAGCAGGGCGTGGTCGATGCGCGAGGTATAGTAGAAGCCCTCGACCCAGGCCAAGGAGATCATCTTGCAGAGGTTGTGGTATCCGGTCTCGTTCTTGGCCAGCAGCACCAAGTGGTGGCCCGACCGGTTCTCCTTTTGTTCCTTTATCAGACGGCTGCCATCCGGGTTAGAGGGGGTCTTCCGCGCCACGTATGCCTCGCAGCCGAAGATGGGCTTGAAGATGTGGGCACGGGCCTCCGCCAGTTTTCCCTCCAGCTCGGCGCGCGCGGTCTCGTCCTCCAACGCCGCCAGCTCTTTCTCCAACTTGGCGATCTCATCCCGCGTCTTGCCGTTCTTCTTGTCCGCATAATCGAAAAACTCCTTGATGCCGAACATATTGCCGTGGTCGGTGACGGCTACGGCGTTCATCCCGTTGGCCAGACATTTGTCCACCAGCCCCGGAATTGTGGTCATTCCGTCTTGAACGGAATATTGTGTATGGACGTGAAGATGAGTGAATTGTGTCATAGTGATAGGTTAACAGGTTTGGTAAAAAGTAAAGTGGGCAAAAATAGTAAATAATGGTGTTCGTTGCGGCCGGATGGGAGGAAAAAAATATTAACAGCCGGGATTTTCGGTATGCAATTCGCGATGTACGATTTGCGATGTGCGATTTGCGGAAAAATACCCCGTTATCTGCCGAATTTTTGAGAATCCAATGTGCTTTATGATACTTTTTTGGAATGGTTGAATGATAAAAATATTCCTTTTGAATTGTTGAAAAAGTGAACTATATTATTGTTTGTCAATAAATTATAATAATAGAAAAAAGTGAAGAAGACAAATTTCGAGAAATCGGGGCGGGGTAGGGGCTGAATTAACAAAAAAAATGTATTTTTGCAGCCTTGAAATAAAAGCGATAAAAAATAAAAAAGATAAAGAGATGAAACAAGAATTGATTCAGTACGTAGAGGACAATTTCATTACGAAACAAGAATTCCCCAAATTCAAAGCCGGTGACACCATCACCGTTTCCTATAGAATCGTGGAAGGCTCCAAGGAGCGTATCCAGCAGTTCCAGGGCGTGGTCCTGCAAATCAACGGCTCCGGCGCCACCAAGACTTTCACCGTGAGAAAGATCTCCGGTGGCATCGGTGTGGAGAGAATCTTCCCATTCGCCACCCCGATGATTGCTGACGTCAAGGTCAACAAACGCGGTGTTGTGCGTCGCGCCCGCATTTTCTACCTCCGCAACCTCACCGGCAAGAAAGCCCGTATCAAAGAGCGCAGAGGCTAATATCTTGAATTCTAACATCTTCATCATAGGCAGTTATTTTTGTTCTGAAAGTAACTGCTTTTTTTTGTATTTTCGCAGCCTTAAATTATTACGACGTGGCACTACAGCAATCTTTCGAACAATCCGGCAACTTCCTGTTCAAGCATCGCGGGCAGATTCCCGTCCTCATCTTCCTGTTGGCTATCCCTATCCTGATATATAGCAACCCTGACCTGTATCTCCGCCTCTTTGTGGGCCAGCGCCATACCCTGCGCGTCATCCTGACCGTTGTGGCGATCCTGACCACCCTGTCGGGCCTCGTCTTGCGCGCATACACTGTGTGCACCACACCCAAGGGCACCTCCGGCCGTAATACCGACAAGCAGGTGGCCAAGCAGCTCAACACCACTGGCATCTATTCCGTGGTGCGCCATCCCCTCTATCTGGCCAACTATCTCATCTGGGCCGGCATCCTCATCTTTGCGATGAACATCTGGGCCTTTATCATAGTTTCCCTGCTCTACTGGCTCTACTACGAACGCATTATGTTCGCCGAGGAGGCCTACCTGCGCCAGCAGTTCGGCGACGTCTTCGAGGCGTGGGCCGATACAGTGCCCCCGTTCATCCCCAACTGGTCTCTTTTCCAGAAAGGGGAGATGTCCTTCTCTTTCAAGACCTTTATCCGACGGGAATATGCCACCATCTATTCCGCCATCTTCTCGTATGTGGTGGTGGACTACCTGTTTTTCCTACTCACGGACGTGCGTTTCCACGGCTGGACAGTGCCCGCCGCCGCGTGGCTGCGCCCCTCCCTCTATGTGCTGGCCGCCTGCACCCTGCTGATGGTGGCCATCCACCTCATTAAGCACCACACCCGCTGGTTGGAAGCCGACGTCACCCGCGATTAACCTGATTATTAACCCTTAAAGCTTTATAATAATGAACATTTCTCACATCGAACACATCGGCATTGCCGTGAAAAGCCTGGAAGAATCTATCCCTTATTATGAAAACATCCTGGGCCTTAAATGCTACAACATTGAAGAGGTCGCCGACCAGAAGGTGAAGACCGCCTTTTTCAAGGTGGGGCAGACCAAGATCGAGCTGCTGGAGCCCACTTCCCCCGAGAGCACCATCGCCAAGTTCCTCGAGAACCGCGGTCAGGGCATCCATCACATCGCCTATGCCGTGGACGACACTGCCACCACGCTGCACGAGCTGGCCGACAAGGAAGTCCGTCTGATTGACAAGGAACCCCGCGGCGGCGCCGAAGGCCTCCAGATCGGTTTCGCTCACCCCAAGGCCACCGATGGCGTGCTGACTGAGTTCTGCTGCCCCGGAAAGGAGTAATCCTAACCTCTTGTCCCTGAGGATATGAAACAGAAAAAAGCCTATCTCTCCACCCTCAAGTGGGGGGCCATTCTCGGCGTGATGCTGGCTGTTTTCGAGCTGGTCAAGATGTACGCCCGCCGTGTGGACTATGCCGGTGCCAAGGTGCTTGACCTGGCCCTCATCATCGGCTTTGTGCTTGTATTGTATGCTGGCATCAAGGAGTTCAAGGAACTCTACACCGAGCGGCTCTCCTTCGCGAAGGCCTTCCTCGGCTGCGTGCTCATCTCTTTGGTGGGATCCGCCATCCTGTTTGGCTACAATATGCTGCACTATGCCGTGATCGAACCCGACGGACTGCAGAAGAAATACGAGGTGGCCCTTGACAATTACCATAAGGTCATTGAAAAAGACACCATCACGCAAGTTGAGATGAAAACCTATCTTAATAGGGTGGATTCTCTCTTGAAGGTTGAGCAGGAGTCCTTTTCCTGGCCCGATACCGCCAGCAGCGCGCTCAAGCAAGATGCCCGGAAGGGTGTCGGTATGATTTACGATTTCTTCTTGCTGAAAATCACCGACAAGAAAGCCGTGGATACTGCCGACAACTACAAGATGGGTAATTTCGACACCTACGCGCGCAGAACTATGGTGGAGACATTGGCCCTCTATGTGGAACAGAACGAGAACCAGCCCTCGACATTCTATGTGCAGCAGATGGTGCAGAGCACTTGCTCGAAAATGGGCGCCCTCAACCCTGTGGAGGTGCGTTTCGCCCAAAACAAGAACCGCGTGCCGCACTATGATATGCCGGGACGCTATGCTGCTGTCGCCGCCTTAATGGACCTGCTCTATGGAATGTTCTTCGGACTCTTCATCGCAATGTACCACTACACTTCCAAACGCCCTGCTTCCGAGGAATTGGCAGAGGAGGAAGTGGAAGAGGAGGCTTAGAGACTTAGGACTTAGGACTTAAGACTTTCCTTAAGCAGCCCCGAAGGGGCAAGACGCGCGAAGCGCAAGTAACCCCACACAAGGCGAAGCCGCAGTGTGGTGCCGTGAGGAGGTGATAAACCTTGAGCAGTCCCGAAGGGACAAAATCCCAGTAACCCCACACAAGGCGAAGCCGCAGTGTGGTGCCTTGAGGAGGAGCTTGTGGAGCCGTGAGGAGGATACCGTGGTGCCTTGAGGAGGAACCTGTAGAGCCGTGAGGAGGAGACAAACCGCAAATCGAAAATCGTAAATCGCAAATCGAAAACCCCAAAGTATGGATATATCAGTAATTGTTCCCCTGTACAATGAAGAAGAGTCGCTGCCCGAGTTGGCGGCGTGGATCAAAAAGGTGATGGACGAGCATCAGTTCTCCTATGAGGTGCTGATGGTAGACGATGGTTCGACCGACAAGTCGTGGTCCATCGTCGAGTCCCTCCACAATGACAATCCCTGCATCCGCGGCATCCGCTTCCGTCGCAACTACGGCAAGTCCGCGGCCCTCAACACCGGCTTCGAGGCCTGTGAGGGCAACGTGGTCATCACGATGGACGCCGACCTGCAGGACAGTCCCGACGAGATTCCCGAACTCTATCGTATGATCAAGGAGGATGGCTATGACCTTGTTTCCGGATGGAAAAAGGTGCGTTATGATTCCAAACTGGCCAAGAACATCCCCTCCAAGTTTTTCAACTGGACCACTCGCAAGATGTCGGGCATCCAGCTGCACGACTTCAACTGCGGACTGAAGGCCTACCGCAAGGATGTGGTCAAGTCCATTGAGGTGTACAGCGAGATGCACCGCTATATCCCGCTGATCGCCAAATGGGCTGGTTTCAACAAGATAGGGGAGAAGGTGGTCGTTCACCAGAAACGCAAATACGGTGTCACCAAGTTCGGCTTGAACCGTTTTGTGAACGGCTATCTCGACCTGCTCACCATCACGTTCACCACGCGTTTCGGCAAAAAGCCTATGCACGCCTTTGGCGTCTGGGGAAGCATCGCATTCCTGGTGGGCTTGGTATGTGCAGTATGGCTCATCGTGGCCAAGCTGGTGCACCAGTCTCACGGTGTACCCTTCCGTCAGGTGACCGACCAGCCGCTTTTCTTCCTTGCCCTGTTGGCAATGGTGCTCGGCTTTATGCTCTTCCTGGCCGGCTTCCTCGGTGAGATGATTGCCCGCAACGATCCGGACAGGAACAAGTATCAAATCGCGAAAAAAATATAACTAGATAATCAATGGAACAAGAACCAAAACTCCCTACTCGCATATTTGACATCCTGGATGTCATCTCTGCCAAGTATGATAAACCCGATTTCTTCGCAAAACGCGACGGCAACGGGTGGAAGACCTATAGTATCCAGGACTACGTCCAGTACTCACACACGATTGCAGCCGCTTTTCTGGAACTGGGACTGCAAAAAGGCGACAAGATTGTCACCATTATGAGAAACCGTCCCGCGTGGAACTTCCTGGATATGGGCATTATGCTGGCCGGAATGATTCACGTGCCCGTCTATCCGACCCTGAATCCCGAGGACTACCGCTACATCCTCAACCACTGCGACTGCAAGTGCATCGTCTTTGGTATGGAGTCCATCTACCGCCGTGTGGAGAAGGTGCTGCCCGACATCGAACAGCATCCGATGGTGTATGCCCTCGACAACATCGAAGGGCTCACCCCTTCAGCCGAGTTGCTGGAGAAGGGCCGCCAGAATCTGGAGAAGTGGATGCCGGTCATTGAGGAAAACAAGCGCACCATCTCTCCCGACGATGTGGCCACCATCATCTACACTTCGGGCACCACGGGCCGTTCGAAGGGCGTGATGCTTACGCATAAGAACATCTGCTCCAATTTCTTACCCATTGCCTTGGAATATCAGCTTTTGGACTATCGTGCCAAGATGCTCAGTTTCCTACCGCTCTGTCACGTCTATGAGCGCACCGTGAACTATCACTACCAGTTTATGGGGGTGAGTCACTATTATGCCGGCAGTCTGGCCACCATCGCCAAGGATATGAAGGATATGAAGGCTGACGGGTTCTGCGCTGTGCCCCGCGTGTTCGAGATGATGTATGACAAGATCGAGGCCGCAGGCAAGAACCTCAAAGGCCCGAAAAAATGGATTTTCGATTGGGCTTTCCGCATTGCCACTCGTTACGATTACGAGAATCCCAACAAACTCTACCAATATAAGTATGAGATTGCCGACAAGCTGGTGTACAGCAAATGGAGAGAGAACCTTTCCGGCAAGGAGATGACGGTCGTTTCCGGCGGTTCCTCGATCCCCGAGAAGGTAATCCGCCTCTTCACCGCCGCCAAGGTGCGCATCTATGAAGGCTACGGACTTACGGAAACATCTCCCGTCATTGCCGTCAACGTGCCCCGCAAGCATATGATTCGCGTGGGCTGCGTGGGTGAGATACTGCCCACCGTGGAGTGCAAGATTGCCCCCGACGGCGAAATTCTCACCAAAGGCCCTTGCCTGATGAAGGGCTACTACAAGGACGAGGCTTACACCCGCGAGGTCATCGACGAGGAGGGTTGGTTCCACACCGGCGATATCGGCACCATTGTCGATGGCAAGTTCCTCAAGGTCACCGACCGCAAGAAGGAGATCTTCAAGCTCTCCTTGGGCAAGTACATCGCCCCGCAGGTGGTGGAGACCAAACTCCGCGAGTCACCCTTCGTCGATAATGCTATGGTGATCGGTGAGAACGAGAAGTTTGCCTCCGCCCTGATTGTGCCACTCTTTGATAAGATGGACGAGGCTTTCAAGAAACGTCGTATCGAAATCCCCAAGGACCGCACCGAATATATGAACCACCCGTACTTTATGCAACTCATCAGTCGGGAGGTGGATTTGGTGAACAAGACCTTGGCCGACCACGAGCAGATCAAGCGTTTCCGTCTTATTGGTGACGTCTGGAGCACCGAAAGCGGCGAGCTTTCGCAGACGCTCAAGCTGAAACGCAAGGTCATCTACCAGAAATACGACTCCATCTGCCGGGAAATCTACAATTACGACAAGAACTGATGCAATAACCGCCCCGTCTTGCAAAAAGGAGGGGCGGTTATTGTGATATAAGTTGTGCGGTCCGGTTTGCAACTGGGTTGCAAAGAAGTTTCCCTACTTTTGCCGCCGTTAATTTTTGGAAAATTATTTATGAGAATTTCTATAAACAGGATTGAAACAAAATCCCATCACCCGTTTGTGGTCCGTATTTTGTCACGGTTGTTTTTGTGTATGCTGATGTTTGGGGTAGGGGAGTCCCTTACAGCCCAAAACCTCAAAGGCCGTGTGCTTGAGTTGAATGAGAACGGTGATACCGTGGCCGTGCGGGCAGCTGCTCTGCAGTGGCTCCATACCTCCACGGGTACCTTTTCCGGTGCCGACGGCAGCTTTTCCCTGCAACGGGCCAAGACCGACACGCTGGTGGTCACATTCCCCACTTACCAGCCCGACACGCTGGTCGTGAATCGTTCCCAGAACGATATCACGGTGCTGCTCTCCCACGCGCACGCCCTGGCGGAGGTGAGCATCGTGGCCCGCGACGGCTCTTACATCTCCACTCAGCCCATCCTCACCACGGTGATTTCGCAGGAGGGACTGCGCCGTGCCGCCTGCTGCAACCTCGCCGAGAGCTTTGAGAGCACAGTGGCCGTGGATATGGAGTATGCCGATGCCATCACCGGCGCACGTCAGATTTCGATGCTTGGTCTGGCCGGCATCTACAGCCAGATTCTCCTCGAGAACGTGCCCTTTATCCGCCTGCTTTCCCACCAGTTCGGACTCGGCTTTATGCCCGGCTCGTGGATGGAGTCTATCAGCGTCTCCAAAGGCGTGGCCTCCGTCTCTAACGGCTATGAGGCCATCACTGGCCAGATTAATGTGGACTACAAGAAACCCGAGACCAATTACGAACGTCTCTTCATCAACCTCTATGGCAACTCGATGGGCAAGGGCGAACTGAACCTCACCAGCCGTTTCAAGGTGGACAAGAACGACAAGGTGCAGACGATGCTGATGCTCTTTGCCGGCGACCAGTTTGTCAAGATGGATATGAACAAGGACGGCTTTATGGATATGCCCCGCAGCCAGCAGATCAACGTGATGAACCGCTGGGATTACAAGTCCAATAGCGTGTGGAGAGGCCGCACGATGCTGGATTTTGTATGGGACAATAGGGTAGGGGGACAGACCGGTTATTCGCCCGACGGGTTCAATCCCTCGTTGGAACATTACGGCGTGCACATAGATAACAAGAAATTCGACTTCATCACGAAGAACGGGTTTCTGCTGAAGGGCGCAAACGAGAGCATCGGTACCATTGTGGCCTATACCGGCAACTGGACCAAGGCCCTGTTCGGAGCTCGCAACTTTGAGGCCAATCAGCAAAGTGCATACGTGAATATCTTGTATAGCAACAAGTTCGGAAAGAAAAGCCAACACAAGCTCACTGCTGGCGGTAGCCTTCAGTACGACTTCTTCGACTGGCGTCAGGTGTATCAGAATCCCCAGCAACCGATGCTCAGTCGGACCGACGAACTGGTGCCCGGCGTCTTCGCCGAGTATTGCTATATCATCGACCCCAAGTTGGTACTGATGGCAGGTATGCGATTGGACTACAATTTTTACTATAATCAGCTTTACTGGACACCCCGCGTGCACCTCAAGTGGCAGGCCACCGATAATTTGTCTTTCCGAGCCTCTGCCGGCAAGGGTTACCGTACCGCCCACTGGACCGCCGAGAATATGTCGCTGCTGACCTCCAACCGCCAGTTCCTGTATCAGGGGACGGAGATGCAGCGGCCGGAGGAGGCATACAATTTCGGAGTCAGTATGGTGCAGCAGTTCAACTTGCCGGGTGGCAAGTCGTCGTTCTCCCTCGACTATTTCTACACCACCTTCGTCAACCAGACCATCATCGATCTGGACCAGGACATACATTATATATATGTATATAACTTGAACGGTTCGTTCAACGGCACGGGCAACCGCTCGCGTTCGCATTCTTTGCAGGCCGAGCTGACCCTGCGCCCCTTCACGCGCTTTGAGTTGCTGCTGGCCTACCGTTACAACGACGTGCGCTATATGACAGGAGGCGTGATGCGCGAGAAGGCCTTGATGAGTCCGCACAAGGGCATTGTCAACGTGAACTACAGCACCCGCTATGACCGTTGGAAATTTAACGTCAACCTGCAGGTGTGCGGTCCGCAGCGTCTGCCGGATATGAGCCTGAATCCCGAGGCGCACCTTCCGGAGAAATCCCCGGCTTACTGCCTGCTGAATGCCCAGATCACGAAGAAGTTCCGCAGATGGGAAATCTATGCCGGCGGCGAGAACCTGACCAACTACAAGCAGAAGAATCCCATCATTGCCTCCGACGACCCCTTCGGCGAAAACTTCGACGCCACCGTCATATACGCCCCCATTTCGGGCATAATGGGCTATCTGGGCGTTCGTTTTACCTTAAAATAATTTTTCACAATTTTAAACCTAAGTCTCTCTTTGCAGTCAGCGACTTGTTTTTTCAATCAAAGAAGAAATAGATTAATCAATAAATAAAACAATTATCAAAATGAAAAGAGCTCTTATTTTAGCCATTATGGCTGTATTCAGCTTGAGCGCCTTCGCTCAAAAGTCCAACATCCAGACGGTGGTGATCCAAACCAACGGCGTCTGTCAGAAATGTGCCGACAAGTTCAGTGAAAACGTCCCGTTCTTCAAGGGCGTGAAGACCTATTCCTACGATATGAAAACGGCCAAGCTGACCATCAACTACGATGCCAGCAAGACTGATCCCGACCAGTTGCGCAAACAAATCAGCAAACTGGGTTACAACGCCGACAATGTTCCTGCCGACAAGGCTGCCCGTGAGGCGCTTCCCGCCTGCTGCAAAGGCAAATCATCCTGCAGTTCCGCCAGCAAGACTTGCCAAGGTCACGCTGAAGGAGAGCATAAGTGTCAGGGCCAGGCCAGCAGTGAACTGAAAGGCCAGAGCCAAACGCCTGCTGCGCATAAGTGCCAAGGCCAAGCCAATGCTGAGCACAAGTGCCAAGGCCAAGCTAACGGCGAGCACAAGTGCCAGGGCCACGCTAATGGTGAGCACAAGTGCCAAGGCCAGGCTAATGGCGAGCACAAGTGCCAAGGCCAAGCTAACGGCGAGCACAAGTGCCAAGGCCAAGCTAACGGCGAGCACAAGTGCCAGGGCCACGCCAATGGTGAGCACAAATGTCAGGGCCAAGCCAATGGCGAGCACAAATGCCAGGGTCAAGCTAACGGCGAGCACAAGTGCCAAGGCCACAAATAATCGATTATTTGCACGAATAAAAGAAAAACCGTCTTTTGCGACGGTTTTTTTTATGCTGTATTTTTTTTGGTGACTATTGCTTTTTTTGTATTTTTGCACCTAAAATTCACATCAATGAAAAAAGCAGCCATACTCTTTATACTGGTCTCTCTGCTTTGCAGTGTCACAAGTTGGGCGCAACCCGGCAAGAAAGCGGTTGTTGCCTTCTATAATCTTGAAAATCTTTTTGATACCATCAATGACCCCAATAAGAATGACGAGCAGTTTCTTCCGGATGGCGACTATCGGTGGAATTCTGATCGTTACAAGGCCAAATTGGAGGCTCTGTCAACTGTCATCTCAGAGATGGCCAAGATAGAGGGCGGTTTGGTGGTGCTGGGCGTCTCCGAAGTGGAGAACGAGAAGGTGCTGCTTGACTTGGCCGCCACCGAGAAGTTGAAACCCTACGGATTGAAGGTGTGTCATCACGAATCGCCGGACAGAAGGGGAGTGGACGTCTCCTTTTTCTACGACCCCGCCCGTTTCCGCATCATCGACACGGCGTCTTTCCCGTTGGTGGTGCCCAACGAACCGGAATTCATCTCCCGTGACCAATGGCTGATGACCGGCATTCTGGACAATACTGACACGCTGTATATTCTGGTCAATCACTGGCCGTCGAAATCCGGCGGCGAGCGCAGAAGTTTGCCCGGACGTCTCGCGGCCGGCACGCTTTCGCACACGATTGCAGACAACATACTGAAGAACCATCCCGGCGCCAAGTTCATCCTGATGGGCGACCTGAACGATAACCCCAATTCCAAGGCTATTATGGAGTGCCTGGGTACCAAAACCAATACTAAGAATCTGACAATCTACGATTTATACAATCCTATGTGGAAAATGTTCCACGACGGCATCGGCTCTTACGCATACCGCGACTCTTGGGAGATGCTCGACAATATGGTCGTATCCGGAGGCCTTGTATTTCCACGCGCAAACACCTACAGATTCGTTTCCGCCCACGTGTTCCGCAAGGACTTTATGTTCACCAAGACCGGATCCTACAGAGGATATCCGTTCCGCACCTTCGCCGGCGGCAACTATCAGGGTGGCTATAGCGACCATCTGCCCGTTTATATCATTCTTTCGAAATAAAAACAAGAAATATGGATAAAAGACTGGTTATCATTCCGACCTACAAGGAAAAGGAAAACATCGAGAACATCATCCGCGCCATCTTCGGCCTTATTGATGTCCACATTCTCATTATTGACGACAATTCGCCCGACGGCACTGCTGACATTGTCAAGGGCCTGATGAGTGAATTCGAGGGACGGCTCTTCCTGGAGCAGCGTGCGGGCAAGCTGGGCTTGGGCACCGCTTACATCCACGGCTTCAGATGGGGTTTGGAGCGGGATTACGACTTCTTTTTCGAGATGGATGCCGACTTTTCGCACGATCCGCACGACCTGCAGCGCCTGTATGAGGCCTGTGTCGAGCAGAATGCCGATTTGGCCATTGGTTCCCGTTATTGCCAGGGTATCAGCGTCGTCAACTGGCCGCTCGGCCGTCTGCTGATGTCCTATTTCGGATCGATGTACGTGCGCACCATTTTGGGCATTCCTGTGAACGATACCACGGCCGGATTCAAGTGCTACCGGTCGAACGTGCTGAAATCCATCAATTTCGACGAGATCAAGCACGTGGGTTATGGTTTCCAGATTGAGATGAAATATACCACGTACAAGCTGGGATTCAAGATTGTGGAGGTTCCGATTATTTTCAGGGACCGCACGATGGGAACGTCCAAGATGAGCGGCGGCATTTTCAAGGAAGCCATCTTCGGCGTCATCGGTCTGAAATTCAGAAGTATGACCAGCCGTTGGAAAAAGAACATACGCAAATAATATGTCTTGGGGGGCGGGCAAAACGCCCCCTTTTTTGCGCGGATTATTTGTCCTATAATTTATATTATGTTAAATAGAAATATTTCGGTGGCACCCCACCGTATTTTTTAATTCGCACCAATATGTGAATTATAACCGTTGCGATATCTTCGGGACAATCTCGTTTTTCCAGGACGCGAACGTTCCTTCGAGAATTTTCTTTCTGGCGGTTGTTACGAGATCCAGGTAAAAATGCAGATTATGGATGCTGCCGATCATCGGGCCGAGAATCTCGTCGGCGACGTACAGATGGCGCAGATATGCGCGTGTGTACTCACGGTCGGCGAACAAGTCGCTCTGTGCGTCTATCGGCGTGAAGTCGTATTTCCATTTCTCGTTGCGCATATTAAGAATGCCGTCCCAGGTGAAAATCATCCCGTTGCGGCCGTTGCGCGTGGGCATCACGCAATCGAACATATCAATACCTAATGCAATGTTTTCCAATATGTTAGCTGGTGTGCCAACGCCCATTAGGTAGCGGGGCTTGTCTTCGGGCAGTATCTGGCAGCAGTAGTCGGTAATCTCGTAGATTTTCTCGGTGGGCTCCCCTACCGACACTCCCCCGATGGCGTTGCCGTCGCAGCCGGCCGAGGCGACATATTCGGCGGATTTGGCGCGCAGGTCGCGGAACACGCCGCCCTGCACGATTGGGAAAAGGCTCTGCTCATAGCCGTACAGCGGCGGCTTCTCGTCAAGGCGCTTGATGCAGCGTTTCAGCCACTTGTAGGTGGTCTCCGTCGATTTCTTGGCATAATCGTACTCGCAGGGATAAGGGATGCACTCGTCGAACTGCATAATGATGTCGGCGCCGATGGAGCGCTCGATGTCCATTACCTTCTCAGGGCTGAAAAGGTGGCGCGAGCCGTCGATGTGCGACTGGAACCAGACGCCCTCCTCGGGGTTGATCTTGCGCCGGTGGCTGAGCGAGAACACCTGGAAGCCGCCGCTGTCGGTGAGAATGGGCCGCGACCAGCCGTTGAACTTGTGCAGTCCGCCGGCCTCTTCCAGCACGTCGGTGCCGGGCCTCAGGTAGAGGTGATAGGTGTTGCCGAGTATGATTTGGGCCTTTACATCGTCTTTCAAGTCTCTGATGTGCAACGCTTTGACAGCCCCCAAGGTGCCTACGGGCATAAAGATGGGGGTTTCAATCTCGCCGTGGGCGGTGGTGATGACACCGGCACGGGCATTGCTCTTGGGATCTTTGCTGTTTATTATAAACTTCATCTTGTTAGTAAATTGCGCGCAAAAATACTAATTTATTTAAAGCAAAAAACTATTTTTGCAAAACCAAAACCAACCTATTAACCTATGTTCGAAGTGTCTCTTCCGAGCCTCATCGTAATTGTATTTGGAGCTATCACGTTCATAGAACTCCTGTACTATTATTTGATGTATGCCCGATTCTCCTTCACCAAGAAAAAAGCGCAGAAGTATTTGTACCAACCGCCGGTATCCATCGTGATGGTGGCCAAAGACGCCGCCGGCGTGCTGCTGAAGACCCTTCCCAGGTTCCTCAACCAGCAATACGGCGATTTTGAAGTGGTGGTGGTGAACGACAACTCGCAGGACGACACCGAGTTGCTGGTGAAAGAGTACCAGCAGCAATATAGCAACCTCAAGTTGGTGGAGCTTGACACGGCCGTCACTACCATCCGTGGCGAGAAATTCGCTCTCTCGATGGGCATCCGCTGCGCCTCGCACCCTTATCTTGTCCTCACCAATCCCGAATATGCCCCCACTTCCACCCATTGGCTGGAGAAAATGGCCGGCAATTTCGAGAACGACCGCCAGATTGTTTTGGGATACAGCACCTTTGAGAAGAAGAAATCCCCGTTCAACCGGATGCTCCATTTCGACAACCTGCTGAACGCCGTGCAGTATTTCTCCTTGGCGCAAGTCCGCTCCACTTATCGCGGCGATGTCAAGAATCTGGGCATCACCCAGCAGATTTTCGCACAGCAACGCGGTTTCGCCTCCCACAACCACATCCGCTACGGCGAGGAGGACATCTTCATCTCCAAGGCCGCCAACGGCAAGAACACGGCCATCGAGTTCTCCCAGGATGCCGTCACCGTGCTGCAACGCGACGCCCGCTTCTCCCAATGGCTCGACCACAAGCAGGGCCTCTACTACACAAGACGTTTCAACTCCCTCAAGAACAGACTTCTGCTGGGAATTTACGCGCTGGTCAACCTGCTCTTCTACGTGGGATTGGTATTTGCCATCCTGTTCAGCATCGGAAATGTGCTGCTGCTCTCTGTCACGGCTGGCATCGCCGCTCTAAGAATTCTCAGCCAGTACCTCGTCTTCGGCTTCGCGGCCAAGAAACTGAACGAGAAACAGGTCATCCCCGCTCTGCTCCTCTATGACCTGCTCTTCGCGGTACTCAATCCGCTCTATTACTTTGATGCATTAATTCGTCACGATAGATTTTTATAATGGAAAACCCCTGCACCACCGAAAAAGCCAGACGTGATTACGTCTTGTTGCGCAAAGCCCTCGACCAGAATGACCAGAAGGCATACGCCGAACTGATGAGCCTGTATCGCGACAGCATCTACATTATGCTGATGAAAATCGTGAAGAACAGCGACGATGCGGAAGACCTCACCCTCGAGACGTTCGGCAAGGCATTCCGCTATCTGGACAAATACACGCCGCAATACGCCTTCTCCACCTGGCTCTTCCGTATTGCCGTGAACAACAGCATCGACTATATCCGCCACAAGAACAACTCCCCGCAATGCATTGAGGAGGACCTTTCCAGCACTCCGATGCTCATCGACCGCTCGCCCTCCACTACCACACCGACACCGGAACAGGAGGTTATGGACAAGCAGCGTGTGAGGATGCTCCAGCTGGCGGTGGAACAGTTGCCCGAAAAGTACCGCAAAGTGGTTGAACTGCGCTACTATCAGGAGCTTTCCTATGACGAAATCGCTCAGGAACTCGGACTCTCCCTGTCCAACGTCAAGATTCAATTGATGCGGGCGAAGAATATGCTCTCCGAGATTATGGTTAATGTACGCAATGCCATTTAACCCGCTCCCCTACCCTATAATTCTCTTTTGTGAATCATAATTTATTGACTTGCAGCTGTCTATGCGACTGGCGGCAAGTCTTGTTTGTTACTATTGAAAAAAATGTATTTTTGCGCTTTTAATATTACAGAAAATGGAAGTAACCAGACTTTTTGATATGCTTGAGCGTAATGTCGTGGAATTCCCTCACGAAGACGCGCTTTGTGGCAAAGAAAACGGCATTTGGGTCAAATATAGTTCCAAAGACTATCAGAACATCGTCAACAACATCTCATACGGCTTCTTGCAGCTGGGCATCAAGAAGGGCGACTGCATCGCGACCATCACCCCGAACCGTCCGGAATGGAATTTCCTGGATATGGCCATTATGCAGGTCGGCGCCATCCACGTGGCCATCTACCCCACCATCAGCGAAAGCGACTACGATTACATCCTGCACCACGCGGATGTGAAGCTTATCTTCGTCTCCGGTTGGGAGATGTTGCGCAAGATCACCGACATCATCAAGAACATTCCGGGGTTGGAGGAGAAGGTCTATACCTTCCGCAACCTGCGAGGATACAGGCACTTGAACGAGGTGGTGGAGATGGGCCGTGTCAATCCTGCCCCCCAGTACCTGAAGGAAATCAAGGAGAGCATCTCGCCTGACGATGTGGTCTCCATCGTCTATACCTCCGGTACCACGGGCAATCCCAAGGGGGTGATGCTCACCCACCGCAATTTCCTGACCAACATCGTGGGCATCCTGCCCATCATCCCGACGCCCGACGACTACAACCGCGTGCTCAGCTATCTGCCGCTCTGTCACGTCTATGAGCGTATGATGAACTACTCGTGGCAATATCTCGGCATCCCCGTTTATTATGCGGAGAGCCTGGCCAAGATTGCCGACAATATGCAGGAAATCAACCCCACCATATTCACCACGGTGCCGCGGCTTTTGGAGAAGATTTACGATAAGATACTTGCCCAGGGGCGCAAACTCTCCGGCATCAAGCAAAAGTTGTTCTTCCGGGCCAATGAATTGGCGCTGGAGTTTGACTTCAACCAGAAGCCCTCCTATTTCCGCAAGCTCAACCGTTACCGCAAGCTGGTGCTCAACAAGTGGAAGGCCGTCACGGGCAACAATCTGCGCGTCATCGTGACGGGCGGTGCGGCCATCCAGCCCCGTATCTCACGGGTGTTCTGGGCCATCGGTGTCAAGGTGCTGGAGGGCTACGGCACTTCCGAGACCTCCCCGGTGATATCGGTGAGCAACTTCTTCAAGAACGGCTTGGAGTTCGGCACGGCGGGTCCCGTGCTGCCCGGCACGCTCGTGAAGATTGCCGACGACGGCGAGATCCTCGCCAAGGGCAACCACGTGATGAAGGGTTACTACAAGGCCGACGACCTCACCGCAGAGGCCATCGACAAGGACGGCTGGCTTCACACCGGCGACCTGGGCAAGCTCTCCCCGGAAGGCCGGCTCAGCATCACGGGCCGCAAGAAGGAGATGTTCAAGACCGCCTTTGGCAAGTATGTGGTGCCGACCATCATTGAGAATATGTTTGCGGAGGAGTCGCTGATTGACAACATAATGGTGGTGGGCGAGAACAAGCAGTTCGCCGCCGCCCTCATCGTGCCCAATTTCCCCGACCTGCGCTCCTGGTGCGTGAACAAAGGCATCGACTACACCACCAACGAGGAGATGATCAAGCATCCCGAAGTGGTGAAGAAATACAAGAAGATTGTGGACCATTTCAACCAGTTCTTGGGTGACACCGAGAAGGTGAAACGCTTCGACCTCATAGGTTATGAGTGGTCTGTGGCCACTGGCGAGCTTACCCCCACCCTCAAACTGAAGCGCAATATGCTGATGAAGAAGTACGAGGCGCAGATAGAGAAGCTGTTCAGTTAGGCGCGACTTGCGATTTGCGATTTGCGACTTGCGAAGAATGTAGAGACGTGGCGCGCCGCGTCTCTACATTCTTAATTCTCCATTCTCAATTCTCCATTTTTTTCCGTACCTTTGCACCCGATTTTCAGAAACCTAACCGACACGAATATGAATCCTACCGACAACAAAGGCAAAGTTTTATTATTCAATACTTTATCGAAGAGAAAAGAGCTCCTCTCCCCTATCGTGCCCGACCACGTGGGCCTCTATGTCTGCGGCCCGACCGTCTATGGTGAACCCCATCTCGGACACGCCCGTCCGGCCGTGACCTTCGACCTGGTGTTCCGCTACCTCACCCATATCGGCTACAAGGTGCGCTACGTGCGTAACATCACCGACGTGGGCCATCTGGAACACGACGCCGACGAGGGCGAGGACAAGATTGCCAAGAAGGCCCGCCTCGAGCAACTCGAGCCGATGGAGGTCGCCCAGTACTATATGGACAGCTACCACAAGGCAATGGACGCCCTCAACGTGAAGAACCCCTCCATCGAGCCCCGCGCCTCCGGCCATATCATCGAACAGATCGAGATGGTGCAGAAAATCCTCGACAAGGGCTTTGCCTACGTCTCCGACGGCTCCGTCTATTTCGACGTGGAGAAGTTCGACAAGACGTTCGGCTACGGCAAGCTGTCGGGCCGCGTGCTCTCCGAACTCATCGCCAACACCCGCGAGCTCGACGGCCAGAGCGAGAAACGCAATCCCGCCGATTTCGCCCTTTGGAAGAAAGCCGCTCCCGAACACATTATGCGCTGGAACTCGCCCTGGAGCGTGGGTTTCCCGGGCTGGCACATCGAATGCACCGCTATGAGCACCAAGTATCTGGGTGAACAGTTCGACATCCACGGCGGCGGTATGGACCTGCTCTTCCCGCACCACGAGTCGGAGGTTTGCCAGAGCACCGTGGCCAACGGCAAAAGCTCCGTGCGCTACTGGATGCACAACAATATGATTACCATTAACGGACAGAAGATGGGCAAGTCGCTGGGCAACTTCATCACCCTCAATGAGTTCTTCACGGGCTCGCATAAGATGCTCACGCAGGCCTACTCCCCGATGACCATCCGCTTCTTCGTGCTGCAGGCCCACTACCGTGGCACCGTTGATTTCAGTAACGAGGCTCTGATCTCCGCCGAGAAAGGTATGGAGAAACTTTACGCCGCAGAACGCCATCTTGACAAACTCAAGGCCGGTGCGCAGTCCACCGAGGACATCAACGCTTGGGTGGAACGCTGCTACGAGGCGATGAACGATGACTTCAACAGTCCCAAGGTCATCGCCGAGCTCTTCGAGGCATCCCGCATCATCAACGCCGTGAAGGACGGCCACGCCACCCTGACCGCTGAAGATGTAGAGACGCTGAAACACTATTACCGTGTGTTTTTCTTTGACATCCTCGGTATGAAGCCCGAGACAGCCAATGTAGCCGACAAGTACAGCGAGGCGATGAACAAGGTGATGGACCTTGTGCTCTCCATCCGCCAAGACGCCAAGGCCAACAAGAACTGGGCCATCTCTGACAAGATTCGTGACGAACTCAACGCCGCCGGCATCACCGTCAAGGATACCAAGGACGGCGCCGAGTGGTCCCTATAACCGGATTGAACCAATAGGATGAAGTTCTTCAAGAGAAAGCCCAAGGAATATCGTGCCACCTCGCTGTCGGAGTTGACCTGGCAGCGTTTCAAGAAGGAAAAGGAGGGGATGATTTCCCTCGGCTTCATTCTGTTTGTTATCGTGGTCGCCATATTGGGCTATCTCATCACACCCGACCATTCCCCCTATTGCAATCACCAGCAACTGGAAATCGCCCTGCGGTCGCCGGGCTTCTCCGTCCAGCTGCTGCAGGTGAATCCCGGGCACGATGTGCCCAAGGTCGGGCCGCTGCGCAAGATGCTCTTCGGCCAGCCAGAGCCGTATCAGACCATCCCTATCCGCGAATATGAGGTGCGGGGCGACACACTGCACGCCTGCCTCTTCGAACAGTCCGACTGGGTGGCCTATCCACTTAGCGATCTGGCCGACCAGCCCGTGGTAAGCCGCAAGTTCCTGCTGGGCACCGACCGCTACGGCCGTGACGTGCTCAGCCAGCTGATGATGGGCACGCGGGTCAGCTTGGCGGTGGGATTCCTCTCCATCTTCATCGCCCTGGTCATCGGCATCGCCGTGGGCGCCATTGCCGGCTACTACCGAGGCAAGGTGGATGATGTGCTGACCTTTATCATTAATGTGGTGTGGTCCATCCCTACCCTGCTGCTGGTCATCGCCATCAGTTTTGCCCTGGGCAAAGGTTTCTGGCAGATATTCATCGCCATCGGCCTTACAATGTGGGTCGATATTGCGCGTGTGGTGCGCGGGCAGTTCATCAGCCTGAGGGAGCAAGACTTCGTGGAGTCGGGGCGTGCGTTGGGATACAGCAATGGAAGAATCATCTTCAAGCATATACTCCCGAATATCACCGGCACCATCATCGTCATTGCCGCCTCCAACTTCTCATCGGCCATCCTGATGGAAGCGGGACTCAGTTTCCTCGGTCTGGGCGTGCAGCCCCCGATGCCCTCTTGGGGTATGATGATGAAGGAAAACTACGCTTACATCGTGCTCGACAAGGCCTATTTGGCCATTGTGCCCGGCATTGCCATTATGCTGCTGGTGCTCTCCTTTATGCTCATCGGCAACGCCCTGCGAAACGCGATGGATGTGAGAAGTTAAACCTTTTAGTTTCTCTTAAGTCCATTGCCGCGTTTTTTTTGTATTTTTGCCGCCTAAAAATACACAATGTCATTAATAACTAAAAAACATATCGCAATGAAAAAATTACTCACCTTTGGACTCGTGCTTCTTTTTGCAAGCGTGACGATGTCCGTAAAATCCCAAGAAGAAATGACATTTAAACAGAAAATCAGCTACGCTATTGGCGCCAATCTGGGCACTCAGGTGTCTCACGATGGCATAGAACTTGACCTGGACGCCCTGACGCAAGGTGTGCGTGACGCTATGGCCGGTCAGAACCAATTCTCCGACGAACAGATGCAGGAAGCTTTTATGCAACTCCAACAGGAGATGCAGGCCAAGCGCGACAATGTGGCCAATGAAGAGAAGATCAAAGGCAAAAAGTTCCTTGAGGAGAACAAGAAGAACCCTGACGTGAAGGTCACCGAGTCCGGTCTCCAGTACAAAGTCGTGACTTTGGGCACTGGTCCAAAACCGACGGCCACCAGCAAAGTGACGGTGAAATACAAAGGTACCCTTCTTGACGGCACGGTCTTCGACTCTACCGAGAAGCAGGGCGGCGAGCCCATCTCCTTCGGCCTGAACCAGGTGATTCGCGGCTGGACCGAGGGTCTGCAGCTGATGCCCACCGGCTCCAAGTTCATCTTCTACATCCCCTCTGAACTCGCATACGGCGACCAAGGTGCAGGCGGTGTCATCCCTGGCGGTGCCACGCTGATTTTTGAAATCGAATTGCTCTCTTTTGAATAATATGTAGAAGGGGCGGGTTCAACACTCGCCCCTTTTGATAAACTCCTTTCGATGCTATGAAAAGACTGTTAATCACTTTGCTTCTTGCCTTCATCGCTCTTCCGATGTTCGCCCAAGTGCAGCAGGACTGCGGTGCCATCGACTGTCCGGGCCGTTGCGGACGCTTCATCGACGAGAACGGCGACGGCTTCTGCGACCGTGGACGCCTGTCGGAGGCCGCCAAGCCCGCCGCGACCGTAACAACGGCAGAGCCTCAGAAAGCAGAAAAAAGCGAGCCGGAGACGCAAGCCCAAAAGCAACCGGCGACGGCAACGCCGGCCAAGCGGGTTCATAATGAGGAGGCACCCTCGCATAATGATATTGCCACAGAGGATGCCCATACCGGTGCCACCCAGTTGGAGGAGCCGCAGCCACAACCACAACCTGTTGAACCCGTGCAGGAAGAGGAAACAGCGCCCGCCAGCGGAGGTTCGCCCTACCATCTCATCCTTGTCTCTCTGCTCACCATCGGGCTTTTCGTGCTGACCAGAATTCTCGTGGCCACCAATGTGATCAAACTCGCCACCCATCGCAAAATCTGGAATGTGGTCTTGCTCATCACCGCCCTGATGTCGTGCCTGATTGGCCTATTCCTGGTTTTCCAAGTCAACTATAATATAAAGATGGAGTGGTTCTGGACCCTGAAGGTGCTGCACGTGGAGTTCGGCATCGCGATGACCATCATTGCGATACTTCATATTTTCTGGCATATGAACTATTGGAAAACCCTCTTCAAGGGAAAGAAAAACCAAGGAAAGGCTTGATATATTATATAATTGTACAAACTGTTTTTTAGATGAATATAGAACTTGCTCTTGCAGAAGAACTGAAAAATGTACTCCACGAGTTGTATCAGATTGACATCCAAGCGGATGCTTCGTTGGTGCAGCCCACACGGAAAGAGTTTGAAGGGGATTTGACGATTGTGGTGTTCCCCTACGTGAAGCTGGCCCGCAAGGCCCCGGATATGGTGGCCAAAGAGATTGGCGACCGCCTTTGCGAACGGATGGATGCGCTCACCGGCTATAACGTCGTAAAGGGCTACCTGAACCTGTCGGTGGCTGATGGCTATTGGCTTGAACGCTTGCGTGAGGGCTTTGCCGACGAGCGTTACGGGCTTTTCGCTCAGCGTGAAGAGGCCCCGGTGCTCATCGAGTACTCCTCCCCCAACACCAACAAGCCGCTCCACCTCGGGCACGTGCGCAACAACCTGCTGGGCCATTCTGTCTCGCAGATCCTGATGGCGTGCGGACATCCCGTGGTACAGGTCAACCTCGTCAACGACCGCGGCATTCACATCTGCAAGTCGATGGTGGCCTGGCTGCGCTACGGCAACGGCGAGACCCCCGAGAGCGCCAATATCAAAGGCGACCACCTGGTGGGCAACTACTATGTAGTCTTCGACAAGCACTATAAAGAGGAGCAGGCTGAACTGATAGCCAAAGGACTCAGTGAAGAGGAAGCGGCACAGCAAGCGCCCATTATGCTGGAAGCCAGAGAGATGCTCCGTCGCTGGGAGGCCGGCGACCCCGAGGTGCGTGCCCTCTGGGAAAAAATGAACCAGTGGGTGTACGCGGGCTTTGATGCAACGTATGCCCGTCTCGGCATCCACTTCGACAAGACCTATTACGAGTCCAACACCTACCTCCTGGGCAAATCATTGGTGCAGGAGGGGCTCGACAAAGGGGTGTTTCAGCGCCACGAGGACGGCTCTGTCCGCGTCAACCTCACCGATGAGGGATTGGACGAGAAGGTGCTCCTGCGCAAGGATGGCACTTCGGTCTATATGACGCAGGATCTTGGCACTGCGCAGTTGCGCTACGAGGAGTTCCATCCCGGCAAGATGATCTATGTGGTGGGCAACGAGCAGAACTACCATTTCGACGTGCTCAAGCTGGTCTTGGGCAAGAAACTCGGCAAGCCCTTTGGCGACAGCATCTATCATCTCTCCTACGGTATGGTGGAGTTGCCCTCCGGCAAGATGAAATCCCGTGAAGGCACGGTGGTGGATGCCGACGATCTGATGGACGATATGTTCGAGGAGGCCAAGCAGAGTACAGAGTCGCTGGGCAAGTTCGACTTCCAGCCTGACGAGGCGGCCGCCCTCTATGAGATGGTCGGCCTCGGCGCACTCAAGTACTTCATCCTCAAGGTGGACCCGGCTAAGAATATGCTCTTCAACCCCGCTGAGTCTATCGACTTCAACGGCAACACGGCCCCGTTCATCCAATATACGCACGCCCGTATCCGCTCGCTGTTGCGCAAGGCTGCTGAACAGTCGGTGAACGTGGCTGACGCGCTGCCCGACGGATTGTCGCCGGAAGGTGAAGAGAAGTTGATTGTCAAGAAGTTGTACCAATATCCCCAAGTGGTTCTGGCAGCCGGTGAGAACCTCAGTCCGGCCTTGATTGCCAACTATGTGTACGACCTCGCCAAACAGTTCAACCATTTTTACCAAGAAACGCCCATTATGCGCGAGACCGACGCCGCCAAACGGCTGCTCCGACTGCAGATTTCCCAATGGGTGGCCAACACATTGCGCAACGGTATGAAACTGCTGGGCATAGATGTCCCGGAAAGGATGTAATGACCGAAAATCACGCGGACAGTTTTGTCCGCTTTTTTTATACAATAAATTGACGTGATAATCGTTACTTAACCGCTTTTGAGAAAGGAGAAATTGATTATGAATGTGAAAAAGAACTCATTATCTGTTATCATTCTGTTTTTTAGCGTGTTGTTGTTTTCTGCCAACCTGATGGCGCAGGAAAGCGATTGTATGGCCAAGGCCCCTTCGGAGGTAGCTGTTGACCGGCAGTTCAAATACACCGTCACCACCTCTGAACAAGGCGAGGTGCTCTCCTCTGACTTCGGAAAGTTTGAGATGGTGAGCGGTCCCAGCATCGGCACCAGTACCTCCATCTCCTTCGTGAATGGCACAATGGACCAGTCCACCACCTACACCTACAACTATTATTTGGTGGCCCATAAAGAGGGAACCTTCACCATCCCCGGCATCAGCATCTCCATCGACGGGCGCGTGGTCAAGAGCAACCCCGTGGTAGTCAGCGTGGTCAAGGCCCCCAAAGCGCAGGAAGAGCCGCAAGAGCAGGCTGACTGGTTCCACTTTGACTTTGATTTCCCGCAAATGGAAGACTTTCCGCAATGGTCGGATTTCTTCCAGCCTCGTTCCGGCGCGGAGCCCCAGCAGGATAATGCCAAGTCCAAATCCAAGTCCGACAAAGCGCAGATTGACGATCATATCAGCAAGGATGACATCTTCATCAAGGCCCTCTCCTCCAAATTGGAGGCCTATCAGGGCGAGGCCGTTGTGGTGACGCACAAACTGTATATCAAGACTCAAAACAGGGGTTATAGCATTGAAAGGGCCGTTTTTGACCCGACGGATGCCTTCTGGACCGGAGCTCTGGATTTGAATCAGCGCGACGAGTCCACGGAGACCGTCAACGGCAAGACTTATACGGTCTATACCATTAAAAAGACGGCTTTCTATCCTACCAAGACCGGCAAGGTCACTATTCCGAAGTTGAATCTCACATTGCGGGTGCGCGTGCCGGCCACAGTCAGAGACCCGTTCTGGGGCACCTACTCCACCTACAAGAGCCAGGATGTCTCGTTGGTGTCCAATGACATAGCCATCAAGGCCAAACCGATGCCGAACAGTCGTTCTGCGGAGACCGACGTGGTGGGTAATTTCACCGTCACATCCTCGCTGAACAAGAGTGAAATCCGTGTCAATGAGGCGGTTGTGTTGACGGTTACACTTTCCGGCACGGGCAATCTGCATCGCATCGGCGCCGATGACTTGAACATTGATTTCCCGGCCGACTGCGATGTCACCTACCCGAAGGTCACGGGCAACATCTCTGCCAAGGGTGATATTGTGTCAGGGTCCAAGACCTTCAAGTACACGATAATACCGCGTTCGGAGGGCACATTCCGGATTCCTGGCGCGTCATACCAATATTATGACTACGATTCAGGGAGTTACAAGACGATTACCTCACAGGACTACCAGATTGAAGTGGGGCCCGCGCGCGAGCCGACTTCTCCTTCCGATAATTCAGAGAAGAAGTCAAAGCCCGCCAAGACCTATAAAATCTGATGCGGCTGCTATATCACTGAATTATTGTTATATAAAAAATATAAATCGTATGAAAAACATTCGGAAATTACTCATTGCTTTGACACTCGTAATGGGTGTCGTGTTCACCTCTAATGCTCAGGCTCCGTACAAAAACGGTATCGGCGCATCGGTCGGCAATATGCAGGCGTTGACTTTCAAGACCTTCGCTGGCAACCATTTTGCCTTCCAGTTGGATTTGGGCACCAAGTTCATCACTACAAACGGGCGTTTCAGGAATCTGAACCTCTCAGGTGTTGATGTTTGGGCCCTGGAACTGAACCCGAATTTCATCTTTGAAGGACACTTCGCGAAAGGTCTGTATGGCCTGGTAGGTATTGGCGGCAGTATCGGCTATAGCTGGAATACCCTTAGCTACCAAGGGTTCTTCGGAGTCTGGCACTCGCGTTCCGACTTTGGCAAATGCGGTGCCAACGGTATCTTCGGGTTGGAGTACAAGTTCAATGCCCCGGTGGCGTTGCAGTTCGACTTCAGACCCGGCTACGGCTGCCTCTTTGCCGAAAATTACGACTTCCACTATTTCGACTGGAGCGTGAATCTCGGAGTCCGTTATACCTTTTAGTGAATGGGCAAAACATTGTTACTTATCATCTGCTTTGCACTGGCCATTCCTTTTGCAGGGATGGCCAGCGAAGCATTTGTTCCCCGGCAAACGGCCATAGAAGACACCATTGTGCGGTATGCTCCCGATGATGACGGGCGCACCTACACCTCTCTGGAGGAGGCCTTGAGCGCTTCAAGTCCCGTGTACCGCCTTAAACTTACCAAGCTGCCCAAACGCGATTCGTTGCCCGAGGATCTGTTCCGGTTGACCCAACTGCGCGAGCTGACCGTCAAAGGTTGCCGCTTGTGCATTGTCAACCAACGCATCGGCGAGTTGCGCCATCTGCAATACCTGAATCTCGACCATAACAAACTTTTGCGCCTGCCCAATGCCATCGGAAGACTGACCGAATTACGCACGCTGGTCATCAGCCGCAATATGATAGAGACGCTGCCCGACTCCATCGCCAAACTGAAACAACTCACCGCCATTGACGCTTGGGATAACCCCTTGTATGTGCTGCCTGCAAGCATCAAAGCGCTGAAGAGTACGCTGAAAACCCTCGATTTGCGTCAAATTCCCTTGACAAAATGGGAGTATGAAGAGATGGAATACCTTCTTCCTGAAACTAAAATACTCTTCACGGACATTTGTGAATGCGAGAATCGTCGCGACCACAACTAATCCAAATCAAGAATCTTTATTTAATCCAAATTAGTCGGATTGGTATTTTTTTATCAATCCGTATTACTTTTTTTATATTTTTGCGGCATTGTTAACTTAATCGGATTTTGTTATGAAAACCAAGTACATCGACCTGATTTCGCAAACCTATGAATTTCCGCAAGAGGAGTTTAAGGTGGAAGACAACAACCTGTTATTCAATGACGTACCATTGATGGATATCATCAAACAGTATGGAACGCCTTTGAAAATCACCTATCTGCCCAAGATATCCCAGAATATCCAGAAGGCCAAAAGATGGTTCAATGTGGCTATCGCAAAGTCCGATTACAAGGGCAGTTATCACTATTGTTATTGCACAAAGAGCAATCATTTCGAGTTTGTGATGTCGGAGGTGCTGAAGAACGATGTGCATATTGAAACCTCTTCCGCGTTTGACATCAACTTGATTCAGACCCTTCACGAGTCCGGCCTTTTCGACAAGGAGAACTATATTATATGTAACGGATTCAAGCGTCAGATTTACATTGACAACATCGTTGAACTTCTGGGACAAGGCTATGTGAACACCATTCCGGTGCTCGACAGCAAAAAGGAGTTCGATATGTTGTTGAAGAAGGAGATCCCGTCGAAATGCAAGGTCGGCATCCGCATCGCTTCTGAGGAGGAACCGCGATTTGAGTTCTACACCTCGCGCCTGGGCATTCGCTACAATGATGTGATTCCCTTCTATCGGGAAAAAATCAAGAACAACCCGAACTTCGAGTTGAAGATGCTGCATTTCTTCATCAACACGGGTATCCAGGACACGGCTTACTATTGGAATGAGCTCACCAAGTGTGTGAACCTGTACTGCGATTTGAAGAAGCTCTGTCCGGAACTCGACTCCCTCAATATTGGCGGCGGCTTCCCCATCAAGAATTCGCTCTCCTTCGATTACGATTACGAGTATATGGCCGAGGAGATTGTGGCACAAATCAAGATCATCTGCGAACGCGAAGGCGTGCAGGAGCCGGACATCTTCACGGAGTTCGGTTCGTTCACGGTTGGCGAGGCCAGCGCCGTGCTATTCTCCGTGCTTCAGCAGAAAAGACAGAACGACAGAGAGTTGTGGAATATGATCGACAGTTCCTTTATGACCACGCTGCCCGACACTTGGGCCATCAACCAACAGTTCATCATCCTGGCCATCAACAATTGGGATAAGGCCTACGAGCGCGTCTTCCTTGGCGGCCTGACCTGCGACAGCCACGACTACTACAACTCGGAGTCGCACCTGAACGCCGTTTTCCTGCCGAACATCGACTCGGCCAACTACCCGGAAGGCGACAGTCCGGAAGACATCCAGTACATCGGTTTGTTCAACACCGGGGCCTATCAGGATGCCCTCGGCGGCTACGGCGGAATACAGCATTGTATGACTCCGGCGCCGAAACACATCATCATCTATCGCGACGAAGAGGGTGAATTATGTACCAAATTGTTTGCTAAAGAGCAGAGTTACAAGTCGATGCTGAAAATTTTAGGATATTAGGAAACGAATCGTTTTTTTTTCTACTTTTGCCGCGGGTAAGTCTTGTACGATCTGCTCCCTTCTAACTCCCCCAGGGTAGGAATACAGCAAGGGTACGTCGGTTGTAGCGATGCGATATAAGTAGCTTACCCTTTTTTTGTGACCATCACTTTGGGAAACCTATTATCCATATTCAAATCCAACGCAGGGTGTTACTGAAAATCTATCCCGAGAATCCAAACCAGCGCGCCATTGATCAGGTCGTGAAGTGCCTTCAGGACGGAGGCATCATCATCTATCCGACCGACACCATCTATGGCATCGGGTGCGACATCTTCAAGCCCAAGTCCATCGAGCGCATCACTACCCTGCTCGGCGACCGGAAGAAGAAGAGTTCGATGACTTTCATCAGCCACGACTTGAGCAATCTTTCCGACTACACCCGCCCCATTCCCAACCATATCTTCAAGATAATGAAGAAGGTGCTGCCCGGCCCCTTCACCTTTATCCTGAACGCCAACAACAATGTGCCCAAACTGCTTCAGAGCAACAAGAAGACCGTGGGCATCCGTGTGCCCGACAACAATATCGTGCGTGAGATTGTGCGACAACTGGGCCATCCCATCCTCTCCACTTCCGTGAAGGACGATGACGAGGTGGTGGAGTACACCACTGACCCCGAACTCATCTACGAGCGTTATGGCGATGACGTGGACATTGTGATTGACGGCGGCTACGGCGACAACGTGCCCTCCACGGTAGTGGACTGCACCGGCGACGAGGCGGAAGTTGTCCGCGAGGGCAAGGGTGATGTCAACGACTTGTTTTAACAGGATTTTTCAGGGGAAGCGCTCCCCTGTTCTTCAGATTTCTTTTCTGGCGTAATATTCGCGTGCAGCAACAGCGGCACGAAGACACAGAACAACAACCGTCCGGTTTGCGTCTCTAAGGTGTCTTCCGTCAAGGCAGAGATGAAGAGAATGATAATCAGGGCGATGTAAATCATCGTGATGCGGTCTCTCATCTTGAAGAAGGGATACACCAGCGTGAACAGGAAATACAAGGCCAGCAGGATGCCGCCCATCAGCCAGTAGGTAAGCCATTGGTTGTGGCTGCCGCGGTTGAGTTTGTAAGCGATGGGAGAATTTTGCGCTGCCAGCTGCTCGTCCATCGCAGTCTTGAAGTCGCCGATGCCCACTCCCAGGAACCAGTTGTCCTTGATGACGGCCCAGGAGGCTTGCCACAGTTCAAAGCGCTGCAGGAGCGTGGAGTTGTCGATGTAGTGATAGTGTTTGAACATCGAGTAGCTGAAGAAGTTGGGATACAGGGCCCGACGCAGGCCGAGCGGGCGCGTGTAGTCGTAGTTGGCGATGTGGCGTTCCACGTTGCGGATGTCCTGCTCCTCCAGCGCCATCACGCCGGCATAGTCCTTGTGCAATCCTTTCGAGTTCAGATACCGAATCAGCGTCTGCTCCAGATACTCGTCATAAAGCGTGTCGGAACGGAGACTCCAGGCGGACTGCATTTCCGAACGGCACACATAATAGCCGATGCGATGGCCGTTCTCCAGTGGTGTGTCGGCATTGAACTCGTAGTCGTTGCCCATAGCCGTCTGCGTGGCCGTGATGTTCTTGTCCTTATCCTTGAAATAGGATATGCAGACGTGTGTGGTGTAGGCTGTCCCAAGCACGATGGCCAGTGCCGCCATCGTCAGCAAAATGGTGCGAGTTCTGCCCTTCTGCATTGTGAAAAGGGCATACAGGAGATAGAAGAGAATCAAAGCGCCCAATATGACAATGCCTGTAAGTGTTTGTGCCAAGAGGAGATAGAATATCTGGCCGACTATCAGCGCAATGTAGGTCCAGACCTGCCAACTGGACTTGGTCTCCTCTTTCAGGAGGAAGAAAAGACAGAAGGAGATGGAGAGGTCGATGCACAGGCTGAAGCGTATGTGGTCGATAAAGATGGAGATTTCCCGGATGTTGCCGACGGTGTGGGTGGCCCAGTAGATGGTGGAACAGACACAGCAGAAGATGGTGCTGGCGATGAAAGCGTGGAGGATATACCGCATCTCCTTGTGTGTGAAGGGACGGGATGTGGCCACCACAATGGGCGCCATCAGCAGCGGCAGTTTGGAGAGGACATTATGGGAGGCAAACGCCCAGTTCTCGGTCTTGATGAGTCCGAGAAGGCACGCCACGAAGAGTCCCGAGAAAACGAGAAGCTCCTTGTGGGTGCGCAGATTCTGCCACTTCTCTTTCCAGTTCCACTCGGCTATCCAGTTGAGCAACAGGATAAAGGCAACCAATCCCATCGCGAAATGGGACAAGGGCAGGGACACCACCAGGGCGATGGTCCCTAACAGGTAGATGATATGGTGAAACTGCTCCCGAGTCAAAACGACCTATTTTTTGGGCGAGAGAATGGATTGGTAGCGGTTCTGGTCTTTCAATATGGCTTTCGCGACTGCAATGTCGTTGTCTTCGCTCAGCATATTCATAATGCGCCCTTTCTGATAGTAGTAGCGCACCGCGATTTCGGAGGCCAAAAACTGGCTGATTTCCTTTTGGTAGCGGGTGAGATCCTCTAACTTCTCCTGGTCCAATTTCTGCTTTAACTGGTTGTAAATAGGTTCGATATCTTTGAAGACACGGTCTTCTTCTGCCGCTTTTTTCAGTTTTTCAAGCAGTTCCTCTGTCTGGGTTTTGTAAGAGTAATCCTTGTCTTTCAAGAAGTTGACAAACTCTTGGTAGAGTTTGTCGTCCACCACGAACTGGTCGGCGGGCGGGATGGACTCGTGTTTGGAACGGTATTCGTTGCAGAAGTCGAATATGAGGTTGTGGGTGACCAGAGAGACGAGAATCTCGCTCAGGAGGCTGTCTTCGGTGAGCACGTCGGGTTCCACGCCGCCCTTGTCATAGACGGTGCGGCCGTTTTTGGTCTTGAATGCCACAGCCAAGGAGTCGGGAATCTTGAATGCGCCGGAGGTGGTGTCCTTGTCGAAGTACTCGATGTTCTGAACGCAGCGGCCGGAAGGGATGTAGTATTTGGCCACGGTGATTTTCAGGGAGGTGTTGTAGTCAATGGGCAACACGTTCTGCACGAGTCCCTTGCCGAAACTCTTCTTGCCCACAATGACGCCACGGTCGAGATCCTGGAACGCGCCGGAGACAATCTCGGAGGCAGAGGCGCTGTGCTCGTTGATGAGCACCACCACGGGGATATCCTTGTCGGTGACGGGTGCCAGTGTTCTGTGAACGCGCTGTTGCTCAGGGATTTTACCCTTGGTTTCCACAATCTGCACGCCACGGTCCACGAAGATATTCATAATGTTGACGGCTTCGCTGAGCAGGCCGCCACCGTTGTCGCGCAAGTCGAGGATGAAGTATTTCATTCCCTGTTCTTTAAGTTTGAGGAAGGCTTCGCGCACCTCGGTGCCGGCCTTTTCGGTGAACTGGTCCAGCTTGACATAGCCCACCTCCTTGTCCAGCATTCCGGAATAGGGAATGTTGGGCATCTTGATCTCTTCGCGCACGATGTTGAATGTGAGGGTTTTGTTTTCCGAAGGGCGGAACACTTCCAGCACCAGCGTGGAGCCGGGCTGTCCCTTCATCGCGGTGCTCACGTCGGAGGAACTCTTGCCCTCCAGCGACTGGCCGTTCACCTTGCGCACGATGTCGCCGGCCCGCAGTCCCGCCTTTTGGGAAGGTGTGCCCTCGTAGGGCTCTGAGATGACCACATCCTTGCCGTGCTGCTGGATGAGGGCTCCTACCCCACCGTACTGGCCGGTGGTCATCATCCGGAAGTCCTCGATTTCGGATTCGGGGTAATAGACCGTGTAGGGGTCCAACGAGTTGAGCATAGCGTCGATGGCGGTTTCCGTAAGCTTGCCGGGCGAAATCTCATCGGCATACTTGTCGTTCAACTCTTTGAGGATGGAGACGAAGATGTCCACATTCTTGGCAATCTCGAAGTCGTTCTGGGCATTCAAGGGCGCCGCCACACAAAACAGGGCGGCCACGGTTATCATCAGTTTTTTCATCATATTCTTTTAAAGGGCGGCAAAAGTACGAAAAAAAGCGATAGGTTTTCAGTCTTTCAAACACCTGACGGAATAGGCCGCTTCCTTCGGTGTGCAGTTGATTTCGACCGTGGCGTTGGTGCAGTAGAAATGGTGGATGGGCGACGTCACGTCGCTGCCTTCGGAGGCGGTCCAGAAGCCCGCGTCATAGCCGAACCCGTCGAAGGTGTTGAAGAAGTTGCCAGCCGGAAACACCTCCATCCCGGAGGTGTTGTTGCGCTGCAGGTTGTCAAGGATGCTGCACTCGGGGGCGGGCGCGAAGCTGGTGTTGCGCCATCCATCGCGCGAAGCCATTGCCTTGGCTACTTGGTTGACGTCGCTGCCACAGCGATATTCGTCCTTGTAACCCAGAAAGTCCTCCAGGTTCATCCACTCGAAGTTGGAGGGCAGGTGCCACCCATTGGGACAGAGACTCTGGATGCCGCTGGGCACCGCCTCTGTGGGCTTGACACCCCGCAGGCAGGTGTTCCAGCTGTAGAGCAGACCGTAGCGCGCCACTTGGGTGGAGTCGCCGTTGGGATAGTAATAGTAAAGAGCCTTGTCGGAAGTCTCCTTGCCTAATGCCAGTGGCGTGCCGTCAGGAAAATGCCTGACTCTCAGGTTTTCGCGCATCCAGCACTGCTTGCCGAGCTGCACTGTCTGATAGACGTTGCCGTCATAGTCTGTGACCGTGCCGCAGTCGGTTTGAGCTATGGTTGCGCCCATCACGGCCATCATAATCATAATGAAAGTAATATTTTTCATATAGTGTTGTATATTAAATTATTGCCAAATCATTTCGTCGCAAAACAGGTAGGAAGGCTGTCCGGGGGCCTGGTGCCAGGCAGGCAGTGTTCCTGCGTTCTTGACCACCACGCGCACATAGCGGGCTTTCAGTCCAAGGCCGTCGGCTTGAAGCGTGTATATGCCGCTCCCTGTGGCGTGATGGTCCACGCCCGGCACCTCCAGGGTGCGATACAGCGTGTAGTCGCGGCCGTTTTTGGAGACATACAGCTCCACGGTCGTCGGGGCCATTATCCAGTCGTGGATGTTTTGGAAGAAACGGGACTTGAGATGGTCAAGGCGCACGCTTTTCCCGAAATCGAACTCCACGTCGATGTCGGTGCCCCAGTAGCCCTGCCAGTGGCCGTCGTCGTAGGTGTCGCCGCCGATGAGCCCGTCGGCCAGCGCCTGTGTGCCTGAGGCCTCATATTGAGGGCGATAGGTGGCGTATGAGGTGTTCAGACGGGCAATCTTGCCCAGCCCTTTATGCAGCAGCACATACTTTTCGGTGACCACGTCCTCCCCCATCGCATTGCGCGTCATCGCCTTTATGGTGGCGGAATGGTCGATGGTGAAAGGCCCCTGGTACAGGTTCTCCCCCTGCTGCGGGGCGCGCCCGTCCAAGGTGTAGTATATCGCTGAACCGTTAGTGAGGGTCCGCATTGAAATCACGGCCTCTCCCTGGTCGTTCAGTTCCGACTGGATGAGGACGTGGTTCGGCAAATCGAGCAACTCCTGCGCCACGCGGTCGAAACGGGCCTCCACAATGTCACGGCTATATTGCCGGCACTCTTCGTTCCAAAGCTGCAAATAGGCGCGTTTGATCTGGTGCAGTTGACTTATCAGTTCGTCTCTTCTAAAGAATAACTCACTGGCGGAAATGCTGCTGTCGCCTGACAAATAGCGATGGAGGTCATAACGGAATATGTTGCGCCGCATCACATAATCCTGCCGATAGAATACGTAGGGCAAGAAGCGCGCCACGGCGTTGTGGACAGGGTCCATATCCCATTTATGGGGGATTTTGCCGAAAAGCTGATGACTTTGCTCCAAAAGTTTTTCGTTTTTTTCAAAATACTCCAAACTCACCTTGGAGGCGTAATTGTCCCAGATGCTTTCATACAGCGAACCGTTCTGGAAAAACAGGGGAATGTCGCAACTTTCGTAGATTCGCATCAGCTCGCGCACCTCTTCCGGATAGAAGAAGTCTTGCTGGAAGCGGCGGTTGAAGTCCTCGAGACGGGCGGCGCGCTCCTGGTCCGCCTTGGCAAGCACGGTTTCCTTCAAGGGTTTCCAGGCCATCTCGGCGGCCCAGAGCATACCGTGCCAAGTGGTGTTAAAGAGCGATTCGCCGGAGTCATCCCAGGCGGTGTTCATCATCCCGACGGTGCCGTGCCGGTGGCCGTCGCGCACCAAGTTGGCGATGTTCTTGGTGTAGGTGTCGTAACTGGGAAAGACGGTGCCCCACATACTCATCCCCGGCGCCACCATAAAGTCGAAGCCTGCCTTGGTGAAGGGCTCGAACATATCCTCATAGCTGTCGGATGGGGCGTACATCCACACAATCAGCATCATATCCTTGGGCAGTTGGGCGACGATGGCCGGGTCCTTGGCGGCTATGTCGCCCCACATCATCACCCGCTTGCCCTGCTTGCGCAATATGTCATATACCCAACGGATGTGGTCCACATACACTTGTGAGGCGCCGCCGTGGGTTTCCACATAGCCACGCGCCTTGCCGTTGCCCAACGCCTCGGTTTCGTCGCAGTTGATGTTGAAGAAGGGGGATTTATAGGCTTTCGCCACGGTTTCCAGCTGGTATTGCAGGAATTCCTGGGTTTTGTCGGCGCCGGGATTCACATTGAACTTGGTGTCGGCCATCTCTTGATAAAACGGGATGCGGAGCGTCTTCTCGGCGTGGGCAAGGCATTGCTGGTTGCCGAAAAACTCGATGTGGAACTGGGCGGCGTACTCCTCCAACTCCTTGACCTGCTCGGCGGTCAGCCCGTCGGCAGGCGCGATGTCGGGCAAGCGGTCCAACTTGAACAGATGCTCGGTGTAGAGGTTGAAGAAGTTCATCTTGTACTGCGCCAGCGTGGCGATCTCGCGCTTGAGGAACTCCATTGTGGGCACGGGGCCGCGACTGATGTCGTCCATCCATCCGCGGTATTTCAAGGCCGGATAGTCCGTGATCTTCATACAAGGCACCTGATTGTGGAAATGGCGGCGCAGCTGGTCCAGACTGAGCCCCGCATAGTAGAGTCCCGTCTCGGTGGTGGCGGTCATCACCACCCGGTCGGGCAGGATTTCCAGGATATAACCCTGCTCCATATTGGTGTCGATGGGCAGGGCGGCCACGAGTTTGCGCTCTACGGGAGTATTGTCATCCAAAGCCCTGACTCCTGACAAGTATTCCACGTGTTGCGGTTCGGGGATGATGCCCGTGGTTTGGCCGGCAGCGGTCAGGCACCACAAGCCGAGGAGTATCAAAGCGAGAAGTCGATTTTTGTACATATATATAATATTGTAATTGAGAGTGCAAAAATAACATTTTTACATTTACTTTTTTTTGTACTTTTGCCAGCGTTATTTTGAATAAGCAGAATATGGAATACAATTTTTTGAAGACCAACTGTTCAGATGCGGTGTGTACGTTGACTATCTCCGCTCCCAAATCCTTGAATGCATTAAATTCCAACCTCTTAAAGGAGTTGGACGATTTCCTCGACCATCTTGATGCGGGCACTCGGGTGCTCATCATCACGGGCGATGGCGAGAAGGCTTTCGTGGCCGGCGCCGACATCTCCGAGATGCAGAACCTCACCGAGCCGGAGGGTGTCGCCTTCGGCAAGTTGGGCGCACAGGTGTTCCGCAAGATCGAGACCCTTCCCATCCCGGTCATTGCGGCCGTGAACGGTTTCGCCCTCGGCGGCGGCTGCGAGCTGGCCCTGGCCTGCGACATCCGCATCGCCTCCAACCGTGCCAAGTTCGGCCAACCCGAGGTGGGGCTGGGCATCATCCCCGGCTTCTCCGGCACCTACCGTCTCACCAAGATCGTGGGGATGGGCAACGCCAAGGAGATGATCTACACGGGACGCGCCATCAAGGCCGACGAGGCCCTGCGCATCGGACTGGTCAACGCCGTCTATGAACCCGAACAGCTGATGGAGGAGGCCCGGAGTCTGGCGGCCCGCATCCTCAAGAACGCCCCTATCGCCGTGCGCTACGCCAAGCAGTGCATCAACGAGGAGTATGACCTTCCCGCCGACGAGGCCATCGCCTACGAGAACACAATGTTCGGCAAATGCTTCGCCACCAAGGACCAGAAGGCCGGAATGACCGCCTTCCTGACCAAGAGCGAAGCCCATTTCACCAACGAATAATCATTTACAAACCTTTTTATAAACCCTATTATTATGAAAATTTGCGTTATAGGCACTGGAACAATGGCCAAAGGCATCGTCAAGGCATTCGCCGCCAAGATGCCCGTGGTTATGAAAAGCAGAACCCAGGCCAGCTTGGACAAGGCTATGGGCTCCATCTCTAAATCTTATGGCAAACTCGTCGAGAAAGGCAAGATCTCCCAAGAGGCTATGGACGCCATCTTGAAGAACATCACCACCACGACCGACTACGCCACCTTCGCCGACGCCGACCTCGTCATTGAAGCGGCTGTCGAGGATATGCAGCTCAAGAAGGATGTGTTTATGGAACTCGACAAGATTTGCAAGCCGGAGACCATCTTCGCCACCAACTCCTCGTCACTTTCCATCACGGAAATCGCGGCTTGCACGAGCCGTCCCAGCCAGTTCATCGGCTGCCACTTCTTCAACCCCGCCGACCGTATGGCCCTGGTGGAGGTCATCAAGGGCCAGCTGACCTCTGAGGCTGTGAGCCAGACCATCATCGACCTGACCACCGAGATTGGCAAGACCCCGGTGCCGGTGAACGAAGCCCCCGGCTTTGTCGTGAACCGCATCCTCATCCCGATGATCAACGAAGCAGTCGGCATCCTCGCCGACGGCATCGCTTCCGCCGAAGACATCGACAAGTGTATGATGCTTGGTGCCAACCATCCGATGGGCCCGCTCGCCCTGGCCGACCTGATTGGCAACGATGTGAACCTCGCCATTATGGAGGTCCTGTACAAAGAATTCGGCGACCCGAAGTACCGCCCGCATCCGCTGCTTCGCAAGATGGTGCGCGCCGGACTGCTCGGCCGCAAGACTGGCGAAGGATTCTACAAATACTAATAGGAATCTTTCCCAAGGAAAACCAAAACGGGATGGCTTTCGGCCACCCCGTTTTTTTTATCCGTTGTTCGGTGTATAGACATCGAAGCTCTTGTCGTCGTAAATGAAGAGAATCTGCACGATTTTCTTATCGCCCTGAGAATTGGATATTCGGTCTCTGGGCGGGTTGTACGATTCTGAAGCGCGCCCGCGACCGCGCGAAACAGTGCCAATCGGCCGTCTGACGGGCGTTTCAGCAAATGTTTCCGCCTTAGGTTCCGGCATCGGCTGTTCTACGGGAGTCTCTTTTTCGGGTTCGATGACCTCCACTGGCGGTTGCGGCGCAGGAGTTTCAACAGGGGTAGCTTGTGGCGGTTCGGAGGTGTCATCCTCATCGGCAAACAATTCAATCTGCGGGTGAGGCTGAGACGAAGCAGCGGGACCGGGTTGCGGTGCCGGAGTTGGTTTCACCTCCTGCAACATATTGCCCATACCCATAATGAGCCACTCGGTGGATATTTCCGGAAACGCCGAAAGTATCTTCTTGGCGATATCCAAACTGGGCTGATTACGACCTGAAAAGATGTGGGTCAGACTCGACCTGCTGATGTTAATCTTGTCTGCAAATGTCGAAGTTGACATTTGTGCATACTCCATTACCTCTTTAATTCTATCTACCATATCAGATTGTTTTTACAATTGGAAATTAATATTGCAAAGCGTAGTAGTATTATAATAAACGATAATACGCAGAAGTGTTTACAAAGTTACAAATCCATCTGTGAAAATCGTATTTTTCAAAATTGTTGATAAACAACAAGTTTATTACTTTAAATAAAATAGATAAATTACTATAAATAAAATAATTAAGCATATACAATCGCTAATTTTAACTATTGTTAGTAAAGATTGCAATATATATAATATAGCACTTTAGATTATGGTGTTAATTATATTGATAATGAGTAAATTAGTTGTTTCGTAAAAATAGAAGAATATCAACAGAACGCATCTGATAGATCTTGGGGCAAAACCTGTGGTGGATCGTCGGCCGCAAAATATATGTAGATACAATTGTATAAAATGTGTTGTTGTGGGATTAGGCCGTAAGTTACAATTGTGAATACAATTGTCAATATATTGCAGGTTGTGGTACATTTGTATAACATCCTTTCGTTGGTGCATATTTACAAATGTAACAACACTGTTTCGGGGTTTTATAGGAATAGTGTGGCGATTGTGAAAATATGATTTTCCCTTGTCGAGGGTCGGCTTGTGACAAATATTCAATTCTCAGCGCGAAGATGCATTTTGATTGTCGGGCGGCCAAAATCTGATTTTTTATATTTTTGCCGCCCGATTGTTCCACCCTTTTATTACATATTTATATGAGAGGATTATACTGCATCTTATTATTGTTGTGCTCGAATGTCTTTATGACGTGTGCCTGGTACGGGAACTTGAAATTGCAGGCCTACCCTTGGTTCTCGAAACTGTCGCTACCAGTGATCATCCTGTTGAGTTGGTTGGTGGCGGGCGTTGAATACAGTTTTATGATTCCGGCCAACCGCACGGGGTTCACCGGCACGGGCGGCCCGTTCACGCTCTGGCAGCTGAAGGTGATCCAGGAGGCCATATCGCTGTTTGTGTTCACCATCTTCACGGTGGTGCTGTTCCGGTCGGAGCCAATGCGCCTCAACCATCTGATAGGCTTCGTGTTTCTGGTGTTGGCCGTCTATTTCATCTTCAAATCGTAAAAGTCAACACATTGTATCTGACTCATAATCAAAATATTGATTCTCGTTTTTGTTTTTTTGAGAAAAAAGAGGCAGGGGATATAATATTTCGGACGAGTCTTCGTTAATGTAGGGTAAATTGCAAAAAAAACTAATTCATTGCTTATGGAGATAACCTCTACCCCTTTGAAAAAGAAGACCGTCAAACTTGAAAAGCCGTCGCGGCGCATCATCGACAACATCCTGAAATACTCGCGTTCGCTGGTGATGGTTCCGAACACTTACGGACAGGCGGTTTTGCTCATCAACAATTAACCCCATAGAGATGCCCGCGTTGCGGGCATTTTTCTTATCTTTGCCGCCGATATGAAACGTGTGATCATCGGAATGGGCAGCAATGTCGGCGACCGTGCCGCGCACCTGGCGGAGGCTATCCTCAGGATGGCTGAGCGTGTGGGTGCCATTGAGCGCTGCACGCGTGTGGCGGAGACGCCCGCGTGGGGTTTCGACGCCCCGCCCTTCCTGAACCAGGCGGTCGTGCTGCGCACCTATCTTAGCCCCTTGGAGTTGCTGGACGAGCTGCAGCAAATAGAGCGCGAGTTGGGGCGCACGGAGAAGACCCGTTACGAAAACGGGCGCCCCGTGTATAGCAGCCGTACCATCGACCTCGATATCCTGGACTATGACGGGCTCGCTTACCGCGATGGGCGGCTCTCGCTCCCCCACCCGCACATCCCGCACCGCGACTTTGTGCGCGACGAACTCAACGAGCTGGGCATCCGCATCGTCGAAGACACTCCCGACGGCACCTTCCATCTCGAATACCCTAACTGCTAGCCATTAGCCATTAGCCATTAACCTCTAACCTTTAACCTTTAACTTTTAACCTCTAACCCCTAATAACTGTTCACTGTTCACTGTTCACCACTCACCAACATCGAATGATACCATATAATTATATAGTCATAGAAGGTTGCATTGGCGCAGGGAAAACCACCCTGTCGAAGATGCTGGCGGCCGACTTCAACGCGGAGCTCGTGCTCGAGCGGTTCGCCGACAACCCCTTCCTGCCCAAGTTCTACAAAGACCCCGTCCATTACGCCTTCCCCGTGGAGATGACCTTCCTGATGGACCGTTACCAGCAGTTGAAAAACCTGCTGACCGCCCGCGACCTTTTCACGGATGCGGTCATCGGCGACTACTTCATCGACAAGTGCATTATCTTCTCCAAGAACAACTTGCTGCCTGACGAGTACAACCTCTATCGGAACGTGTTCGACACCATTTCCTCATTCCTGCCCAAGCCGGAAATCATCCTTTATCTGTACAACGACCCTCAGCAACTGTTGAGAAACATCGCCCGGCGCGGACGGGAATATGAAAAGGAGATCACGGCCGAATACCTGCAGGACATCCAGGACAGCTACCTCACCTATTTCACCCAGCACGCCACGATGCCCGTGCTGCTGGTGGAAACCGCCCAGCTGGACTTTGTGCTCAACCCGTCGGACTACCTTAAAATCAAACAATTGATAGAGAAAACGTACCCTGTCGGCATTCATCGCATCACCTTCTGAGAATTCACATTGGGCGTTTCAAATTTTTTTTTCAAGATATAAGGGAACATAGAGGTTTTTTTACTACTTTTGCCCGCAATTTATAATTCCGATAATAATCACAATAAAATAGTTATGAAGACTCGTAAATTATTAAGCATCTTATTGATTGTGGTAGTGGTGGTGTTAGCCATCTTCGCTGCCCGTAGCATTATGCGTCCCGAGAAGTTCAGACAAGTGTATGAACTGCGCAAGTCCGCCAACGTCACCAACCTGACCACCATCAGGAGTGCACAGGCCATCTACAAGAACGTGTACAAGAAGTACGCTTCTTCGATGGACAGCCTCGTGGATTTTGTCAAAAACGGCACCGTCAAGATCGAGAAGAACGTCGGTAGCTTCCCCGACACGATGAGTGAGGCCCAGGCCTTCAAGCTGGGGCTCATCCACAAGGAGGTCGTTGAAGTGCCCGCCCTCGAGAAAATGCTCGAACTCGACAACAAACTCACCCCCGACAATTTCAAGAACTTCCAGTACATCCCGTTCAGCGACAAGAAACAGTACGAAATCCAGACGGGCTCCATCGCCTCCAAGACATACGAGATTCCTGTCTATATGATCGAGGTTCCCTTGGATGACATCCTGGTGAATATGGACCGCAGCATCAATCCCGAGAACGCCAATGTGCTGAGCCGTCTCTGGAACAAAATTTTCTACAATAACCTTTCCGAAGAAAACCAATACAAAAGCCAATACGCCGATATGTATATGGGCTCGCTCACCGAGGCCAGCACTGCCGGCAGTTGGGAATAATTGCCTATGAACTCTTTATTGATTCATCAATATACGAAATCCATCCGGCTAACCCCGGATGGATTTTCGCTATATGGCGAAGCGCAAGGTGACACCCTGCGCCACGCCTTCCACGCCAACTCCGAAAACGCCCTGCTCACCCTCAAGGCCCCGGATTTCTTCCAGTTGTCTGACAATGGGGAGACCACTCTGGACGTCATTGTCGCCACCCGCCCGCCCCTGCTCGTGCCGGATGTGATTTTCGACGAGAGCAAGGTGCGCGACTACCTGCGGATGCAGTTCGACATTTCCCAGATCGGCGAGCATTTCAGCGACACGCTGGGGCACTACCGCTCGCTCTATTTCCTGACCCAGAACGAGCTCACCTCCCTGTCGGGACTGCCCTGCAAGCTCCAATACAAGAGTGAGGCCACCCTGCTGTACCAGTTCCTGCAGTCGCAGGGCCAGCCTGACGCCGTGCTGCTGTCGGTCAACGACACCTTCGCCGACATCCTCGCCGTGCAGAACGGGGAGCCCCTGCTGGTCAACCGCACCACGCACGTGGAGAATGTGGACCTGTTGTATCACACCCTCAACAGTGTGCAGCAGCTCGGTATGGCCGCCCCCACCCTTCTCGTGCACTATTTCACCAAGCCCAACAGGAAACTCAACGACCTGTTGGCGCGTTATATAGACCATATCACCCTACTGTAATGAGAATCATCAGCGGCAAGAACAGAGGCCGGCATATCGTGGCCCCCGACAACCTGCCGGTACGCCCCACCACCGACTTGGGCAAGGAGAGTCTGTTCAACATCCTGAACAACTACTTCTATTTTGACCGTGTGCGGGTGCTCGACCTGTTTGCGGGCACGGGCAACCTTACATACGAGTTCGCCTCCCGCGGGGCGCAGTCCGTCATCGCCGTGGACATCGACCAGCGGTGCACCCGTTTCATCCAGCGCACGCTGGAGCAGCTTGACTATCACAACGCGGCCGTCATCCGGCAGGACGCATTCGCCTACACCGAGCGCTGCCGCCAGCAGTTCGACATCATCTTCGCCGACCCGCCCTACCAATTGGAGGGGATCGAGAAGATTGTCGAGAATGTGTTCGAGCACAACCTGCTGCTCCCCGACGGCTGGCTGGTGCTGGAGCACTCCAAGGAGCACGATTTCTCCGGGCATCCCCAATTCTTCCAGCATCGGGTGTATGGGAAACTCAATTTCACTTTCTTCGTCAATATGACGGAAGAGGAAGAACCTGAAGATACTAAAGAAGATGAATGACAAGAAATATCTGATCGTGGGTTTGGGCAATGCTGAGCAGCAGTATGCCGGCACCCGCCACAACTACGGCTTTGAGGTCGTGAACGCCGTGGCCCAGAATCTGGGCGCCACCTTCAAGGTGGACCGTCTCGCCTACGTGGCGCGCGCCACCTACAAAGGGCGCACTCTGGTGCTGGTGATGCCCACCACCTATATGAACCTGAGCGGCAAGGCCGTGAAGCATTGGCTGAATGCCGAGGAGATTGAGCCCGACCACTGCCTGGTGATTTGCGATGACCTCGACCTGCCCGTGGGCAGTTTCAAGATCAAGCCCAAGGGCGGCGGCGGCTCCCACAACGGACTCAACAACATCATTGAGATGCTGGGCCACTCCAACTTCCCTCGGCTGCGCTGCGGTATCGGCAAGGATTTTGCCCAAGGCTACCAGGTGGACTATGTGCTGGGACGCTTCTCCAGCGAGGAGCTGAAGCTGGTGGAACCCTGCATCCAGCGTGCCGCCGAAGCGGTGAAGTCGTTCGCCACCGCCGGATTGCAACTTACGATGAATAAGTTCAATAACCCGGCGCCCGCCCCAGAACCCGACAAAACAACCCCCTCTCAATCCTAGAATATGAAAAAGATTATCTTAGCCATAATGCTGTTATGGATTGGCTGCGCCAGCCTCTCCGCCCAAAAATGGTATCAGGTCGGATTCAAGATTGGCACCTCCTTCCCGCTCAACCGCAACTATTCGGTGGCGGGCGACCGCCTCTCCAGTATCCTGGATGGCGAGTTCAACGTGTTTTTCAGAGCCGGCAAGGTCATTTATGGGGAAGTTGGTCTGGGCTACGCTTTCTATAAAGGCGACTACTCCAACGCCAACATCGGATTCTCGAATGTGCGCGTGGAAACCCGGCATCTGCTGCTGCCTGTCAAGGCCGTCGCCAACATCAAATTGGGGAAATCCGTCACGTTCCTGCCCGCTGTGGGCATCATCTACCAGCCAATTCTGAAAGTCACAGACAACAACATCAATTACAACAAGAAAACCATAAACACCAACCAGACCCTGCTCGCTGTGGGCTTTGACTTCAAGTTCGGGCCTATAGTGTTGGGGACGAATTACCGTTACAGTTTCAAGCCATTTTTCAGGGAATTGGATGGTGCGCACTTCCAATACATCAACATCTGCGCGGGTTTCCAATTTTAAATAATTGATAATCAATTTATAACAATTTTAAAGAAGCTGTATTTCATAACGAAAAAAATACTATCTTTGCCGCGCTTTATGGCAATGGGAGCTTAGCTCAGTTGGTTCAGAGCACCTGCCTTACAAGCAGGGGGTCACTAGTTCGAACCTAGTAGTTCCCACTCGTAAATACAAAGGGCGATTTTGTTTCGCCCTTTTTTTATAACTGCTTTACCCTTCTTACTGCAAAGTATGAAACTATCGATTATAATACCTGTTTATAACGAGGCAAATACGATCACGGCCATTTTGGACAAGGTGCTTGCTGTCAACCTGGCGGGGGGCTTCACGAAGGAGCTGGTGCTGGTGAACGACGGTTCCAAGGACCGTTCCCGGGAAGTGATTGCCGAATATGCCGCGGCCCATCAGGATGCAGAGATACGCTACTATGACCAGCCCTGCAATATGGGCAAGGGAGCGGCGCTGCACCGGGGCATTGCGGAGAGCACTGGCGACTACATCATCATCCAAGACGCCGACCTGGAATATGACCCCGAGGAGTATAATGTGATGCTCAAGCCGGTGTTGTCGGGCTTTGCCGACGTGGTCTATGGCTCCCGTTATCTGGGCGGAACCCCCCACCGCATACTCTTCTACTGGCACACGAAGGGCAACCAGCTGCTCACGCGCATCTCCAACTGGTTCAGCAACCTGAACCTTACCGATATGGAGACCTGCTACAAAATGGCGCGTGCCGACATCTTCAAGTCCCTTTATTTGCAGGAGAACCGTTTTGGCTTTGAACCGGAAGTGACCGCCAAACTGGCCCGTATGGCCAAGAAGGAGGCCATCCGCATCTACGAGGTGCCCATCTCCTACTATGGTCGCACCTACGCCGAAGGGAAGAAAATCGGCTGGAAGGACGGTGTCAGGACCCTTTATTGCATCATCAAGTACAATTGTTTCTCCAGAAAATACCGGAAATAACTTAAAGCGGTAACTGCCACGACTCATTAATCTCCCCAGCTCGTATGACTTTAGAAGAAAGAATCTCCCGTTTGGAGAGCATTGAATCCATCCGTTATTTACAGGCCAAATATCAACGATGTCTCGACACCCGTGACTTTGATGGTCTGGCCGAGTGTTTCACCGACGACGTGGTTTCCTCCTACGGCAATGGCTCGATGTCCTATCAGGGCAAAGAGGCCGTGATGGGATTCCTGTGCAGCGTGATGAAACTGGATATGCCCTCTACCCATCTTATCCACGGGGGCGAAATCGACATCCTTAGTCCGGACACGGCCACGGCAAAATGGTATTTGGAGGACCATCTCCTTCACGAAAAGTTCCTGGTCAAGCTGCACGGCGCCGCCATCTACACCGTGCAATATCTCAAGACAGAGGAGGGTTGGCGCATAAAGGAGATCGGCTACGAGCGTTGTTACGAGTATGTGGAGGCCAGAGGTTTGTTGAACATCCTTTCGCTCCGGAAAAAGACGTTCCTCAAGCGGGTCAAGAAGTGCGACCCCGCCAAACTCGGCCGATACGGACAATATTTTCAGTACAATATCTTGAAAAAAAAGAAATAGCCGACTATGCGATGCCTGCTCATCTATTTTACGGGGACTTTCAACACCCGATATGTCTCCCAGCAGCTCAAACAGAAGCTGGAATTGGTCGGCTACGACGTGGATTTGTATGAAATCGACCCTTTGAACACGGAACGTCTTGACCTGTCGGGGTATGACTTGATTGGGCTGGGCTACCCTATTTACGGATACAATGCGCCCTGGCCGTTTCTCAAATTCATACGGAAGCAGAAATTCCCCAAAGGCATCCGGACGTTCATCTACAAGAACTCCGGCGAGACCGAGAAGGTCAACGACGCCTCCTCGCTGTTCGTCTGGCGCAAGCTCAAGCGCAGCAAGGCTGTCATCGAGAACGAATATCATTTTATGATGCCCTATAACATCCATTTCCGTTTTGACGAGCGACTGGTCAAGGAGATTCTGGATATGGATGACAAGCTCTATGACATTCTGATCTATGAGATTACGCATCATATTCCCAACATCAAGCGTTACAAGCTCTGGCATCGGATTGTGACCCGCGCGGTTTCCATCCAGTTTGCCGGTGGCGATGTGAACTCGTTTTTCTACAAAACAGATATGGAAAAGTGCAGCGGCTGCGGCCTGTGCATCCGGCAGTGCCCGATGCACAACATCCGCAAGGACGAATCCGGAACCGTACGGTTCGGCCATCACTGCCTGATGTGTATGCGCTGTTCCTTCTTCTGCCCCACCAATGCCATTCACATCGGCATCTTGCAAGGGTGGCGTGTGAATGGCCGTTACAACTTCAAGGCCATCCGCGAAATGACTTTGGACGAGCCCTATATCACACCAGACACGCAAGGTTTTTTCCGTTGCTATGTCGATACTTACGCCTATATCAACAATCGTTACAACGAATTGTTTGGAGAATAAAAAAAACACGGCTTGAAACCGTGTTTTTTTTATGATTATTCGTAAATGTGATTTATCGTGTCGGCATAGTCTTTCAAGACCTTGTTTCGCTTGATTTTCAAGGTCGGGGTGAGGAAGCCGTTGGCCTGTGTCCATTCGTCGGTGATGAGTACGAACTTGACCACGTTCTCGGCCTTGCCCAGTTCTTGGTTGTACTTGTCGATTTCCTTCTTGATGCGTTCGAGTATCCGCGGGTGATGGGCCATCTCCTCCTTGGTGGTGTATTCCACATCGTGGCGGGAGCACCAGCATTTGAGGAACTCGTAGTCGGGCACGATGAGGGCTGAAGCGAACTTTTGGTTCTCGCCCACGACCACGATCTGCTCGATGAAGCGGGAACGAACCAGCATATCCTCAATCACTTGCGGGTTGACGTATTTGCCCATAGAGGTCTTGAAGAGATTCTTCTTGCGTCCGGTAAGCACAAGCTGTCCCTTGGTGGTGAAACGACCCAGGTCGCCGGTATGCAGCCATCCCTCGCTGTCGATGATCTCTTTGGTCAGGGCCTCCTCCTTGTAGTAGCCCATCATAATGTTGTGGCCACGGCAGATCACCTCGCCTTCCGGGGTGATGGCGATTTCGACGCCGCCCAGGGGGAAACCGACCGTGTTGGCCTCGCGCCCGTATTTCTCGCGACACGAAACAGCAATCACGGGAGAGGTCTCCGTCATACCGTAGCCCTCGAAGACGGGCATACCGATGGCGGAGAAGAAGGAGCACAGCTGCGGCTGCAGAGAGGCGGCACCGGAAACGAAGATGTCGAACTTCTCAATACCCAATCCCTGTCTGATCTTACTGTATATCAGTTTGTCAGCGATTCTGTGCTTGAAGTTGTACCAGGCGGTGCGCTCGCTGTCCTCAATGACATATTCACGGGCGAGCTTGACGGACCAGAAGAAAATCTTCTGTGCCAGGCCCTTCTGGTTCTTGCCGTTCTTGATGATGCCGTCGTAGAACTTCTCGAACACACGGGGCACGGCAGACATCATTGTGGGATGCACCTCCTTGATAGAACTCTGGATGGCCGCGAGATTTTGCACGTAATAGACTGTCATACCCAAATATTGGTACAGAAGCACCAGCATATTCTCGTAGGCGTGGCAGAGGGGCAGGAAGCTAAGCGCTTTCTTGGACCATTTGGCCGGGATGTGCTTGAGGTGCTCCAACTGCTGCATCAGGTTGTAGTGGGAAAGCATCACACCCTTGGGCGTGCCCGTGGTGCCGGAGGTGTAGATCATCATTGCGCACTGCTTCTCGTCCACGGCGTCACGACACTGTTTCAGCAGCTCGGGGTTCGGATTCTGGCGCCCGAGGTCCAACAACTGGTCCCAATAAGGGAACTCCTTCCGGTCGATGAACGTGTAGAGGTCCAGCAGCTCGGGCACCTTGCCGCGCACTTGCTGGATTTTGCGCATCACCTCGGCACCCTCCATAATCAACAGTTTGATGCCACTGTGGTTAAGTATATATAAGTAGTCGTCGGCGGAGATGGTGGGATACACCGGCACGAGTATGGCGCCGATTTGGGTGACGGCCATCTGCGTGATGGTCCATTCGGGACGGTTGGTGGATATGATGCCGACCCTGTCGCCGGGACGGATACCCTTATGCAATAAAGCATAACTTAAGGTAATAGCCGTATCTTTATATTCTTTAGGTGAATAGAATTTCCATTCTCCATCCATCTTGCAGGAGAGAGCCTTTTCTTGTTCAGGGTGACGTGCTTCATACTGAAGCATAATGTCAAAGATGCGTTTTACTTGTTCCATAAAAATAAATAAATGATTTTTTTGGTTTGAGGCTGCAAAAAAACACAAATTAAAATTGTTCGTCCGAAAAATGTGATTACTGTCACGGAAAAGCCGCGTAAAACGTTGTTTAGGGACAAAAATACGATATCTGGGGTGAAATTTTCAATGCAAAGGGGTGAGATATGGTTTTTTTTATACTTTTGCAGACTTTTTTTGAAAACCTGTAATGAATAAACATATACCTGATTATCTGATAGATAGAAACAATATCATCTCCTATTTGATATTTGTGGCTTTCTTTTCGATACTCTTTGTCAACGTCTTTACGCCCTTTCAAGGGGCGTGGTACAACGAGACGAGTGCCAGCCGTGCCGACCTTTTTTTGTTCTCGGTGCTTATCGTTCTGGGCGGTGTGGTGGTGATGGCCTTGAGTCGGATATTAATGTATTATATACATAAAAAGTACACGATTACTGTCATACAGTTCATCACCTGGCTCATTCTTGAAATCACCCTTATTGCCACTATTTACACGTTTGGCTGTTTCCTCAGCCGGCAGGACACCCGCAGTTTTTCCCTGGTGTTCAGCCGCGCTATTATGTATGTACCTCTGATACTGTCCATTCCCACACTCATCTCCTACCTCTATTTCGGCATTAAAGAGCGTGACAAGACCATTAAAGCCTTGACCTCGGCCGCCGATAACGGACTGGAAATGAAGGAGGAGTCATCCGCAGATGCCGACAATGGCGACATCGTCAACTTTTTCGATGAGAAGGGCGAGTTGAAGCTTTCTGTGAAATCTGAGTACATCTATTATGTGGAGGCCTTCGACAATTACGTGAACATCTATTATCAGACCACCGACGAGGTGACGCGCTTTATGCTGCGCAGCAGTATGAAAAAGCAGGAAAAAATGCTGGAATCCCACGGCTTCGTGCGTTGTCACCGCTCCTTCATCGTCAACTTCGCGAAAGTGGCGTTGTTGCGCAAGGACAAGGATGGTCCCTATTTGGATCTGGGCAACAAGGACATACGGCAGATTCCCGTCTCCAAAACCTATCTTGACGCGGTTGCGTCGCATTTTACCTATCCGAGATGAGCAAGCGCAAGGACAAATTCCGTTTCATAGTCGATTATTTCGAGGCGCAGCAGCCCGACGTGCAGTCGGAGTTGCAGTACACCAACGCATACCAGCTGCTGGTGGCCACGATGTTGGCAGCGCAGTGCACCGACAAGCGCGTGAATATGGTGACGCCCGCCCTGTTTGAAGCCTACCCCACCCCGCTGGCTATGTCACAGGCCTCGGTGGAGGAGATTTTGTCCTTTGTGAAGTCGGTGTCCTATCCCAACAGCAAGGCCGCCCATCTGTCGGCGATGTCGAAGATGCTGGTGGCGGAGTTCGGCGGCGAGGTGCCTGCCACGATGGAGGGCCTCACCCGGCTGCCCGGTGTGGGCCGCAAGACCGCCAACGTAGTGTTGGCCTTTGCCTTCGGCCAGGCCGCGATGCCCGTTGACACGCACGTGTTCCGCGTGTCGCACCGCCTCGGGCTGGTGAAAGACGCCCCCACCCCGGAGGCTGTGGAAAAGCAGTTGGTGGCACATTTCTCGAAAGCGTTCATCTCCAAGGCGCATCATTGGCTGCTGCTGCACGGGCGCTACGTCTGCACCGCCCGCAAGCCCCACTGCGAGGCCTGTCCCCTGACTGAAATCTGCGATTCATACGTCAAACCATAATCCCCAAAAAACTCTCATCGCTATGCGTAAACGTAAAATTCTGGTTATCTATACCGGCGGCACCATCGGAATGATGATGGACCCCGACAGCAAGGCTCTTGTGCCCTTCGAGTTCAAACACATCCACGAACAGTTGCCGATGTTGCATCTTATCGAAGCGGACGTCACCTTCCAGTCGCTGTTGCCGCTGATTGACTCCTCCGACACCAATCCCGAATTCTGGGTGCGGCTGGCGAGGATGGTGAAGACCGAGTATGACCATTATGACGGATTTGTCATCCTGCACGGCACCGACACGATGGCCTACACGGCCTCTGCGATGAGTTTCCTGCTGGAGAACTTGGCCAAGCCCGTCATCCTCACGGGCTCGCAGCTCCCCTTGGGGGTCATTCGCACCGATGGCCGGCGCAACATTCTGAATGCCATTGCCATAGCAGCTGAGTACTATATCAACGACACCCCCTTGGTGCAAGAGGTGTGCATCTATTTCCAGAACAACCTCTACCGCGGCAACCGCACCTACAAGGACAATGCGTCGCGGTTCAACGCCTTTTACTCGCCCAACTACCCTATTCTCGCGGAGGTGAACACGCACGTGGAATACCACAAGGCCAACCTCTTCAGGCCTCAGCTGGATGAGAAACTCTGTTTCCATACCCGTATGGACGACAACGTGGCCATTGTGAAAATATATCCGGGCATCCGCAACGAATTCCTGGAGTCAGTGTTCAGCACTCCGGGATTGAAGGCGGTGGTGATGGAGACCTTCGGCGTGGGCAACGCCCCCACCAATGCGGCGTTCATCAACGTCTTGAAACGGGCCGTGGAGCGCGACATCATCATTGTGAACGTCACCCAATGCAAGGGCGGCGGCGGCGTGGAGATGGGACGTTACCTAACCGGCAAGCATCTCGCCGATGTGGGCGTCATCAGCGGCTACGATATGACCACCGAGGCCGCCGTGACCAAGGTGATGTACCTGCTCGGACAGGACCTCACACTGGACGAGGTCAAGCACTACATTGAAGTCCCGCTGCGCGGGGAACTGACCAGAGAATAGTCTTCTTACCAGAAAACCGCGTAAATCACCACTAACAGCACGCAAATGGCATACGCCGCGATATGGAAGTCGCGCTGCGTGTGGAACATATTGCCCGTGAGCGGAATCCCCTTCTCATCGTCTTCGCCGGGACAAGTCGGCAGGCTGACCATCACGATGATGGCCATCGTGAGCAGACAGGTGTAGAACATCTGGTCGAGGAAGGGCATCTCAATGGGCATAAACTTGAGCGCCAGGGCTATAGGGATGGAGAGCACCACACCCGTGATGGCGCCCTTGTTGGTGGTCTTCTTCCAGAACAGGCCTAACAGGAACAGCGCCAAGATGCCCGGACTCACCAGGCCGGTGTATTCCTGGATATATTGGAACATCTGCCCCACGCTACCTAACATCGGGGCAATCAGGCAGGCAATGATGAGGAAGAGGCCGGCGGAAATCTGTCCCACCAGCACCAAACTCACATCCTTCCCCGTCTTTTTCTTCACGACAGGCGCGATATAGGGGCGATAGATGTCCATCGTGTAGATGGTGGAGGCGGAATTGAGCATAGAGGCCAACGAGGAGATAATGGCGGCGGCCAAGGCTGCGAGCACCAGACCTTTAAGCCCTGTCGGGATGAAGCTGCTGATAAGCCACGGGTAGGCGTTGTCGTTGTTGAGCGCACCGTTGGCCTTGGTAAGCGCCTCCACGGCGCCAAAACTGCCTTCAGTGTACATCACGTAAGCGATGATGCCGGGGATGACCACAATAAAGGGGATGAGCAACTTGAGAAAAGCGGCAAATGCCAGACCTTTTTGGGCCTCTCTCAGCGATTTGGCAGCAAATGCGCGCTGGATAATATACTGGTTGAAGCCCCAGTAGTAGAGGTTGGCCACCCATAGTCCGCCGATAAGCATCAGAATGCCGGGCAGATTATGGTATTCGGGGTCGTCTTTGGGCAATATCAGATGGAGCCGGTCGCCTGCGGCCTCGCTGAGATGGCGGATGCCGTGGGTGATGGTGCCGTCTGGGCTGATGACCTGCAGGGCGACCACGGTGGTGATGAGGCCGCCAATCACGAGCAGCACCACCTGCAGGATATCGGTCCAGGCCACCGAGGAGAGTCCGCCGGTGATGGAATAAAGGGCTGCGATGAAGCCCAGCCCGAGGATAGCGGGCATAATGAGTGTCCCGTCGCCAGTGCCGATGATGGTGTCGATGGCCTTCGCGCCGAGGAAAAGCACGGAGGTGAGGTTCACGAAGATGAACAGGCCCAACCAGAAGACGGCGAGGATGGTCTTGAGATTCTTCGAATAGCGTTGTTCCACAAACTGCGGAATGGTGTAGATGCCTTGCTGCACGAAAACGGGCATAAAGTACTTGGCCACAATAATCAGCGTGAGAGCGGCCATAAACTCGTAGGAGGCCACTGCAAAGCCGCCCGCGAAGCCCGACCCCGACATCCCGATGAACTGCTCCGCAGAGATGTTGGCGGCAATCAGCGAGGCTCCTATCGTCCACCACGGCAGCGACTTGCCCGCGAGGAAATAGTCCTCGGCGGTCTTGTCCTTGTTCTTTTTACGGTGAGAAATCCAGATGCCCAGGCCGACGATGAGAGCCAGATAAGCGGCGAAAATGATGATGTCAATGGTGTGGAATGCGGGGTTCATATTTTTTAGTAATCAGTGAACGGTGAATAGTGAACAGTGAACAGAGGTTAAGGGTTAAAGGTTAGAGGATGTCTTTGTGATTACAATTCCGCAGCGGTTTGAGGCGCGTATGCGACTGAGCATACTTTGTGCCCAGGCCTCGTCGCCTGTCATCTTTTTTCTTTCGCCTTTCTTGCAAATTCAAAAAGGGATTTGGGCAAGTGACAATATCCGTTGGGATTCTTGTCAAGATAATCCTGGTGGTACTCCTCCGCGGTGTAGAATCGTTCCAGCGGCTGCTTCTCAACGGCCAACGGTTGGTCGTACTGCTGTTGCTCCTCGGCATATACCTTGTCGATTACAGTCAAGTCTTCTGCATCTGTGTAATAGATGCCCGTGCGGTAGCGTGTTCCCTCGTCGTGTCCCTGCTTGTTCAGACTCAGAGGGTCGATGGCCTTGAAGAACATCTGCAGCAGGAATTTCAGGCTCACCACATCGGGATTGTAGCGCACGCGGACAGTCTCCGCATAGCCCGTCTCGTCGGTATAGACCTCCTTGTAGGTCGGGTTTTCCGTATGTCCGTTGGCAAACCCCACCTCTGTTTCCACCACGCCTCCCACTTGCTTGAAGAAATGCTCTGTCCCCCAGAAGCAGCCTCCTGCGAGGTAAATCTCTTTCGTTTTTGTATTCATCAGCTATGAATTATCGTTTGTTTTTGATTCCTATTGTCAGCACATTCGCAAATACTACTCGATTGCTTTCACCGGGAACTCGAAATAGGTCTCCGGGAAGGGTTCGTCCTTGAGGGTAAAGTGCCACCACTCGCTGTCGATGGGCCTGAAGCCGTGGCGCAGCATTGCAGCCCGCAGAATCATACGGTTGCGGAACTGCTCCTCGGTGATGGTGCAGCCGGCGGGCGACGGTTTCCCGTTGAACTCGCCCGTTTCGGGGTTGCCGCCAAAGTCAGGGTGGCTCTCTTTGCCAAACCAGTCGAATGTGCCGCCCATATCGAGTTCCTTTTCTGTGGTCATATCGAAGAGCGTGAGGTCAACGGTGGAGCCGCGCGTGTGACCGCTTTTCGCGGCAATGTAGTCCAATTCGAACAACCGGCTCTTATCCACCTCAGGATAGAAGTAGCGCCGCATCAGCGTGTCGGGAATGTCGGAGGCCCAGCGCACGAAGTGGTCAACCGCCATCTGCGGACGGTAGGCGTCGTAAATCTTCAGTCTATATCCCAGGCGCTTCACGTCGTCGCTGACAGCCTTCAGACTGTCGGCTGCACGTTTGGTCATCAGGGCGATGGGCTGCAAGTAGCCGTCAATATTTTCCCCCACGAAATTGTAGGTGCCGAAGTAGCGGATTTCGAGGATGGCGTCGGGCACTATATCGGTGATGTTCACAAACTGGCTGGCATCCTCTTCGGGTCTGTTTTCGGGTATGAGAAGTCCTTCTGTGCGCACCGTTTTCGGCGTGCCGGGCATATCAAAAGTCAGTGTGGCACCGTCAGTGCGCACATCCAAAGTCACGGGCGCGCCCATCACGAGCGGCAGGTTCACCTTGTCGTGCCCGGCCGGAAAAACGCAGAGCAAGGGAATATGGTAGGGTTCGATATATTGGCGCAGCATCGTCTCCACGTTGTCGTAGCCGACATCGTTTTTACAGTCGGTGAAGCCGCCCAGGATGATGCCTTTACAACGGGCAAGCACTCCGTTTATTTTCAATATGTTGAAAAGTCTGTCAATGTTGTGATAGGTTTCATCTACCTCTTCCAAAAAGAGGATGATGTCGGAGTTGCCAATGGCGTCGGTCATTGTGGAGAGCAGCGGAACAAAGGTGGCGAGATTGCCGCCCACGAGGGTGCCGGAGGCGTGTCCGGGGATATTCAGTGCGTTGGCGGGCAGCTCATAGCGAGGCACCTGGCCCTTGAGCAAGTCGCGCAGGAGTGTGCAGGAGAGGTCGGCGCCACCGCGTCCGGCGATGTTGCAGCCCATCACCCCGTGGATGCCCATCACGCCGGCGCAGTTTTCCAGTCCAAGCAATGTGGTGATGTCACTGTAACCGACTATCCATTTGGGATTTGCAGTCATCTCCTGCAGGGGTAGTCCCTCCACGAGTTGCAGGGTTCCGTAGCCGCCGCGCATACAGACGATGGCTTTGATATCAGGGTTTTGGAGCGCCCAGCGCAAGTCCGCAAGGCGTTCGTCAGCAGTGCCCGCATATCGACTCAGGTACTTGCTGCCGACATTCGGTCCGACGACGGGTTTGAATCCCCAGCTGCGCAGCACCTTGGCCGCTTTTTTTGTCGATCCTTCCGCACCAAAATAGGACGGCGTGATGAGCGCCACCTTGTCACCGGACTTCAAACAGGCAGGTGCCGTGCATTTGAGGGGGCTCTTTGAAGCTTGCGCTTGGGTGGCCACAGGTTGTAGAAGAATGATGCATAGCGCTATGAGAGCGATGGGAAATCTACTCATAAATATCGGGCTTAAATAAACGGCTGCAAAGGTACGTTTTTTTAGTGAGCAGTGAGAAGTGAACAGTTTTGGTTGAAAAATCACTTATTTGTTCAGAATTCAAAACCACCGTTGAACGACTGCTGGAGCCACAATTTCAGGAGCGGGTCCGACACTTGGTAAACCTTTTTACCTTCTTCATTCACTTGGAATGTGATAAGGTCATCTTGAAGCAATTGCTTAATGGCCGACTGCACAGAACTGGCTGACTGCAGTTGGTGATTGCGGATGAAGGCAGCGGATGTGGGTTTGTCCACGTGATTGTCCACGGCTATAGCAATCAGCAACTCCTTCGGACGGGAGGCGACGTTGGAAAGAATGCTCTGGAAATCACGCTCTTTGTCCGAAAGTATCTCATCAATCGTTTGGCAAACATCCTGTTCTGTACATTTGTGTCGTAAACCTGTTCTATCAAATGCCAGATTGAATGTTTTTTGCAGGCAGAATGTATTGCCCTCGAACAAATCGTACGTACGTTCTACAATTTCTGCACCAATCTGTTTTTGGAAACGTTGAAAATTGGTGGTGACAAACTCCACATAGAGTTCCTTTAGGATGGGGTCGAGGTGCAATGACGATGTGCTGTTGTAAAAAGGCCGGCCATACGTGCTGAACATTTCTGTCAACAGATGCCGCTCCGAACCAGCGAAAATGAAATCGCAGTTGGACAAATGCTGGATAAACCCGCGCAAAACCGCCTCCACGTTCTTCTCTGGGTATTTCGTAATCTGTTGGAACTCGTTAATGGCCACGATGCAGCGCCTGTCTGCATTTTCTATCAAGGTAAAAATCTCATTCATCGTCACTTGCGGGTTTATGATGGCACCGATGGAGAAGGTGAATTTCGGCATTCCAGAAATCGGGTCATAACCCCAACCCGCCTGGAGCGACTTCAAGGTCTGCACAAAGGAATCGACGAACTTCCTTCCCATCGGTTTCAGCGTTTCAAATACACACTTGCCAAAAGCATATGTAAAGTCACGCAAAGAGCTGGTTTCCAATATATCTATGAAAAAGGTGTAGTAATCTTCTTCGAAAACAGGTTGGTCAAAGCAGTGTTGCACCAGCCCAGTTTTACCGAGACGGCGAGAGGACATAATAACCACATCATTCCCGGCAAGCAGTTCGTGTGTCAATTTCTTCGTTTCTTCCACCCTGTCGCAAAAGTATTCTGACGGGATGCGTCCCTTGACGATAAACGGATTCTTTATTCTACTCATTTACAGTACACTATTTTAATAACGCGGCAAAAATAAAAAAATTATGCTAATAACATTATGCTAGTAGCATAAATATTTCGATTCTTTATCTCCGCGTATTTTTTCTGCACCAATCTGCGCGTTCTGCAGGAGTCAAAACTCAATAGATCACCATACGAGTATTGTCATACAGTTCAATAACAAGATTGTTATATTCCCATTTCAAAAAAAACTTTTCCTGCTGGGGTTGTACACACGTGATGCGGGAGACAATATCCTTGACTTCCTTGCACTTGGCAGAACTTTCCATGCCCCAAGTCCTATATTCATATTTGGCTGGAAACCAATCTATAAACACAGCTTTAACCATTGAATCCCGTTTTTGCACACAATATTCGAATTCACTTCTCCATCCATCATTGTAAAACTTGTAATAGGACAGTTTCCCATATTTGTTCGGATTTTGATATCGTGCTGGAAAAAATCCGTTATTAAGAGAGGAAAAACGACTAAGCCCTAATCCTCCCCAATTCCGCTCGCAGCTGTCCACATTTGATAACGGGATATCAGGCAGGTTTTTTAATAAGAAGTCTAGGATATGCTCTGTGGATTTTTCCGAAGCAATCGGCAGCGAATCCGGATGACAATCAAAAGTGAAATAGCGGATATAGACATTTGTGTCTTCCACGTCAACGGAAACCGTGCTGTGCTCTTCTGTAAATTCAAGGTGGCAAGAATTCGGCGCCGAATTAAAAAACCATTCCCCACTCAAATCCCTGAAATGGCGAAATCCAAATATCAGCGGCTCTATTTCCCGAATTTCACCATTGACCATTTGGGCGATAAAGGTTTTATCCCGCCCACTGACAACAAGATACAGTTGATTGTTGACGCAAAAAGCAGTACGGCATATATAATCTTGTATGGGTTCCCGATAGCCAATACGGCAGGAACCATACGAATAATATAAACGCCTTAACGAAAGATCCATATCGCTTTCAAACACCCATTTTTCCCTGGGGCTAAAGGAGTTCTTAGTTTCACAACCGAAGACATCGCCTAAAACATCCATATAGCCAATCTCCCCCGGCCGATTAAGGGGCAGACTGTCAATTCTGCCATTATTCCGGATGAAATAGTATTGGCTGGCACCTTTTATGATCCTACTCCGCCCAAAATGATTCAAATAGGGCCGGTTGACAGGTTCCATCTGCAACCATCCGTTTTTCGTTTCCGGATACCAAGTGGTGTTTTTTTCTACAAAAAGCATATCGCTGCCGCCTTTATAACGAGGAACTACATAATAGTTTTCATCTTCATACCAATAAACTGAAACATACGGAGCCCTACGCCATTGCCAATTATCATAATCGAAACAATAGCTTTTGTTATCGGAAGAGGATCCAAGATACAAAACGTCATTCCGTACGAACAAGCCGTAGCTCCAATTATCTTCTATATCTTCAGGATACTCAATCGGCCTTGAAATCCCATCCCGTATAGAAATGGCCAGCAGTGTTTTCTCCGAGAGTCCAAATCTTTTTTGTTCAGTATAAATGCCGAAATAGTAGTCGCGATATTTCCGGATTTGTCCTAAGGAACACGACACGGATAAACCACTTGCAGGGGAAATACCATTTAGAGACACCGTATCATATTTTACCACAAACCGCTGTTGCGCTCGCACAGACCGTGCCACCAACAGCAACAATGCAGCCGCGAAAATCATGATCAGATGTGTATGTCGGTGATAGTGCATAGCGGTATTTTTTGCAGGTGCGAAAATACGATTTTTTTATCTCCGCGTGTTGTGCGTATATGCGCCTAATAATTTCTGCGTCAATCTGCGCCTTCTGCGGGAGACAAAACTCAATAGATCACCACACGGCCATCCTTTTCGTACAGCTTGATAGTAAGGCCCCTGGAAGTCCATTTCAAGTAATTCTTTTCCCGTTTGGGTTTTGTGCCGGTAATCTGAGTAACGATTCCGGAAACTTCCTCACATTTGGCAGCTAAGTTGTCACAAATTTCATATCCATACAGGTGAGAGTTGAAGAAATTCGTCTTCACCCATTCCATAAAGACCTTTTTGACCATTGAGTCGGACATAAAGACACAATATTCGGTGACAAAAGTCTGCTGGCCATTGACTCTTTTGTAAAATGTCGGAATGAAATATTGGTCTTTATCTTGATAATCATCCGAAAAATAACCGTTGGTGTAGCGATATTTCTGATAGCATATTCCGCCTAATTGTGTTTCATAGCGGCGCAATTCATCCAAGGACAGATTACCCAAGCGCATCAACAGAAACTCCAACAACGGTTTTACATTGTCCGTCCCCACAAAGGGCAACGTGTCTTGGTGGATAACCAAATGGCGGATACGGATTGTTCGATCCTCCACATCCATCAGGCCATACGTGGAAAAATCTTCTTCAAATTGGAGAAAACATTTGTTATCGGCCAGATTCACACTACGGAACGACCCTCGATGACGGAAAAAGTCATATCGTTCGCCCAAATCCAATTCAGAAATCATCTTCCCATCCCTGATTTGTGAAAGAAAAGTGCTCTTTGGCGTAGTTACAATACAGTAAAGTTGATTGTTGCAAAGGAATGCCTGATTGATAACGGTGTCATATTGCGTTATCGAATCATATTTTGTCACCGCACCCTCCTTCCAAAAATCGTTTCCAACAACCTTTTTACCAGTAAAATGGAAATATGAGGGAAATGAATCCACTTTGGTGCCTGTTTCATTGAATATAGGACAATAAAACAATTTGCCGATAAACCGATAGTCCCTTGCCTCCCCAATCCGATAAGAGGTGGAGTCGTCGCAAAGCACACCTTTAGGGCCCTTGACAGAAGTGGTGTAAATGCCATACGGATGCACAAAGTAGTAGATGCTGTCCAAACGGATTATCCTTTCGGATACCACATAAGGCCTAACATATTGGCAGTATGTTTTTTGGGGCAATTCGTCATTATTGCGCTGTTTATCTATAAACCAGGTGTAACGGCCCCATTCGCCCAGATTCACGGCAACAATTTGATAAATATCATCTTCATAAAGGAGATTGGATTCACCCTTGGCAGGTTTCCATTTCCATTGTTTCAGATCAAAAAAGTAATAACGTGGTTCAAGGGGAGCGTAATAGATATAAAGGAAAAGCGTGTCTTGCCGCACATACAGATCACCATAGAAATGATTTCTGATTTCTTCCGGGCAATCTACCTTCTGTATGGTTTTCCCGTCTTTGGAAAGGGCCAAAAAGACGCATTGTTCTCTCCAAGGTTCGTAGATATCATTTTCCTCAAAAATGCAGAAATACCAGTCTTGATATGGGACAAACCTATCCAACTCAATTCTGGTGTATGGAGTGAAATAATCTGGCGCGTTAATGTGGAGCGTGTCCTGAACCACCGAGAATTGTTGTTCTGGCTGCTTGGAGCAGGCCGCCAGCAGAAGCAATGCAGCGGCGACGAAAAAAGCCAGATGTGTATGTCGGTGATAGTGCATAACCATTACAGTTCCTTCACGGGGAACTCAAAGTAGGTGCTGGGGAAAGGTTCGTCCTTGAGGGTGAAGTGCCACCACTCGCTGTCGATGGGCTTGAAGCCGTGGCGCATCATCGCCGCCCGCAAGATCATACGGTTGCGGAACTGCTCTTCCGTGATGGTACGGCCCGCCGGAGAGGCTTTCCCCGTGTACTTCCCCGTCTCGGGGTTGCCGCCAAAGTCAGGATGGCTCTCCACGCCAAACCAGTCGAAAGTGCCGCCCATATCGACCTCCTTCTCGGTGGTCATATCGAAGAGGGTGAGATCGACAGTGGAGCCGCGGGTGTGGCCGCTCTTCGCCGCGATGTAGTCTTGCACGAACAGCAGGCTCTTATCCACTTCCGGATAGAAGTACCGCCGCATCAGTGTATCAGGGATGTCGGAGGCCCAGCGCACAAAGTGATCGACAGCCATCTGCGGACGGTAGGCGTCGTAAATTTTCAGCCGGTAGCCCATCTTCATCACATCGTCGCTGACGGCCCTCAGACTGTCGGCGGCACGTTTCGTCAACAAAGCGGTGGGCTGCAGATAACCGGCAATACGCTTGCCCACAAAGTTATAGGTCCCGAAATAGCGGATTTCCAGAATCACGTCCGGCACCACGTCGGTGATGTTCACAAACTGGCTGGCATCCTTCTCAGGCAAAACGGCCTCCTTCAACTCCTGCCCGTTCACCAACGGCAACCAACCCATACACATCAAAAACAAAATACTCAAAATCAATCTCTTACAATTTTTCATAATTCTTAATTCTTAATTCTTCATTCTTAATTCTAATTTTCCACCAAGCGTTTCTGCAACTCTAACAGCACCAGCCAGATGGCAAAAAACGCATCCGACAGAATCTTGTAAATCGGCGGCAACTTCGGCTCGAACCAGTGTCGTTTATGTCGGATGGTGAGGGTGGGCATAATTAATCCATTCAAATGCTTCACAAGAAAATCCCGCATCGTCTCAATGGTGACATCATACACCGGGCTCATTTGCGCAAAGTTCGCATCTACAGGAATTCTGCTGCTTGAAAGCATAATCATTAAGGATTTTGTAGAGAGTCTGTGACCAGAATACTTGATGGCAGCATCCATCCCCTCCTGTAAAGAATATCCGGCTTTGACGATGGAGTAGATGTCGTAATAGTCTCTGTATTTGAGCCGGCGGAGCATTACTTCCATTTTCATCGCCAAAATAGCGGGTACATCGGCCATAAAAATATTGCCTTTGTACGGAACTTTTTCGCTGATGGGAGATAGGTTGTCGCTGACGAAAAAAGAAAGTTTCACTCCTCTTACCACAAAGGCGACCTGGTCGAATCCGAGAATGTCGCGGTGCTCTATTTCTCCGATTTTCCCCTGTATCTCCTTTTCTATAGTCGGCCAATCCACTTCGGGTTTTTCGTTTTTGGAGATTCTCCACATCATAAAGTCCAAGTCTTCGCTCATCCGGTGGCCAAGCTGTAAGGCCAAAGCCGTGCCGCCACAAAGCGTGTAAGGCTTAATGCAATCCAATTGTGCCACATCATCAATAATGGCTTCAATATTTGGGGTAATTCCTTTATGCATAACGAGTTATTTTATTTAGATGTAACGTCTCCTGACGATGGAGATATGCTTCGGGTTTCCGGATATGGAAAATGTAAAGCGCAATCATCACGTTCAGGTCAAAGAGATATTCCCCTTGAACGGCCATGTTTTCTCGCCAAACCCTTTGAACGAATTTCTTTGGATACAGTTCGAACAGTTTGTCAATGTCGGCCATGTCGAGATGTACAAAAACCTTCTCAATCAGCAATTCGTCAGGAAGTGTTTTCAGAGTCACCTCACTGTATGACCAAAAAGCGTGTGCTTGCATGAGTTTCTCAAACAAATCCTTACGGAGTTGTTCTTTGTATTGATGAATTTTGTAATCATTCTGGATTCTCAGGATAGTGCCTTCGGGAAGCGAAAACAGCGATTCAATCTTCAGTGAAAGCGGAAGCGACACCTCCTTTTGGTCAAGCACAATGTTGCTCAACATCTGGCGGGAAATGCCTAATTCCCTCGCCAGTGCGGATTGATTGTAATGGTCCCGCACCATCAGCTTGTTGATATATTGCCCTAAACGCTCTTTCATAATTCATCGAAAAACGACCGCACAAAAATACAAAAAAATGTCAACGGATTGGTTGACAAATAATCAAATTTTTTTTGTCTTGTGAACTGTTTATAGATTGTGTGGCGCATAGTCTCTGAGAGGCGACACGCACGCAGTGCAATGAGCACTATACAATGGAAAAAAATTACCACGGCTTGTGTTTCTTCAGGAAATCTTCTCTTACTTCTTTAGGAAATGAAATTGGTCCGACGGCGCCCCCTTCATATCTGAAAAAGCAATGATCATTATATGGGATGGGCAACCAATCTTCCATTGCTGAGGACTTCTCTTCATCGGTCGCCGGACGGTTGAGGATGTAGTAACTATAGAGCCCAAATCCAACACGTCGAAACCATATCGTCAGCCATTCGGGGGAAGACTGTGAATATTCGATGCCTATGCAACCCATATCTTTCAACTGTTTGCGGATGTTTTTGTATTCCTCTTGAGACAAACCCACCACCGCCATAAGCGAATCTCTCTGTTGACGCGCTTCTTTGTCCCAATGTGATGAATAATTACCGTTACTATCTCTCACATGAAACATCTCAACTCTATTTCCTTTGAATTCTAATGTGATCTCACAACTGTCGGCGATGGCGGATTGGACGTATCGGTGAAGCGCTTCCATTTCGGTGTGATGTTCCTCATAATGTGCAGCCATTATGTCCGGATTACACCGTTGGTTGGGTCCTTGTACAAGAAAGTAGAGGATGAGCATCAGCAGGTTAAGTCCGCCCCAAACAACAGCTATCCGCTGCCATTTCTCCCGCCAACGCAACCCCTTAATAAAGAACACTATCGAAAGCACAATCGCTGGCAGTGTAATCCAAAAGCAGAAGAATGACATAATAAAACAGAGGAAATCGTCCACCCATAATAGAACAATTATCGCTGTGACAATGGCGAAAGGAATCAGTTTTAGAATTCCTAAGAGCGTTGTGCGGACTTGCTCTGTCATAGAGATTGTGTCTTTTTTGTGATTTTTCTTGCGGTCTTCTTATTCCTTACACATTCGTTCTATCAACTCTCCGTGCTGCGGGTAAAGTTTCAGCAACTCGTGCTTCTTCGCCAATTCAAAGTTCTCGAAACGGAAAGCCGGACCGACGGCACATCCTACGAGAGAGTAACCACGCTTGGAAGGGATGTCGGCGGCGAACCATTGCTCCGGCTGGATGACCACTTGCATCTCGTTTTGTTCGGAAAGATGGTGGACGGTCAGCGTGCCGTCTATATCAATGACGTAGATATTGAGCGGCTCTCCGGCGTGGAAATACCAGATTTCCACCATATTGTGCAGACGATGGAATGTCGACATATCGTTGGCTGTCAGCATATAATAGATGGTGGAGATGGATTTGTCTCCCGTCTCGTCGTTGCCAAACAGCTGGCGGTAGTAGCCCCCTTCCGGATGCGGAACGAGGCCCAATTTCTGGATATATTCGGTTGCGTCCATATTTTTTGGGGTTTTATTTTCTTTTGCAGCTCTGCCCTATCGCTCTTCCAATTTCGGCTTGATAGGATCGTCGAGGCGTGTGATATAGTCATACTCCACCGTCAACACTCCCTTCACCCTTCTGAAATACTGCATAGTCTCCTCCAACGTTTTATCCTCGGGTTTCTTCAGTGCCATTCCATTGAAGGTATGGTAATCATAAACAATCTCACACCTGTATTTTTTGATGGCTTTCAAAACGAGATCCTTCCCGTTTTCCGCATCATACGATATCAGGAACACATCCGGCGAGTGCTCGGGAACATATCGATTTTCCGATAGTGGCTCGGCTGTTTCAACCACTTGTTCAGTCTTGCACGACACCAGAATCAGAATGGCAATTTGTATGGCCAGTATCAATGGAATCCCATAC
>ONAB01000017.1 GCA_900315705.1 uncultured Bacteroidales bacterium | reverse complement strand
TAATGACCGAATCTTAATTCTCCCGTTGTGCAGTACTGGATAAGCCCCAGCATTATATCCCCAGCCCCTATGCTGCCATACACATACAAGGAGTGGTAACATTTTTCTTCATCGTATTGTGCTACGGTGTCTTGTTGAGCTGCCAGTTGTCCGGTTAACAGTAAGGTGATGGATATGAGAATGATTTTTCTTTTATTCATTTAAAAATAGATGTAGGTTATACATAATGATGTGCGTGTAGCTGCCCAGACGGTCGGGGTGCACGTAATAGAGGCTGTCCACCCCGTTGCGGCGCACGCAGATGGCGGCCAGGCCGACCACTGTTGTGGATATTGTGCTGTTTAGATTATATGATTGTTCCGTTCTTACCATTCTGCCGAAGAAAAATCATCATCATTCAATGTCAATTGTATTAGTTGTTATTGCTTTTTTTAATATTTCATATTCTGTTTCATATTTGATTATCAAACCGTCTTTTGCAATAAACAAGTATAAGGGGACCTCTCTTTTTACCATTTCCGCACCATATCCCCAAGCCCTGCGAGGCCCGTCGAACAGAATCCGAAGATACGGCGGGCAAAATTACAAATCTTTCCTTGATTTTTATCCCTTCACACCAGAAATATGAACCTTCTCACCTAAAATATGATGGCACGGGATATGTAAACAATCTCTTGGAAAGATAAATATCAAATATACAGTACTTTACATAAATGCGGATTTATCCCTTCTCAATTCCGTTTTATTCCTTCACACGCTTTTTTTTGCTTTTTTTGACTTTTTGAGAGTGTTTAGGAGAGATCGGTAGCATCTCTCCGAGATGCCGAGTGACATACCAGCGCCCCATCACCACACTGCGTATGGTGTTAATTGCACTCCGTGCGTGCCGCCTCTCCGAGGCTGTATAAGTGGTCGTAAATCCCCCACGTCCCGCCAGGGACGGAAGCCCGGTAGAACGATGCGGCATACCACGAGCCGTGACGTCCCGCAGGGACGACACATTTTATGTTGTCCTTAACGGGACACGGACGTGACGGGATGCAGTCGGTAGCATCTCTCTGAGATGCCGGATGGCATACGGGAGCCCCATCACCACACTGCGTATGGTGTTAATTGCACCGTGCTAAGACTTTAGACTGAAGACTTAATTTCTTAGTTTCTTAATTTCTTAATTACTATAGACCATAGACCGTAAATCGCAAATCGTAAATCGTAAATCGTAAGTCGTAAGTCGTAAGTCGCACCCTGTTATTAAAAACCCCCTGTTTATAAAAATCTCAATGTCAGGGCTTGTTGTCCTTGCAACAACGCTATTTTTGCGCGATAATATATATATGTCAAAAATGAAAAGATTAAGCATCATTCTTTTAGCCCTGTTTGCGGCCGCGCAGTTCACCGGCTGTGTCACCAAACAAAAATACACCGAACTCCAAAACCAGTACAAAAAGTGCCAGGACGACCTGACCTACGCCAACGCCGAGAACGTTGATTTCGCCAATGCGAAGAAACAATTGGCCGCCGACCTGAATACGGCGACACTCAAGGTGCAGCAGCTGGAGAAGGACACGCTGACCCTGTCGCGCCGCCTGCGCCAGTCGGAACGCGACCTTGCCAAGGCCACCCGCGAATATGACGAACTGCTCAAGAATTTCGCCGAACAGAACGTGAGCAACCAGAGCCAGATGAATGAGTTGCTCGGCAACATCGACAAGATAAAAGACGACCTCAAAGCGCAACAAGACTCCCTGAATGCCGCCAAGGCCATCCTCGAAGCCAAGGAGGCCCGCATCCGGGAGATGCAAACCGTTCTCAACCAGAAAGACGCCGAGGTGAAAGCCCTCAAGGACAAGGTGAGCGCCGCCCTCAAGGGTTTCGAAGGCAGCGGCCTCAACGTGATGGAGAAGGACGGCAAGGTGTATGTCTCGATGGAAGACAAACTGCTGTTCGCCTCCGGCAGCTGGAACCTGAACGAGCAGGGACTCAATGCCATCAAACAGTTGGCCGGCGTGCTGGAGACCGAGAAAGAGATCTCCGTGCTCATTGAAGGCCACACCGACAACGTGCCCTACCGGGGCAGTGGCCAAGTGAAGGACAACTGGGACCTCAGCGTGCTGCGCGCCACCTCTGTGGTGAAGGCCATCCTGGCCAACGGCGACATCGAGCCGGTGCGCCTCTCCGCCTCCGGTCGCAGCGAATACCTGCCCATCGACAACAACGACAGTGCCGAGGCCCGCGCCAAGAACCGCCGTACCGAGATTATCCTCACCCCCAACCTCGACAAACTCTTCGAGTTGATCCAGAACAACTAATATGCAGTTCACGCACACGCTGCTGACGTGGTACGACGAGAACAAACGCCCGCTGCCCTGGCGCGGCGAGCGCGACCCCTATAGAATCTGGATTTCCGAAATCATACTCCAACAGACCCGCGTGCAGCAGGGCTGGGACTACTATCTGCGCTTCATCGGGGCCTTCCCCACCCTCGCCGACCTGGTGGCGGCCTCCGAAGAGCAAGTGCTGCGCCTCTGGCAGGGATTAGGCTACTACACACGCGCCCGCAACCTCTATGCCGCCGCCCAGCAGGTTATGGAACTCCACGGCGGCGTGTTCCCCGACCGCTACGACGACATCCGCGCCCTCAAGGGCGTGGGCGACTACACCGCCGCGGCCATCGCCTCCATCGCCTTCGGACTGCCCCACCCCGCCGTTGACGGCAACGTGCTGCGCGTCGTGAGCCGCATCTTCGGCATCCGCGACGACATCGCGGCACCCGCCACCCGCCGGCAAATCACCGAACGCTGCGCCCAGCTCATCGACCCCGACCGCCCCGGCAACTTCAACCAAGCGATGATGGAACTCGGCGCCATCCAGTGCCTCCCCAAGAACCCCAAATGCGACGAGTGCCCCTTCCAACACGAGTGCTTTGCCTGCACCCACGGGCTCACCGACACGCTGCCCGTCAAGAGCAACCGCATCGTCAAGCGCGACCGCTACTTCCATTTCACCTTCTATATATATAATAATAGTACGGTTTTGGAAAAGCGAACGGGACGCGACATCTGGCACAACCTCTACCAGTTCCCATTGCAGGAGACGGAATCCGACTGCACCCTGGAGAATGGGCACCCCGTGGCCGAGTTGCGCGAAGTGCTCACGCACCAGATCATCCACGCCAAATTCTACCTCAAGGAAACAAAAAATGCACCCAAGACACAAGCCAATCAAATCATAGTGCCTTTGGAGCAGCTTGACCAATATCCTAAACCGAAAATCATCGTACAATTTTTGTCAAAGCATCTTCTTTAAAACAACATTATGGAGTACAACTCAAAAACCGACGAACAGTATATGCGTATGGCCCTGAACGAGGCGATGGATGCCTTTGAGGCCGACGAGGTGCCCGTGGGGGCGGTGGTGGTGCTGAACGGGCAGGTCATTGCGCGGGGGCACAACCTCACGGAGACGTTGCACGACGTGACCGCGCACGCAGAGATGATTGCCATCACGGCGGGCAGCGGCGCCTTGGGGGCGAAATACCTGAAGGGGTGCACGCTCTACGTCACCTTGGAGCCCTGTGTGATGTGCGCCGGCGCCATCGCGCACGCGCAACTCGAGCGGCTGGTATATGGCGCCGACGACCCCAAAAGAGGCTACACGCTGTTGGGCGTGGAGGTGCTGCCCGCAAAAATGAAGGTGGAAAAAGGGGTGCTGGCCGACGAATGCGCCACCCTGTTGAAAGAATTTTTCCAGGAAAAAAGGTAAAAAAAAACGGAATGTTGCACGCAACACTCCGTTTTTCTGAAGTGACCCCTGCAGGATTCAAACCTGCAACCTTTTGATCCGTAGTCAAATGCTCTATTCAGTTGAGCTAAGGGGCCATTGCTTTTTTGAAGCCCGCAAAAATACATTTTTTTTCATTCGGTTTACAAAAAAAATAAAAAAAAATTCTGCACATATTCTTGATATAAAAAAAAGTGTATTTTTGCAGCCTCGATTGACGAATGGATTGAGCTATGGTGTAACGGTAGCACTACAGATTTTGGTTCTGCCTGTGTAGGTTCGAATCCTGCTAGCTCAACTGCAAGCGAACTCTCACCCGATGGTGGGAGTTTTTTTATACTAGATATGAATTAATTTATTGATTTGCATATACATAAAAAAGAAACAATAACTATTTTCTAATTTCATAAAACAATGGAAGAACACGTTAATCTTATCGACACCTTTGCTGAATTCAAGGAATCCAAGAGCATAGATCGTGAGACTTTGATGCACATTCTGGAAGATGTGTTTCGCGCCGCTTTGGTCAAAAAATACGGACCGGACGCGCAATTCGACATCATCGTGAACGTGGACCGTGGTGACCTTGAGATCCAGCACACCCTGGAAATCGTCGAGGACGGCGAAGTGGAGGACGAGGGCACGCAGATTGCCCTGTCGGACGCCATCAAGATTGAGCCGGACTTCGAGGTCGGGGAAGAGGTGGTGGAATACATCAAGCTGACCGATTTCGCACGCCGCGAGATTCTGGCCCTTCGCCAGAACCTGAGTGCCAAGATTTTGGAGCACGAGAAAGATGTCATCTACAAGAAATATGAGCACCGCATCGGCGAGATCATCACCGGCGAGGTCAACCAAGTGTGGCGCAAGGAGATCCTTGTGCTGGACGAGGATGGCGTGGAGTTGGTGCTGCCCAAGTCGGAGCAAATCCCTGCCGACCGCTACAAGAAGGGCGACACGCTCAAGGCCGTCGTGGCCCGCGTGGAAGTGCAGTCGTCCACCCCGCGCATCATCATTTCCAGAACCTCCCCGATGTTCCTGGAGCGTTTGATGGACGAGATTCCCGAGATTATGGAGGGCCTCATCACCATCCGCAACGTGGTGCGCGCCCCGGGCGAGAGAGCCAAAGTGCTTGTCGAGTCGTTCGACGACCGCATCGACCCCGTCGGCGCCTGCGTCGGTATGAAGGGCAGCCGTATCCACAGCATCGTGCGCGAGCTGCACAACGAGAACATCGACATCATCAACTACACGACCAACCCTCAACTCCTTATCGCCAGAGCCCTCAGCCCTGCCAAGATTTCCTCCATTGAAATCGACGAGGAGAACAAGATGGCCAACGTCTATATGAAATCTGACCAAGTCTCCCTGGCCATCGGCAAGGGCGGCTACAACATCAAGCTGGCCTCCAAACTCTCCGGCTACGAAATCGACGTGTTCCGCGACGACATCGACCAGGAGGAGGATGTGCCTTTGACCGAGTTCGCCGATGTCTTCGACGAGTGGGTCATCGACCAGTTCATCAACATCGGCTGCGACACCGCCAAGAGCGTGCTCGCCATCGACCGCGACGAGTTGGTGAAGCGCACCGACCTGGAGGAGGAGACCGTGGACGCTATGATTGCCGCCGTCAAGGAGGAATTGGAAATCAACGAATAAAACCTTTTCATCACCATAGAAAGCAGAAAACAGTATCGAAAGTCTCTTTAATAATATAATATGTCAGAGGAAAAAAGAAAAATACCACGCTTAGGGAAGGCCGCGGGAGAATTCAACGTCTCCATCGGCACGGTTACCACTTTGCTCAAGAAAAAGAACTTCGACATCGAGGAAAACCCGAACGCGAAGCTCACGGAGGAGATGTATGACATCTTGTTGCGCGAGTTTGCGAGCGAGAAACTGGTGAAGGCCGAAGCCGACAAGATCGACATCGGCACCTTCAGCGCCAAGGCCAAGTCGGAGAACAAGGCGAAGAGCACCACCAAAACGGAAGTCCGCGAGGAACCGACCGAGGAGAGTGCTCTCATCATCAAGAACGTCAACATCATCAATCCTCCTCAACATATTGAGACTGAGATTCCGACGCCGAAAGTGCTGGGCAAGATAGAGTTGGATCCCCCGACACCCAAGCCGGAGGAGGTCCAGAAGGAGGCTGCCGTGGAGGTGAAAGCCGAGGAAAAAGCGGAGCCGGAGAAGCCCGCTGCCGAAGCTCCCAAAGTGCCCGAGCACATTGAAACGGTGGTCACTCTGGAACAGCCCAAGGTCATCGACAAGATCGACCTTGACGCGCTCAACCCCAAGAAGCGCAAAGGCGAAAAGAAGAGCCAACCCAAGACGGAAGAGACGCCTGCTCCCGAGAAAGCCGAGCCCACCCCCTCTGACGAGCCCGCACCCGAGAAGGCTAAGCCCTCCCCCGTTCCCGAACGGAAGGTGGAATTCATCAAGACTGAGGTCGCCAAACTTGCCGGTCCCAAGGTGATGGGCAAGATTGAGCTGCCTGAGGAGAAACCGAAGGAGTCGCGGAGAGACCACGCCGCCGACAACGCCGACAAGAAGAAGAAAAAGCGCAAGAGAATCATCAAGCAGGCGGGCGTGAAAACTCCCGAAGGCAAGACGGGCGGCAAGCGCGACGACAAGGGCAAGGCTGAAGTGGAGAAAGTGGAGATCTCTCCCGAAGACATCCAGCGCCGCATCAAGGAGACCAAACAGCGTCTCGAACCGACCGGCAAGACCAAAGCCGCCAAGCGCAGAAAAGAGAAACGCCAGCTTATCCACGAGCGTATCGAGGAACAGGAGTTGCTCGAAATGGAGAACCAGAAGATTCTCAAGGTCACGGAGTTCCTTACCGCCAACGAGTTGGCCACGATGATGAACAAGCCCGTGACGGAGATCATCTCCACCTGTATGAGCATCGGCCTCTTCATCTCCATCAACCAGCGTCTGGATGCGGAGACCATCTCCCTCCTCGCCGAGGAGTTCGGCTTCCAAATCGAGTTCATCGGTGCCGATGCCGAGGATGAGAACGATATGAACCAGGAGGATGCTCCCGAAGACCTCGTGCCGCGCCACCCGATCATCACGGTGATGGGTCACGTGGACCACGGTAAGACCTCTTTGCTGGACTACATCCGCAAAACCAACGTCATTGCGGGTGAGGCTGGCGGCATCACCCAGCACATCGGTGCCTACGAGGTGTCGTTGAGCGACGGAAGAAAAATCACCTTCCTCGACACGCCGGGTCACGAAGCCTTCACGGCAATGCGTGCCCGCGGTGCCAAGATCACCGACCTCTGTATCATCGTGGTGGCCGCCGACGACGCTGTGATGCCCCAGACCGTTGAGGCCATCAACCACGCCCAGGCCGCTGGTGTCCCGATGGTGTTCGCCATTACCAAGATTGACAAACCCAACGCCAACCCCGAGAAGATCCGCGAGGAGCTGGCCAATATGAACATCCTGGTCGAAGACTGGGGTGGCAAATACCAATGTCAGGAAATCGACGCCAAGCACGGCACGAATGTGAACGAGTTGCTGGAGAAGGTGTTGCTCGAGGCCGAGATGCTGAACCTGAAGGCCAACCCCAACCGTCGTGGTGTGGGTGCCGTCATCGAGTCCTCTCTGGACAAAGGTCGCGGCTATGTGGCCAAGGTGCTGGTACAGAACGGCACGCTCGCAGTGGGCGACCCCATTCTCGCCGGCAGCTGCTTCGGCAAGGTCAAGGCTATGTTCAACGAGCGTAACCAGCCCATCAAGTCGGCCGGCCCTGCCACGCCCGTGTTGCTGTTGGGTCTGAACGGCGCCCCGCAGGCCGGTGACGCCTTCAAGGTTTGCGAAACCGAGCAGGAGGCCCGCAGCGTGGCCACCAAGCGCGCCCGCCTCGTCCGCGAAATGGGTCTGCGCACGCAGAAGCACATCACGCTCGAGGAAATCGGCCGCCGTATCGCCATCGGCGACTTCAAGGAGTTGAACATCATCGTCAAGGGTGACGTGGACGGCTCCGTGGAGGCCTTGTCGGGCGAGTTGCTGAAACTCTCCACCGAGCAGGTGCAGGTCAACGTCATCCACAAGTCCGTGGGTGCCGTGACGGAGACGGACGTGATGCTGGCCACGGCCTCCAACGCCCTCATCGTCGCCTTCCAGGTGCGTCCCACCGCCGGCGCACGCAAGGCCGCCGAAGCCGAGCAGATCGACATCCGCACCTACTCCATCATCTATACCGCGATCAACGAGATCAAGGAGGCCATCGCCGGTATGCACTCTCCCGAAATCCGCGAGAAGGTGGTCTGCAACATCGAAGTGCGCGAGGTGTTCCACATCTCCAAGGTCGGCAACGTGGCCGGCTGTATCGTGCTTGACGGCAAACTGCAGCGCAATACCCGTATCCGCCTTATCCGCGACGGTATCGTCATCTACACAGGCAAACTCGGCTCCCTGCGTCGTTTCAAAGACGATGTCAAAGAGGTCGTTTCCGGCCAGGACTGCGGTCTGAACATCGATGGCTGCAACGACATCAAGATTGGCGACATCATCGAAGGTTACGAAGAATACGAAGTGGCTTACACTGGTAACAAATAATTCCCTTCCCTATGGCAGACAACAAACTCTACAAAATCGGCATCACCCACGGGGACATCAACGGCATCGGCTATGAAGTCATCATCAAAGCCCTTATCGACAACAAGATAATGGAGCTTTGTACCCCCATCGTCTATGGACTCTCCAAAGCCGCCTCCTATCACCGGAAGACTTTGGACATCCAAGACTTCTCCTTCCAGTTCATCAAGAGCACCGACCAGGCCTCCCCCAAGCGCCCGAGTCTTATCAACATCTTCGATGAAGAGGTGAAAATCGAGTTGGGCACCTCCTCCAAGTTGGCCGGACAAATGGCCGAACGGGCACTCTATGCCGCCGGACGCGACTTGAAAAACAAAAGCATCGACGCCATCGTGACCGCACCCGTGAACAAGGACAACATCCAGTCCGACAAGTTCACCTTCCCGGGCCAGACGGAGTTTTTCGAGCACTATTTTGGTGGCAAGAACAAGGCTTTGATGCTGATGGTGGCCGAGAACCTGCGCGTGGGGTTTGTGACCAACCATCTGCCCATCCAGCAGGTGGCCGGAGCCCTCAACAAGGAGCTGATCGGTCAAAAGCTGACCATTCTCAACCAATCGCTCAAGCAGGATTTCGGGGTGAGCAACCCGACCATCGCGGTGCTTGCGCTCAACCCGCACGCCGGTGACAACGGACTGCTCGGCACGGAAGAAAAGGAGATTATCGCACCCGCCATCGAACTGGCCTTCCAGAACCACATCAACGCGTTCGGGCCCTTCCCCGCCGACGGTTTCTTCGGATCAGGGAGCTACCGCAAATTTGACGCCGTATTGGCTATGTACCACGACCAAGGGATGTTGCCGTTCAAGATTCTCGGCACCGAGGGCGTGAACTACACCGCCGGACTGCCCATCGTGCGCACCTCGCCCGCCCACGGCACGGCCTACGACATCGCAGGCAAGAACGTGGCCAACGGCCAATCGATGCGCAACGCCATCTATCTGGCCATCGACATTCTCAGAAACCGGGAACGCTACCAATAAGAGTCGGCTATTCCGCCGCCCCTTTCTGTTTCAACTGAATCACGACGATTTCGCCCGTGGTGCCGATGCGTATCGGTGCCCCGGAGCCGCCCAACCCGGAGGTGACGTAATAATGGGTATTGCCCACCTTGCGGTATCCGTGATATAACTTGCCGTTTATCAAACTTTTACACCATTGCAGGAGATTCATCGGGAAGACCTGCCCGTTATGGGTATGCCCCGACAATTGCACATCCACGCCGCACTGTTGCGCCGGCGCGAGGTTGTCGGGACGGTGGTCAAGCAGAATGATGGGCAGCGAGTCAGGGACGGAAGCGGTAAGCTCTTGGAGGGATTTGCGAGGATGGGTGCGGGAGCTGTCGGCGCGCCCCACCAACACCAAAGCGTTGCGCACCACGATTCCTGTATCATCCAACAACCTGATGTTCATCATCTTGAAAGCCTGCTTTACACGAGGGTCGTCATTATAGGAAATACCGTGATACGATTCGTGGTTGCCGTGGATGGCATAAATACCCTTGGGCGGATGGAGACGGCGGAAGGCATTCGTGTACCCCATCGGGGTAAAGTCGCGCCAATTGATCACAAACTGGTCACCGAGCAGCAACACCATATCGGGACGCAGGGCATTGATGGTGTCGATGTGCCTGTTCAGCTGTTCCGATGACATCGTTCCGAGATGCAAGTCGCTGACGGCCACAATTTTCCAATCGGGAACAGGTTTGTCCACCTCCAGCGTCAATTCCACCACTTTGGGCTGAGTGAAATGATACAATCCATAAATAATCAAGCCGAAAATCAGGAGAAACGAGGCAAGGGCATAGCCGCGACGGGTAGCTTGCAAGTGCCGCGACAAGCGCACGCGGAGAGGCGGTATCCGATAAATGACAACCCGGAAACAGGTGAAAAGGAGCGTCATCAGGAAAGCGTACAACACGAATATCATCCACAGGTAGGCCACGGTCTGGAACGGCAAGTACCAACTGCGCAAATTGAAGAGGCGGAGGAAGAGGACGACGATGAAAAAAACGGACATCACCACCCCCAGCCAAGTGGCGGCCTTGCCCCATCTCTTTTTGCCTGGAAAAGCTTGTAACATCCTATACAACACATAGGATATGGCTATCAGATAGGCACCTGTAACGAGCAGAAGATGAAGAATTCTGAATATCATATCTTATTTCATTAGTTCACGACAAACGAGCCAAAGGCTAAAATATTTTTTGAGGGTGCAAAGATGATGAAAATTTCCGTACATTTGCCCCCTTGAAAAAAGGAATCAAAACAGCGGGCAAAAGCCTCCTTTGAGAAAGCCTTTTTCTTGACACAGCAACTAATAATAACTTGTTCATAAACAAAACCTTATTACGATATGAAAAGAATTCTCGCCATCAATCCAGGTTCCACATCCACCAAAATCGCCCTTTTTGAAGGCAACGAGCAGGTGTTTGTGAAGAACATCAAGCACACCACAGAAGAAATTTCCAAGTATGCGACCATCACCGACCAGTATCCGTTCCGTCGCGATGTCATCATTGACGAACTGAAGGCACAGGGCATCGACCTGCACAGCATCGATGTCATTATGGGCCGCGGTGGTCTTATAAAACCTTTGAAATCAGGTGTGTACAGAATCAACGAGTTGATGATTGAGCATTTGAAGATGGGTTACAACGGACAGCACGCCTGCAACCTCGGCGGTCTCATCGCCAAGAGTCTGGCCAACGTCATCGGCTTGAAGGACGCCTACATCGCCGACCCGGTGGTGGTGGACGAGTTCAACGAGATTGCCCGCATCTCCGGTCACCCCGATTTTGAGCGCAAGTCCATTTTCCACGCCCTGAACCAGAAGGCCATCGCCCGTATGTATGCCCGCGACAACGGGAAAAAGTACGAGGACCTGAACCTGGTGGTCTGCCATATGGGTGGCGGCGTGAGCGTGGGCGCGCACGAAAAGGGCCGTGTCATCGATGTCAACCAGGCATTGGACGGTGAGGGACCCTTCTCCCCTGAGCGTTCGGGAACCCTGCCGATGAACCAGTTCCTCGAGGCTTGTTTCAGTGGCAAATACACCAAGCAGGATATGCAGAAGATTCTGGTGGGCAAGGGCGGATATGTAGCCTATTTCGGCAGCAACGACGCTTACGCCGTGGAGAAGGCCGCCATTGCCGGCGACCCCAAGGCCGAGTTGCTCGAAGAGGCTTTCGCCTATCAGGTGGCCAAGCAGATTGGCGAGAACGCCGTCGTGCTCAAGGGCAAGATTGACGCCATCATCCTCACGGGCGGCATCGCCTACGGCAAGCCCGTGGTGGCCCGCATCAAACGCTACATCGACTGGATCGCCCCTGTCGCCGTCTATCCCGGCGAAGACGAAATGGCCGCTATGGCCCTCAACGCCAATATGATTCTCAACGGGGAAATCGAAGTCCAAGACTACCAATAATGAAACTCGCACTCTACAGCCGCCAGCGCGGCAAAGAGGAACAACAATACATTGACACTGTGGTCGAACACCTGCAACAACAGGTGTTCGACTTGTTGTTGCACGAGAATTGCTGTCCGAACGGCAGCCAGCACATCATCTTTCGCAATCACGACGACTTGGCCCGGCTCGGGCCTGTGGACTGTATGGTCTCCATTGGCGGCGACGGCTCGTTCATTGACGCGGCCAACCTGGTAGGCGACCTGAACATCCCGCTGGTGGGCATCAACACCGGGCGTATCGGCTTCCTTTCGGGCATCAAGAAGGAGAATTTCAGGGAGTGCTTCCAGCTGATTCAAGAGGGCAGATACACCACCGAGGAGCGCTTTCTGTTGCACGTGGACAGCAGCACGCCCATCGAAAGCATCCGCAACCACTTTGTGGTCAACGACCTGACCATCCGGACCACAGACACCGACACCATCATCGCCGTCACGGTGCGGGCGGCGGGCCAGACCGTGAACACCTATTGGGGTGACGGGCTTATCATCTCTACGCCAACGGGCTCCACGGCCTATTCAATGAGTTGCGGCGGGCCCATCCTGCACCCGCATTCCCAGGTGATGGTGCTCACGCCCATCGCCTCCCACTCCCTCAACGTGCGCCCGCTGGTCATCCCCGCCGACACGTCCCTCGAAATCGAGGTGCAGAGTCGCAGCGGTCACTACTCCTTGAATCTCGATTCCCAAAAATTCATCGTGGAAGAAAACATTCTTTTAACAGTTACTAAAGAAAATTTCTGCATTCGGACCCTTTCGTTCGAGCACACGGACTTCTACGAAGTCATCCGTGAAAAGCTGTTGTGGGGACTGGACAAACGCAATCGTTAAGTTCCTCATTTCCAGAGCAACAAACCATCTCCCGCCGGTTTGTTCATTATCAACATATTTTTGTTTATTTTTTATAGAAAAAGGGCTTGAAATGCCTTGTTTAAATGTTGTATTTTTGTCGCTCTGCTAAAAATTGTCAACAAAAGGATGAAAAAACTACGGATTATTGGTCGCATAGTGCTCATTATCAGCGTTTTGGTAGTGACAATATTGGCCTTTGTCCAAATTCCCAAACGTCAATGCAGCAAAGTGGAGGTCGTAGCGCACACACAAAACGAGAGTATCGTGTTGCCGCAGGCCGATGTGGAGCGGTTGTTGTCGGAGGCTGGCATTGAGACAGTGGGGGCACGCATCAAGGAGGTTGACCTTGCGGCCATCACCAGCCTGTTGAAGGAGAATCCTTACATCAAGGAGATCAATTTCGTGCATTTTGCAGGATCGCGTTTGGTCATCGACTACGAATTGCGAACTCTGCTCCTGCACGTGTTCTCGGCTGACGGTGACCAGTATTTTGTGGACAATGAAGGGAATCTTGTGCCTTACACCCCGAAGATGAAGGATTACCTGACCATTGCCAACGGGAATCTGCACCAGCACTACAAAAGGGGCGCGCAGGTCGGCAAGGAGCTGACCCCGGTAGTGGAACTGGCCAATCTGCTGGATGCCGACGAGTTCTGCAAGGCGCAGTTCCGGCAGATCTACCGTCGGCAGAACGGGGAGCTCGAGATGGTCTCCACCATCGGCAACCAGGTCATCCTGTTCGGCACAATGGATAACGCAGAGGAGAAGTTGGACAACCTGAAGAAAGTTTATCAGCAGGGGCTGCCGCGCAAGGGATATGACACCTACGCCTATTTGGACGCCCGTTTCAAAAACAGAATCATCGCACAACACAGATAAAAACTAACCCTATGGAGAATACCTACAACGACAACGACCTGGTAGTCGGCTTGGACATCGGCACCACCAAAATCGCCACCGTCATCGGCTATCGCAACGAGAATGGTCAAATCAACATCACCGGCCACGGCGTCAGCGTCTCCTCCGGCGTGGAGTTCGGCGAGATATGCAACATCAACCACACGGTGGAGGGCATTCTCCGCTCCAAAGCCATTGCAGAGGAACACGCCAAGGTCAACATCCAGAATGTCTATGTAGGCATCGCCGGACACCATATCAAGACCAGCAAGTACACGCATCACCTGTACCGCTACAACAACAACGACCCCATTTCCCAGGAGGAGATTGACAACCTCCAGGAGGAGATTTTCCAGGTGGTCGTTTCGCCCGGCGAGGAGATCATCGACGTGATTCCTCAGCACTATCTTATCGACAACGTGCGCGAGTCGCCGGACCCCGTGGGTGAGTTGGGCAACGAGATCACCTGCACCTACCAGCTGGTCACCGGCAAGGCGAAGGAGATTGACAAAATCAAGACGTGCGGCAAGATGACCGAACTGAACCTCAACGAGATCATCTTAGAGCCCATCGCCTCCGGCCTTGCCTGCCTCAGCGAAGAGGAGAAGCGCAACGGCGTGGCGTTGGTGGATATCGGCGGCGGCACCACCGACCTCATCATCTTCATCAACGGATGCCCCGTCTATACCAAAGTCATCTCCCTCGGCGGCAACGTCATCACCCACGACATCGCGCAGGTCTGCAAGATCTCCAAGGAGATGGCCGAGCAGATCAAGATCAAATACGGCACCTGTGTGGTGGACAAGAGCAATGAGAACAACCTTGTCACCATCCCGAGAAACTACGGCCAGGAGCCCATCCAGATCAACGAGAACTACATCGCGCAGATTATCAACGCCCGTGTGCAGGGCGAGATTCTCGGCGCCATCAAAAAGGAGATCCTGAACTCCGGATACAGAGACCAACTGCTCTCTGGCATTGTGCTCACCGGCGGCGGCGCCAACCTCAGGCACATCCGCGAGCTTTGCCAGTTCGTGCTCCAAATGCCCACCCGCATCGGCTTCCCCGAAAACGGCTTCTCCCGCAACATCCCCACGGAACTGAAACAACCGATGTTCTCCACCGCCCTCGGATTGCTCAAATACGGCATCGAGGCAGAAGAGTACAACCGCAGCAAAGCCGACTTCGAGGATGAGGAGGAAAAGGGCATCCGCCTCTTTGGAAAGAAAAACAAAGAGAAGGAGAGAAAAGACCCCCCCAGGACGCCCAACAGAGGCGGCAAGGATAGCAACAAATGGGGCTTTTTCAACAAAGTCCACGACTGGCTGGTCTCGGCCCTCGACAACGTCTATTAAACCTAAACCTGTAAGATAATTGAAAACCATTGTAGTAGAATTAAAAAAATCCAAGATATGACAGATAAAATTGATTTCACTCCCGATTACGGCGCAAGAGAGAACTCCTCCATCATCAAAGTGATAGGCGTCGGCGGCGGCGGCAGCAATGCCGTCAAACATATGTACAGCGAAGGTATCGTTGGCGTGGACTTCCTGGTCTGCAACACCGACCAAGGTCACCTCAAGAACAGTCCCATCCCCGACAAGCTCCTGCTGGGCAACGGACTGGGTGCGGGTGCCAATCCTGACATCGCCCGCCAGTATGCCACCGAGAGCAAGGACAAGATCCGGGAGTTCATCGGCAGTGAGACGAAGATGCTGTTCATCACCGCCGGTATGGGCAAAGGCACCGGCACGGGTGCTTCCCCTGTCATCGCCGAAGTGGCCCGCGAAATGGGCATCCTCACCATCGGTGTGGTCACCTACCCGTTCCGCTTCGAGGGCAAGAACCGTATGAAGCTCGCCGACCAGGGCATCAACGAACTGGCCAAGTACGTGGATTCCCTCATCGTCGTCAAGAACCAGAACATCCTTACCTTCTACAAGGACCAGAATATGATGAAGGCTTACAGCTATGCCGACGACGTGCTCAAGAACGCCGTGAAGTGCATCGCCGAGCTCATCACCGTGGAGTACAGCCAGAATGTGGACTTCAACGATGTGCAGACCATTATGAAAGACAGCGGCAAGGCAATGCTCGGCATCGCCACCGCCAGCGGCGAGGACCGCATCGAGCGTGTGGTGGACGACGCCCTCAACTGCCCGCTGCTCGACACCAACGGCACCGCCAACTGCATCACCGACGCACAGAACTTCCTCTTCTTCATCAGCTACGGCCCCGACGCCAACTTCTCCACGACCGAACTCGAGCAGCTCACCGACCGCTTCTACGACCTGCAGAGCGACGATGCGCACATCATCTGGGGACAGGGCGTTGACGAGTCGCTGGGCGACGCCATCAAGCTCTCTGTCATCATCACCAACTTCAACAACAACGCCAACGCGATGCCGAGCACCACACACTCGTTCATCGAGGACAAGGCTATCCCGCAAAGCGACGCCATCTTCAACACGGCGCAAACGGTCACCAACAACGTTATCGAAGACAACGGCACACCTATGCCGACGACCCAGCCTGTGGAGAACGACCTGGAATCGCTCACGGGCGTTCAGGAAACGTTGAAGGCTCCCTCTTCCTCCATTTTCGATTTCAACGGCGACAATGTGGTTCCCGCCCCCGCACAAGAGACTGCGAGCGCTTCCAGTCCTTTTGGCAAGGTGGAGGCCCAGAACGATCCGTTGTTCTCTTCGGAAGAGGATTTCTACGCAAAGATCAACCAACCGGCCATTTTCCGTGCGAATAAGTTGCAGAGCGCCAGTGAGAATATGACTATGCCTTCCGCCACGGCCACCATCAATGCCCACCCCGCCTACGAGGTGGTCAATGATATGAGCGAGTTCTTTACCGACTTGGCCGACTAACCGGATGTCTGGCTTGGTAGCGCCGTCGCTATGATACACCGTCTCCTCACCATCATCGGCGATTACTTCCTGTTTCTTCGCCAGGTCTTCTCCAAGCCAGAGAAGTGGAGGGTCTTTTTTAAAAAATTGGTGGATGAAATGCACGCAATGGGCATCGGCTCACTGCTGATTGTGGCCATTGTGTCCATCTCTATGGGTAGCGTCATTACCATCCAGACGGCAATGCAAATCGAGAGCAGCTGGATTCCCACGTGGACTGTGGGGTTCGTGTCGCGCACCTCCATCGTGATGGAGTTGTGTCCCACCATCATCAGTCTGTTGCTGGTAGGCAACTTAGGGTCGCGCATCACCGCCGAGATTGGTAGTATGCGTGTCACCGAACAGATTGACGCCTTGGAGGTGATGGGCGTGAACCCGGCCGCGCACCTGGTGCTGCCCAAGGTCATCGCCTCCCTCATCGTGAACCCCGTGCTCATTCTGTACAGTATTTGTTTCGCCCTTATGGGCGGCTACATCACCGTCATCCTCACAGGGGCCGTCTCGCCCTACGACTTTATGGACGGTCTTACCTACTGCTTCCGCGTATATGACATCATCTATGCGGTCACCAAGACCTTCGTGTTCGCCTTCATTATGTCCACGGTCTCCTCCTTCTACGGTTATCGCATCGAGGGCGGCGCCCTCGAGTTGGGCAAGGCCAGCACCCAAGGCATTATGGTATCGAGTTTCCTCATCCTGGTCATCAACGTGCTCATCACCCAAATAATGTTGTAAAATGATAGAATTCAAGAATGTATCGAAATATTTTGGGGAGAAGCAGGTCCTTCACAACATCAACACCCAGTTTGAAGAGGGCAAGGTAAACCTCATCATCGGGCGGTCGGGATCCGGCAAGACGGTGATGATGAAGTGTCTGGTGGGGCTCTTCACCCCCGAAGAGGGCGAGGTGCTCTATAACGATCGCAACTTCCACCGCCTCTCCGACGCCGACCAGCGCAAGCTGCGTGCCGAGATGGGGATGGTGTTCCAGGGCTCCGCGCTGTTCGACTCGATGACCATCGAAGAGAATGTGCGCTTCCCGCTGGATATGCTCACCAGTATGGGCGACAAGGAGAAAAACGAGCGGGTGAACTTCTGTCTGGAGCGCGTGGAACTGCCCAAGGTCAACAAGCTGTACCCGGGCGAGTTGAGCGGCGGTATGAAGAAGCGCGCCGCCATTGCACGCGCCATCGCCTGCAATCCGCGCTATCTGTTCTGTGACGAGCCCAACTCCGGCCTTGACCCCAAGACCGCCCTCACCATCGACGAGCTGCTGACCGACATCACCCACGAGTTCGGCATCACCACTATCATCAACACCCACGACCTCAACTCCGTCATCGTCATCGGCGAAACCATCTCCTTCATCTACGAGGGGCACCTCGCCTGGCGCGGCAGCAGCCAGAATGTGCTCACCTCCGACAACGAGAAACTCAACGACTTCATATTCGCCCAACCCCTCACCCAACGTATCCGGCAACAACTGTAACATTATGGTGATTATTGATATTATAGTGCTCATCCTGCTGTGCTGGTATGGTTTCAAGGGATTCAAGAACGGGCTGATCTATGAAATCGCCTCCATATTGGCCCTGATTCTGGGATGCTGGGCGGCCAAGCAGTTTTCGGAAGGCATCGCCCTTCTGGTTTCGGGCACCAGACTGGCCAAGCCCATCGCCTTCGTTTTCATTTTCGTGGTCGTGCTGCTGCTCGTCCATCTGGCAGGCCGTGTGGGGAGCAAGATTGTGAAACTGGTCATCCCCGAGGCTGTGGACCGCATTTTCGGAATGCTGTTCGGCTGCTGCAAAGTGCTGGTGGTCTGCAGTGTGCTCTTCTATGGTTTCCAGATGCTGGACCAGAAGGAGATCCTTCTCAAAAAAGAATTCAAGGAAAAATCCATCGCTTACCAATATATAGAACCCATCGTTCCGCGCGCTCTCCATTGGCAGGAGGAGCATTGCGAAACACCCCAACAAGACTCTAATCCACAATGAAAAAAATCATCACGCTTTTATCGGCCCTACTGCTTTGTGTCACGTTACAAGCCGCTTATCTCACCAACGTGCCCCGCACACTCATCCAGCCCAACGGCGACACGTTGCACTGTTTTGCTTCCGGCGACGAATACTATGTGCGCCTGCACGACGCCCAAGGATACACCATTGTCCAGAACCCGCAAACCGGCTATTTTGTCTATGCCATTAGGGAAAACGGGCGCATCAAGCCCTCGTCTTGGATTGCGGGCCAGTGCAACCCGGCCGCCAAGGGGCTTGTGCCCAACCTGCGCATCAGTCGCGAGGAGTACCTCAAACTGCGTCGCGAGATGGTGGAGCCCGCCAAGCGATCGGTGTTCCGCGACGAGAACACCAACCACGGGAATATGAACAACCTGGCCGTCTTCATCCGGTTTGCGGACGACACCCTCTTCACCAACAATTTTGACGATGTGAATTTGATGTTCAACGACACCTCCGACAATTACTACGCCAGCTCGTTGTTCGACTATTTCAAGCGCACCTCCTACAACCAGCTTTTCATCCGCACCACCTTCTATCCCGAGCCCGTCGGCCAGCAGATTCTTTCCTATCAGGACTCTTTCCCGCGCGGATACTTTATGCCCTGGTCGGAAACCAACCCGATCGGGTATCTGGACACCATCCCTGAGGACAGTCGCACCACCCGCGAGCACAAGCTCCTCAAGCGCGCCTGCGACTATGTGGCCGATATGATCCCCGCCGACCTGGACATTGACTACGACAATGACGGCTATGTGGACAATGTCTGTTTCATCGTCAAGGGCAATGTGGGCGACTGGAACGTGCTGTTATGGCCGCACCGCTGGTCACTTTACACAGAGGAGGCCTATTTCCGCGGCAAGCGCGTGTATGACTTCAACTTCCAGCTGGCGGATGCGGGCGGTTATTTCAACACCTCGGTGATGTGCCACGAAATGTTCCACACGCTGGGCGCCCCCGACCTGTACCATTACCACGACAGCACCGATATGAACCCCGTGGGAGCGTGGGACCTGATGTGTTCCAACCAGAACCCGCCGCAGCAGACTTGCGCCTATATGAAATACAAATACGGCAACTGGCTCACCGAAGATGATTTGATTCTGCTGGAGAACTTCGGCTCGTACATTATCAAGCCGCTCAACAGCGAAACCAGCGACCGCGTGAGCTATTATGCCAAGACACAGTGGCCTTCTTACTATATTTTCACGGATTTCCGCAACGGGCGCAGTCCCTTCGACTCGCAAGTGCCTGGCTACGGGATGGTTTTCTACCGCGTGAACGCCCTCGGTCACGGCAACGCCAACTACAATGGTGACGACAACCTTGACGAAATTTACGTGTACCGCCGTGACGGTTCGCCTACCGAGAACGGCTACATCAACTCTGCCAACTTCCGGGGCAACATCCACATCCGCAACGAGTTCTCGCCGCTCACCAACCCCTGGCCCTTCCTTCCCAACGGGGAGTTCGTGCCCGTCTATTTCAACAATTTCTCCTCTGGCCGCGACAGTATGCTGTTCGATTTCGTGCAGTGGGTGTCGGTGACCGACTACGAACAGGGACAATTCACGGCCTATCCCAATCCCGCCGAACAATACATCACGGTGGAGTCCTCCCTTGACCGCGGGTTCGCCTGCCAATTGTACAACATTCAAGGCCAGTTGCTGGAGACGATGGATACGCAGGAATCGAAATGCACCCTTTCGGTGGCCTCGTTGCCTGCAGGCACCTATTTCATCAAGATTTACGAAGACCATAAATATTACAAAACCCTTAAATTCATCAAGCAATAATGCAAACCATACAAGAAATAGAGCAATCCCTCATCGAAGAGTTTGAAATGTTCGATGACTGGATGGACAAATACAACTATATCATCGAATTGGGCAAGGAGTTGCCGCTTATTGAGGAGCAGTACAAAACTCCCGACTTCCTCATTGAGGGGTGCCAGTCGCAGGTTTGGCTGCATCCGGAATACAAGGAGGGCAGGATATACTTCACTGCCGACAGCGACGCCATCATCACCAAGGGCATTGTCAACCTGCTGGTGAAGGTCTTCTCGGGGCGCACGCCGCAGGAGATTCTCGACGACGACCTCTCCTACCTCGACGCCATCGGGCTCAAGGAGCACCTCTCCCCCACCCGTTCCAACGGTCTCGCCTCGATGATCAAACAACTCAAGATGTATGCTGTGGCGTTCAAGGCCGCCAGCGAATAAGCACCCGTTTTCTGTCAGTACAAGGTGGCGGGCATAATTTTTTTGTACATTTGCCGACTAAAACTTGAATTATGAAAAGATTGTCGTTTTTATTCTGCGCAATACTTTTTTGCATCGGTGCCTCCGCCCAGGACACCGTCAGAACTTATTGGAAAAACAACAAACTGATGTCCATCGGCGTGGAAAAAGCCGGTATGGAGGAGGGCCATTGGGTCTTCTACCATATCAACGGCGCCAAATGGACCGAGGGCGACTATGTGGATGGCCGCAAGGTGGGCGTCTGGAGAACTTGGTACGAAGACGGCACCCTCAACCAGGAGTACAATGCCGAGAACGGTCCCTTCAAGAGCTGGTACCGCTCAGGGAAGGTGGAAATGGAGGGCCAGTTTGTCAACGGCAAGCGCGAGGGCAAATGGACGTTCCTCCACCCCAACGGCAAGCTGTACAAAGAGGTGACCTACGTGCGCGACAGCGCCAACGGACCCGTCACGGAATACTACGATAACGGCACCAAGTACTTTGAAGGCACCTACAAGATGGGCGAACTGGACGGCTACACCTGCTGGTGGCAGGCAAACGGTCAAAAAGATATGGAAGGCAACACCGTCAACGGCCTCCAGCACGGCGTTTGGAGCTATTATAACGAAAAGGGCGAGGTGAGCAGCTCCGGCAATTTCGAGATGGGACTGCAGGACGGCGAGTGGGTCTATTTCTACGACAACGGCGCCGTCTGGCGCAAGGGTACCTACGCCAACGGCAAGCGCGAGGGCCTCTGGCAGGCCTTCTACGAAAACGGCAAACTCCAGCGCAAAGGCACCTTCAGCAACGATATGGAAAACGGCACCTGGATCTCCTACTACCCCAACGGCAAAGTGCAAGACCAGGGCACCTTCAAGGATGCCAAGATGAACGGCCTCTGGTCGGGCTGGTACGAAAACGGCTGGAAAAAATATGATATGACCTACAAGGACGACCAACTCAACGGCCCCTACACCTACTATTGGGAAGAGAGCGGCAAGATGTCGCGCAAAGGCGTCTATAAGAACAACCTGAAAAACGGCAAATGGAATGAATACGCCCAAAACGGCCGGATTCTCAACAGCGGCAAGTACGTCAACGACAAGAAAGAGGGCGTGTGGGTGTTCTATAATGTACACGAGAAGAAAATCCGCGAGCAGAACTTTGTGCACGACGTGCCCGAAGGCAAGTTCACCGAATACTACGACAACGGCGCCAAACACTTCGAGGGTAACTTCAAGGACCGTCTGCGCGACGGCAAATGGTCGTGCTGGAGACCCAACGGCAAACTCTTCTACAGCGTCCTGTTCAGTCGCGGCCACAAGGTGAAGGAACTCTATGTGGCAGACCCCAAGGAGGGCAGACCCTTCTAAACCCCAAACTGCCCGGGCTCTTTCGGATATGGCTAAAAAGCACACCACTCTGAAAGCTTTGCTGCAGAGGAACAAACGAACCTTTAAGACTATGACCATCCAGACCTTTCATTTCAACCCCATAATGGTCAACACCCTGGTATTGCACGACGAGACCGGGGAGGCGGTGATTGTGGACCCGGGCAACTGCAACTCCCTTGAGGATGCCCGCCTCGCGGAATACATCGAGAAAAACGGCCTCACGGTGAAAGCCATCGTCAACACGCATCCGCACATCGACCACATTGCGGGCAATGCGTGGACCGTGAAGCAATACGGTGCCCCGCTGCTTTGCCACGAGGCAGGGATGCCCATCTACCGCAAGGCTTTCGCCTACGGTTCCCTCTTCGGACTTCCCGTGGAGGAGATGCCCGAACCCACGCGCTTCCTCAACGAGGGCGACACTGTGCGTTTCGGCCATCAGGCGCTGCAGGTGCTCTACACTCCCGGCCACTGCGACGGCAGTATCTCCCTGCACGACGCGAACAACCACCTGATGATTTGCGGCGACCTGCTCTTCGAGGGCAGTGTGGGGCGCGCCGACCTGCCCACTGGCGATATGGCCCTCCTGCTCGATATGGTGCGCACCAAAATCCTCACCCTCGACGGCAATACCGTCATCTACCCCGGTCACGGCGACACCACCACCGTGGAAAACGAAAAACTGTACAACCCTTTTCTGCAATAAACCTGACAATGAACCGAAAGAAAACCATAGTGGATACTACCGCTTGCACCTGCAACGAATGCAACCCCAACGCCACCACGCCCCTGCCGGTGGAACAGATCAACCGTCTGGCCGACAGCTACCGTGACATACTTCTCAATATGGGCGAAGACCCCGAGCGCGAAGGTCTCCTCAAAACCCCGATGCGCGCCGCCAAGGCCATTGACTTCCTCACGCACGGCTATCGCCAGAACCCGAGAGCTATCTTGGAGAGCGCCCTCTTCCACGAAGACTACAAGCAGATTGTCATCGTGAAGGACATCGAGATCTATTCACTCTGCGAACACCACCTGCTGCCCTTCTTCGGCAAGGCACACATCGGCTACATCCCCAACGGAAAGATTGTGGGACTGAGCAAGATACCGCGTGTGGTGGAGTGCTTTGCCCGCCGGCTGCAACTGCAGGAACGGCTCACCACCGAGATCAAGGACTGCCTGCAGGACGTGCTGCAGCCCATCGGCGTGGCCGTGGTCATCGAGGCCCAGCACCTCTGTATGTCGATGCGCGGCATCCAGAAGCAGAACTCCGTCACCACCACCTCCGAGTTCACAGGGGCATTCCTGAAAAACGAGAACACGCGCCAGGAGTTTATGCACCTCATCGGCGCCAAACTGCATTAGTCGCGTTTTTTGCGACGTTTCTGCACCGCACGGCGCTGGCGGCGTCGTGACCGGGGCTTCCTGTACTTGTTGGCGTGGTAACACCACGCCGCCTCACTCACTTGCGATACAACCTCCTCCCCACCGGAAAAATCGTACGGGGTCTCCAAAATGCACACCACGGGCCTGCCTACCCACTCGGGCGGCAGACAGAGGGTAATGGTGTCCTTTCTCGGGGTCAAAATCATTTTTCTCATCGTTTCTTGCAATTTTCAAATGTGTAAAAAAATCGTGTAAAAAAGTGAAAAACAACCATTTCCAACCATTTTTCCGTCAATAGCCTTATTTTTCTTGTCTGGGAGAAAAATTTTTGTCATCGGTTTTTAACATATTTATTTACAGATTGTTATATTGCAAATATACAATTATCGGAATGGTTTGCAAGCATTTTTCTAAAAAAAACAAAATTATTGTAACATAGTGTGAATCAATATATTATGTAAATAATGAGAAAAAGGGGGTAAAAAGGGTAAAGGGTATCAAAAAAAAATGTACTTTTGCAGCCTCTTAGGGAAGAGACGGTTGTCCCAGTAGCTCAGCAGGTAGAGCACATCCCTTTTAAGGATGGGGTCCTGGGTTCGAATCCCAGCTGAGACACCAATTCCGCCTGACTCGTCCGAGTCGGGCGGTTTTTTTTGTATCTTTGCGCCTCGTTTGATATTAACTCATAAACTTCCCGAATATGAAAGTATTAGTCTTAAATTGTGGCAGCTCCTCCATCAAGTATCAACTTCTGGAAATGGAGCCGCAGCCGGAATTGCTGGCCAAAGGTCTTGTTGAACGCGTCGGTCTGGAGATGGGTGAGTTCACCCACAAGCCCGTGGGCAAGGACAAATATTACGTGCAAACCCCCATTGCCAACCACGAAGTGGGCGTGCGGCTGGTGCTCGAGACTTTGACCGACCCTGTGCACGGTGTCATCAAGTCGCTCGACGAAATCAACGCGGTGGGTCATCGTGTGGCGCACGGCGGCGAGTATTTCGACCGCAGTATGGTCATCGGCGACAAAGAGCGCGAGGAGATCGCCAAGCTTTGCGAACTGGCGCCCCTGCACAACCCCGCCTCTCTGCTCGGCATCGACGTGATGAAGAAACTGCTCCCGAACGTCAAGCACGTGGGCATCTTCGATACTTCCTTCCATCAGACTATGCCCCCCGAAGCTTTCCTGTATGCGCTTCCTTACGAGTGTTATTCCGAAAAGAAAATCCGTCGTTACGGTTTCCACGGCACCAGCCACAAATATGTGGGACCCAAGGCTGCTGAGATGGTCGGCATCCCTTACGAGCAGGCCAAGATTGTCAGCTGCCACCTCGGCAACGGCGCCTCCATCTGCGCCATCAAGAACGGCAAGTCCATCGACACCTCTATGGGTTTCACCCCGGTGGAGGGTCTGGTGATGGGCACCCGTTGCGGTGATATTGACGCCGGCGCTCTTATCTATATTATGGATTCCGAAAAGATGGACACCAAGCAGCTCAACACCTTCATCAACAAGAAGAGCGGTTTGCTGGGCATCTCCGGCAAGAGTGTGGATATGCGCGACATCCGTGCCGGCCGTGACGCAGGCGACGAACGTTCCACCTACGCTTTCAATATGTTCGCCTATCGTGTCAAGAAGTACATCGGTGCCTACGCTGCCGCAATGGGTGGTGTGGACATCATCCTCTTCACTGGCGGCATCGGCGAGAACGCCTGGTTCCAGCGCGAAGCCATCTGCGACGGCCTCGAATTCCTCGGCACTAAACTCGACCTCGAAGCCAATAAGAAATATGCTGGCGAAGACGGCATCATCTCCACCCCCGACTCCAAGGTGAAACTCGTTTCTGTCACCACCAACGAAGAGCTCGTGATGGCTATGGAAACCTACAACCTCGCCAAATAAATCCCTTTTTATAATCCCTATCGTTTGCAAGGGCCGCGCTGACAACCGTCTCGCGACCCTTTGCTTTTTTACTATAACCTGCATTTTTCCTGTGACTTTTTGACACTTTGGCAAATTATTTGCACATTAGGCCACGCGAGCGTGCCGCAAGACCCGCCCGCAGTTTGATTGTGCAATGTAAAATATTATAAATAAACATATTATGGAAAACGAGAATCCTATTGACCCGACCATTGAAAACGAAGAAAAAGTGGAAAAAACTGTCGAAGAGACTCCAGAAACTGACAAAATGACGGAATCGACTGACAGTTCCAAAAAGGGCTTCTTCTACAAGAAAAACAATAAGGAAAAGGCCAAGATTGCCGAGTTGGAAAAAGAACTGAAAAATATGAAAGTGGAGAAAGCGGAACTCAACGACCGTTTTCTGCGCCTGTTCTCCGAATTCGACAACTACAAGAAAAGAGTGAACAAGGAGAGACTCGACCTTCTCGCCACAGCCTCCGAAAAGGTCATCGTGAGTCTGCTGCCCGTTGTGGACGACTTCGAGCGCGCCATCGCGGCCAATGAAAAGGTGGAGGACACCCAAGCCATCAAAGACGGGTTTGTGTTGATATACAACAAGTTGATACAGCTTCTCAAACGTTTTGACGTTGAAGAAATCAAGGCTGTGGGCGAGGTGTTCGACACCGACTTCCACGAGGCCGTCACACATTTCCCCACCGACAAGGAGGAGGACAAAGGCAAGGTGATTGATGTCACCGAAAAGGGCTACAAGCTCAAAGACAAGGTTATCCGCTACGCCAAGGTGGTGGTGGGTCAATAAACCCTTAAAATCAGAGAATTATGGCAGAAAAAAGAGACTATTACGAAGTGTTGGGGGTGGACAAAAACGCCACCGCCGACGAAATCAAGAAGGCCTACCGCAAGAAGGCGATGCAATACCATCCCGACCGCAATCCTGACAACAAGGAGGCGGAAGAGAAGTTCAAGGAGGCGGCTGAGGCCTACGATGTGCTGAGCAATCCCGACAAGAAGGCGCGTTACGACCAATACGGGCACGCCGGTATGGGTGGGGCCGCAACCGACTTCTCCGGCTTCAATATGAATGATATCTTCAGTCACTTCTCCGATGTTTTCGGCGGAGGGTTCGGAATCAACTTCGGCGACCTTTTCGGTGGCGGCGGTGGTGCAAGCACGGTCCAGCGTGGGGTACGCAAAGGCGGCAACATCCGCATCAAGGTAAAGCTCACCCTGGAGGAGGTGGCCACCGGCACGGAGAAGAAAATCAAAATCAACAAATACGTCGCCTGCCCGCACTGCAACGGCACCGGCGCCAAGGACGAGCACAGCAAGGAGACCTGTCCCGTGTGCCACGGTTCGGGCCAGGAGGTGCGCCAGCAGCGCAGTATGTTCGGGATGATGCAGCACGTCACCGTCTGCTCCAAGTGCGGTGGCACGGGCGAAATCATCAAGGATCCCTGTCCCAAGTGCCACGGCAACGGCATTGTGCAAGGTGAAGAGGTGCTCACCATCTCCATCCCGGCGGGTGTGGACAACGGTATGCAGTTGACGATGCGCGGCAAGGGGCACGCCGCCCAAAACGGCGGAATCAACGGCGACCTCTTTGTGGTCATCGAGGTGGCCGACCACGACATCTTCGAGCGTGACGGCAACAACCTGTACCTCAACTATTACATCAGCTTCCCGCAGGCAGCCCTCGGCGCCTCTGTGGAAATACCCACCCTCAATGGCAAGGCCAAGGTGAAGATCGCCTCGGGCACCCAAGGCGGACAAGTGCTGCGCCTGCAGGGCAAGGGATTGCCGCAATTGCAGTCGCACATTGTCGGCGACCTCATCGTCAACGTCAATGTCTGGACCCCAAAGAGCCTGACCAAAGAGGAGAAGGAAATGCTGGAGAAATTGAGTTCCCACGACAACTTCACGCCCAAACCGGGCAAGAACGAGCGCAGTTTCTTCAAACGGGTACGGCAATATTTCAACCGGTAACCAATACCATATTATATAATGTAGAGACGCCACAAAATAGTAGAGACGCCACAATGTGACGTCTCTACATTATTTTTGTCATTTCAAAAAACGTGTTACAACGCAAATTGCGTGATCACAAACGCCACGCCGAGGATGAGGGTGGCGATGAGAATGCCGCGTCCGGTTTTGTCATATTTCAAATTGAGCAAATAATGACGCATCATAAAGATGGAGGGCAGCATCGCAATCAAGATAAACTTGGGCACCAATGATTTATAAATCTTCGGATTGCGTATCAGCATATCCGGATTGGTATGCACCAGTATCAGCAGCACACCCAAAAGGATGGCAAACAACACCACGGGTACCAAAAGTCCCAATATCACTCCAAGCGAGAGGGAATCGCTTCTCAATTTATCTTTTAAATTCATTTTCCAAATATTTAATGTCGTTAATAGCAGAATAGGCTGTCATATCGGATTGCACGGGTTGCACAGAGACATAGCCGTGCTGGAGGGCCCACTCGCAGGTATCCTCGCCGTCATCGATATTTTCCAGATAGCCGGCCAGCCAATAGTACTTGCCACCGTAGGGGTCGGTGCGCTCCACCAGTTCCTCGTGCCAGAAACCCTTCGTCTGGCGGGTAATCTTGATGCCACGAATCTCCTCGATGGGCAACTTCGGGAAATTGACGTTAAGGCAGACGTAGGGGGGCAACCCCTTTTCCAGCACCTGCTTCACTATAATCTTGCCAAAGTGCACGGCGGCGGTAAAGTCAGCATTGGGCGAGTAGTCGAGCAGGGAAAGGCCCACGGCAGGAATGCTCTCGAAGGAGGCCTCCACGGCGGCGGCCATCGTGCCGGAATATATCAAGCTCACGGAGGAGTTGGAACCGTGATTGATGCCGGAGAGCACCAAATCGATGGGACGGTCCTTGAGCACCACTTTCTGCCCTAACTTCATACAATCGGTAGGCGTGCCGTTGGTGCGCCAATAGGGAATGCCATCCACGGTCTTGTAGAGATTCAGCCGCAGGGGCTCGTTCATCGTAACGGCGTGCGCCTTGCCCGATTGGGCACGGTCGGGGGTCACCACCACCACCTCGCCGAAACTCTTGGCCACCTCCACCATCGCCTCCAGGCCTCTGGCTTCGTAGCCGTCATCGTTCACCACTAAAATCAATTTCTTTTTCTCGGTCATTATTGTTTAATAATCTTAACTGTGTTCAAAACAGACTGGTTATCTGTGATTTTCAAAATATACACCCCAGCCGGGTACGCCTCTAATGAAAGGTTCGTTGCGACCGACGTCACGGGCTGGCTGCCTAACATTCGGCCCGTCAAGTCGAAGATCTGGCACTGCACGCCCTCCGTGGCCATCTCTTCCGGAAGTTGCAGCGTCACAGGACCGGTGGTCGGGTTGGGACTAACCATCAAGGTCTCGCCGGCAAACTCCTCTATACCGACAGCGGTGGTCATACAAGGGAAGTCAATGGCGTCAATCATAGCCATATCCTGTCCTTCGGCCATATAGGTATCCTTCTTGTAGCGCCAGCGGTAGGTGTGAGTACCAGCCGGCACGAGCATACTGAAACGAGTCCAATCCACCTCGCCGCTCCATTTTTCAATCTCTTGGTTGTCAATATAGAAACTGAGGAAATCATACTCCGCTTCTGAGGAGACCTTGTAATAGAACGTGAGCGTGTCGTCCACCTGATGCGTGCGCTGGATGGAGAGGGTGCTGGTCGCGTTGTTGCCGATGTTGGCGGAGCGGGCGGCATAATGGCCCTCGTAGGGGTTCTGGGTCGTGACAGTCCAGGAGTTGGTGCCTCCCACCGACCAGCTGTAGGCGGAAAAGTCGCCCGTCTCGAAATCCTCGTGCAAGGAACCCACCTTGAGCGTGAACTCGTGAGTTTGGCTATAACCATCCTCCGAGTTGAACTTGATGCGAATCAGGGAGGAAACGGGGGTACTGGTTTTCGATTTCACCTTGAATCTGACAATATGGTCTTGGTTGACATCCAATGCGGGCATCTCCTGCGGAAAGCGATAGAGCGTCAGGGTGGCGTCGGGATTCAAAATATGGGCAATGCCTGCTTTGGAAACGCCGTTGCCGGCATTGGTCACCTTGACGGTAATAAAGGCAATTTCGCCCAGATCAAGTTTGCCGTTTCCGTTGCCCGTGGAGGCGTCATCCACCACAATGTCGTCGAGCTTGAACAGCGGGGCGTGCAGCATCAAACCATAGGAAAGCCTGGTGGTGTCATCACCTATTATGACCCTCATAGTAATCGGGGCGTTATAGAATGCGGGGGCATTGGGGGCAACCTTGACTCTGAAGGCATTGTCAAAGGTCTGGCTGGCGGATCTGGCAATGGAAGAAACATTTATTTCCCCGTTCAAAACCGTCAGATAGGGGTCCGTGGTGGTGATCTTCACTTGGGCGTTGCTGGCATCCTGTGAGCCCACATTCTTCATCACGACGCTGAGGTTCACCGTCTCGCCATAATCGGCGTCGCCATTATGGTTTCCTTCGTCATTGACTATCATCTCCTGGCAAATCAGGAAGGGTCCCTCATTGGGAATCACTTCCATAACACCCATATAGGGGATGTAGTTAGGAGCGGTGGCAAGCACCTCAAGGGTGTCAGACACATTGATGTCTGCGGGCAGCTGGAGCGAGAGCGTGCCGCCGGTGATGTTGCCGGTAGCGAGAATCTCTCCAGCACGGCAGAGCGTCACGCGGGCATCCACGGGAGAGGAGAATTCCACCGTGGTGAAGCCCAGACGCACTTTATCAGTGTGGTTAACCTGCAGAGTCTGGGGCACATCGGTGCGCACCAGCAGGGCCGGGTCACCGAAGAGAATCCACGTGCGGGCCACCTCATAATCGTTATAGGTGTCGAGCATCTTGATGATGCCGTTGAAGACAATGCCGCCGTAAGTGCTTCTTTTCTGCACATTGTTGTGACCGGTGAGCAGTTCAATCATACGGTCCTGGGCACACATCGGCGAGTTCCAGGGCTGGTTAATGGTGGACATCAGGGCACCCACGGCACCGGTAGGCTGTCCGTTCTTGCTGGCGCGCAGCCACGCCTCTGCAAAGCAGGTGCGGCCGCTGTAGGCGCCGTTGACGCACGCCACCGAGATGATGAAGGGCAGCTTGTGGTAGTTGGTCAGGGCATTGATATTGCTGACCTTGAAGTTGGAGGAGACCCAGGAGGTCTCGGCACCGTGGCCGCAATAGTTGATGATGCCGACACCGCTGTTGAGGGCCTGCGTCACCATTGCCGCCGTGGGGTTGCCGGATTCGTCGAGACCGCCTTGCGAACCCTCAAACATCTCATAACCAGAAGTGTAGGTGTGCTGAGTCAGGATGTTGTCAATATTGCGGATATGGTCGTAGTCGTACTCGTTGTTATCGCCGGGGCCTTGGTCGGAAGAGATGCCCAAAAAGATCGGGAAGTGGGCACCCTCCTGCGGGTCGCGCTCGTATTGGAGGAACTTTTCCACCTGCACCGCCACCTGGTCAATGCTCTCGGCGGAGATTTTGCCGATGATGACATCGGGATACTTGTCATTGCCCACCAGCTCACCGTAGTAGTTGTCGCTGATGTTGCCGCCCGCCGTGATGGTCGGGAACTGCTGGTTGTCGCCCACCAGGACCACATAGACCAAGTTATGGCTGTTGTAGTAGTTGAGGATATAGTTCTTGACGGCGGTGGCGGAGTTGCCAACCGTGGAGAGGGGCACAATCCCGGTCGCGTAGCCGTTGCGCCGTTTCCAGTCGGCATAGGGCTGCATCGCCTCACAGAAATTATCGGGGGCCAGAATGAGCATATCGCCATCCTCCTGCAGTGGCGTGGACTTGACCGCAGCGTAGTTCAGGAAGTGGTTGGCATAGACATTATCGAAGCATTTGGCCATCTTGGCGGGGTGGCCCAGTGGCTGACGGGCGTTGTAATGCACCCTGACGGTGATGCTGCTGAACACCTTCAGTTGCTTGCGCACCGGGTTGTAGGCAAACGGATAGAGGTGGAGCGCCACACCGCTGTAGTCGCGCAAACGGTAAGTCTCGCCCACCGTCACGACGTTATCCTTCTGAAAGCGGTCTTCAAAATAGGAGGAGCCCTTCACGTAAGAGACCTCTGCCGGGTTGACAGTACGATAGAGCTTGCCCTTGGAGGGGGCCAGCTCGAAACCGGTCACGGTCGTAAAGTCGGAAGCCGCCACCTCGGCGGTGGGAGTGCAGTTGTCGGGCACTATCAGGGAGAAGGCGGTTTGCAACAACTCGGGCGCGCCGACCTCCAGCATCGGGTAGGCCTGCGGCATCACGAGTTTGCGCATCTCCACGCCGTTGACCTCCACGGCAGCCGTCTTGTAGGTGGGGAAATCCACCCGCACCAAAGCGCCATCGGAGGTGTTCTCCAACAGGGTGTATCGGATAGTCTGGGCCAACCCAGAAAAAGTGGTCAAAACAAGGCACAAAAAGAGGAAAAAGAGGGCCTTTTTGAGGATATTTCTCATAAAAATAATAGTGTTTATAAAAGCGTGCAAAAATAAAAAAAAAACGTTTGGCTCGTTTTCGTCCGACAAGCACCAATGGCCATTTTTTCAGCGATTTTTTATATTTTTGCTGCATTGGAGCAACACTCCCTGGAAATGGAGAAAAAGAGTCCGAAAAGGCTCTTTTTCACACAAATTCAGAACTTATTTTCACCCTAAAAAACGACTATTTTGGACAAGAAAACATTACGACAGGAAATCCGCAACCGGAAGAAAGCGCACAGCGCGGAGGAATTGGCAGCACAATCGGAGCTGATTCTTCAGAAACTGGCCCTTCATCCCGCCTTTCAGGAGGCCAAACGGGTGATGCTTTACGCCTCGCTGCCCGACGAGGTGCAGACGATGGCCTTCATCGATGAGTGGAAGGAGCGCAAGCAGATCATTTTGCCCACGGTGGTGGGCGATGACATTGTGCCCGTGGAGGTGAAGGCCGGCAGCCGTATGGTGGAGGGCGACTTCCACATCCTGGAACCCGACGATAAGCCCTACGAGGGCGGCTTCGACCTCATCGTCGTGCCGGGGATGGCCTTCGACCGCGAGGGGCACCGCTTGGGACGGGGCAAAGGCTATTACGACCGTTTCCTTGCAAAATATCCCGAGGTGAAGACCATCGGGATATGCTTTGATTTCCAATTGCTGGAGAGTATCCCCACGGAGCCGCACGACCGGCTGGTGGAGGATGTTATCACCTTATAGTTCTATTCCTTGATGCCGTAGGCCAGGTCGCCGGCATCGCCGAGGCCGGGCACGATGTAGGAGTGCGCGGTCAGTTCCTCGTCCACGGCGCCAATCCAGATGGTGCTGTTGGAGGGCGAGACGTGCGCCTGCAGGTATTCCAGACCCTGGCGGGAAGCGATGGCGCTCACAAAATGGGTGTGCACTGGGTCGCCCTTGGTGAGCATCTCCTCGTAGGCCAGCACCATCGACTGGCCAGTGGCCAGCATCGGATCGGCCAAAATCAGCGTCTTGTTGTCGATGGTGGGCGAAGAGAGATAGTCCACCTCAATCTCGAACGTGCCGTCCTTCTCGTATTTCCGGAAGGCGGTGATGAAGGCGTTCTGGCTCTTGTCGAAGTAGTTGAGCATTCCCTGGTGCAGCGGCAGTCCCGCGCGCAGGATGGTGGCCAGCACAGGATAGTCCTGCAGCAAAGCGATATTGGCAATGCCCAACGGGGTCACGATTTCGCGCTCCTCATAGGACAATGTCTTGCTGATTTCGTAGGCGAAAATCTCGCCGATGCGCTCCAAATTGCGACGGAAACGCAAACTGTCGCTCTGTACATCGCTGTTCCTGATCTCGGAAATAAACTGATTGAACAACGAATTCTGATTACCGAGAATATTCAAACTACTATTATTCATTTCTTTAATTACTTAATTTCTTAGTTCCTTAGTTTTTACCAAACACTCTCTCAAAAATCGTCGGCACCTCTTTCATATAGTACTCCAGCGTGAAGCATTGGGCCAGTTCTTCGGGGGTGAAGTGGGCACGGATGGTTTCGTTCTGGAGCAGGAGTTCCTGATAGTCGAGGCCGTCAAACCAAGCCTTCATCGCGATGGGTTGCACGAGGTCGTAGGCAGCCTCGCGGGCGAACCCCTTGTTGATGAGGGCGGTCATCACGCGCTGTGCGAAGATGACCTTGTGCGTCATATAGATGTGTTTCAGCATATTGTCGGGGAACACGACGAGGTTCTCGAGGATGCGGCCGAATCGGTTGAGCATATAGTCGAGGAGGATGGTGGCATCAGGGAGCATAATGCGTTCGGCGGACGAGTGGGAAATGTCGCGCTCGTGCCAGAGGGGGATGTCCTCATACGAACTGACCATATAGCCGCGGAGGATGCGGGCGCAGCCGCACATATTCTCGCTGCCGATGGGGTTACGCTTGTGGGGCATCGCGGAGGAGCCCTTCTGTCCCTTTCCGAAGGCCTCTTCGGCCTCGCGCAGCTCGGTGCGTTGCCAATGGCGCACCTCCACGGCCATCTGCTCCATCGTGGAGCCGATGAGGGCGAGTGTGGCCATATAGTGGGCGTGGCGGTCGCGCTGCAGCACCTGCGTGGAGATGTTGGCGGAGTGGATGCCCAGCTGCTGGCAGACATAGTCCTGCACAAACGGCGGAGTATTGGCGAAGTTGCCCACGGCGCCGCTGATTTTGCCGCACTCCACGTCGGCGGCGGCCATCTCGAAGCGGGCCATATTGCGTTTCATCTCCTCATACCAGAGGGCCCACTTCAGTCCGAGGGCGGTGATGTCGGCGTGCACGCCGTGCGTGCGCCCGATGCAGGGTGTGTCCTTGAACTCGTAAGCGCGCTTTTTCAGAATCTCCATAAAATGGCGGAGATCTTCGCGCAGGATATTGTTGGCCTGTTTGAGGAGATAGCCGTTGGCGGTATCCACCACGTCGGTGGAGGTCAGCCCGTAGTGGACCCACTTGCGTTCCTCGCCCAGCGACTCGCTGACGGCGCGGGTGAAGGCCACAATGTCGTGGCGCGTCTGTTGTTCAATCTCATAGATACGATCCACCTTGAAAGTGGCCTTATCGCGTAGTTTTTGCACATCCTCTGCCGGGATCACTCCCAAGGCGCTCCAGGCGGCGGCAGCTTCGATTTCTACTTTAAGGTAGGCGCCGAATTTGTTCTCTTCGGTCCAAATGGCGCTCATTTCGGGACGGGAATAACGTGGTATCATTGCATCAGTTTATTGGAGGTGCAAAGATACATTTTTTTCGGTTTGCGATGTACGATTTACGATAATTGGGGCCACTCCTCATACCCCAAACAGTGACTCTACTTTCACATATCTTCTAACGAAAATGCACGCAACTCGAGATTGTACCGCCCGAATTCCGATACGGGGAGATTCCCGACCTTGTCCTGCAGATCCGAAAGGCTTATTTTGTCGGGATTGCGTTTGACTTCCGCAGCAATGCCCGTGTGATCGAATTCGTTCAGAGCAATCAGATCTATCTCGTTCTTTCCCTTGCGATCCCACCAGTTGCCCACCGTGGTGTATTGGCCGGTCTCCATCACCAGAGCCTGAAAATACTGTTCCAGCGTACGACCCGTGAACTGCTCATATCCGCGCAGCATATTCTGTTTCAGGAGCGAAAGCTGGCTGCGCTCCACCAACGACTGATACGGCCACACAAAGCGGAACCAGAATCTCAAGAACTGATCTGATATCTCGTAGGTGCTGGTCTTGCTGGTCGGCTTGGAAAGTAGCGGCTTCAGACGACTTACAAGACCATAGTTCTTCTCCAAATTCTGGAGGAAAGTGCCCATATCCTTCTGCATAGTGCCGTCAATGTCCGAACGGCGATTCGAGCCGCCGGCGATAAGTTGCAGGATGGAGAAATAGGTGGCGCTCTCGTCACCAAACTCCTGGTTCATCAAGTCGCGCCCTTCGGTAAGGAAGTAGGAGTCGCGTCGGCACACGTAGTTGAGCATCTTCTCCTTGGTATAACACCCCGCATCCATCAGCAGCTCCACATATTTGGCCACGCCACCCGTAATCATATACAGGCATAGCAAATCTTCGTTGCGGTAGTTGGGGGCGTGATCACGGAAAATCTGTTTCAACACCTGTATGGTGAACGGATGAAGGGTGAATTTGGAGGTCGGGCGGCCGTAGAGGGGTTCGTTTTCGTCCTCGAAAATTCGCTTCATCAGCGAACGGATGCTGCCCATCGTGATGAGATTGATATGCGACTCGCGGTGTGTGCGGTCCCAAATGTCCTGCATCTCACTGAAGATGGCTGGATTGATCTTGTATAGATTTTGGAACTCGTCGAAAATTACCGTGAAATGTCGTTTCTGCGACTCACGCATAATCACATCGAAAAGGTCTCGGAAGTGCGTCAGCTGCCCATAGACCTGTATGCCCAACTGTTCTTCGAGGGCCTGCTGGAGTTTCCCGCAAAGGAGGGCTTCGCTGTCTTTCGACACAAAGAGATAGGCAAACTGCTTCCCCTCAAAGGCTTTCATCACTAACGAGGTTTTGCCCACGCGTCGTCTGCCCGACAGCACTGTGAACATAGCGTTCTTTTCTGCCAGTTTTTCGTCCTCCTGAAGAATGATGATTTCCTCTTCCCTATCGTAGAATTTCATAATATAAATCTTCGTTTATATAAATACTTGTTTCTATTTTTTATTTACTATTTACTGTATAACAATGATTTATAAAAATAGTAAAAGAAAAATACAGGTGCAAAGATACAAAAAATTTCTATCACTTCTTGTTCTCAACCGCAATTCTGTCAGAAGTGATACTCACCACCAGTGTGTTGACAGGGATGGTATCGATGGTGTAGTGTGCGATATGGGGGATTTTATCTTCCGGGGCGCTGCTTTCTCCGAGAGGGGGGAACATCTCGAAGACAAAGAAGAACGGCAGACTCAGTTCGCAGCGCACGGGCTGGCCCTCTTTCAAGGCAGGCTTACAGACGGGTGCAGCGCGGAAGGCACGGTTGATTTCCGCTATATTCGCTTCATCCATCTGTCGTACTTTTTCTCTCATCGCTTCCCAGTTCACCGATTCGTCTTTCCCAAAGATAACGTGTCCGAGCACAAGGCTGTCACCGTTGAAGTGACTGACACGAACCATTCCCACTTCACCCTTTTCACCGATCACAGGCTGCCATTTGATGTGGGCCGTATCCAACTCTGCGATGAGAACACGCCCGTCTTTCTCCACAATGAAACGGACCATATATTGTCCTGAAAACTTGTACTTCTTGGCCAGTTCTGGGTACTCTATACTATCGAAAAGGTTGTCCAAATACTGCTCGATGCCACCCGGAAACTCCGGCATCACATCCGGATTCTCGCAGACTGGCTCTTCGACAACCTCCTCCGGCAATTCATCGGCAAATTCCTCCGTTTTCGGATGGCAGTTCACCAAAAGCAATCCGGCGATGATGGGAACGAGCGCGAGCAACCACCACGCCGACACTCTGCGTTTCACTGGCTGGTTCATCATCAGAATGCGCTTTTTGGTCAGCAGATGGCGGAAGCTGTTGCCCACGGGGAGAAACTTGCCCACACACAACTGCTTGTACAGCAGCTCTAAATAGTCGCGCTTGGGAGCACCGTGCGCCAACACCTGTTCGTCAGCCAAATACTCGTGAACAGTTCGCAATTCCCTCATATAAAAGTAAATGATGGGGTTGAACCATTGCAGCACCTTGAGCACTTCCATAAAGAGCAGGTCGTAAGTGTGGCGCTGACGGATGTGTGCGCACTCGTGCGCCAGCACCTGTCGTAATTCACCGTCGGTAAACACGTCCGGATTCACAAACACCGACCGCAGGAACGAGAACGGAAGGTTGCCGTCGGGTTCAGCCAACACGCGCACCCGCATCCCATCTGAGGAAAGTTCCTCCGATATGGTACTGCGTCGGTAGTATGAGGACGTCTTTATCAGTTTGACAACCAAAAGGATGAAGGCGAATGCGCATCCGACGATATAGATCGTCGGCAAGACATCCTTCCAATTCCAATAAGAGGTTACAGCGACAGGATCCGTTGGCGATGGCGACGGCGTTGCAGCCTGCACTGGCTCGGTTGGGGCTTCTTGGACCTCCATTTGCGGCACGGCGGTCTCTTCAGGCACCTGAATCTGCTGCACATAGGCGCTTACGCGGGCAGCCTGCGGGGCCTTCGTCTCAATGGATACAAAGGGAATAATCATCGAAACAATGAGTGTTCCAATGAGATAGAAACGGCGCAGACGGAACAGATTGCTCCGGCGCAAGGTGACGGCATATAGCCCGAAAAAGAGGGCGATGGCCACGGCGGAAAAGAGAATCGTTTTCATAATCATTCAGTTTTATGGGTGGTACTATCATCTGGCACCGCATCAATCATACGGCGGATTTCGTCCAAATCCTCCATCGAAAGGTCCTTGTTCTGAGCGAAAAAGGAGACCATCGATTTGAAGGAGTTGTCGAAATAGTTGCGCACGAAGTGTTGCATAAACTCTTCCGAGTACCGCTCTTTGCTGACCAGCGGGTAATAGCGGTTCGCCTTCCCGAAGGTCTCGTGCAACACGAACCCCTTCTTCTCGAGGATTCGCACTATGGTTAAAACGGTGTTGTACGCCGGCTTCGGCTCCGGAAAATTGGCGATGAGGTCGGCGGCGAACCCCTGCCCGATCTTCCATAACACGTGCATTACCTGTTCTTCTGCTTTTGTTAGTTCTTTCATATCATTGGTTTTTGATCATTGGTCTCCGATCCTTGGTCCCCACACTGCGCTCCTTCGTCGATTTGCGGCGGTCTCCTCCTCTCGACCCCCACACTGCGCTCCTTCGTCGCTTGTGCGGGGTTACTTGCGCGGCGTGCGCGGCGGTCTCCCCCTCCCACCCCCACACTGCGCTCCTTCGTCGCTTGTGCGGGGTTACTAGAATTTTGTCCCTTCGGGACTGCTCAAGGAATGACGTGGCAAACATACAATTTATTTTTTAATTATACAACTAAAAAATTAGTTTTATGTTTTTTTAAGATTTTTCCCGGGGCAGAACTTTTACATTATATAATAAACATCCTTTATTTTCGTTGTGAATTTAATAAAATCTAACACTTATGAAAATAATTGATAACATCCTGTCTCTGTTTTATCCCCGTCTATGTGCGGGGTGCGGGGAGGCGTTGCAGCATCACGAGGCGTGTCTGTGCCTCCATTGCCAGCTGCATCTTCCTGAAACCCACTACCATAAGGAACACGACAACCCGCTCAAGCTCATCTTCGCGGGGCGTGTGAAGGTGGAGGAGGTGGCATCGCTCCTGTATTACAAAAAGGGGACTATCACCCAGCATATCTTGCACAACCTCAAATACAATGGACAGAAGGAGTTGGGCGACTTTCTCGGCACCTACTACGGCCGGCAGTTAGCGGCGGAACCCCGTTTTCAGGAGATCAGCGGCATCATTCCCATCCCCTTGCATCCGAAAAAGGAACGCAAGCGGGGCTACAACCAGAGCGAATGGATTGCCAAGGGCCTGAGCCGCGGAATGGGCATCCCCTACCGCACCGACATCCTGGTGCGCACGCATTTCACCGAAACACAGACGCGCAAAAGCCGTTTCAACCGCTGGGAGAACGTAAAAGAGGTGTTTATGGTGCAAAATGGCGAACGGGTGAAGGGCCAGCACCTGCTGGTGTGCGACGACGTGCTCACCACGGGCGCCACCACAGAAGCTGCAGTACAACAGCTGTTAACGATTGAGGGAGTGCGCGTCAGCGTGGTGACCCTGGCCGCAGCGCAGCATTAGCCATTGGCTATTGGCTATTAGCTATTGGCCATTGGCTAACTGCTAAGGGCTAAGGGCCAACGGCTAATGGCTAACGGCTAACGGCCCTCAGACATCTTCACCACTGTGATGCCGCTGCCGCCCATTTCCAGAATCTCGTCCTCGAAGGTTTCCACATCGCTGCGGCGGGCAAGCTGCTGGCGCACCACCTGGCGGAGGATGCCGTTGCCCTTGCCGTGGAGTATGCGCACATAGCGGATGCTCAGCAGCGCAGCCTCGTCGAGATAGTCGGACAGTATGGGGGTCATCTCCTCCACCCGCATACCCCGGATGTCGAGGGTGGAGTCGAAGGCCGCCAACTTCTTGTTCATCGCATCGGCGAGGGAGCCTTCGTTATAGTGCACTACCCCGCCGCGACGCACCTCGCGCGCCTCCTTCTTGCTGATTTTGGCCAACTTGCGAACATCTGTCCGCAAGGAGATGGAGTTGAATGCGATGGTGGCGTCGTTGCCATCGATGGCAGTCACCTCGCCCGAGATCTGCATATCCGCCATAAAGACGGAGTCGCCCACCCGGATGGTCCGGTCCTCGGGCTTCTCCTCCGCTTTCTTGGCCACGGGCTTGGTGCGTTTGATGGGTACGATGGGCTTGAGCGTCTCCTCGTGCTCAATGGAGGTAATCTCTTTTTGCAGCTCCTTCTTGAGCTCACCCACATTCTCGCGCGCCTTTTTGGTCTTCTCGCTGTCGGCTTTCGCCTCCTTGATGTCGCGGATGGTCTTCTCAATCACCTTGTTGGCACTCTCCACGATGCTGTTGGCCTGGTTTTTGGCCTTCTGGATGATATCCTTGCGCTGCTTGTCCAACTCGGCGAACTTCTCGGCATAGCCGTCAATCATCTCAGCCAGCTGATCGTCGGCGGCGTGCACCTGTTTTAACATTTTTTCAGTTTCCAAACGCATAATCTCAATCTCCTCGAGTTTGCGTTCATAGTCGATCTGGGCGGTGCCCGACTTGGCGATGGCCGCGTCGATAATGCGAGCGTTGAGGCCGATATGGCGGGCGATTTCGTAGGTGAAAGAGCTGCCGGGTTTGCCGATTTTCAGCGTATAAAGGGGCTTCAGGGCCTGGGTATCGTACAGCATCGCCCCGTTTTCGGCTTCCGGATGGCTGTCGGGAAACATTTTCAGATTCCCATAGTGCGTGGTGATAATGCCGTAGGCGTTTTTGGCATAGAAACTCTCCAAGATGGATTCCGCCAAAGCCCCGCCCAAAGTGGGTTCCGTGCCCGAGCCAAACTCATCTATTAAAAAAAGTGAATGACTATCAAGATGATCATCCATCGCCTTCAGGTTAGAGAGGTGCGAACTGTAGGTGCTGAGGTCGTTTTCGATGGATTGCTCGTCGCCGATGTCGATAAACATACTGTGGAAAATGCCCATATCAGAGGTGCCCTGCATTGATACGAGCAGTCCGCATTGCATCATATACTGCAGCAATCCGACGCACTTGAGGCACACGGACTTGCCGCCGGCGTTGGGGCCGGAGATGATGAGGATGCGGCGTTCCCCGTTGAGTTCCACATCCAAGGGCACCACTTTGCGGGAGGTACGTTTGAAAGAGAGGTGGAGCAGCGGGTGGAGGGCTTTCTGCCAGTGCACAAGGGGTTGGTTGTGGAGATGGGGAAGCGCGCCGTCAATATCGATGGCCAGTTGCGCCTTGGCGCGCAGGAAGTCGTAACGGCCCATCAACCGCTGGGCCTCCAACAGCTCGGGGATGGCGGGCCTTATCTGGTCGGTGAGCTCAGTGAGGATGCGGATGATTTCGCGCTGCACGGCGTTCTGAAGGTCGCGCAACTCGTTGTTGGCGTCGAACACCTCGGTGGGCTCGATGAAGACGGTCTGGCCAGTGGCCGACTCGTCGTGCACAAATCCCTTGAGGCGGCGTTTGAACTGGGCAGCCACAGGGATGCAGAGGCGGCCGTTGCGGACGGTCATCTCGGCGTCCTCCTTCACCAGTCCGTCCTGCTTGGCGGCGGTGAGGATTTTGCGAATTTGGCGGTCGGCGGCGTTGGAGATGCGGTTCATCTCGGACTTGATGCGGGCCAGTTCGTCGGAGGCATTGTCGCGCAGCTGGCCCTTTTCGTCCAGTATGCGGTTGATGGCGGCGGTCAGTTCGCGCTGCAGGGGCATCTCCTCGCAGAGGGCCCACAGGCGGGGGTATTTGTTGTCCTCCTGCCGCACTTTGAGATAGACATAGATGGCGGTCATCGTGGCGATGAAGCCGCGCAGGCAGGCCAGTTCCTCCAACTCGATATAGGTGCCGTCGGTGCGCAGGCGTTTCAGCTCGGCGCGCAGGTCGTGGTACTCCTGGGCGGGAAAGGGCTCGTCGAACAGCAGCAGCTGGCGCAGCTCCTCCACCGTCTCCAGTTCGGGCAGAAGGGTCTCGATATCGGTCTGGAACCCGATTTGGTCAACCAACCCACGCCCCAACGGGCTGAGACAATGTCCCAACAACAGTTGCCGTATGGTGTTAAAGCCTATTTTCTCTTCAAAATTATCAGGATAAAGCATATTCTTCAAAAAGGGCGGCAAAAGTACGAAAAAAGCGCGCTATTTTCCCACCACCATTTTGCGGGCTATGCGGAAGTTGGCCCCTTGGAGTTGCAGCACATAGATGCCGGCGGGCAGGTCACTGACAGTCAGGGTGTAGCGCTCTGCGGGGATGCAGCGTTCCTGCTGCACCACCTGTCCGGCGAGATTCAGCACTTGCAGCAGCACCTCCTCCTCAACGGGGACCGGAGGCACGAGGGTGACCCTATCGGTGGCGGGCACTGGGTAGAGCGACCAGTGCGAGGGGTTCATCCACACCTCGATGCCGTTGGGATGGAAGGGGTTGACCGAGTCGGCACCGAAGATTTTGTCCACCAGCTCAGGGAAGTCGATGAAGGGGTTGCGGTTGCCCTGGAGGGCATAGACAGCGTTGTTGCGCTCGTACTCTTTGAGGCTGACAGGGTCCTCGTCGTGCCAGCGCAGCAGCATATTGAGGGCCCAGGGCTTGAGGGAGCCGCCCGTGAACATCGACTGCTCGTAGCCGAGGTTCTTATCCATATAGCAGACCGTCATATAGAAATAGGTGCGGGCCAAATCGCCCTTGTAGGCGTCATTGGGCTCAAATACAGTGCCGCTGTAACCGGCGGTGACGCAGGGGCCCACTTTGGAGCCGTTGGTGCTGGTCCAGGAGGGGTTGTTCACCTCGCCGAGGGGCAGGTTGCCGCGCTTGTTGTTGACCCATCCGTCGGTGGGATAGAGATGGAACAGGTCGGTGTACATCGGGGTGGCGTCGTTGAACCAGCTTTTGGGCACAGAGTGTTCGCGGTTGTAGCAGTCGCCCTCGCCGGAGTAGTTGCCGCACTGGTCAGAGCCGAAGTTGAAGTAGTAGGCCGTGACGCCGTCGGGGTTGTCGGAGTAGATGTCCCACACCTTGCCGTTGTCGGGACGCACGTCGGTGGTATAAAAGGCGTTCCACAACGCACTGTAGCTCAAAGAAGTGTGGTTCTTCACAATCGAATAGAGGGAGACGCGCAGGGCGTTGCCACCCTTGTTGTCGGCAGCATCATAGTAACCAGCCGGAATCTGGGCATAGAGCACTACGGTGGCCATCATTCCCAAAAGCAATAGAATTCTTCTCATAATCAGCAAAAAAGGAGTGCAAAGATACATCAAATTTGAATACCTGGGCAATGATTTTTATTATGAAAAAAAAGGCTGGATCCCTTTCCAGAAACCCAGCCTTAATTCATAATTCTCAATTCTCAACTCTTAATTCTTAACTACCCGTTTGGTCACCACGCCCTTGGTGGTAGTCACGCGCACGTGGTAAACACCCTTGGCGTATGCCGACAACTCAATTTGGGCCACATTGCCGCTCACGTTTCTCGTTTGCAGCAGCTTGCCATAGGAGTCGTACACCTCCACGCGCTCCATCTCGTCGCCGGAAACCTCCACATAGGCGACTCCCGTCGTCGGGTTAGGATAGAGGGAGACTGCATAGCCGTCGTAGTCCTCCACACCGACCCGCAAGGTCAGGTGCAAGGTTACCACGCTGTCGCAACCATAGCTGTCCTCAAACTGCTGCATATAGGTACCGTTCTGGCAATACTCGACGCCATTCCAGGTATAGCAGCTGTTCTCAGTGACGATGGTGAACTCAGAGCTTTGCGGCTGGTGGATGTCCAGATGCAATGTCACGGTGCTGTCGCAGCCCCATTGCGTGTAATAATGTTTCACATAATCACCGCTTTGGGTGTAAACAGTGCCGTCCCAGACATAGTAGCTACAAGCACGTGCCGAGAACTGGGTGCTGACAGGTTGATGGATATGGAGGATGAGGGTGTCCTTAACTTGGCAGCCGTAGGTGCCGGTCACAGTGTGGGTGTACACACCGCTCTGCGTGTAATTGGTGCCATACCACTGGTAAGAGCCGCAAGCGTCAACCGTGATAGTTGAGCTCTGCGGATGATGGATGGTCAGATGCAGCGTATCCACCTGAGTGCAGCCGTGGTTGTCAAGGTGAGTGTAGGTGTACACACCACTGAAGTTGTATGTAGTACCGTGCCAAGTGTACTCGAAGCACTCGGTAACCGTGACGGACTGGTGCACCGGATGATAGATGGTCAGGCGCAAGGTGTCCACCTGCGTGCAGCCATTAGCGTCAAGATGAGACTGCGTGTAAGTGCCGCTCTGCGTGTAGATGAATCCGTTCCAATCGTACATCTCGCACTCCGTGACCGTGATGGAGGTGCCAGTCGGGTGGTTGATGGTCAGATAGAGGGTATCCACCTGCGTGCAACCGTGGTTGTCGGGATGAGCGTAGGTATAAACACCGCTCTGGGTGTAGGTGGTGCCACCCCAAGTGAAGGATTCGCACTCCGTAATGTGCAGGGACTGATGCCGCGGCTGGTAGATAATCAGATGCAGCGTATCCACCTGCGTGCAGCCGTTGGCGTCACTGTGGGCATAGGTGTACACACCGCTTGCCGTATAGGTGGTGCCGTGCCAGGTGTACGAACCGCATTCACCCGCCGTGACCGACTGGTGCTGAGGATGATTCACCGTCAGATTCAGCGTCACTGTGCTGTCGCAACCAAACATTGTCTGGAAGTGTTGCACATAGTGACCGCTCTGCGTGTAGGTCACATTATTCCAAGTGTAGGATTCGCAAGCCGTGGCCTCCACGATCTGCGTCAGCGGATGATGAATCGTCAGATAGAGCGTATCCAGATGCATACAACCGTAGTTGTTCTGAACAGCCTTCACATAGACACCGCTCTGGGTGTAGGTGTTGCCGTGCCACACATAGGAACCGCAGGCTTCTGCCGTAGAGGCAGTATTTTGCGGATGGTTGACAAACAGATGGAGCGTATCTACTTGTGTACAACCATTGATGTCGGTAGTGGTGTAGGTATATACACCTGTTTGCGTGTAAACCGTACCGTGCCACACATAGTCACCGCAAGTAGTGAGCGTGTAAACGTTAGGTTGCGGATGGAAGACGGTCAAATGGAGGGTATCCACCTTGGTGCAGCCATTGGCATCAGAATGGATGAAGGTGTAGGTACCGCTCTGCGTGTAGGTGGTGCCGTGCCAAGTGTAGGCATTGCACTCGCTCACTGTGAAGGCCTCGTGCACGGCGTTCAGGATGGTCAGGTGCAGCGTATCCACCTGCGTGCAACCGTTGGCATCAGTATGGGCAAACGTGTAAGTGCCGCTCTGCGTGTATTCGGTATTGTTCCAAACATACGAGCCGCAGGCACTCTCCGTGTAGGCCACGTGCGTCGGGTTGTTGATAGTCAGGTGCAGCGTATCCACCTGCGTGCAACCATTGGCGTCGGTGTGCGTGTAGGTGTAGGTGCCGCTCTGCGTGTACTCCGTGTTGTTCCAGACATACGAGCCACAAGCGCTTTCCGTGTAAGCCACGTGCGTCGGGTTATGGATGGTCAGATGCAGCGTGTCCACCTGCGTGCAGCCATTGGCATCGGCGTGGGCAAACGTGTAGGTGCCGCTCTGCGTATATTCCGTGTTGTTCCACGTGTAGGAACCGCAAGCTTCAGCCTCATAGGTTGCCGCCACCGGATTGTTGATGGTCAGGTGCAGCGTATCCACCTGCGTGCAACCATTGGCGTCGGTGTGCGTGTAGGTGTAGGTGCCGCTTTGCGTGTATTCCGTGTTGTTCCAAACATAAGAACCGCAGGCGCTTTCCGTGTAGGCCACGTGCGTCGGGTTGAAGATGGTCAGATGCAGTGTCACCACACTGTCGCAAACACCCTGACGCTCGATGGTGAACGTGGGCGTGTTGGTGCTCTCCGTGTAGGTGACCCCGTGCCACTCGTAGCTTTCGCAAGCAGTGACAGTCTCCACACCCTGCACGGGTATGCAAGGCAGTACGGTAACCGTGACTCTGACGGGCGCGCTGGCGCAATGCTCACTGACAGCCATCACTGTATAAGTGGTCGTCGTCATCGGAGCAACCGTGATGGAGGAGGTTTGACCAAATCCGACCCAGAAAGGATTGCCGTTGAGGGCAGTGGCCGTAAGGGTCGCGCTCTCATACTCGTGGATAAGCGTGTCGCCGACAATGCTCACCACCTCAGCGCGAGGATAGATGGTCAGATGCAGCGTCACCGTGCTGTCGCAACCATCCACAGTCTGGAAGTGTTGTACATAATCGCCGCTCTCATTATAATAGACGTTATTCCAGTAGTAGCTGCCGCAAGCATTATCCGAGAACTCGGTAGTGGCAGGCTGGAAGATGGTCAGGTGCAGGGTATCGACTTGCGTGCAGCCGTTGGCATCGGCGTGAGCATAGGTATAAATGCCGCTCTGCGTGTACTCCGTGTTGTTCCACGTGTAGGAGCCGCAAGCACTCTCCGTCACCGCCGTATGCGTCGGGTTGTTGATAATCAGATGCAGCGTATCCACTTGCGTGCAGCCGTGGATATCTTCGTGAGTGTAAGTGTAGGTGCCGCTCTGCGTGTACTCCGTGTTGTTCCACGTGTAGCTCTCGCAAGCCTCGGTCTCATAGACCTCAGCCACGGCATTGTAGATGGTCAGATGCAGCGTATCCACCTGCGTGCAACCATTGGCGTCGGCGTGAGCGTAGGTGTAGATGCCGCTTTGCGTGTACACGGTGTTGTTCCACGTGTAGGAGCCGCAAGCCTCAGCCTCAAAGCTCTCCGCCACGGCATTGTGGATGGTCAGACGGAGCGTGTCCACCTGCATACAGCCGTGGGCATCTTCGTGGGCGTAGGTGTAAGTGCCGCTCTGCGTATATACGGTGTTGTTCCACGTGTAGCTTTCGCAAGCCACGGCCTCATAACTCTGAGCCACCGGATGATGGATGGTCAGGTGCAGCGTGTCAATCTGCTGGCAGCCATTGGCGTCTCTGTGACGATAGGTGTAGGTGCCGCTCTGCGTGTACTCCGTGTTGTTCCAAACATAAGAACCGCAGGCATCCACATTATAGGCCGTATGAGCCGGGTGGAAGATGGTCAGGTGCAGCGTGTCCACTTGCGTACAGCCATTCACATCGGCGAAGGCGAAGGTGTAGGTGCCGCTCTGCGTGTATTCGATATTGTGCCAGACAAAAGCATTGCACTCGCTCACCGTCACTGCCGTGTGCGTCGGACGGAGGATGGTCAGATACAGCGTATCCACCTGCGTGCAGCCGTTGGCATCCTGATGCGAGTAGGTGTAACGGCCGCTCTGGGTGAAGGTCGTGTTGTGCCAGGTATAGCGCTCGCAGGCTGTAATGTTGATAATCTCAGCCACCGGATGGAGAATCGTCAGGTGCAGGGTCACGATACTGTCGCACATACCCGGACGTTGGATAGCGTGGGTAGCTGTGTTGGTGCTCTCCGTATAGGTGGTGCCATACCACACATAACGGTTGCAAGCCGTAACAGTAAACACGCCCTCTGCGGGTGTGCACGGCGTGACCTCCACCGTGATGGTGGCAGGTTCGCTGGCACAGCCGTCCACCGTGCCCACCACAGAGTAGGTGGTGGTCTGCATCGGGGTGACCGTCACCGTGGCACCCGTGGCCTGGTTGGACCAGACGTATGAGGTAGCGCCGCTGGCCGTCAGCGTGGTGCTCTCGTGCTGCACAATCTGCGTATTGTTGGAAGAAACTGTCACCACCGGCACGGGCTTGATAGTCAGGCGCAGCGTATCCACCTGTGTGCAACCGTGGGCATCCTCGTGCGTGTAAGTGTAGGTGCCGTCCTGGGTGTATTCCGTGTTGTTCCACATATACGGTCCGCAGCTCACAATATTCAAGGACTCGTTCACCGGATGGTGGATGGTCAGATAGAGAGTATCCTCTTGGATACAACCATTACCATCATAATAAGCAAAGGTGTACGTTCCGCTCTCCGTGAGGTTCTGATGGTACCAGAGATAGGAACCGCAAGCATTCACAGTCTGAGCCACTCCGCTATTGGGATAGATGGTCAGGTGCAGGGTCACCAAGCTATCGCAACCCAGGTCGTTGACGAGGAGCTGCTGGTAGTCGCCGCTCTGCTCATACACTGTGCCATTCCAGGTGTATCTGCCGCAGCCCGTGGCCGTGAACTCACTCGTGATGAGCGTGCAGTTACCCACGTTCACCGTGATGCTGACCGATTCGCTTTCGCAACCGTCAGTAGTGCCCACCACAGAGTAGGTAGAGGTGATTCTCGGAGCCACCGTGATGGAAGGCGTGGTTTCCTGCGTGTTCCAGACATAGCTGTCAGCACCGGAGGCCGTGAGCGTCTCGCTCTCGCCGTAAGCGATGATGGGCATACCCGATGCGGGAGTGATGGTCACCACCGGCACCGGCTTGACCGTCAGGTGCAGGGTATCCACCTGCGTGCAGCCGTGGGCATCTTCGTGACTGTAGGTGTAGGTGCCGCTCTGAGCGTATTCCGCATTGTTCCACTGATAAGGACCGCAATTGACAACGGTGATGGCCTCGTGCACCGGGCTGTATATGGTCAGGTGCATCGTCACCGTGCTGTCACAGCCGGCAGAGGTCTGAAGCGTCTGTACATAGTCGCCACTGGTCGTGTAAACCTGATTGTTCCAAGTGTAGCTGTCGCAGCCCGTCTCAGTGACTTCCGTGGCAATGGCATCGTTAACCACCAAGTGCAAGGTCACCGTGCTGTCGCAGCCGGCAGCCGTCTGGCGATGGAAGACGTATGTTCCCGTCTCTGTGCCGACATCGAACAACGTGTCGCGCCAGGAATAGGGCAGGGCTGCCTTGCAGATAGACTGCTCAAGGGCCAAGTCGTACTCCGGATTGATAGTCAGGTGCAAGGTCACCACACTGTCGCAACCATTGGCAGCAGTGAAAATCTGCTCATAATCGCCACTGGCCTCATAGACTTCGTTATTCCAGGTGTAGCTGCCGCAGTTAGACGCCGTGATCTCTTGGGTGACGTGATTCTTGATGGTCAGGTGCAGCGTCACGATGCTGTCGCAGCCGTTGGCGGCCGTGAAGGTACGCGTGTAATCACCGCTGGTCGTGTAGGTCTGATTATCCCACATGTAACTGTCGCAGTCCACAATATTAACGGTCTTGGTCACCGGTTGCTTGATGGTCAGGTGCAGCGTCACGATGCTGTCGCAGCCGTTGGCGGCCTGGAAGGTCCGTGTGTAGTCGCCGCTGGAAGTATAGGTTTGGCCGTTCCATTCATAGCTGACACAGTTGGCATCGGTGATTTCGTTGTGCACCGAATTGAGGATGGTCAGATGCAGCGTCACCACACTGTCGCAACCGTTGGCGGAACCGTTAGGAATACGATAGATGGCATTGCCGGTGCTCTGCGTGTAGGTGGTACCGTGCCATACGAAGCTGTCACAAGCCGTGACCGTCTCCGTGGAAGTGCCCGGGCGGCAGGCACCCACCTCCACCACGAAGGTGTCAGGGGCGCTCTGGCAACTGAACTCGGAGGTACCTACCACTATGTAGGAGTGACTTCCGATGGAAGAAGGCGTGACGGTGATGGTTTGGGCAGTTTCACCCGTGTTCCAGACGTAGGTGCTGGCACCGGAAGCCGTCAGCGTAGCACTCTCGTAGAGGGCGATGACCGCATCGCCAGTGACCGTGACCACAGGAATAGGATTGATGGTCAGGTGCAAGGTATCCACCTGCGTGCAACCGTTGGCATCCTGATGAGAGTAGGTGTAGGTGCCGCTCTGCGTGTACACCGTGTTGTTCCACGTGTACGAGCCGCAAGCGCTCTCCGTGTAGGCCACATGCGTCGGGTTGTGGATGGTCAGGTGCAGCGTATCCACCTGCGTGCAGCCGTTGGCATCCTGATGAGGATACGTGTAGGTGCCGCTCTGCGTGTACTCCGTGTTGTTCCACGTGTACGTACCGCAAGCGCTCTCCGTGTAGGCCACGTGCGTCGGATGGAAGACCGTCAGGTGCAGCGTATCCACCTGCGTGCAGCCGTTGGCATCCTGATGAGGATAGGTGTAGGTGCCGCTCTGCGTGTACTCCGTGTTGTTCCATGTGTAGGAGTCACAGGCCTCTTCTGTGACGGAGGCGTGAACAGGATTGTGGATGGTCAGGTGCAGTGTCACCACACTGTCGCAACCGGTGGCAAGGGTGTAGGTCTTCGTATAGTCACCCGAGGTGGTGTAAGGAGTGCCGTCCCACGTGTAGATTCCGCAAGCCTCCGCCGTGATGGATTTGGTGATCGGCGGGCAGGTCAAAGTGGTAAAATCGGTGCTTGTCCAAACGCTGGTGTCGCTGGCAGAGCAGATGTTGCGGAGCCGTACACTATAGTTTGTATTGGGCATAAGACCTGTCAACTGAACCGGGGAGGTGACATTGGCCATCGATGTCCAAGTACCAGCCGTGCCGGGAATGGTGTAGTGGACCGTCAAGGTCTCCAGGCGCAAATGGCCGCTGGAATTAGGATTGGTGACTGTCACCGTATTGGCATTGATGTTGGAAATCTCATAATGCATGCTGTTGCCGTTGATGGAATGGCTTTGTCCATTGTCCACCACATAGTTGATGTTGGGATGATTGGAAGACCCAGCATCAATTTCGATGCCCGTGATGACAACTCCATTGGCAGCAGAGACGATGAAATTGTTCTTTCCATAGATACGGAGGGCTGTACCGACATTATAGTAGGCTGGAGCATAACTTGCCGTAAGCTTGTTGGCCACAAACGAAATGTTGTTGTCAAGGTTGACAATCACGCCATCGAGGGACTGTTCGTTGGTATAACCCTGTTGGGAGAAATCAAAGGTATTGTCCACATATTGGTCCGGAGTGCCGTTGGCCATGTATTGCAGTTCCGTGGGATAGGTACCATCGTCCGACCAAATCACCTCGGCGGAATTCATGGTTATATCGTTCACCGACAACTTGACGGGAGCACCGCATATAAACTCTTCCGTGCTGAAAGGAACAACACTGCTCCAATCGCTGGTGTCGCCCACGGCACAGATGGTGCGCACTTGCACCTCATAGCCGGTCTCCGGATCAAGGTTTGAGAGAACCGTCGGAGAGGTGGCGGGCACTATCGTCGTCCAAGCGTCACTCGTACCCGGAAGGGTGTAGTGAACGGTCATTTGCGTGACACGCAACTGAGTGTTCGATGAGTTGGTGTTGGTGTTTTGGAATTCCAAACTGGTGGCAGCGGAGATGCCGGAGATAGTATAAACTAGGCCGCTGAGCGTTGCCTCGGCGGAGGTGCCGCCATCCACTGAATAGGACACAGACGGAGTATAGCTGCTGCCGGATGTCGTAATATCCAAACCGGTGATGACTGCGCCGTTGGAAGGAGTCAGCTTAATGGAACCGCCGTTGCCGTTACCACTGGTGTTAGAATAAAGACGGATGTTTTGACCAGAAGTATAGTATTTAGGTGCATTGCTGCCGCCATTTTGGATGCCGGTGTAGGAGATGTTGGCATCGATGGTGCCGCTGCCGATATTATTGTCATTAATAAGATTGTTGGCAGCGGCAAGGGCCGTGGTGGTAATGTTGGTGTCCACCGTTTGCGGGGCGGTGCCGGCAGTCCGATATTGCAACTCGTAGGCGACATTGGCATTGTCCGTCCAACTCACCTCGGCAGTGTTGCTCGTAATATCGGAGACGGTAACATCCGTCGGGGCGGAACAGACCGTGATGGGCATCTCCTTGATGACAATGTCGTCCAAGTTGATGCCATAGCCATAGTCGGTAATACCGACGAATTTAATCTGGTAGGTCGCGCTCGGATTGGGCAGAGCCAAGGAATCGTAGGTCCAGGCGGCAACATTGTCGGTGTAGGAGGCCAATAATGTCCACGTGTCCGTCGGGGAGGTGCGGTAGTAAACAGTCATTTCGTCTTGGTCTCCTCCCCATTCTTTGTTGGTGTACCAGAACCCGAGCATAGGATTGTTCAGTGCGGTAAGGTCGAACGTCGGCATCTGCAGAGAGGACTCGTCATGTCTATTGGCAGAGCTTTGACAATAAAATTGCACCACATTGCTGGCCGAATGGGCAGAGATGCTTCCTCTGAGAGAACTGGACACTATCCAATCTGTCTTTCCCACATCGTTGGTGTTGGTCCAGCAAACCGGCAGAGTGTTAATACTCACGGCATCGAAGTTCTCAGACCATGGGAAACTACTGACAACATCGCACAAGGTGTTCTCCGTAGTCACAGGGCTCCATGCGCTGGTGTCACCCTCACTGCAAATGGTGCGCACGTAGAAGTCGTAAGTGGTAGAGGCGGTGAGACCGTCAATGACGATGATAGTCGGAGGTGTGGAGGCAGCACCCTCAAATATCGTTGTACCTTGGCCTTGGGCAAAGCCCGTGGCACCGTACTCGACCTGATAACCTTGGACATTATTGGTCCCGTTTACCGAGAACATTATCTCAGTAGTCGTGACATCCTCGACGGTCAAGGCCGTCGGAGGAGTGCAGTTAACAGGGGTGATGGTGATGTTGTCCACCGCAGCAGGCGGCTGGGAACCATCACTAAAATCGTTGCGCCATAAGAGATAAAGACGCTTCGTCGTATTGGAGTACTGGGAACCGTCAAGCTGGACACTGACATTTTGCCAATCGCTCTGAAGGTTGTATTTGCCTATCAAATCAACACCTGTAGGCGGAGTGACGGAACCTACCGTCACATCGCCAGGAGTTCCTATGTAAACGCCGAGATAGTCCCAAGGAGTACTGGTACCTTCGCCATTGCACTTCCAGTCGAAGGAGAGCTGGAATGCGTTGGCAGCACCGAACTGGATGTCGCGGTAAGCCCATACGGTACTTGTCGAGTTGTTGGTGTAGGCATTGCTGGAACCGTCGTCGTTGGATACGTATAAGGATTGTGTTCCACCGTTGGAGGTGGCGGAACCGACAGTCCACTGGTTGGTCTGTGTGCCATTCAACAAGGTCCAGTTGGCATTCTCGGTGGCAGACTCCCAATCCTGGGTGTACGGCAGAGTGGCCAACACCTGGGTTGTTTTGAAGGTGGCTGCCGTGGACCACTCGCTGTGGTTGTTGTCGCACACGGCGCGCACGTATGCTGTGTAGGCGGTGTTGGAGGAGAGACCCGTCATCGTATGGGAGGCGACTTGAGTCGTGGCCGTCGGGTTGCTGTTGACGGTGGGCACATCCGTGGCATCATCAGTGACATAGAGTTCCCAGACATTTTCCGTACCGCCAGCTGTCCACGTCAGCGTGACGCCATCGGCTGTCTCGTTGGAGGCGGACAAGCCCGTCGGAACAGGACAAGAGGCTGGCGTGGTAATGGTAATCGGGGCTGACCAATCACTGGTGTCCAAGCCGTTGTTGCAGATGCTGCGCACGTAGAAGGTGTATTCCGTGCTGGGTGTCAGGTCGTCTGCAAAATAATTCTCCGGGTCGTCCTCATTTTGCATATCTATAATGGTGCTGTTGTTACCCTCCACTCTCATAACCTGGAATATGGGCGAGCCAGTGTAATCCCAGGAAAGCATTATAGTGGTGGCATCATAGTCATAGTAAGATGCGTCGGGAATGACAGGTGCCGGGCAGGCAATGTCAATCATGCCGGTAACCCATTCGGAGTAGTATTGGGCATCTGCGTTGCCACAGGCACTGCGCACGCGCACGTCGTAGGTCGTGTTGTTGTCCAAGCCCGCGAGGGTGTAGTTGTTGTCTTGCACCAAGATAGAGGAAGACCAACTTGTGGCATTGGTAGCCTTGTATTGCAGCTCGAGGTTGATGTTCTGGGCCTGCTGGTCATAGCCGAAGGTCAGTACAGACTGGCCGTGACTGACGGCTGATGCCTGCACAGTGGCGGGAGCCTCGCATGGAGGTACACACGTCACATTCAACTCGAAACCGGGATAGTTCACACCGTCGTCCGATTCGAAATAGAGGGTCAGCGGACCGGTGGTGGAGGTGGTAGTTTGAATAGTGTGCGGACGAGTGCTGCTGTTATCATGTAATAACAAGTTCGTTGTGCCTGCACCGTCATAGATATCCAGAAAATCCCATGAGCTGCCTTCCACAGAAATGGTGCCGCTCACCTGCACCAAGTTGCCCGGAATTTCGGGATAGATGGTCAGCGTGTCGTTTCTGTCATTGCCATAGTTGCCGTCCATACCACCGTTGTCATAGATGACAGCTTGGCAAGTGGTGAGGGTGCGCGTAGAGCCCATGTTGTAGGAGCCCGGAACAAAAGTCAGAGGAGTGCTCCATTCGCTCATACCATCGTTGCCGCAGTTGGCGCGTATGTAGGCCTTGTAGGTGTGTGCAGTGGTGAGACCCGTCAGCGTGTGTGTCGGATTGTTTTGTACCGTAGCCGTCGGGTTGCTGTTCGCGGTGGGTATGTCCGTAGGATTAACTGTGACATCGGCCACATAAAGATCCCACTCAGTCTCCGTTCCGCCGGCCGTCCAGGTCAGCGTGGTGGAGGTTGCGGTCACTTCGGAAACAAAAAGATTCCCCGGCTCCAAACAGGAAGGAATCGGTTCCACCGTCACATCGTCAATAAAGAAGCCTGCGTAAGCAGCCGTGGTAAGATTCCTAAATGCTATATATCGGCCATTACCGGTATAGTTGGTCAAGTGCACTTTTTTGAACTCCCAAGTGGTAGGAGCTGTGTGTTGCACCGTATCCACGGGATAGAAAGAGGTTGGATCCGCCGGATTAGTCATCACACCTACAATCATCTTTCCATTTGAACTATTCGAACTTCCGTTGAAACTATAATAGAACGTCACCCAAAGGTCGCTCATCGACATGCCGTCAAGATTCAACTCAGGCAGAATCGCCATGTAGTAGGAACTGGTGTAACTGTACATGTAGAGACTGTTGCTACCCGAATGCGCGCTGTTGAGATTAATAATTGGGTAATTAGTGGAGGAGGAATAAGTGTTGGGGTATCTGCTCCAGCAAGTCGGATATTCACTTGAGCTATAGCTGTCGAAGTCTTCCGTATAAGGAATATTCACCGTGCCGCACGGTGTGGTGAAGGTTTTGCTTACCCAGTCACTCTCCTCGTTGCCGCAGTTGGCGCGCACATAGAGCGTACAAATGGAGTTGGAGGGCAAGTTTGAAACAGTGTAGGGGGTTGCGGTAACAGAGTGCATGTTATCCGAGTTAACAACAGGCACATCCACAGACGAACTGGGAACATAGATATCCCATGCATTCTCGTTGCCACCCGGAGTCCATGTCAACGTGGCCGTGGTAGCCGTCACGTTGGAGACCGTCACGCCTGCCGGGGCGGGACAAGAGGGTCTCTCGTCCACCGAAACGTTGTCAATGTGCACGTCATTGTCGCCATTGTTGCCCACGGTGGATTCGCCGTAGAACGCTATCTTGATGGTCTGGCCTGCATATTGGCTCAACGGAATGGATATTCTTTCGCCAGTCGCACTGATGTTGTTATAGACATAGTCACCGCCGACATTGTCCCAAACCGTAGCATTGCTCATGCTCCAGGTGGCACCGTTGTCGGTGGAGACGAAGACGATGAACCTGTCATCCGCTTGGGTAGTGGAACTACTCACTGGGTTCGTACTATTGAAAGCGGTCAAGGCCAAATCAAAGGTCAGTTCCGGATTGGTCAGAGTGGAGATGTCAATGGCCGGTGTCATCAACCAATTATTTACTGTTGTTCCATAAATGTTAAGTTTGGCGTGTCCTTGTCCAAACACATTTTGATTGTTGAAATTCCAACCACCGTTGAGGGGCGATAAATCGGAAATGGAAGTCGTGGTAGAGGATGCAAGGCCGGAATAGCGCTTCCAGCAAGCACTGACCAAGGTGTTGAAGCCTGTGAAATCCTCGGTGTAGGGAGCCGTGAAAACGGCACATGCTGTAGTGAAAGAAGCCATGTTGCTCCAAGCGCTGGTATCGCCCACGCCGCAGATGGCGCGCACGCGGACCAAGTAGTCGGTGATGGAACTGAGGCCCGTAAGGGTGGTCGTCTGCTGCGTCGTGGTCGGATTGGCATTCACCACCGTGGAGAAGGTGTTTTCACCATCGTTGTACTCCACCTCGAAAGAACTGGGCGTGCCGACCGACGTCCACGTCAGTGTGGCCGTGGTGGCCGTCTCGTTGGAAGCCGCCAAGGACGTCGGGGCGGGACAAGCGGGAATGTAGTCCACCGATACATTGTCGATGCCTAAATAATAAGCATTGCTACTACCTCCCTCATATTTGAAAACAATGTAATAGGGAGTGCCCGAGGTAACCGTTACCGTATTGAAGTTAACCTCCACTTCGGTTTTGGTTGTGGTTTGGGGGCAACTATACATCTCCACATACGTGCTGACATCGGCAAGATTGGTCATATAGCCCACGTGAAGCGTACCATTGCTTGTACTTACACTTTCATTACGATAAGTAAAGGTCAACTGCAGTTCGTTAAGATTCTCCGACATCATTGGCAATACCGCATAGAGGGGCGTGATAGAACTGGACTTGAAAAACAGACAATTTCCAGATACCGCATAGTTGGAAGATGAGGAAAGGAAGGCTATAGGATAGGTACTGGTGGTTGTGGCATTGTTCAAGAAAGTCCAACAGGCAGGCATATCTACAGCAGGATATCCTGTGGGGGTTGTTGTGCTAGTTGAGGTTCCCTGCGTATAGCTGTCGAAGTTCTCAGTATAGGGAACAGAAACAGAGCCGCACGGCGTGGTGAACTGCACATCCACATAGTCGCTTACATCACCATTGCCGCAGACAGCACGCACGTGTGCCGAGTAGGTGGTGTTGGCGTTTAAACCTGTGAAAGTGTAGGATGTTGCGGTAATAGTGTATGTCGTGGAACCTTCTTGAAGGGTCGGATCCGTAGGCGATGCCCAGGAATAGTAAACATCCCATTCTCCTTCCGTTCCGCCGGGTGTCCAGGAAATAGTGGCAGAGTTGGCCGTCTTGTCCAGAACGACAGGGACTGTTGGAGAAGGACAACTAATCAAAGTGGTGAAAGAAGCCGTGTTGCTCCAAGTGCTGAGGTCGTTCACGCCGCAGATGGCACGCACGCGAGCCGTGTAGGCGGTGTTGGCACTGAGGCCCGTTAGGGTGGTCGTCTGCTGCGTCGTGGTCGAAACGGCATTTACCACCGTGGAGAGGGTGTTTTCACCATCGCTGTACTCCACCTCGAAAGAACCGGGCGTGCCGACAGACGTCCACGTCAGCGTGACACCGAAGGGCGTCTCGTTGGAAGCCGCCAAGGTCGTCGGAGCGGGACAGGTGACAAGAGTAGTAAAGGTCGTCTCTGCCGTATCGCTCAGTTCGCTGTCACCGCAAATGGACCACATCCGCAAGGCGTAAGCAGTATTGGAGGTGAGATTCGACAAGGTGTACGGATTCGGGGAGTTTGGAGTCAATGTCACGGTTGTCCAATCATTGTCGTTTTCACCCTTGTACTGCATTCCCCAAGCACTCTCCTGATAGCCGGGTGTCCAAGAGACCTCTGCGTCGTGGGCCGTCACATTGTCCACACTGACCGTCGGGGGAACGCAAGTAATACTCGGGTCGCAATAATCAAAACGAACATCGCTACGGAACTTATTGAAGTACTTGGTACCAGCAGCCGTGGCAGGAGTACTGTAGGATACAGAAGAATAGGTATCGTTATAGTGGCTGATGGACTTGTTGTCCGTGGTAGAGTGTGCCCAGAAAGACATGCTGGAGTAACCGTCATAACCTTCATAGTAGGCCACCACCAAGTTGCTGGTTCCGTCGTACGTGAACGGCTGATCCAACGTAAAGGTGTTCCATCCGGAAACAAAAGAATGCACACCCGAAATGACAGCAACCTCTGTCAACGTGGTGGGATCTATGTAGTCCGTGTTGTTGTCAAAGGTGGACTTTGTCGTGTTGGCCAACCAGATTCTGATGTTACCCGTTCTGTCGTTGTTGGAAGGCAGGGTGGAGCAGTAGAAGCTGATTGCCGTGATGGAGCCGGCAGGGATGTTCAATTCGGCAGCGTCATAAATCTGCTGCGAATAAGCATAGTTGTACAAACCATAGAACGGCAAATTGCTGTTGGTTATGGATCCAGTTCCTATAGTCTTGTCTCTTTGGCCCAAACATGGGGTGTTGAAGGTTTTAGTGTCGGAGGGACCCTCTGTGCCATTACAAACCATTGCAACCGTGACCTCATAGGATGTTCCCGGAGTCAGGCCTGTCAGCAGATAGGTAAGCTCGGAAACTGGGGTTTGCGTGAGAAGCGTGTTGTTCAAATAGACGTTGTAACTGCCCGTAGTGGGAAGCTGTGACGCCCAGGTCAGGCGGGCTGATTCAGTATTGATGTCGGCAACTGTGAGATTGGCGGGTGCCGGGCAGGGCAGTTGTTCCGTAGTAAAGGTCTTCTCATCACCGTAGTATATATAGATACCCACAGCGGCAAAGGTGCGGAAGGTGTAGGATGTGTTGGGATCCAGATTGGCAAGGTTGAAAGAAATCGAACCTGTATGGTCTCCTGTGGACACTGTATCCCGTTCATACTCGGAGTCTGACGTGGCTTTCCATTCAAAGCCGTAGGCCGTCATCCCTTGGCCAGTGACAGAACCATTCAACGTGGCCGTGGCGGTGGCAAGCGCCGTGGCATCGTTTGTTACCACCTGCGGGATTTCCAAGATGCTCACATCATCAATGTTCACTCTGAACATGTCAGTCACGTTTCTATGCACGAAGGCGAACTGGACGGTCTGTCCGGCATAGTTGGCAAGAGAATACACATATTGGGTGTACTCACCCGGAACAGCATTTAATGACATCACAGTGGAGGTGAAGTCGGCAGTATCTCCTCCGGTGGTGGATATCAATATGTCCAGAGGCTCAAGATAGCTAGGATCTTGCGACTTCGCATACCAAACCAAGGAGAGGTTGCAGGGACTCGGCAACGTGAACGACGGGGAAAGCAGCCAGTTGTTAGGAGTCAAGGCAACATCGGTGTTATAATCATAGGAGAGGGAAGTGATGTAATGGTTTCCAGAGGTGGATTCTCCGCCTTCTATCACTTCTCCATCTGAGTCTTGTGTTATAAACCAGTTGTTACCGTCACCGTCACCGTCAATGGCTTTCCAACAAGCGGGAATGCTTGTACTATTATCAAACCCTTCGTAGTAGGGGAATGCGGTAATAGCGTCACAATCCGTGGTGAAGGTGTGGGGGGTACTCCAATTACTGGTATCGCCTGCGGCACAAACCGTGCGCACCCTGACCGTGTGGGTAGAGGCAGGGCTCAGACCTGTGAAGGAGAAGGGATTGCCTGACAAACCTGGAAGAACAGAGCCGTCCCATTCCGCCTGATATCCCAAATGATTTCCAGAAACATCCGTCCAACCGATAGTGGCTTCATCGGTCGTAACGGAAGCGTGCAAGTCTGTAGGAGGGAAGCAGGTGATGGGTGTGCAAGAAGTCGTGCCAGTATAGAAAGTGGCACCATCTGTCAACGTGCTGCCGTCCGTGCATTCATACAGTTGAAATCCATTAGGATCCATCATAGTGAAGGAGGCTTCTCCATCGTAACTACCCGATGACCACTCCAGACTAATACTGGCATTTCCACAGAGCATCACCCGCATTGTATCGTATGTCTGAGTATTATATACATTATGGTTATTAGCAGCAAGGGTTGCCATGGTGATACCATTTTGCTTTATGATAAAACTGGCCCCATTCCATCCATCACCATAGCCATCACCAAGCACAAAAGTGTATTCGCATCGGTCTGTGGGATTGCACAGAGCAGTGGTGATATTAGCGGAAGCGTTGCCGTCACTGTAAAAATCGCTGCCACAGACGCTGCGCACGTGAACGGTGTATTGAGTGCCAGCACTCAAGCCCGTGAAGGTATGAGTGGTGCCGGTAACGGATGTCCAAGTAGCTGTAGAAGCGTCAAACGTGGCGGTGGAAGGCAGGCAGCAAACCTGATAACCCTGCGGGGCATTGCCAGCAGCAGGTGCTGTCCAGGAGACTGTAGCACCGTCCGTCGTCTCTCCCGAGACAGTAAGGCCCGTGGGATCGAAGCACATCGGACCGTCGCCACCAGGAGTGTAGTTGAAGGTAGTTTTGGGAATGAAATCGCTCTGGCTAGCAGTTACACCGCTTAGACTACTGTAATTATATCCTTGCACCGAGGCATTCAAGGCTGAGATGCCATAAAAATAGGCTCTTTTATATGAACCAATCACCTCGTTGGTGACTTCCAACAGAAGATCGCCCCCAGTGTAAACATACGGGGTCGTGAAGGTAATGGTCATCGTGGATTGGGTTCCATCCAACGAACCCGCATAAACCTCCGTCAAACTGGATGAGGGATAAAATGCAGAAATGGTGCTCTCTGACGCACTGCCCAACCGCACGTGGAAATTAGCGGAACCCCAGGAACCAGATGCGGTAGATGACAAATAGAACGTCAATGAATTGATGGTGCCTCCGGCCATACCGGCCAAGTCAGCAGCCGGATAGACCACCTGACAGCGGAGATACGCATCCGCATACCACCCATAAATGGGCACAAACTCATTGGTTTCCGATCCGTCTGCAACGGTCAACGGGACTTGAGCAAAACTTCTTGCTCCAAATGCAAAAAGCAATAGTGCTAAAAGTAGATGTTTTTTCATAGACATTAGTTTTTATTATTATTACTTATTTTCTTTAAAACAGGACATAAAAAAAACGCACCGACACCCTTCACGAGGTAGTCCATCGCGTGCGTTTCTTATAATAAGAATCGGTTTTATAATATTTTACATCAAATAGAAATAAAACCATAATATTGCAATCAAAAGAGACTGCAAACTTACGAAAAAAAATGTTTTGGTACAAACAATATATTATCCACAAAAAAAACGAGTAATGAACAGGCCCGTTTTTTTGCGATTTGCGATGTACGATTTGGGATTTACGATTTGCGAAACGGGGGCGCTAATTCCCCTTCTGTTGCAGAAGGGGTGCCCGAAGGGCGGGGTAGTAATATCGAGGTACGATTTACGATAGAACATTTGGCTAGAAGGCAGGCCTTTAGGTCTGCAAGACCACAATCATTTGTGTCGTCCCTGCGGGACGTTCGATTCGCGGTATGCCACACCGTTCTACCGGGCTTCCGTCCCTGCGGGACGTGTGCAGGAGATTCCGCTGCGAACGCAGTGAGCAAGCGGAACCCCCAACCACACCCTATCGCGCCCCCGCAACTACCAACGGTTCCCGGAAATTTCCGGGAACCGTTGGTAGTTGCGTTTACGGTTTTTGGTAGTTGCGTTTACGGTTTGCGTTTTACTTTTTATCGAAAAAAGTCTTAAGTCTAAAGTCTTCCGTCTAAAATCTCGCACATCGTAAATCGTCTTCAGTCTTAAGTCTAACGTCTTAGTTCTTCACGACGCGTTTCGTCACCACGCCCTTCTCGGTCGTCACGCGCACGAAGTAGGTGCCCTTGGCGTAACCGCTCAGGTCGAGGTTGGCGGTGTGGTCGTTCACAATCATCGTGTTCAGAAGCTTGCCGTAGGCATCATACACCTCCACATTCTCCATTCTGGATTCAGAATTCTGAATCTGGATCATGCCGGTCGTCGGGTTCGGGAAGACCGTCACGCTGTTGTCCAAAGTGTAGTCATTGATGCCTGTCGTCATAAAGGTGATGGTGGCCGAAGGATCGCTCGTCACACCGTTGGTGCAATGGGCAATTACCTGCACTTCGTAGGAGGTGCTGCCGGTAAGGCCTACCAGGGTGTGCGGATTACTGGTGGTGCTCACCGTGTTCCAGGAGTCGGCGCCTGTCACTCTATAGTTGACATCCCAGCTGGTGACATCGCCCTGTTGCGTCCAGGAGATCACAGCGG
>ONAB01000002.1:50889-271082 GCA_900315705.1 uncultured Bacteroidales bacterium | reverse complement strand
TGACGTTTGAAAACATACGTAATTCCGCCGTGGAGCGCAAACTCAAGTCTCTTGAGATCATAAAGGTCATCCCATTCATAGCGCATTCCACCTCGTCCACCGTGGGTGGTGATAATTTGTACCGTTCTCTGATACAACAGAAAACCTACGGAAGGACCTATATCAAGCCACAATCCATCATTGCTGGTTTTGGGGCTGTTAAAACGCAGTCGTACCAAAAGAGGGAATTCAATGTAACCAAAAGACAATGAATATTTGTCTCTGCGATAGTGTCCTTCAGCTCCGAAATTCGGTTTAGTTCGAGTGCCTTTCATTGTAAAATTCATGTCCATTTGCAGTAGCATTCTCACTTTGTATTTATCGACAACTTTAACGTGACCAAACAATCCGGTGGTAAGACCTGTTTTCCAAAATCCCGGAATATTCTCTGCAGACATCGCAGAAATCGTATTACCAAAGGTAAATCCACCGCCGAAATCCGTTTTTTGAGCAAAAGTGCATACAACAGATATTTCAAAGACAACAATTAGAATGGTACATTTCACAAAGAAACCACTAATATCTAAGGATTTCAAAATTAACGAATTTATATTTCATTGATAATTTGGCGTTTGCAAAATCTAAAGCTATTGCCATAGGCAGATTTTAGAGGTTGCATAAAGAAGGCAATATTATTTGCTTACAGTTATTCGAACACCATCAGAATAATAAGGAAAGTAATCTATACAATTAAAGAACGTGGACATGTAGAACTGTTTTAGCCCCACAGCTGCGGAATAAGGGCGATAATGATAATTGTTCCCATCTCCACCATCGCTTTGAGCAGGAAATGTCTGTTGCGTTGCGTTGCTTCTATTTCTTGTATATGTGCCGGAATCAGTACTATAATATATTTCGACCTCTGGTGCGGAAATCACTCCCGGTTTGTTGATTTTAGAAAGCAAGGAAAAATAAACGGCGGCGCGTTGATAGACAACTTTGCATTTGGCTTCAGGAGAGGAAGGAAATGTGTAAGGTTCAGGATTGGAATAAGAGATTACGTTTTTTATGGGCTCTTCGTTTTTGAATAGAATATCCAAGACATTGTCATCTATGGAGAAAGTCATCATTTCGTTATCATTGTTCGTATCCCATACGTATGCTTTCTCATTGACAATGTCAATTTGAAAAACAAAATTGTCTATTTGTATGAAACCGTCAGGGTTGAGCAAAGTGGCCAAAATGTCATCTTCCACCCCAATAGCTTCCCTTTGGCTTTCAGACAGCACACACCGCATTGAAGAAAAATGCAGGTCCTGTTCAAAAAGGGACAAATATCCTTCTTTTTCATTCAGAAACGCAATTGCACGTTCATAATCTTCGCACGAGTTGAATGACAGCCAATTCGAAGAATTGAGGTTTTTCTCTTTGTTGAAATTGACGCAAACGTTAATGTTGCGTTCCTTTGTCAAAGACACCTTGTCATTATCTTTGGAACAAGAATTAAAAAACAATGTCGAGCATAAAACAACTACTGCTAATACAAATAACTTTTTCATAATACATTTTTTTTGACGCTGCAAAAATAAACTATTTTCCAATACGCAACACACTGATTTCAGAACTTTTCCCTTTTAGGTTATCACCAAATTTTGTCCACACAATCTTGTCGGCAGCATCGGAGAAATGGGTGGCTTCTTCGGGGAGTATTCCGGATGATTTGCGCTCTGATGATTTGTCTTTCTTTAATTGGCCGTCCACGTCCTTGATCATGGCGTTGTTCATGGATATGAGCGTGAAACGGCACTTATCGCCGTTGAAACGCACCAAAGGCAGGTTTTCCCGTTCCTCGCGCAGTATCAATCCCCACAGCAGGTATTTGTCAGATTGGGGCGGCTCCATCCCCTTGTGTGTGTGCTCGATAACCTCCCATCCGGCTTTCTTCAGATATGAAATTGCAAGCTGGTTGTAGCTCATAGAGTTCAGCACATTCGGGTTTCTTGAATCGCCGTATTTGTCGCGGTAGTAGTGTATCTTTTTGCAGCGATGTGTCTTGTAGTAGTCCGTCAGTTGTCCGCACAGTTCCTTGATGAGGATGTTGGAACTCTCGTCCGGCTTGACAAAGAACTCGTTGATAAAGTTCTGGCATTTGCGCTTGGTTGCGCAGTTGTTGACAAAGTCATAGTTCCGTTCTTGGCACACGCAGAAAAGGGAAATCGCGCTTCCCCAGTCTGCCACCACCTCCAAAGGAAGGTCGGGATTGCAATCTCGGTCAAACGCGCTGTTCTTTATTGATAACTTGTCCAGGTCGAAATTGCTCTCCTTGGCCAGCAGCATGAGCCGCTGGTCGTCCAGCCCGTTGTGATAAACGTGGCGGTCGTCGCTGATGGAATAGAAACAGTCCTCCACCTTGTCGAAGAGGAAGTTCATAATCTCAACCAAAAAGACCAGCGAGGGAAGCAACTCGCGGTTTTTCTTGACGTATGAGAGGCCAAGAAACTCTATGTTGTCGAAGGCGTTGGAGACAGTGAACAGAAGCCCGTCCTTGGACACAAAGGGGCGGATTCTGCGCTTCATGCGGATTATCTCGTTCCAGCACTGTGCGAAATGCTTGGGGGCGGTGATGTCGAGCAGTTCCAGCTGCATCTTGACAATCCTGTTCCACACCTCAAACAGCCTCACTCCGGCTTCCTCCTCGTAGTAGTTGGCGAAGTCCAGCACCCATCTGCCGTCCCTTGTGGGCGGCATGGATGTGGAGTATTTGTAGCCGTGGTGCAGATGTACGGGGTTGCCAGATCTCGCCCCGAAAAACTCAAGGTTGCCACGGTTGGTGGGCGCGACCTCCTGGTCATATTGCTCCTTGTTGAGCGTCAGCGTCTCGTCCGCTATCTCGAAGTCCACGTTTGCGCCGCGCCCGCTTCCCGGCTCGCTCTGTGAGATGAGCGCGAAGCGCGTCCCGTTGCTGACGGATATGACGTTCTCGAACTTGTTGAGTTCCTCGTAGGAAGTTTCAAAGTAGGCGGGCGGACGCTTGCCTATTACGTAGTTGGCCTCTTTCTCGTAGCCCATTTGGTTGAGCATCTTCAAGGAGGAAGGCAGTGTCCTGGTCAACAGCTGGCCGAAGGTCTTGCCCGTGAGGGCGATGACCGAGCGCGGCATCAGCCGGATGAGCCTGTCCATCCAAAAGCCGATGTCCGCGCTCTTGCCCGTGCCGCGCCCCTCCACGGAGACGTGGCACTTGGGCTGCAGGATGAACGAGGGCAGCTGGGCGCGGTTGCCGGATAGGTTTATCTGCATGGCTTTATGAGTTTATGATTTCGCAGGCGGTTTCCTCGGTGATTTCGTCGTCGAGGCTTCCCAGCAGCTGGCGGCGTATGTCTGCGGGCAGCTTCATGAGCACCGTCTCGGGGATTGACACCTGCTTGTTGTTGATGTTGAACTGCACGAAGATCTGGTTGGCCTCCATCAGTTTGGGGTCAATCTTCTGCGGCGGCAGCTGGGAGAGATACTTCTGCAGGGTGGCGAGGTTCTTGGCGCGTGCGCCGTCCGATGTGGCGGGGTCTGAAATCTCTTTCATGAGCCAGTCAAGGAACCAGCCCTCCAAGAAGTCTCTGTCCACGGGGTCGTACTTGTTCCATAGGCGGCAGGCGTTGCGGATGTCGCAGTAGGCCTGCTCCCTGGAGATTTCGGGGAAGCGGGCTTGGAGTTTGAGGGCGGCCACGCTCTTGCGCGGGTACTTGCGCATGACAGCATGGGCGGTGCGCAGCCGTTCAAGGATGCGCTGCTGCTGCTCGGTCAGTGCGGTGCTGCTGCCCGTGGTGTAGTATTCGGATATGGCTTCGAAGTCATTCTCCCGTATCTGTTCTATGCTGGTTCTCTGCTTGGTTTTGCCCGGTGGGTTCATAGTCGAAAGCGTCAAGGTTAGTCTGTTCAGTCATTGCGTAGTATTTGAGCATCTGGAGTATTGCGGGCTGCGAGGAGTTGAGGGCGGCGTCCAGCACCGTTTGGCGTATCTCCGCCTGCGCGGAGAGGTAGCCGCGGAACCAGTTCTCGTACACCTCGCCCTGCTCCCGCTGGAACTGCACGGCGACTTCGGCAATGTCGAAGCCGAAATTCAGGGCAACGTCACGGAACGGGAAGCCCAGCCGCCCGAGGCGGTAAAGTTCATCTTTCTGTGTCTCTGTCAAACTGTTCATCGAGTATCTTTTTGTCGCTGAAGAATACGTGGTCTATCACCTGGATCACGCCCCTTTCGGGCTGCGGGTTGGTGGTGAAGTTCAAAGAGCCGGAGACGGAGATTCGCCACTGGTCGTTCCATATCACGGCGACCTTGGCATGGACGGGGGCGATGCAGACATCGAAGTTGGCGCGGCACATCTGCAGGGGCGCGGGGTTGCGCACCTTGACCCTTGGGTCAATCCATAGCCGGAACTCCTTGATGAGGCCGTCTTTCTTTCGGTTGAGGATTTGGGTGACGGCCTTCTCGGTTATCGCCCATGTACAGGCGGTGACGTTGCATGGCCCAATTTGGCGGCAGATATGGGAAATGAGGTCATGCATGGCATACCGTCCGAATGTCCAGAAATTGATGACGGCTCCCTGCTCGATGCGTCCGATGTGTTTGGCCAGTGTCGTCCACGGCTCGCCGATGAACGACACGGAATCCGGAAAGTATGTGTCGTATGGGTAGGCCTCCGCTTCCTTGGTTTTCGCCTGCTTGCGGGCTGAAAGCTGTGAGAAGTCTATGATGCTCATTGTCTTGACCCTATGATTTTGGTAATGGTGGCGTATTGGTTTCGCAGGTCGTTGAGTTTGGCCTCCAGCTTGGTGCGCAGCGGGCTTTCCGGCATCGGGTTCGGGGTGTCCAGCTTCCTGTTAGCCTGGTACTCCAAGCGGTTGCGGGTCTTGTTGATGTTGACTTTTAGGGAATGCTCCTTTTTGAGCAGCTCCATGTCGGAGAGCTTTTCAAGTTCCGCCCTGCCGTCCGTGGGAACGGGTACGGGCTGTTCCTCCACTTTCTCTCTAACCATGCGAACAAGTTCGTCGGGCACTTTGCCCGTGTCGAAGTAGCGTTCTTTGAGCGGGTAGAGTTTCTCATACCTGCGGATGAGCGGCAGTCGGTCTTCAAGGATGCGTCTGCGCTGCGCCACCACCTCCTCGGAGTTGCCCTCGCCAAGTTCGTAGAGTTTGCGGTGGGCGGTGGAGATGGCGGTGAACAGTTCATAGAGTTCGTCCTTGGCCTGCACAATGATGGATGGAATCGGTGTTTCGGACTTTGCCGCTTTCGGTTTGGAAAGGTTTATCAACGTCCACGGCGGGGCGGTTGGCCTGGTCTGTGTTGTTGCCGTGGATTTGCCTTTGAGGAGTTTGCGCAGCTCGTACTCCAGTTTGGCGGCGGCAAATTTCGGGGTTGAGTGCCGGAAGTGCTGCACCAGCATACGGTTGCGCTGGTGTTTCTCAAGCAGTGCGATGCCTGTTTGGTATTCTTTGCCGTTGGTGAGCCATTGTAGTATTTCGTCCATATCTTCAGTCTTTATGCGGCAAAGATAGGCGTTTATCAACGGAAAACATAGGACAAAGAAAAACGCGGTCGTGCTTTTGACCGCGTTTTTCTTTACCTTAATACCGCGACAACGATTGCAGCGGTTATGAGCCCTTTAGGGCGAAATTCGAGCGGAAAGCGTGCCCGGTCGCCCAAAAGAAAAAGAATTAGACTTTAAGCCATCATTAGTTTAACGCACTCGAAATATCAGGTCATAAAAACTTAATGTGCGTAGGGCTTTTTTAACAAGTCGTCATGCCCTTTTTCTTTAAGCTTGGAAATATTACAGTTTCGGACTCTGTTTCTCAAGAGTTGGTGATCTTTCCATTTAACAACAACTATATCGCCTCTTATGGTTACATTTGGCCAATCATGGTCGTCATAGTCACCCAATTTTTTTCTAAATGACATTGAGTCTGTAAGATATATTTCATAAGCATCTCCATCATATACACCTCCATGGTAAGTCTGATATGTTTCAACAAATAAGTTATCACCAATTGTTTTGGAATTAGAATAAATTATATCTTTATCATTTGAGCTATGGGTGTACAGTATGAATATAAATAGTACCCCAAGTAATAAAACCCAAATAAGTAACAATACTAAAATAAAATATAAAAAGTATTTTCTCATTATTATTGAATTGTTTTTTTGGCCGCATTCATGTTTTAACGTACTCGAAATATCAGGTCATAAAAACCTGTAGAATGGTACGTTTTGTGAATCATATTATTACAACGATTTTTGTCTAAAAAATTGTGCGACTTCGCATTTTTTGAACTTCTCAATTAACGGCGCAAAACTACAAAAAAAGCCGTCACAAACTGCAACGGCTTTCAAAAACTGATCAAACAACCGAAAATGCGATTTTGGTTTAGGGTGTCACGGGTTCGTCATCGAGGTTGGTGGACTGTCCGATGAGGGAGTCCATCTCGCCCGTATAGACCTGTGCGGTGGGGGTGTCATAGACAAAGGAGATGGTCGCGCCGTTGTTGTCGGTGACGGCCTTGCCGGAGCTGGCTTCCACGTTCTCGCCGATTTCCGCGCCGCGGTCTTCATCGCCGAGCATGTGGATGTCGCCGTTGTTGAGGCGGGCGAGGATGATGGCCTCGGAGTTCATCACGGAGGCGATGAAGCCCAGCAGTTTGGGCTTGAAGCCGGGGTGGTAGATCTCAAGGTTGGCCTTCATGGACTTGCCGCCGAAGGTGCCTTGGGTGGTGTACTTCAGCTCTCCCATGTCGCGGGAGCAGTAGATGTGGTAGAAGCGCTGGCCGTTGACCATCACGATGTTCCCCTCCAGGACGGCGAAGTCCTCGTAGGAGGTTCGGTTGGTCGGCAGCTTGGGGAACTGCGCCACATTGTCCTTGAGGGAGATATAGACGTTCTTCACGCCGGACATGTTGTTGCCGCAGTTCGCGCCTTTGTTAAGGTCTTCGAGTTCGAGTGCGCATATTACTTCTTCGGGCATGGCTCTTGGGTTTTGGTGTTCGTTAAAAATGTGCGTTGGTAAGGAAGCCGCACCCCTCCCGTCAGCGTATGAAAAAATTTATTACCAAAGGGTTCAGTCTTGGCCGTTGTTGTCGTCATCGTTGCCGTTGTCATCGTCGTCGTTGCCGATGTATTCCGGCGGGTTCTCGTTGTACGGCGTGGTGAAACGCATGATGTCGCCGAGATACTCCGCCCCCTTGTAGTGGACGGCGGCACGGAAGAAGAACTCCGTTTCTGAGGGCATGTTGGTCTCCATCACGGCATCCAGTCTGTTGCCGTCCAGCGTTCCCGGAACGAAGAAAGCCTCGTTGGTCGGCTCGTTATGGTCGCGGTTCTCCGCGAAACCGAGATGGCGGCCATGGATGGGGATGAGCTGGGAAGCGTCCTCGGCGATGTAGAAGCCGACCTCGCCCTCCGAGAGCAGCGGCACATCGTCGCCGAAAATGAGCGCGTGCATGGAGAGGGAGTCCGTGGTTGCTTCCGCATTGTCAAGGGTGTGGATGTTGATGGCCAGTTCCGGCGTGTCGGTCTGCCACGTGATGCGGTACTTGTTGCCTTCTTTGACCACTTTCGCGCCCTGGTCGATGGCGCTGATAATCATTTGGATTTCATCGGTGATGGTCTCCACCTCGCCGTTCGGCCCGCAGGAGCAGCGCGAGGCCTCCTGTCCCACCGTGCGGGCGGAAGTCCACACCATCGCGTTGCAGCCGAAGCCCACGCCCTCCATCCAGTCGGCGAGAACCTTGATCATGCGGTTCTCCTTTTGGATGTCGAAGTCGAACTTGTTGCGGTTGACCAGCCAAAGCAGGTTCTCCTTCATGGTGGAGAAGATGTCGTCCGTGCCCTTCATAGAAGGAACGCCGCAGACAACGTGCTTGGTAAAGTCAATGTCGGCGTTGATTTGGTCGGGGGAGTTGATGAAGTAATAGCCGGCTGCGCGTTTGGCGGTCTTCATCGCACGAACCCACTTGGGGGCTACGAAGTGGATGATGTTCTCGCCGTCATACAGCTCGTCAATCTTGCGGTCGTAGGCCTCTATCTCGTCGAAGATGTTCTCCTCGGTGAACGGGTCAACGCCGTGGATGACGTTGATGGGGTTGTCGGCGTTGTTCGCGCCCTCAATGAGTTTGCGCTTGATGCCGTCCATGCAGCTTTCGGGGGTGGTGCCGTTGTCGTCGCGCACGCCCTTATAGACCGCTTTCAGCTCGCGGTTGTTGTCAATCTTCTTCTTCAGATAGACTTCCACGAAGTAGCGGGTGATAGGCCAGTCCTCGATTTTGTTCTGGCCTCCGGCGAGGAAGGCCATCCAGGAGTGGTACACTCCCATGGGCGAGAACTGCGCGTCCACCTTGATGTGGTTGAGGACGATGGCGTTGGGGATGAACTTGACACCCGCTTTCGGCTCGAACTGGATGCGGAACGGCTGGAGCACGTCCTCCCATTCGTCCGTGGCCATCTTGTAGATGTCGTCCTTGGTGTTGATTCTCGTGGCGTACTTCTCAAGGGTCGTGGCGGGAACGGTCAGGGCTCTTCTGAGTCTGTCCATTCCCTGCCCCGAGTTCTCGTAGAAGCGGCCGTACTCCTCAAGTATGAGGTCAACGTTGATTTTGGTTTCGATTACTTCTGGCATTGTGGTCGTTTTTGGTAGGTTAGATTTCGCGTTTGATGGCCTGGTAGAGCGAAGAGCCGTTCACGTAGGCCTGCATGTTGTCCTTGGGTGCCTCCTGCGGGTCGCCGCCCGAAACAGCGGGCGTTTCCGTGGGCACGGCGTCCACGATTCCTTTGAGGCGGTCGCGGTCGGCGGTGAGAGTGGCCAGCTGCGCGGTGAGGGTCGCTTTCTCGTCCACAAGGGCTTGCTTCTCCTTGACCAGCGTCTCCCGTTCTTTGAGGAGGGTGTCCAGTTCGGTGAGCTTGCCTTCTATGGCCTTGAGCTGCGTGTCGGTGAGGCTCGCCCCTTTTTCGGGGTCGTATGCGGCGGTGTCCTGCAGTGCGAGGGCTACCGCCAGCAGCGGGAAGAGTTTCTTCATATCTGTAAGGGTTTGGTTTTGGGGATTGTCGTTGCCGGAGAAATGTTTGGTGAGCAGGTCAACGAGAGACTGCCACGGGGAGCGGGTGTCTTCAGCCGCCACCATGTCGGCGTAGGCTTCGGGCAGTGCCGGAAGCCCGTTGTCCGAGAAGGCGGACTGCGTGAAGCAGGCCGTCTTCCGGCTCTCGTTGTAGATGTCGGTGACGAAGCCGAAGTCCTTGGCTTCGGTGGCGGTCAGCCACCTGCCCAGTCCGTTGTTGGCTTTCAAAAGGCCGGAGATTTCCGCCTCCTTGCCGTTGCAGGCGGCGGTGTAGATGTCGAGCATACGCCCGTTGACGGTCTTCTGCGTCTCAAGCTCCTGGGCGAGCTGCTCCTGGTTGGCACGGCCTACGTAGGCGGAGCACTGGTGTATGAGGAATAGTGCGTTCTTGCTCATCCTGCGCTCCTTTCCCGCCATCGCCACTATGGTGGCGGCGGAGGCGCACAGGCCGTTGATCTGGGTGGTCACGAGTGCGGGGTGCTCCGCCAGCAGGTCGTGGATGGCCAGCGCGTGGTTCACGTCTCCGCCGAGGGAGTTAATCCTCACGGTGATGCGTTTCGCGTTGAGGGCTTTTATGCGGTCAAGCTCCCCGCTCATCAGCCGGGCGGTGTTCTCGTCGTCTTCTCTGTCCCATCCCTCGTAGCCGATTTGGCCGTAGATCTCGATCACGGCTTCATCGGTGCTTTCGTTGAGGAATCTGATGGCGGGTTGTCTTCTCATCTCTGCTGTTTTTCGGCAAAGATAACCCCGCGTGTCCGATTCCCTGTGGACACTATATAATATTATAGGGAGGTGGCGCAGAGCGGTTCGGTCATGTCGCGCTGCAGTGTCACCTCGTAGAGGTGTTCGCCGGAGGCCTCCGCCGCCCCGAGGTGGCGGAAAGAGAGGTGCAGCGGCTCTTCAAGGCTTCCCGACAGCCACACCGTGTCCGTGTTGTCCACGATTTTCGCTATCCAGCCGCCCTTGGCCATGTCCGCCAAAAGGCGGTCGTACTTGCGTTTGGTTCCGGCGAGGCGGCAGGTGATGCCGTGGGAGTACGCCCCGCCGTCCTCCGTGACTTCCACTTGGATGGATTTCGCTGAAATCTCCGCAAAACCGCACCCCGTCTTCATGGTCACGGTTTTGGTTGCAAAGTCCGTCAGTTCAATGCGTTGCACCTCGTTTGTGTCTGCAATGAGCAGCCGCTTGTTGCCCGCCATGACGTGGCAGGGGCCGTTTTTCATCAGATTTTCCATAGTTTTCTCACTCTACTTGTAAAAAGGGACATTTTTGACAAACTTATTTATGCTGTGTACGTGCTGCAACCCTCCCGCAAGCGTGCCGCATTCGCTCTTGACCATCCGCTCCGTCTCCATCCAGTTGCGCTGGTAGTACTTGCGGAGTGCGGCGTAGTTCAGTTCCTCGTCCTCATAGAGGTTGTCAAGCAGGTACTCTTTGATGGCTGTGTCGCGGGGAACTTTCGCCGCCGTGTGTGCGAACAGCACCATGAGGCACGCCGTCTGCCGGATGTACCTGTAGGCAAGCCGCGAGAAGTCATCCTGGAACGCGGCGGGGAGTTCCGTCCCGAGCCGCTGCCCGTCCCTGCGGCTGACGGCCACCCTCACTTCGGGAAGCGGTGACGGTTCCCGTCCGCCCTGCGGCTCTTTTGTCAGACCCGCCCGCAAGAAGTCGTGGAGGAAGTGGCCGCGCAGGTCGTATGCGCCGCCGACTTTCGGGAAGGTATTCTCAAACCACCGCCGGACAGCGGGGTGTACCCTGATGGTCACGGTGTCGGTTTCGCTCTTTCTCTTGCTCATATTTTTTAAAATTTACGCCGATGTTTCACATTTTCCGCTCTGCCGTACAAGACAAAGCCGTTTTTATACTTAACTTGTTGTCTTATAAAAACATAACATATAAGACAAAACCGCTTTTTCTGTCTTGTTGTACTCGCAGGATTTTCGCCCTGCCGTTTTGTCTTGTTCCGTCTTACGTCTGTCTTGCAGGTGTCTTGTACTTTTCCGTTTATAACTCATTGGTTTTCAGCCTTGTCTTGTTTGTCTTGTATTTCTTGTTAAAAAATATGGACTTACCCTGTTGAACTCATATTTCAAAAAAATAGGCGGTTCGGGTTTCCGCGGATTCCCAAACTGCTGGCTAATAAGGAAATAGCGTTCCCACGCTATCCTCCGGTTCGGGAGGTTTGCCCTTTTCGGGCTCCTCCATCCCGTTTTGGTGCTCCGGGGCGAGGGGCTTCACCTCGCCCTTGGGCTGCCACATGTAGTCGGTCTCAAGGTTCAGCTCGTTGGCGTCGGCGAGCATGTCGTAGTTGAAGCACCATGCGTATGGCCGCTCGTATTCCAGTGCTTCCGTGCCGTCTCCGGGGAAGTACTTCACCGAATCGCGCTCCTGCAGGTTCTTCATGTTGCGGCGGAAGCGCTTCTGCTGCTGGCCGAGATACTCCGGCGAGTTCTTGAGGTAGTATTTGAGCGAGTCCTTGGGAAGCCGTTTCTCGTTGGCGTTGCGCTTCTGCTGCGCGTAGAGGCCGAAAATCCTGTTGGGGTTCATGAACAGAACCTTGACGCAACCGCTGACCGTCTGCGTGTTGGTCTTCAAGTCCTCCACCGTCTTGATTTGGAAGTCAAAGTCCTTCTCTATGACACCGCTGCTGAAGAGTTCCTGATAGACGTTCCAGAAGTCGCTCACCTCGTTGCCCGCCACCACGTCGCCGTTCTGCCGCTTTATCATCTCCGCAAATGTCCTTACCGCTTTCTCGTATGAGAAGGGGAGTTCCTCCTCGCGGGTCACTATCCGCAGGGCGGCGAGCACCACACACCAGTTCTTGAGGATTCTGTCCTCCACCTGTGCGCTGATATGAGGGCGCACGTCCGATATGGCCTCGTTGAAGCTCGTTGTATAATCTTCAAGGAATCTCTTGCGCAGCTTCAGCAGGTGGTTTGTTATGTGGGTCAAGCCCTGCTTCTCTATGCGTTTCAGATCCTCGAAGCGCAGACGCTCGCTTTCCGAGAACTCCTTCTTGGACACGGAGAGGAAGAGCACGCGGGAGAAGAGAGCGTTGTCGGCGGTGGTCATCTCCTGCCCGGTGAGCATGATGCCCGCGTCCACGGCGGTCATCTCCTTCTTCCTGTCCTTCTCCATGTTCATGCGGCTTCTGCCCACGCCGTCCCACAGCCCCTTGAGGAACTCTATCTTCTCGTAGTCAAGGGAGTTCTTGTACTCGTCGATATGGCACAGCGTGTTTCGTGTATGTGCCACATGGTCGGCCATCGCGGGCACGGTGCTGTTGGTCATGTTGATGCCCACGGGCAGGTCGCCGAACAGCTTCAGCAGCGTGACGGCCATCTCGCTCTTGCCCGTGCCTTTCGGGCCGAAGATGTTCAGTATGGGGAAAAAGCGGTGCTGCGCTATGATGATGTCCCGGAACAGCGTGGCGAAGTAGAACCCTATTCCGGCTATGGCGTTGTCTCCATAGACTTTCAGCAGCATGTCGGCGAAGTCGAAGAGGCTGATGTCGCCCGCCCTGTGGACGAACTTCCGTTCGAACTGGAAGAGCGTGTCCTCCTCCTTGTAGAACGAGGATAGAGCGGGTATGTAGTAGTGCTCGCCGTTGTGCTCCACGATGCCGAGTTCCCCAAGTTCGCGGAACTCGCCGTCAACGGTGATGCCGTTCGACCAGGCGAAGAAGCCCTGTTTCTGCCAGCCCAGCTGGGTGACCTCGCGGCAGGTTTTGGTGTTGTCGTAGAGATACGCCTTTATCTTGTTGAGGCCGTGGTCGCCGCCCTCGAAGAGGAAGTTGCCCAAGGATTCGCACCTGAGCCGGAACGCCGCTATCGATATGAGGTCTTTCTGGCTGAACTCCAGCACCTCGCTCTTGCCGTACACGTTTTTAAGACGGTAGAGCCGTTTGGCGTTGATGGTGCTGACGATGTGGAAGAGCGGCTCCATGGTGAAGTTCGACCCCTTGAAGAAATTGTCGCCCTTGAGCGAGTAGAACCAGTAGCAGTTGTTCTCGGTGTAGAACCCGTACTTAAGTATAAGTTCCTCCTGTTCCTGCGTCTTTCCGGCCACTGTCTTACGCTCCTTGTCTTTTTCCAGCTTCGCCTCCCTGCGCTTCTCGTCGTCAATCAGCTTCAGGGTGTTCTTCCACAGCGTCCTGCCGGGGATTACAAGAGCAAGCAGGTTGGCCAGCTCGCCGCGTTCCGCAGGATCGCGGTCGGCGAAAAGCCTGGCGATTTCCTTTACCGTCCTTGCACGAATCACAGGGTCGTTCTCACACGCGGCCTTTTTCGACTCGGCCAGCACCGCGAGGAACATTTTCGTGTGTTCCTTCTTGAACCCGTCAAACTGTTCCTTTGACGTGAAGAAGCTGTCGGGGTCCTGCTTGGAGCCGTCCTCCGCTTTGGGGATTTCAAGGACGGACACGTACATGCCCGTTTCCACCAACTTCTTTCCGTTGCGTTCCGTGGCCTTCCGTCCGGCTTCGTCGCCGTCAAGCATGAGGGTGACGTTTTTCGAGGCCTTGCCGAGAAGACGTATCTGCTCGTCCGTCAGCGATGTGCCGCAGGGGGCGACCACATTGCACACGTCCAGCTGGTGCATCTTCACCACATCGGCGTTGCCCTCCACCAGCACCGACATGTCCGCGTTGCGGATATGCCGGAAAGCGAAGTTCATCCCGAAAAGGACGGTGCCTTTCGAGTAGGTCGCGCTTTCCGAGCTGTTGATGTACTTGGGCGTGTCGTCCGAGGGGTGCAGCGCACGCCCCGAAAAGGCGACCACGTCCCCTTTGGGGTCGAAGATGGGGAACATGATCCTGTCACGGAAGAAGTCGTGGATGGAACGGTCTTTCCACTCGCGGAAAAGGTCGCATTTCTCAAGTGTCTCGATGAGGAAACCCTTTTGCCGGAGATGGTGGTACAATGCGCTCCGTTCCCTCGGGGCGTAGCCTATGCGGAAGTTCTTGATTGACTCTTCGTTGAACCTGCCGATTGCGTATTTCAGTGCTTCGGAGGTTTCTTGGAGTTTCTGCTGGTAGAAGCGTGCCGCCGCCTCGTAGATGGCCAGCTGGCCGCGCCGTTCCCTCTCTTTCTGTTCCTCCTCCTTGGTTGGTTGGCGTTCCTCTATGGTGATGCCGTGTTCCGCAGCCAGCAGTTTCACCGCTTCCGGAAACGACAGCCCCTTTTTCTCCATGAGGAGGTCTATGGCGTTGCCGCTGCGGTCGCAGCCGTAGCAGTGCCAGCGGTTGGTCTTCGTGTTCACGAAGAAGCTGCCGTCCTTTTCGTCATGAAAAGGGCAGCAGGCCTTGTAAAGCACCGCGCCAGCTCTTTTCAGCTTCAGACCGCAGTTCTCCGCGACCTCCTTTAAGTCGGCGGCGAATAACACGTCATGGATTTTGTCTTTCGGTATCATTTCGCATATGGTGGTTTTTGGTCAGTTTTTGAATATCTGGTACTGCCAGCCGACTCGCGGGGTCATGTTCACGAAGTCATAGCCGGCATATATTTGGTTGCGCCGGATGTTCACGCCCAACACGACCTCAAAGCCCGGCTTGTGGTCGGGGATGCTGAACGTCAGTCCGCCGCCGAGGGTAACGGCCACTTTCGGCTCTGTGCGGACTGTCCTTGTGGTCAGCGTGTGCTTGTTGACCAGCTCCCAGTCCAGCGTGACGCGCTCCACGGCGTTGCCGCTCACGGTGATACCCGTCACGGCTTTCACGGCGGTGTCCGCGTAGGGGATGGTGTAGCTCTTCCTGGAATAATAGTCGCGGATCACCGCCGCCGTGTCTATGTCGGCGGGCATGGTGACGGGAAGTTCCACGAAGTACGGCGCGGGGAAGAAGACCGTGTCCGTGACGTGCAGCGTGTCCGTGCGGGTCACGGTTCTGACCTGTACGTACTTCCCGCTTCCGCCGCAGTTGCGGTGGAGCAGGGCGATGATGACAACGGCCATCATCACGATGGCGAACCATTTCCAGTCTGCTTTCATGCTATAGGGATTTGAGCAGGTTGACAAGCTCTACCTGCGGGTGCGCGTCGCTCTTGTCCTGCCTGTAGGAGGCGTGGGCGAAAATCCCCTCTTGCCCGAGCAGGGCGCGGGGCGTGACATTCCAGATGTCGCTTTGATAGTTGGGTTTTATGCGGTGCGTTTCCATGAGGTGGCGCAGCAGCTCGCCGAGGGTGTCCAGCTGGGCTGTGGTGTACCGCTCGAAGTACTGGAAGCCCCTGTATTTCTGTGCGGTGCAATACTCGTAGATGTTGCGCACGGGCTTGCACTTGAGGTTGGGGACCACTTTGCCGTTCTGCGTGGTTATGGGGTAGAATTTGCCGTCTGTGTGTTGTGTGAGCGCGCCCCAGCTGTCCATCTCTATGCCGATGGCCATGGGGTCTATCTTGCGGTAGCCGAGGCCGAACCTGGCAAAATGGTGGTTGGTGAGGCCGAGGTGGTATGCCCAATAGCGGTCGTCGAAGCATCGGTGCAGATGCCCCTCGCGGCTGATGACATATGCGGTGGCCACCCGCTCCGTGGTGTGCAGCCACCACGACATGTCCCCGTTCACGCTGTCGCCGGAGACGGTGTGGTGCAGCACAATCTGTTTCTTTGCGGTCTCTTCCCGGACATACTGCGTGTCGGGAAAGTTCCAGTCCTTGTGTATCTTAATCATTGCTCCTTGGTTTTGGCGGTTTTGCTGCGCCGCTCCAGCCTCCTTTCGAGGGCGGCGTTCCTCTCTATGATGTCGAGCAGGGCTTCAAGGATGCGGTAGTCGGTCAGCTGACCCGTCACCACGTGATAGACCTTGCTCACGCTGCAGCCGAACTCCTCGGCCAGCACCTGCCCGTAGCCGCGTGGCAGATAGCGCCGCAGCTCCTTACTGATTGCCTTTGTTGCGCCCATGTCGTTCAATAATATATTGTGTGAGTAATACGGTGAAGGCTGTAAGCCTCGCCGCCGCTACCAAGAGCAGCGGGGCGAGGGCAAACAGCCATCCTTTGGTCAGCCAGCCGAAAGCCTTGAGGATGACAAGGTAAAGGGTGAGCAGAAGCAGCTGGTTATTCAGCGTTTTGATTGTTTTCTCCATTCTTCTCATTTTTATCGTGTTTTGAAACTTTTCCCACAAGAATGCTTCTCCTCCTTTCCGCTTCCTTATTTGTCTCTTCGCGGAAAAGTTGGCTGTCTTTCATATCGGGGGCTAATACACGTATCACTTCCCCGATGTTGAGATTTAGGAAAATGCAGCTCGGAACATTGTTGGCAAGGTGGGTTTCGACAGTTCTTCGGTCTTTTATGCCAAAAAACGCCATCAAAAGTTGTTTGCCTTCCGGACTGCTTAGCAATTCAATTGCCGCATCTGAAAAAACTTTTCTTTTTTTACTCATAATTTTGGTTTTAAGGATTATAAATCCGAAAAACTTATGTGTTTTTGCAGCAAATTTTGTAGCAGGCTTTGCAGCAAAATTTGTTACAAAAAATGTTTGTAACTCTCTGGCTGCAAGATAGTTATTTTTTTAATACAAAAAACAGATGGGATTTTTTCCCTTGTTGCGCTCTTTGAAACAATAAAACGAAAACGCCGCTTTTGCACGGCAAAAACGGCGAAATCAATATGCTGATAACTGATTGATAATCAGTTATTTTTATTGCTTTGTACTGAGACAGAAATGAGACAAAGCAATGCAAATTTGACTAAAAGATATAATTGTAAATAATTAACATTCAGATATTTGCAAAAATAATCTTGACAATATGGAGGGGGCGATATAACCGCGAGTTCGAATCTCGCTCTCTCCGCAAAACAAAAAAGCAAGACCATCGTCTTGCTTTTTTGTTTTGCATTCAAATCTCAAATCTTAATTCTTAATTCTTAATTCTCACGGTTTTCCCTTCGCTCTGCGCCCGGTACTCCGGTGCGTACATGCACTCCACTGTGGTGACCCCGTGCGAGAAGGTGCCCGTCTGCGTGGCGATGAGCTCGTATTCCAGGATGTAGGTGCCCTTGTTCATCCGTGTGAAGAAGAAGTTGGTGGCCGCGTCGCGCGGACTCTCGTAGTAACTCATCCCGTTCTGCCAGCCGTAGCGCTCGTGGATGTTCACGGGCTCGAACGCCGATGCGCGCAGGTCCTTGACGTGCACATACTCTAGGTCGCGGTCGCTCTTGATGACCAGCCGCACGGTGATCTTCTCCCCGAGCCGTATGGGGTTGGCTGTTGTGACGGAGTCGAGCTTCGGCCCCTCGCCGGAGGCGGCCTGGTGGAACAGGGCGCGCTCCACATACAACCCTTCGTTGGCGGCGGTCACCTTGTCCATATCCTCGAAATACTGCCAGTAGCAGGCCCCGAAGGCGGAATGCGCCTCGTCGGTCTGCACTCGGATGTTCCCCAATGCGGGCGTTACATCCGTCTGCTTCCAGACGTGCTGCAGATAGCCTGTGCCCGCCTCGGCCTCCTTGTCGGTGCCGGGCGTGAAGGTCTCCCCGCCGACGGTGATGGTGGTCGTAGACTGCGAAAGCGTCTCCGGATGGCCGTTCAGCAGCAGCGCGTAGATGGCCTCCGCCGTGGCCTTGGTGTTCGACCAGAAGTTGCCCTTGCGTTGCGACAGCAGCCACTGCTTCATCGCCTCCAACTCGCGGCTGTCGGGCGATATCTCGGTGAAGGCCTCTATCAGAAGGGCCTGGCGCTCGATGGGCGCCTCGTACCAGGGATAATAGTAGCATCCCGTGCGGCCGATGTAGGGACTGCGCCAGTACATACCCTGGTCGCGGCTATAGACCGACTGCTGGCGGATGGCCTCCATAATCTCCTGCGATTTCTTCTCAAAGCCGGTGCGGTGCAGGATGAGGGCCACCTCGGCTTGGCGCGTGTAGCTGGCATCGAAAATGCCTCTCTGTGCGTACGCGAGCAGGTTCTGCACATAGGGCTGTGCCAGCCATTCACTGTCCACATCGCCGAAAGTGCGGGCGTAAAGATACTGGACATCCGTCTCTGAAATATAGAAGGAGAGCTTCGGGTTCTTGGCCTTGGCGGTAAGATAGCTGCGGTAGGCGCGCGCCTGGGCGGTGTCCATACTCCGGATGGCCTGCCGTATCATCGACCTGGCCTCCGGCACTTCGATGCCGAGATGCTGCAGCTTGCGGTAGCCGGCCACGATGTGGTTGGTGATGTACTCCGAATAGTATCGGTTGCCGAACCAGCCCCAGCCGCCGTCACTCATCTGGTTGTTCAGCAGCTTCTTGAACTGGCGGTTGATCTGGCTCTCCAGGTTGTGCTTCTCGAACAGGTTGGCCATCGTCACCCGCTGCTGTTTCTCGCGTTGTGCGTTCCACACCCACGGCGTCTCCTCCAGGAGGATGTTCTTGAGCTGCTCGTTTTTCATCAGCGGCGATTCCAAAGATTGGTGGACCGTGTCGGTGCGCCATTTTTCGTAAGTCTCCGCGATGGTCGGGTTATGGTTCACAATGTGGAGCGCGATGGCGTTGGCGTACAGTTTGGAGAAGGTCTGCTCGTTGCAATCGTAACGGTACTGCATCAGGTAGGGCAGCGACTGTATGGCCAGCCAGGTGGGGTTGGCCGTGATTTCCATCGTGTAGCTGTAGTGCTGCAGGGTGGGGGAGCTGCTCTCCTTGAACCGCTTGAACGTGAAGGAGGTGTCGTTATCGGCGGGCACCACAAAGTGCATCGACTCGGTCATCAGGGCGCGGTTGGACAAGACAGGTACGGCACGCTCCTCGCCGTCGCCGTAGCGGCCCGCTTTGGCCAGCACGCGGTAGCCGACAGCCTCCACATTCTTGGGGATGACAATCTGCCAGTTTACGTTGATGTTCTGTTTGGCGTCGCAGTGGAAGGCTTTCATCACCTCTTCCGCATCGGCCAGCATCTCAATGGGCTCCGTGGTCTCCAGATTGTAGAATTCCAGCCGTGCCTGGCCGTCCAGGGCAGCGTCGCAGATGTTGGAGATCTTGATCTGGAAACGCATCGTGTCGCCCTCACGGAAGAAACGGGGCGCGTTGCTCTGGATCATCAGCGTCTTGCGGCTCTGGACGAACTCGGAGAGATCGCCGGTTTTCATATCCTGCGTGTGTGCCAGGGCGAAGAACTGCCACTTGGAGTACTGGTCGGGCAGGGTGAAACGGATCTTGACCTTGCCTTCGGCATCCGTGCGCAGCTGCGGCTGGAAAAAGGCCGTCTCCACAAAATTGCTCCGTATCTTGATGTCGTGTTCTTCCTCAGCGAAGTACATCGGAGGAACCTCATCATATTCTTCTTCCACCACAACTTCTGACAACTCGTTGCCTGCCCCACGGCCGCTGCCGCCCAGCAGGGCCTCGTTTTTGTGCCTTGTCTTTCCGTTATCCCGCACACGCACCCCGTCTATGATGACCTGCCGGCCATCGCTGCGGTTGACGCGCACCGTGGAGGTGGAAGTGGTGTTGTCGGGATCGAATACAGGGGGCTCCCAAGAAATGACAACCTCTTGATAGTAGTTCTTGCTATCCCGATAGAAGTTCAAGTCCAAAGATTCGTAATTCTTGTCGGTCAAAGTATATTTTAGCTGATGAAGATAGGGGGATTTAAGCAGTAATATCGGTTTGGAGATATCCTTGAAGTTTGAGGATATGGGCCTCTGATAATTGTTTTTTGGCAGGGGGATGATGCCTTGGGCGGGAAAAATGGAGTGGGAAGGCGTACGCATCCCGAGTTCGTACAGGCTGCAGTCGATCATCCAGGTAAGCAGCTCCGCGGTGCTTTTCAAAGGACGCTTTTCCTCCTTGATTTCCAGCTCCCACTGCTCTTCGCTGCCGGGTTCCAGCAGGTTGTTCCAGTGGGTAAGCGTCAAATCCAAGTCAGCGTTCTTGACTTTGGGCATTTCCGTTGGAAACATCGTGTGCCGTTCCGCGTGGTAGAGTTGGCCGTTCAGTACGATACGTCCATGTACGGTCAGCGAGCGATGCCCTTTCTTGCGCGTTTTTATGGAGAGGAGTTTCTGCTCCTGGTCCAAATAGACTTTCTGGGTGGAAAGATGCCGTTTCCCTTGGTAAACATCGCATATCATAACCGCATTGCGCAGGTAGGAGCCTACGATGATATCCAGATTCTCGCCGCGTTGCGGAGCGTTGTCCAGTTCCACCCAGATGGGCTCGAAACGGTTGGTGAGCGAGAGATCCGAGCGCGTGATGCGGAAGGTCTGCGACACGGTCTCCGCGTTGCCGAACTTGTCGGTGCCGGTGAAGGTGGCACGGTATTGTCCCATCGGCCAGCGGCGGATGTCGATCTCAAGCAGAGAGTCGGGCTTGCACACTTTGGTAGTCTGGAAAAGCACTTCGGCCACGGGCCAGGTGCTGATGCTTTTCTCATCGGTGTTTAGCGTGTATTGCGGGAAATAGCGTTGGTAGACGTCTTCATCGTACAGCGGTTGCGAAGGCTTTTTACGATCCTGAAACAGATATTCGCGATAGTCTGATGGCATCTCCAGTCGCTCCACACGCACCTCTATGGGGGTGGGGAGCAGCACTTTAGAGTGGTTCTCGGGACGGATGATCCATCGCACGGTGTCGGTCTTGGTCTGGTTGATGTTAGACAGGTTGAGGATGCCGATATGGAGCGGCTCCATATAGATTCTCTGTACGCTACGACACGACTGGGTCTCACCGTTTACGTCGGTGGCCACGACTTCAATTCCCAATGGGTAGGAAGAATCCCAAGCGGGGGTGAGGAAGATATCGTTGAACCGGCCCTCTGCGTCGGTGATGACCTCGTGTTTTACTTTGGTGCTGAAGAAAATGTAATTCAGTACTACCGCGGCGCCCGAGACGGGAACCCCGTTGAGGGAGGTCACAGTGCCGTGTACCGACAGCGTGTCGCCCATACCCGTCTCCACCGTGTCGGGCTCCAGTGCAACCTTGAAGGTGGGGAGCTTGAACTCCGCCACCTCTATGGAGAGGTACTTGTCTTCGCGGTAGCTTTTCAGCTTGTATCGCACGATGAGCGAGTAGTGACCGATTTCGCTGACGGGAATCTTGAACTGTCCGGCGGCGCTGCCGAACTCCGAGGTGGTCATCTTCAGCGAGTCCACCGTCTTCCAATGCTTGTCCCTTAATTCTATCTCCAAGGGCAGGTCGGCGCACACCTTGCCATCCTTAGAGGCCAGCACTTTGAAGTAAAGGGGCTGCCCCGGCCGGTAAAGCGTGCGGTCGGTGAAGATGCGGACATTGTCGTGGTTCAGGTCTTTTATCCTTTTTTTGCGGTCGGGGATGGAATAGCGGCGGCACGTGGGTGATTCGTAGGAGGTGTGATAAACATCGTGATGATTACAGACCTTGAGCCCGTAATCGGAACTGGACCATACGCGATCGTATTTTCCAGGCACCCTGGTCTCACCCATCGGGTTGGTATAGTGCTCGGTGTAGACAGAATGCCACCGGATGGGGTTCGTTCGGACCCGTTTGTGGGCCAGGGGTTCGCCGGAAGTGCGGCTGTTGGCCCCGATGAACACTTTTTTGTCCACATTCCAGTATGTGACTTTGGTGTCCGTTACGTGAAGAATGGTGTTCATCAGCGTGGTGCTGGTGTCCCATTCGGCATTGGGATGCAGAATCACCGCGTAATAACCGATGGGAAGCGAGTCGAGCCACAAGTCCGTGGTGTAAAGGTTGTAGTCGTAGGGAACTTTCAACGTGAACTCCTTGAATTGTACGCGGTCGCCTAACTTCTTCACCTCTTCGGCGGACAAATGCGGGTTGTATTTATGGTGATTGCTGTCTACATCAAAATGATATTCCAAGGAAATATCCTTTTTTATGATGGGATAGACGCTGACGTAGAAATGGTCCACGTGATAGTAGGTGATGGGCAGGAGCAGTTTCGGGGACGGGATGAAGTCACTCTGAACGCTGGTCATTATTAAATGCGGTTTGGAGATCTGCTCCTTGTAGTATTGGGCGTTGTTCACGAAATAGGGCGTCTTTCCGTTCTGGATGATGTTCTCGAAGTAGGCGAGGGCGCGCAGCTCGGTGTCTGTGATGGAGTCCTTGCTGTTGGAAAGCGAAAGTTTGTGCAGGGCAACTCCCGCCGCATAGTCGAAGGCCTCGTCGTCGCCGTAGGTCTGGCGCAAGGACTCCAGATGAGTCCAATAAGGGCATTCTTCAATGGGGTAGGAGAGGCCGGTGTGCTGGAAGCTGAGTTTCAGAATCTCGTAGTCGATGCGTATGGTCCGGTCTTCGGGCGCGTTGTGTAGCTCCAGGGCTTTGTCTATCAAACTGATGGTCATGGTTGACGGGCCTTTGTGCTCGATGCGGTCCTGCACCAGTAGGTCGAGAAGGGTGGGGCGCAGGATGCGGGATTCGGGCACCGGGACGAGCATAAACTCAAAATCCTCCACGGGTATCGTATAAAGCGCCTCAATATTGTTGAAGCAGGAGTCCATATACCGTTTCGCAGCCATCAGAATATCATGCGTTGACCACTCGTCTATCCGGTGCAGGTCGTCTTGCCCGATGGAGGAGGAACGGTAGTTGTTGTTGGCAGTGTGTTCCAGCAGCGAACCTATTATATAATTGTACAGGCAGATGTATGCTTCGCTATGGGGCCGCTGTTTCATCGAATCCAGATAGAGCACCGTGTACTTGTAGTACCATTCCAATTGCCCATAGTAGCGTTGGTTGAGCGACACCCGCTCGTAATGGGTGCGGAACTGCTGGTATTCATTGTTCTCCGACAGGGCTTTCATCTCAATGGTGTCCAGCAGCCTGTTGGCGTCGCGCACCAGCGCCTTGTTGGCGTTGGCGTAGCGTTTCCATAAGGATTCGTATGACTCGCTGACAGGCTGTGATTGTCCATAACAAACTGTCGTAGATATGGTTATAAATAAGAAAAGACAGCGGAGAAGGGAGCGGGCTTTTTTCATATCCAGTATTATTTGTGCTTGCAAAGATAAAAAAATAGATTAAAAGTGTATTTTTGCACCCCAAAAGAAAAGAAGCTATGAAGTATCTCGTTCGTCAAATTGCAGAGCTGCTCTCCGCCGAAGTGGTGGGCGATGCAGACGCGGCCATCACCACCATCTGCAAAATCGAGGAGGGCGTGCCCGGCGGCCTGACCTTCCTTTCCAATCCGAAATACACCCATTATATCTATACCACCCGCGCCACCGCGGCCATCGTCAACAAGTCGTTTGAACCTGAACAGGATGTGCCCTGCACCCTCATCAAGGTTGAGAACTCCTACCTGGCGTTTGCCAAGCTGCTGAACTTCTACCAGGAGAACCTGCCCCGCAAGGTGGGCGTCTCCGACAAGGCTTGCATCGCCCCGACGGCCACCATCGGCCAGAATGTCTATATCGGCGAGTTCGTCAGCATCGGCGAGAACGCTGTGGTGGGCAACGGCGCCTCCATCTATCCCCAGACCGTCGTCGGCGACAACGTGAGGGTAGGGGACCGCACCACCCTCTACGCGGGCGTCAAGGTGTATGCCGGCTGTGAGATCGGCAACGACTGCATCCTGCACGCGGGAGCGGTCATCGGTGCCGACGGCTTCGGCTTCGCGCCACACGACGGCCAGTACCTCAAAATCCCCCAGATCGGCAACGTCGTCATCGGCAACAACGTCGAAATCGGGGCCAACACCTGCATCGACAGGGCCACGATGGGCTCCACCAAGATTGAAGACAACGTGAAAATCGACAACCTCGTGCAGATCGCGCACAATGTCACCGTGGGCGAGGGCACCGGAATGGCTGCCCAGGTGGGTGTGGCCGGATCCGCCAAAATCGGACGCCACTGCATCTTCGCTGGCCAAGCTGGTGTGGCAGGCCATATCACCATCGACGACGGCACTGTGGTGGGCGCCCAGGCCGGCGTGTCACACTCCCTTAAACCCGGAATGTACCTCGGCAATCCTGCCATCCCCCTCGGCGAGGAACGCCGCCTCATCGTCTATAGACGCAAACTCCCCGAACTCTTCAACGATGTCCGCGACTTGAAGAAAAAAGACGAGTAATCACCAAAGAACCACTAAAAAACCAACATAATCATTGACTATGCAGTATCAGACCACTGTCGCGTCCCCGATATCCGTTTCCGGCCGGGGACTTCACACCGGACAGCAAGTCACCGTTACCTTTGAACCCGCTCCTGCGGATTTTGGCGTGCAGTTTGTGCGCACCGACCTGCCCGGTACTCCTACGGTGAAAGCCATCCCTGATAATGTTTTCGACACCTCCCGTGGCACCTCCATCAAGGAGGGGGAAGCCCAGGTGCACACCATCGAGCATTTGATGGCCGCCCTCGCCGGAATGGGCATCGATAATGTCAGAGTGCTCATCCAAGGCCCCGAAACCCCGATCCTTGACGGCAGTTCCCGCGTTTATGTGGAAATGCTCCGCGAGGCTGGACTCAAAACCTTGGATGCCCCCCGCAAATATGGCACCGTGAAAAAGGAGATCACCTTCTCCATACCCGAGAAGGATGTGCAACTCACCATCCGCCCCGCCGACCACTTCAAGATGACCGTTGACATCGACTACGGCACCAAGGTGCTCGCCGACCAGCAGGCTGTCCTCAACAACATCGAGGACTTTTACCCCGAGGTCTATGATTGCCGCACCTTCGTGTTCCTTGATGAACTTCAGTTCCTCATCCAGAACGGACTGGTGCGCGGCGGCGACCTGGAGAACGCCATCGTGTTTGTCGATAAGGTGCCCGAGAAGAACGTCCTGAAGGAACTCGCCCAGTTCTTCAACAAGTCCAACATCAAGGTGACGCCCGACCACGTGCTCAATAACATCACGTTGCGGCACTCCAATGAGCCAGCTCGCCATAAGCTCCTCGACCTGGTGGGAGACCTCTATTTGCTGGGTGTCCCGTTGCGTGCAGAGGTCATCGCCAGCCGCCCCGGACACTTCGCCAACACCTCCTTGGCCAAGGAAATTTCTCATAATGAGGATTTTTTTGTAACTTTTGAATAAAACCTTCGTAAAGCATAAGTGATTTTAGAAATACTATTTCAATAGTTTTCAATTATCTTACATAGGTTAATGGTTTGAAACAGCGGAAAGAGGTTTCCGCTGTTTTTTTATTTCTGTAGCCATAAATCCAATTTTTTTTGTAAGTTTGCGGCCTTTATTGTATATAGTGCCAATAATATGTTCTCTTTTATAAAGAAGTATTTTTTCAACAAATATCTTGCTGAAAACAAGCCAGATAGAAATGTTTCCATCGTGTCTTTGTCACGGGCAAGGTCCATTGGGATTTTGTGCGAAATTACCGACGAGGATTCCTATAAGGAAATATTCTACATCTTTTCAAAATTGCAGGAACACGGGCATCAGGTGCGCCTCATCGGTTATGTCAACGACAAGGAGGTTCCCTTCTACTGTCTGCCTCAGTTGACGGCCGACTATTTCAGTCAGAAACATCTCAACTGGTACGGTATCCCGAATATGGAGCAAATCCACGATTTCCTGAAGGAGGACTATGATTTGCTGATAGATTTCAGTTATCGCCCGAATATGCCGATGCAGGCCATTCTCGCCCTCTCGCACGCCAAGTTCATCGTGGGTCGCGACCCTGAGAGCCAGAATTCCTATGACCTTTTCATCGATGCCGTGAACAGCAATTATTTGAAATATCTCGAGGCGGTCAGTACTTATTCCGAAAAACTTACAGGCAATGACAGATAAAATATCCCAATTGAAGGGGCTCGGCGTGGCTATCATCACGCCCTTCCTGCCGGATGGAAAGATAGATTTCCCGGCGCTGGAGTCTTTGGTTGACAATCTCATCCTCAAACGCGTGGACTACCTTGTGGCGTTGGGCACCACCAGCGAGTCGCCGACCCTCACCCCGGAGGAGAAGAGGGATGTAGTGCATTGCATTTCCACCGTCAACGCGGGGCGTCTGCCCCTGGTGATGGGGGTGGGCGGGCCTGATACGCTGCGCGTGGCCCACGATATGGAGGCCGCCGACTCCCTGCCCGTGGATGCGTTCCTCTCCGTGGCTCCCTATTACAACAAGCCCAGCCAAGAGGGTCTCTTCGAGCATTTCCGTTATCTCTCCGAGCGCGCCCCGCGCCCTGTCATCCTTTACAACGTGCCGGGCCGCACCTCCTGCAACCTGGATGCCGCCACCACCACCCGCATTGCCCTGGAATGCCCGAATGTCATTGGCATCAAGGAGGCCTCGGGCAAGATGAAACAGATTCTCAACCTGCTCAATCACAAGCCGGAAAACTTCTTGGTCATTTCTGGTGACGATATGATTACCCTGCCCCTGATGGCCGCCGGTATGGACGGCCTCATCTCCGTTGTGGCCAACGCCTTCCCGGCAGAGATGGCCAATATGGTGCATCTGGCAATGAAAGACCAGTTTATCAAGGCCCGCCTTTACCACGACCGCCTCTTCAACCTGATGCAGGCCTGTTTCCAGGAGGGCAATCCCTCCGGCATCAAGGCCGTGTTGAGCGTGCAAGGCAAAATCCACAACCGCCTGCGCCTGCCCAATGTGCCCGTGACCGCCGCCCTGTATGAGAAAATCGAACAACTGGTGAAACTGTAAAAAAGATATTTTACCCTTATGCGAAAAATCCTTCTTCCGCTGCTTTGCCTCCTGACGGTGACAGCTTTCGCCCAATCCCGCAAATCGCCCACTTTCAACCGCTCTGCCCTGCAAACGTATGTGCAGACCACGATGACGCGGAAAGCCCTGCGTGACATATCCCCCAATTTTTCCGTGGACAAGGTGACTTCCAATCCCGATGGCACTGTTGATGTGCGCATTTGCGTTGGACCGCGCGACTATGATGCCTTTGAACAATTGGGTATCCCGTTCACTATTCTCGAACCCGATGACAAAGCCGTCACTGCGATGGCCGACACTTATGAGCAGCTGGTGGCCAACTGGAATCGCTATCCCACCTATAACGCTTACAAGGAGGCAATGTCCACCTTTGAATCCGAGTTTCCGCAGATGTGCGACATCGATACCATACTGGCACAAACCCCGGGTAATCATACGCTCTTTGTGGCTCACATCAGCAACGACCTCCACAACCGTGGCGGCAAACCAGCCTTCTTTTACACTGCCACAATGCACGGCGACGAGCCCGTGGGCTACTATCTGATGCTCCGTCTGATTCATTACCTGCTCAACAACTACGACACTGATGCGCAGGTGCGTCAACTGGTGGACAATGTGGATATCTGGATTTGCCCCTTGGAGAATCCCGATGGCACCTATCGTTCGTCCAACACGCAAATCAACAGCTGGTACTCCACGCGCTACAACTATAACGGTGACGATATGAACCGTTCTTATCCCATCATCGGCCAGCCTGTGGCTAAGAACTATCCCCCAGAGGTGCAGGCGATGATGGATTTCGGCGCCGAGCGCCACTTTACCCTCTCCGCCAACTTCCACGGCGGCGCCGAGGTGGTCAACTACCCGTGGGACACCTGGACCACCATCCAGCGCGCCCACGCCGACCAGTCGTGGTGGGACTACATCGCTCGCTGCTATGCCGACACTTGCCACGCCGTCAATGCCAGCTATATGATGGATGAAAACAATGGCGTCACTGAGGGTGGCGACTGGTATGTTATCACCGGTTCCCGCCAGGACTATTTTAATTACTATCTGGGCTGTCGCGAGATGACCATCGAGGTGAGTTCCGACAAGGTGGTCAATTCCAACCTCCTGCCCACCTTTTGGAACCGTAATCGCCAGTCTTTGTTGAACTATATCGGGGAGTCGCTGAACGGCTTCCGTGGCATCGTGACGGATTCTGTCACGAACCAGCCCATTGCCGCACGTGTGTTTGTGGAGAACCACGATGAGGACAACTCCCACACGTACTCGCGTCTGCCCTATGGCGACTATCACCGTCCCATCCGGCGCGGCACCTGGCAGGTGACCTTCTCAGCGGAGGGCTATTTCCCCAAGACGCTGACGCTCACCGCTACCGACGGCCAGTGCCTTGTGCAGGATGTGCAACTGGTGCCCACCAACATTTCCGTGGCCGACAGGAATTTGCCCAAAGTCTCGGTTTATCCCAATCCCGCCTCCAACGAGGTGCGCGTGACCAGCGACCAAGAGGAAATTGTGTCGGTGGAACTCTATGACCTTGCGGGCAGACGGTTGGTGCGCAAAACTGTGGGCGAGCTTAGCACCTCTCTCGACTTGTCATCCTGCGCTTCGGGCGTGTACAACCTTACCGTCACCTTCGCCAACGGCAAGGTGTCGAAAAGGGTGGTGAAACAATAATCCTTTTCCACACAAAAAAAATGAAGAGACGCGATACATCACGTCTCTTCATTATTTTATGGAATTACAAATATTCCGTTATTTCACAATGATCTCATCGATGAAGAGCCAGGACTGCTGGCCGGCACTGATGTGCCAATCGGGCAGCTTGCCGTAGTTCTCCACTTCCACTTTGACATAGCGTCCCGTGGCGTTGCCCTTCACGACGAAATCGTGCTTCTTGGGCACATCCTCCTTGATGGAACCGATGCCGTTGGCGGTGCCGAACAGGGTGTAGTGCTCGCCGTCATCGGAGATGTACACATTGACCTTCTTGGGGTAGAATATCCAAGCCCGGACCTCTTCCAGACAGCCGACGGTCACTTCCGTGACGGGCTTGCTCTGCTTCAGGTCGATGACTATCTTGGCATCCTCAAGGAAACCCTGCCAACCACCGATGCGGTAGTTGAGCTTGCCGCGCTCGTCATCGATAAGACCGTCTTGGCCACCGTAGAAGTACTGGTCTTGCGGGCGGGTAATGTAGGTGAGCACTTTGTCTTTGGCATACTGTACGTAGGTGGCCTGTGCCATCCGGCTCACGCCTTGGTTGGGATTGTAAGCCACGGCCTTCACAGTCGTGGTCTTGTCGAGGGTAATGGGCCCGGTGTAGCGTAACCCGTGGGTCGGGGCGGGGTCACTGCCATCCAGCGTGTAATAAATGACGGTCGAGGCAAGGCCCTCCTTGTCGTACACAGGGGCGTACCCTTCGGGACGATAGAGCTTGATTTCGATGCTCGTCGTGCCGCTGAAACGCTCCTTGTCGGTGGAGAAATAGGGCATAATCGGGGGCTGGACGAGAATCGGGGATTCGGGGGCGACTTGCGGCACCACCTTCTCCTTGGTCATCGTGAAGACCAACTCCCCGCCATTCTTGATGTCGTCGAAGGTGATTTCCATCGGCGAGCCGCTGACTGTGCGGCCGTTGACGGTTACTTTGGCGATATAGTCGCCTTTGCCCTCTTTTCGGACGATGAACTGTTTGCCGTTCTCCAATTGCACGGTCGCTTTGTCGAACATCGGATAACCGATGCTGTAGCGGTTGTTGCCTGGACAGACGGGATAAAATCCGAGTGAGCTGAGCACATACCAGGCCGACATCTGGCCGCAGTCCTCGTTGCCGCACAAACCATCAGGCTGGGAGGTGTAGAGTTCGGTCATAATTTTGCGCACCATCTCGGCGGTTTTGTCGTGCCGTCCCACATAGTTGTAGAGGTAGGCGGCGTGATGGCTCGGCTCGTTGCCGTGCGCGTATTGGCCGATGACTCCGGTGATGTCGGACTGCTCGCGGCCCGTCATCACGGAACTGGAGGTGAAAAGACGGTCGAGGAAACTCTCCATTCGTGCTTGCCCGCCCATCATCGAGATGTAATAGGGCAGGTCGTGGGGCACATAGGTGGAATATTGCCAGGAGTTGGCTTCCGTGTAGTAGTTGTTGACCTCCGTAGGATTGAAGGGGGTGACAAAGCCGCCGTTGCGCTTGCCGTGCATAAAGCCGTCGGGGTCAAGGATGTTGCGGTAGGATTGCGAGCGGCGGTAGAACTCGTCGGCCACCTTCTGGTTGCCGGTAAGCTCGGCGAACCGTGCAATGCACCAGTCGTCGTAGGCGTACTCCAGCGTCTTGGAAACCGACTCGTTGTCGGCATCGCCAGGCACATAGCCATACATAGCGTATTCTTTCCGCCCGAATTTGTCGAGCGTGGCGCTGTGTACCATTGCCTGCAACATTTCCTTCTCGTCGTAGGGATGAATGTCCTTGACGTAGGCGTCGAGGATGACCGGAATGGAATGGTAGCCGATCATACACCAGGTCTCGAAAGCGGACAACTCCCAGACGGGCAGCATTCCACCCTGACGGTAGTGCTGGAGGAAAGTGTACAGGAAATCCTCGGTGCGCTTCCGGTCAATGATGTTGAGCAGCGGATGCAAGGCCCGGTAGGTGTCCCACAAGGAGAAGACCGTATAGACCTGCTTGCCCTGCTCCACGATTTGGATTTTGCCGTCCATTCCGCGGTAGCGACCGTCGATATCCGTATATAGATACGGTGAGGTGAAGCTGTGATAAAGGGCGGTGTAGAACACCTTGAGACGCTCCTTGTCCTTGGTTTCCACCTTGATTCTGCCCAGCTCGCGGTTCCAAGCCTCTTTTGCTTGATTTCTGATTTGGTCGAAGTCGTAGTTGGAAAACTCCTTTTGGTTTTGGATGGCGCCTTGGATGTCCACGGCAGAGATGGCCACCTTGAGCACCACAGATGTCACATTCTTGTCGAAATAGACGATGGCTTTGCAGTTGCCGCCGCGCACATCGTTTTCCTTCACCAACTTGTCATCGCGATAGAACTCGATTTTCTGGAAAGGTTGGGAGGAGAGGAGCGAGAAATTGCAGTGCTGGTCGGGGTTCCAGGCTTCCGAGCGGCGGAAACCATATATCTGCGTGCCGTCGTAGGTCATACTGGAGATAAGGGTCAGATCTCGGTGGCTGAGGTCGATGACGATGCCTTTGCTGGTGGCCTCCTTGGGGAAGGTGTAGCGGTGCACGCCCACGCGCTGGCCGGCGGTGAGCTCGGCGAAAATGCCATTGTCAAGCTTTACAGCATAGTAACCGGCCGTGGCCTTCTCGTTGTTGTGGGTGAAGGTGCACGAATACTCGCTGTTGCGGACCGACGGGGTGCCCGTGAAGGGCATCACGAGGATGTCACCGTAGTCGCTGCAGCCTGTGCCGCTAAGGTGGGTGTGCGAGAAACCGTAGATGCGGCTGTCACTGTAATGGTAGCCGGAGCAGCCGTCCCAGCCCTCCAGACGGGTGTCGGGACTGACTTGCACTCCACCGAAGGGCACGAGGGCCCCTGGGAAGGTGTGTCCGTGCTCGGCGGTACCCACCAGCGGATTCACGTATTCGCTCTGGGCGTTGGCGGAGAAAGTGAATGCCAAAAGGAACAGTATCCAGAAAAAGTTTGTTCTTTTCATAATATAAAAATATAAAGATTTATGCGTTAACGGTGTCTCGGTTTCTCAAAGCCACGAAGCCCAAATACAACAAGCAGGCCAGCGTGACGAAAAAGGCGTATTTCGGAGCCACATTGGCGGCGGCACCCGTGATGAGCGGCACGATGGCGGCACCCACGATGGCGGTGGTCATCAAACCGGAAATCTCGTTGGTCTTCTCGGGCATCTTGTCCACGCAAATGGAGAAGATGAGCGGGAAGATGTTGGCGAAACCGATGCCGATCAGGATGAAACTCAGCCAGGTGGTGAAGGCGTTGTAGGGCAGGAACAACAGCACATTGCCGATGATGGAGACCAGGATGGTGAGGACGAGGAAGACATTCGGCTTGATGTGGCGCAGACAGACACCGCCCAGGAAACGGCCCACAAACAGGGCGATAATCAGCACGATGTTGCCCAAAGCCGGCGTGATGCCCGGATTGTTCTCAATCAATATCGAAGGAATGCGGTTGAACATAGAGGCCTCGGCGCCGCAGTAGAAAAAGATGCCGAGGAACATCATCAGGATGTAAGGGTTGCCCAAGGCTTTGAGACATTTCCCGAAGGTGGTGGGCTCGGTGGTCTCCGTCTCGGCTTGGTCGGGGACAAAGAGCAGCACCATAATCAGGGTGATGAGCAATACGGCCCCGAAGATGGGGAACAGAATGCGGAAGCCCATATTGACGGGCTCTGCCGCGCCTTCAGGGGTAAATGAGAACCAGCCGTACTTCATCAGCGAGGTGCCGATGAGCACCAGGATGAGTGATGTGGAGAGGGTGCCGATGGCTTTCAGCGACTGGGCGAAGGAGAGCATACTGGAGTATTTGCCCTCGGGCGACACGTCGCGGATCAGCGGGTTGCCCGACACCTGTAGGATGGTGGCGCCCGCGCCCATCAGCAACACCGCCAACAGGATGATGGGGAAGTTGAAGGCAATGATGGGAAGAATCGCGCCCAACAGGAACAGGATAAGCCCGATGGTCAGCATCTTCTTCTTGCCGGTCTTTGACTGCCAGACCCCCGTGGGCACCGACAGCACCCCGAACATTATCATTCCGGAAAAGGAGACAAAAGAGGCCATAAAAGGCGAGATGTTGAAGGCTTTTTCCACTACGGATACCAGTTGGCCGGCGGCATCGCCGAAGCCCATAGCCAGAAACACGAAGAATACGGCTACGAGAGAGAGATTTTTTTTCATACTATTATATTTAATTAAATGTGTTGCAAAAATAGGTTAAAACAAACCGGAAAATCAATTCATCCCGCGCGCCTTTTTGATCCGGTCGTAGGCTTGGTTGACCTTGGCGAATTTCTCCTCGGCGGCCTTCCGGACGTCCTCGCCGAGATGACTCACCTTGTCAGGATGGTGCTTCTTGGCGGCAGCACGGTAGGCCTTCTTCACCTCCTCGTCGGTGGCATCGGGCGAAACTTCCAGTATCTTGTAGTCGTTCTCCAAAGAGGAACGGGAAGTGTACGATTGGGAAGAAGAGGATGAATAGCCGCCCTGTTGGTATTGTCTGGAGTATCCTCCCGACGGGGCGTGCATAGAACGGACGGCCTCGAAGGTGGAGCGGGGAATGCCTAACCGCTGGGCAATGTCCCAGATGGCGGAGACCTCCTCGTTGCGCATCTCGCCGTCGGAGGTGGAAAACCCGAACAGGAAGTTGAGGATGACCAGCTTTTCGTTCAAGGTGGCGTGCGTGTTCAGGTCCTGGCAGATGGGTCCGATGTCAGCCCGCTCGTCCAGAATGTCGCGGAAACGGAGCATCAGGGCGCTCAACCTGTCCGACCCCACCAACTGGCGGAAATAGTCCTGCACGAAGGTCATCTCCGAGCGCAGCAGGCGGTTGTTGTCGGCCCGGGCCACGTATGCGGCCAAATAGAGCAGGTGCTCGGTGAAATCCTGCGTCTTGTAATAGTGGCTGCTGACGTTGAATTTGTTCTTGCCGACGATAGCGTCGATGACTGTTCCGATAAGCATCCCGATCAACGCGCCGCCGAAGCCTCCGAAGATAAGGCCTACGACGAACCCGATGAAACTGAATGTGCCGGAGAAGAAACAACCCATATCCGTGTGCTATTAAATGGTTACCAGACGCAGGCGTCCTCTTCAAACCAACGGCCCTGCAGCCGCAGGGTCTGTTCTATGACATCGCGCACGCACCCGCACCCGCCTGGCTGGAAGGAGATGTAGTCGGAGATGTGCTTGATCTCCTCAGCGGCGTCGGCGGGACAACACTTCACCCCCGCCATCTGCATCATCTGGTAGTCGGGGATGTCGTCGCCCATCACCAGGACATTCTCGGGCTGCAGATCGTGTTCCTTGAGATAGTCGTGGTACAAGTCAATCTTGTTGCCCACGTGGAGGAAGATGTCCATCCCCGGGAAATCCTTGTAGCGCAGCCGCATTGAGTCGGCATAGCCGCCGGAGATGATGGCCACACGGTAGCCCTTGCGCAAGGCATATTGCAGCGCGTACCCGTCCTTCGTGTTCGTGGCGCGAACCATCTCGCCGTCACGCTGCACATAAACTTTCCCGTCCGACAAAACCCCGTCGAAATCAAATATGAATGCCTTGATGGCGTGCAATTTTTCCTTGTAATTCTTCATTCTCCATTCTCCATTCTTAATTCTTAATTCTTAATTCTTAATTATTCTCATCTCCTCCCTCTCCTCATCGTAATCCAACGTCAGCGCGGAACCCTCCGGCAGCGTCTGGTTGAGAATCTCCTCGGCGAGCAGATCCTCGACGTTCTTCTGGATGGCCCGTTTCAGCGGACGTGCGCCGTAGTTGGGATCCCAGCCGGTGTCGGCCAGGAAATGCTTGGCCTTGTCGGTCACCGTCACCGAAATGCCGAGGTCCTTGACGCGGTCGAGCACCTTCTTGAGTTCGATATCGATGATTCGGATAACCTCGTCCTTGCCTAAGGAGTTGAAATAGATGACGTCGTCCACGCGGTTCAGGAACTCGGGGGAGAAGGTTGCTTTGAGGGCTTTCTCGAGGATGCCTTGTTCCACCTTGTTCTGTGCCGCCTTGGTGGCTTCGGTGCTGAAGCCCACGCCCGTGCCGAAGTCCTTCAGCTCGCGCGTGCCGATGTTGGAGGTCATTATGAGGATGGTGTTCTTGAAATCAACCTTCCGGCCCATACCGTCGGTGAGTTGTCCCTCGTCAAAGACCTGCAGCAGCACATTGTACACGTCGTGGTGGGCCTTCTCGATTTCATCGAGCAGTACGATAGAGTAGGGCTTGCGGCGTACCTTTTCGGTGAGTTGGCCGCCCTCTTCGTAGCCTACATAGCCCGGAGGCGCGCCGATGAGACGCGATACGGTGTGCTTCTCCATATATTCGCTCATATCGATGCGGATGATGGCATCCTGCGAGTCGAAAAGATACTCGGCCAGCACCTTGGCCAGGTAGGTTTTGCCCACACCGGTGGGACCGAGGAAGATGAAGGTGCCGATGGGCTTGTTGGGGTCCTTGAGTCCGGCGCGGTTGCGGCGGATGGCCTTGGCAATCTTGACGATGGCGTCGTCCTGGCCGATGACCTTGCCTTGCAACTCGTCGGCCATCTTCAGCAGGCGCGCGCCCTCGTTGGTGGAGATGCGCTGCGTGGGCACGCCCGTCATCATCGCGATGACTTCGGCAACCGTGTCTTCCGTCACGACCGGACGCTCCAGGTCTGACTTCTCTTCCCACTCCTTCTTGATGGTGGCGAGGGTGCTTTCCAACTGCTTGATCTGGTCGCGGTAGCCAGCGGCGGCGTTGTATTGCTGTTCCTTGATGGCCTCGGTCTTGAGTTTCTCGAACTCGGCAATCTGTTTCTCCACCTGCAGAAGCTCTTCCGGCACGTGGATGTTCTGGATATGCATACGGGCGCCGGCCTCGTCGAGGGCATCCAGGGCCTTGTCGGGCAGACAGCGGTCGGAAATGTACCGGTTGGAGAGCGACACACAGGCCTTGAGGGCCTCGTCGCTGTAGCGCACCAGATGATGGTCTTCGTATTTGTCTTTGATGTTGTTCAAAATCTCGATGGTCTCCTCCGGTGTGGTGGGCTCGAGGATGATCTTCTGGAAACGGCGTTCCAGGGCACCGTCCTTTTCGATGAACTCGCGGTACTCGTCCAGGGTGGTGGCGCCGATGCATTGCATCTCGCCGCGCGCCAGGGCGGGCTTGAAGAGGTTGGACGCATCCATACTGCCGGGCGCGTTGCCAGCCCCCACCATCGTGTGCAACTCGTCGATGAACAGGATGATGTCGGGGTTCTTCTCAATCTCGGTGAGGATGGTCTTCACACGCTCCTCGAACTGTCCGCGGTACTTGGTGCCGGCCACTAACGAGGCCATATCCAAGGCCACCAGACGCTTGTTCATCAGCGTGCGCGACACCTTGCCCTGCACGATGTTGATGGCCAGTCCCTCGGCCACGGCCGACTTGCCGACGCCGGGCTCGCCAATCAGTACAGGATTGTTCTTTTTGCGGCGGCTCAGGATCTGGGCAATGCGCTCCAGCTCCTTCTGGCGGCCCACCACCGGATCCAGCTTGCCGTCGGCGGCATACTGCGTGAGGTCCTTGCCGAAACTGTCCAGCATCGGCGTGGCCGACCCCTTGGCGGCGCCCTTCTTGGTCCGCACGGGCCTGCGGCGGTCGTCCTCGTCCTCCTCCATATCGTCACCGCCTGACATTGCCTCCGGGCGCCCCGACTCCATATTGAGTTCGCGCTTCACCTCCGAGGTGAAGGAGTTGTAGGTGATGCCCCCGCGCGTGAGCAGGATCTTCACCACATTGGCCGAGTCGTTGCGGCCGTCACGCAGCAGGGCGAGCACAAAATGATACGACTCCACCTTGTCGCTATGATACTCCCTCGAGATGAGGTAGGAGAGACGCAGCGTGTTGTCGGTCTGCGTGTTGAAACGGATGCTCTCCGGCATGCTCTCCACTTTGTTTTCGTTGCCCTCAATCATCTCCTCCAACTGCGTGCGCAACACGTCGGTGTCCAGCCGGTAAACATTGAAAAGGTTCTTGGTGATGCTGTCGCCAGGATAACGCAACAATGCCACCATTATATGTTCCATACCGATGTTTTGGGAATGATAATACACCGCAATCTTGCGTGCCTCCTCCAAAGCATAGGTCATTTCGTCAGAATAGTGCATTTCCATATTATGATTATTCAATTAAATATATCAGGCGGCAAAAATACAAAAAAGAACAGCATTTTTAGGCTTGCATTTCTCGAAAAAAATCGTATTTTCGTGCTCTCTTTTTGTAAAATGTAATATTTTAAGAAACAGCGATTTAGAAGAAACAAAAGATACGAAAAAATGATAGAAGAAGAAAAGTTAGGTGAAAAAATCGTGCAGGTCGAGATCGAAAACCAAATGAAAACGGCCTACATTGACTATTCTATGTCTGTGATTGTCTCCCGCGCATTGCCTGATGTGCGCGACGGCCTCAAGCCCGTCCAGCGCCGTATCATCTATGCAATGTGGGACAACAATATAGTCTCCAACCAACCCTATAAGAAATCCGCCAGAATCGTGGGTGAGGTGCTGGGTAAGTACCACCCCCACGGCGATACCGCCGTCTATGACGCAATGGTCCGTATGGCTCAGCCCTGGTCACTCCGCTATCCCTTCGTGGATGGACAGGGTAACTTCGGCTCTGTTGATGGCGACAGCCCCGCTGCTATGCGTTACACCGAGGCCCGTCTCCGCAAATCCGCCGAGGATATGGTGGCCGACATCGAGAAGGATACTGTTGATATGACCCTCAACTTCGACGACTCCATCCCTGAGCCCACCGTGCTCCCCTCCAAGATCCCCAACCTGCTGGTCAACGGCTCCGCTGGCATCGCCGTCGGTATGGCCACCAATATGGCCCCGCACAACCTCGGCGAGGTGTGCGACGGCATCTGCGCCTATATCGACAACAACGACATCACCATTCCTGAGCTGATGCAATACATCAAGGCCCCCGATTTTCCCTCCGGCTGTATGATCTACGGCTACCAGGGCGTCCGCGAGGCTTTTGAGACCGGCCGCGGCAGAATCGTGATGCGCGGTCACGCCGAGTTTGAAATCGACAAGACCAAAAACCGCATCGTCGTTACCTCCCTGCCGTACCAGGTCAACCCCTCCGATATGATCCGCCATACCGTGGAACTGGTCAAGGAGGACAAAATCGCCGGCATCACCAACATCGAGAATCTCTCCAACAAACGCAACGGCACCCGCATCGTCTATGACCTGCGCCGCGACGTCGTGCCCGAGGTTGTCCTCAACAAACTCTACCAGATGACAGCCCTCCAGTCCTCCTTCAGCGTCAACAACGTGGCCCTCGTCAACGGCCGCCCGATGACGCTCAATCTCAAGGACATCATCGTTGAATACGTCAAGCACCGCCACTCCGTGGTCATCCGCCGCGCCCAGTTCGACCTCAAGAAGGCCCAGGCCCGCGCCCATATCCTCGAAGGTTTCCTCAAGGCCCTCGACATCATCGATGAGGTCATCGCCCTCATCCGCGCCTCCCAAACGGTGCAAGAGGCCCAGAACGGCCTGATGGAGAAATGGGGCTTCACCGAAGCCCAAGCCAAGGCCATCGTCGAGATGCGTCTCCGCCAACTTACCGGCCTCGAGCGTGAGAAGATCCAGAACGAATATGACGAGCTGATGAAACTCATCGCCTACCTGCAGGAAGTGCTCGCCGACGAGCATCTCCGTATGGAAATCATCAAGAAAGAGCTCCAGGAAATCAAGGATAAGTACGGTGACCCGCGCCTTTCGCCCATCGAGTACAACTCCTCCGAGTTCCGCGTGGAAGACACCATCCCCGACGACGAGGTGGTCATCACCATCTCTCACCTCGGCTACATCAAACGCTGCCCGCTGGCCGAATACAAGGTCCAGAACCGCGGCGGAAAGGGCTCCAAGGGCGGCAGCTCCCGCGATGAGGACTTCATCGAGCACCTCTATATGGCCACCAACCACAACTACCTGCTCTTCTTCACCGAGAAGGGCAAGTGCTTCTGGTTGCGCGTGTTCGAGATTCCGGAAGGCGTCAAGACCTCCAAGGGCCGCGCCATCCAGAATATCCTCCAGATTGAGGAGGACGACCGTATCGCGTCCATCATCAACCTCACGAGCATTACCGATCCCGACTATATCAACAACCATTTCGTCATTCTCTGTACGGAAAAGGGCGTTATCAAGAAGACTAACATCGACGCCTACTCGCATCCGCGCAAGAAGGGCATCATCGCCATCAATGTGCGTGAAGGCGACCGCCTCATCGCCGCCCGCTTCACCGACGGCAACAGCGATGTGATGCTGGCGCTCCACTCCGGTCGCGCCATCCGCTTCAAGGAGAGTGAAGAGTTGCGTCCTATGGGTCGTAACGCCGCGGGTGTGCGTGGCATCACCCTGGCCGGCCCTGACGATGCCATCGTGGGCGTGCTGGCCATCGACAACCAGCGCAGCAACGTGCTCATCGTCTCCCAGAACGGCTTCGGCAAACGCTCCCTCCTCGAGGACTACCGCATCACCCACCGTGGCGGCAAGGGCATCAGCACCATCAAGATCACCGAAAAGACCGGCAATCTTGTCGCTCTCAAGGATGTGACCGACGATGACGACCTGATGATCATCAACCGCTCCGGCATCGCCATCCGACTCCACGTGGACACCCTCCGCATTCTCGGACGCAACACCCAAGGCGTCAAACTGATAGACCTGCGCAAGAACGACACCATCGCCGCCGTCTGCGTGGTCCCCAGACAAGATGATGAAGAGGAGGAATTTGACGAAGAGGGCAATCCTATCGTCAACCCCACGGACGAAAATGTAGAACAATCGTTAAACTCCGATGACCAAACGGGGTCTATCGACTAATTTTTCCCTGAAAAAATGAAACGTCTCTTACTGCTTTTCCTGCTCTCCGGTTTCGCGCTGACCACCCTGGCCCAGAAACCCTCCCTGACCAAGGCCTACAACTTCTATTATGACAAGAACTATGTCAAGGCCAAGGAGGCTATTGACCTTTGCACGCAGGACGAGAAGCTTGCCGGCAAGGCGCAGACCTGGCTCTACAAGGGCAATATCTGCTACTTTCTGGCCAACGAGGAGTATGGCGCCAAACAGAAGGACCCCCAATTCCAGATTGTGCATCCCGATGCCCCCGTTGAGGCATACGACGCTTTCCTGAAGTCCAAGGAAATCAACCCGAATGCGGAAGCAATGGAGATGTTCTCCGCCAAAGATGCCCTCAAGCAACTCTACCCGCTGCTGCTTGTGCGCGGCGTGGACCAGCTGATTGCCAAGGACTACAATGGCGCCAAAGCCACCCTCGAGAAGGGCATCGCCTCCTACGAGATGGACAAGCCCCAGTACCCGATGAACGGCGATCTGTATTACTATTACGCTTATACACTGGAAGCTATGGGCGACACCAAGGACCTGAAGACCTATTACCAGAAGGCCATTGACGACGGCTCCGCGGTGCCTTACGTCTATATCCGGATGATGGAAACCTACAAGTCTGAGGATAACCCCGCGATGGCCCGCAAAATCCTGGAACAGGCAAAGTCCAAAATCCCCGGCGATGTCAATGTCTTGATGGCGGAGATAGACTACCTCTATTGGACTGGCGACAGTGTGAAGGCCCGCAACATACTCCGGAACGTCAACTCTGCGAACTTCAACTCCGCCGACGAGTATGTGAACCTCTCCAATTTCTACATCAAAGAAAAGGAGTACGAGCAGGCAGTCACGCTTCTTGAAAAGGCCAATAGACTGTCGTCCAATAATTTTGTGGTTCTCTACAATCTGGGTGTCTGCCATTACAGCCTGTCTGAAAAACTTTTCAACCAATATAACCAATTGGCAGTTTCGCAGTCTAACAACTCAACTGCGCAAGAGTACAAGAGGCAATCCGATGCTCATTTGACCGAGTCGGCCCGCTATTTTGAAGAAGCCCGCAAGCTGGAGCCCCGCGACCTCAACCTGCTCAACACGCTGAAAGCGATTTATGCGAGACAGCAGTCGCCTAAATATGATGAAATTGACAAGTTGATACACGAATTGGAAAATTAATCTATTTTATAACCTTAAATACATCAAAACAATGAAAAAATTAACCCTTCTCTTTGCCGCTTTGATGGTCAGCGTGACCGTTTTTGCCCAAACCTGCGTGGACGACGCTTGGCAGTGCCTGCGGCAGAACCAGGCCCCCAAAGCCAAGAAGTTCATCGAAGAGTGCCTCGCCGCCAACCCCGACAATGCACAAGTCTGGCTGATGAGAGGCAACGTCTATATCAATTTGTACAACACCGACCAGAAGAAACTGAAGACAGATCCCAACTACACGCCCCGTTATCCGGATGCGCTGCAGATTGCGAATGAGTCTTTCGTGAAAGCCCTTTCCCTTGACCCGAAGGTGCAGCCCAAGAGCGGTATGCTGGGCGCTATTGACGGCCAGAAACTTTGCGCCGAGCCCTTCTATGATCTGGGCAACAGCTATCTCAAGAAAGGTGATTACCAGAAGGCTCTTGATAATTTCCTGGTTGCCGCCAAGAATTACGAACTGGCCAAGTCCTCCAATGCCTCTTTGGCTTACTACAGCGCCGCTGCCATTTACAAGGAGAATCTCAAGGACAACGACAACGCCAAGAAGATGTTTGCCAAGTCAGTCTCTGCCAACCCGAACTTCATCTACGGCATCATTGAGCTTTACTATATGTATATGGATGACAAGGACACGGTCAATTGCGGCAAGATGATTGACAAGATGCTTGCAGTTCCGGCCGAAAAGCTCCCCAAGGATGTCAAGTCCGGCGTTTACGAGGCCCAGATGAGCTACTACTCTATGCTCAACGACGAGGCCAAGTTGATGGCCACCTGCGATTCCGCTTTGGCTTTCGATTCTTCAGAGGAGATGGTTGCCCGTTGCGCCAACTACTTGAGCAACTACAAGGCTTTCCAGAAGGCTGAGGATATCATCAAGAACGCCCTCGCCGCCAACCCCGGCTCCTACAAGCTGAACGAGCAGATGGGTTACCTCTTCTACGAGCGTATGCACGCCATTGAAGATCAGGTTGCCGCCCTGCAGAAGGAGAAGAAATGGAACGAAGCCATCGCCCTCAAGGGTTCTCCTGAGTTGAAGGAGATGACGGAGAAGGCTCACGAATGGTGCCAGAAGGCTTACAATATCGATGCCGACCACTTGGACAACAACAAGCGTCTGCGTGAGTTGAAGGTCAAATTGCAGCTCGAAGTCCCGCAAGAGCTGAACGACAAGATCAACGCCCGTATGCACCAGAACTAATCACACAGCATTATGCTGATTCAGGCCGGAGCGCGCAAGCGTTTCCGGCCTTTTTTTATGTGGATGATTTTGGGAGATGGCACTTAAGACGAGATGTTAGATATCTTATCCTTAGATCGATATATGCCGTTCCTGTGTTAATTCCTTATGGTTCGATTAAAAGAAGCGGCGGAACTTACCAAGACTGGCAAGAGGCAGTGTAATTTCAATTCCTTATGGTTCGATTAAAAGAGCTGTACAAGTTCATAAAAGCGCAACTTGACGAATTTCAATTCCTTATGGTTCGATTAAAAGCACCAACACGGGCGACCAAAGCGCAGCCACCAACACATTTCAATTCCTTATGGTTCGATTAAAAGTCACCGTCTGCCTGAGTGAGAACCTCATCGACAATCATATTTCAATTCCTTATGGTTCGATTAAAAGTGATACCGCATGACGGCGGATTCGTGGTGATCGCATTTCAATTCCTTATGGTTCGATTAAAAGTCCTTCAGCGCGTCCATCCGCGACCGCACGTTCGCCATTTCAATTCCTTATGGTTCGATTAAAAGCCGGGTTGCAGGCGAACACCGCCTCCACCTCGCTCCAATTTCAATTCCTTATGGTTCGATTAAAAGTCCCCATCGCGCCGTAGTTAAGGATGAGGTTGAGGTATTTCAATTCCTTATGGTTCGATTAAAAGCCTGAACCTTTTGTTGTCTTCTTTTGCTTGCTCTAATTTCAATTCCTTATGGTTCGATTAAAAGGCGTCAATCACGATCCGAACGCAATAGCATCCCATCATTTCAATTCCTTATGGTTCGATTAAAAGACGCTGATCGCCAAGATGGACAAAAGGCCTCCCTATCATTTCAATTCCTTATGGTTCGATTAAAAGAAAGGATTTCCTGCTGTTCAACACGGACACTTTCGACATTTCAATTCCTTATGGTTCGATTAAAAGGCCTGTGTGAGGCCCTGGCGGAAGCGAATTAGAAAAACATTTCAATTCCTTATGGTTCGATTAAAAGAGTTGTGGTCCTCGAAGAACATAAACTCCGTGCCGTATTTCAATTCCTTATGGTTCGATTAAAAGCACTACCCGTATAGGTGAAATCAAGCCTATCCATATTTCAATTCCTTATGGTTCGATTAAAAGGAACATATTTATTTTGAAGCATCTGTTGCTCAATCATTTCAATTCCTTATGGTTCGATTAAAAGAAGTGAGGAACGTCGGTTTTTATATTGGTTCTGAATTTCAATTCCTTATGGTTCGATTAAAAGTATTCTGACAAGTTCAAAGAATCACCTATTTTAATTATTTCAATTCCTTATGGTTCGATTAAAAGGACAAAATTCTTGAGGATATTGCTAATGCGGCTACTAAATTTCAATTCCTTATGGTTCGATTAAAAGTCAGATTGAAAATGCCACTAACTACCCACACATTTCTTATTTCAATTCCTTATGGTTCGATTAAAAGTCCTTTCCTTGCTTACAAGAAAATTGTCTTTGATATTTCAATTCCTTATGGTTCGATTAAAAGGGAGCGTGCTCTTCCTTCTTCCGCCCAGACAAAGTTATTTCAATTCCTTATGGTTCGATTAAAAGTCGAGCGCGGCGGCATCGTGCCCGGCACGAGTTACACATTTCAATTCCTTATGGTTCGATTAAAAGGGCGACAGCACTGACGCTGGCAGTGTGGCGTTATTGAATTTCAATTCCTTATGGTTCGATTAAAAGCCGCTGCTCATCTTCTTCGAGTATGCCGTGACTGGATTTCAATTCCTTATGGTTCGATTAAAAGCCCCACTCCTCCAGTTCCGCCGTGACCCAGTCGCATTTCAATTCCTTATGGTTCGATTAAAAGTATAATTATAATAATATAATTATATATATATAGTAATGATTTCAATTCCTTATGGTTCGATTAAAAGGCACACTGGACGCGATATGCCCTATCGGCCTGTTCTATTTCAATTCCTTATGGTTCGATTAAAAGTGAGGAATTGAAAGATTGTCAAGGGCAGAAAGTTTCTTATTTCAATTCCTTATGGTTCGATTAAAAGAAAACGGATTGTTGCGAGAGTCCTGATAGGCAAAAATCATTTCAATTCCTTATGGTTCGATTAAAAGTCGGAAACCGTGTCACCAACTTGCACGTGTTCCCAAATTTCAATTCCTTATGGTTCGATTAAAAGTCAAAAATGCGGTGCAAATATACAATTATTTTCCAGAATTTCAATTCCTTATGGTTCGATTAAAAGTTCTGGGCAATCTCGGCTTTCAGACGCGCGATTTCCATTTCAATTCCTTATGGTTCGATTAAAAGCAGCAGTTCCGGCGTGATGTCGCCGTCCCACTCCATCATTTCAATTCCTTATGGTTCGATTAAAAGCTGCAGTTCCGGCGTGATGTCGCCGTCCCACTCCATCATTTCAATTCCTTATGGTTCGATTAAAAGCTGCAGGCCGTTATGGCCAGGATACAGAACCTGAATTTCAATTCCTTATGGTTCGATTAAAAGTCCACCATGGGATTTGTTAATTAATGGCCATATACATATTTCAATTCCTTATGGTTCGATTAAAAGGCCACAATTTTTCCTTTTCATCGTCACTATATATAATTTCAATTCCTTATGGTTCGATTAAAAGTGTTTATTGCTATAATATTGTTTGAAAATATCATAGTATTTCAATTCCTTATGGTTCGATTAAAAGTTGCAGCTTCACTTCTTCGAAGGTCAGCTCCTTAATTTCAATTCCTTATGGTTCGATTAAAAGCCCATCTCTACTGAGTATGTTCCTATATATTTGATAATTTCAATTCCTTATGGTTCGATTAAAAGCCTTCGTTTGTTGTTTCCGTGTCTGCGGTGATGACGAATTTCAATTCCTTATGGTTCGATTAAAAGGCGTGGATTAACTACATGACATCAGTAAACCAAGTATAATTTCAATTCCTTATGGTTCGATTAAAAGCCATCAGAAGTGGACATTACTTCCTGAATATTGACCGATTTCAATTCCTTATGGTTCGATTAAAAGGTCTATCGGAAAACGCTTACCGCACAAAGAATAAGATTTCAATTCCTTATGGTTCGATTAAAAGCTGCATAAGCACCAACTCAGGGCCTTGTTGGCTACCATATTTCAATTCCTTATGGTTCGATTAAAAGACACGCTCCGTGAACTCGAGAGTGCCGCAGAAGCATTTCAATTCCTTATGGTTCGATTAAAAGACCCCGCCGACATTCACCACGACCGGCAACCAGATATTTCAATTCCTTATGGTTCGATTAAAAGTTCGTCTATTAGTTTGACAAGCATAACAATGTCCACAATTTCAATTCCTTATGGTTCGATTAAAAGCCTGGCTCAACTATATGACGTCAACTAACAGAGTGTAATTTCAATTCCTTATGGTTCGATTAAAAGGGTATGTTGAGTAATTGTTGAACGTCTGTGCACCTACATTTCAATTCCTTATGGTTCGATTAAAAGGATACCAGCACTACATAACACTTTGCCACGGAAACTATTTCAATTCCTTATGGTTCGATTAAAAGCACACGGTCAACACCAGCTGTGGCATTGTAAAGAGATTTCAATTCCTTATGGTTCGATTAAAAGAAATCGTAAGATTGTTCGGTAAATCAAAATTCCCGAATTTCAATTCCTTATGGTTCGATTAAAAGACTTTTGGCTTCGTACATATCGTTGTCTACGAACATTTATTTCAATTCCTTATGGTTCGATTAAAAGATCCCGATTCTCCGCCTGAAGGCGTTGTGTTTCCTATATTTCAATTCCTTATGGTTCGATTAAAAGCCGGCAAGGCCGTTATAATACAAACGCGACCAGTCCATTTCAATTCCTTATGGTTCGATTAAAAGTACGTGCATCCGATTCTTTCACTGTTACCGATATCAAATTTCAATTCCTTATGGTTCGATTAAAAGTGCTGATGCTATTACACCTACAAAGTTGCGTTATCAGAATTTCAATTCCTTATGGTTCGATTAAAAGAAATTTGATGGCCGGTTCGGTCTCTTCCGGTTCTTTATTTCAATTCCTTATGGTTCGATTAAAAGCCGTTGCAAATGACAACATTCCAACGCTGTATATCAGTCTGTTGGCATTGCTGAACAGCGGTGCAAAATTAATAAAAAGTCGTCAATCTGCAATAATATAAAAATAATGGAGGTGCGACAACTGTGTATTTTATTGATTTCCAGGATGTCAAAGAACTGTGCGTGGGTTTGGCGGCGCAAAGGACTGCCCTTTTGCCTTCTCCGACAACATTATTTTATAGAAAAACATCGGTATCTGCACGTTCCTTGCCCACAATCTCTTTGCTCATCCATTTAGTGGCATCCGTCTTGAATACAATCAGACTATCCACCTCTGAATCCATAATTCTCTTTGCCTTCACTTTCAGTTCATCCAGTTTCACCTCGGTGATATCACCTTCGAATACTGAATTCTGAATCCAGTTCAGATATTGCCGACACAACTTCAACATCTTTCCGACTCGCTTTTCCCCGATATCATACACTAAAATCACATACATATTACCACCACATTTTTAATGGTTTATACTCCTCCATATCCAAAAGATGCTTGCACAATTTATAGCACTCTAATTTGATGAGGTGCTTGTAACTTACATTCCGTTTCAGCTTTCGATGGAAAATGGTTTCGTTCAATTTGTCTTCAAAATTCCGTACGAAAATCTTCCTGCCTTCTTCATTCAAAAGACACCGGTTAAGCTTTTTGTCAAAATGTCTCTCTTGAATTTCCTTTTTGTTTAATACTTTGAAGATCAGTCTGTCCACAAGAATGGGCTTGAAAATCTCAGATATGTCCAGACAAAGCGAGTAGCGCCGCTCGCCAGGCGTGTGCAGATAGCTGATGGTTGGATTCAACTGCGTTTGATGAATGGACCTCAGACACTGGGAGTAGCACATCATATTGCCGAACGAAATCAATGCGTTCACCTCGTTCTGCGGAGGTTGTTTGCTGCGTCCGTCCATTTGAAAGTCATTCAATATCAAATCAAATGCTTCGTAATATGTCATCCTGATGTTGCCTTCCAGCCCCATTAGCTCGTCAACAGCTGTTGTTAGGGGAATTGCTTCGGAATATTCAATAATGCGTTCAATCAGCGGACTCAAGTCCTTGCCCCGGCGGTCGTAGTAATTGAGGTTTTTGAGCATATTGGCTGCAGCTCCCTCGATGAATTTCTGTGCCAATGCCACGCGCTTCTTCTTGTTCTGGTAAAAGGAGGTCTGAGCCAACAGCATCCGGCCCGACAACAAGCCGTCGCGCGGCATAAAGGAACCAGTGTAATTCTCGTAATAGTCGAAGAAGTGGACAGCTATATCCTTTTGACCTAAGAAATTATACACGGAGCTGTTTGTCCTCAACGAACCGAAGACATACAATTCTGCTACGTCTTCCACGGGCAGATAGCGCGGTTGCCCCTGTCTCACGGTTTCACCGTTGGCGTCTTCTTCAACTGGTGTGAATTTCAATGTGTTGTCTTTGCGTTCGAGCACCCCTGGGTTGAACAGATAATAGGTCTTCTTCATACGTTTTCCTCCTCTCCTGCGTAGCAGAAATCAAAATAGCTGCAATTCCGGCAAATGCCCTTTTTCTCCAATGGCGGACAAGACTCATTGCTGATTATTTCACAGATTTTCAGTTCAATGTCACGAATGGTTGCCCGGTCCACATCGCTCAGGAACACCTCTGTCGTTTTTCGCAGCTTAGGGTATTCCAGTATACCGCTCACTCCATCAATGCCGTTGCGTTCAAATACATAAAGGTAGTATTTCAACTGCCATTCGTGCGCCTGCTCCACCTTGTCCGATTTCTTGATCTCGTGAATTACCTTGTTTTTTGTGTCGTAGAAATCCACTTTCACCCCGTCGATTTCTATCTCCTCGTATCGTTCCGACCGTTGTGGGTAGCTCTCTTTATGAATGAGTTTTCCGGCATACACCAAATCGGAGTTCTGTTCCATATTGATGCCGTTGGCGAAGAGCCAAAGCTTGCGATGGCAAACCTGAAAATAGTTGAAATGGGTGCCGGTGATTTGCATACAATTAATTCTTTTTTGCCTTTTGAACCATCTCTTCCAGCATCTTTATGTCTTCTTGGTCGGCTTGAACAGCTTCGAGTTGTTTTCTTTTGGCATTGAATATTTCATAAGTTTCATACACAATTTGTTCCATTTCCGCGTTAGAGATGCTGCCTTTTCCTTGCAGTACGTCTTTCCCGTGATAGGTGAGCAGTCCATTGACATTATTTCGCCAATAGTCCAGAGTCAAATCTTTTCGTTCCATCACTCTCAATTCTGCTGATTCAAGAAAAAGGGTTGTTAAGCGGTTTAGTGTGTCTATCTCGTTTTTATTCAGATAGTTCTTCGCAATAAGGATATCTTGTTTCCTCACGATGGAACCTTTCCAGGAAGTGAGTCCCATATTGGGTTTGTCTGCATCTGCGCGGGAGGTGATGATTTCGGCAGCGGTTTGATGGGTGACGGCATATAGCAGTTTGTTTTGGGTCTCGGCGAAGAACATTTGGGTGGCCTTCTCCCGTGCTTCATAATCGCTGCTCAGAGTGAACAGATCTCTGAGTTTCTGGTAAAAACGTTTCTCGGAAGCCCGTATATCGCGAATGCGTTCCAGCAGTTCGTCGAAATAATCCGGCTGTCCGTTCGGATTCTTCAGGCGTTCGTCATCCATAGTGAAGCCTTTGACTAGATATTCTGAAAGGTGTCTGGTGGCCCATTGGCGGAACTGGGTGCCGCGCTTGCCTTTCACGCGGTAGCCAACAGCCAATATCATTTCAAGCGAGTAGAAAGTGACATTGTAGTTCTTGCCATCGGAAGCAGTTATTAAATAATCCTTAATAACTGAATTTTTATCTAACTCACCTTCTTTCAATATGTTGGATATGTGGATGTTGATATTGGGGACAGAGGTGGCAAAAAGTTCCGCCAGCTGTTTTTGGTTGAGCCAGATTTTCCCGTCTTTGGCATATAGGGCCACGGCGGCCTTGCCGTCAAGGGTGTTGTAGATGATGATATTGGTTTCTTGGGTGTCGGGCATAATGGGGATTTATTTGTAATAGCATACAGTCTGTTTTATAATGCAAAAAAGTGATCGTTGCAGACTAGCAACAATCACTTTTAAATACTATAGTTGATTCTCGTAATCGAAGGCCGTCATCATTTCGATCAGTTTGGATTCGGCTTGCTGCAATGCATCCGCAGATTCTGTTTCGGTTACTATGTAATTTGAACAAGGTAATGTGACAAACAAATTAGCTCCAGCATTTTCGTCAACAATAGGTTTTGCTTTTGGTTTCTCGCCATCGTCAATTAGTTTGGCTCGGATAGCAGCAGCAAGTGTATTGGCGTTGTCGCTGATAGCTACAGCCAATGTTTCCATCAGGCTGAAAGTGCGTGCTTGGTTGGATGTGATTCTCCAGTTAATAAGCGCTTTAGCCAATGCCGGAATTATCTTTTCTCGTTCTGTTTTAGGCAAAATCAAACACTCGCCAAAGACATTTTTGCTTTTTACCCAGCCTTTTTCCACTAACTGAGCAATCATCTCCTTTGAGATTTCAGGTTCGAACTGATTTGTGGACACACAGAACAAAGTGCGCAGGTCGATGGCGATGTCATAGACAAACAAACCTGTTGCTCTGTAATTGTCAGGAATCCACTTCCTCAACAAGCTTCTGTCTGTTCCCGAAAGCATAGCCTCAATTTGTTCTTCTGAAAGTTCATTACCTTGTGAGTCCCTGACTTTTACTTTATGAACTTCTGGTCTATCAGAACGGTCGAAAGTAATGTTTTCTTTCGATTTGGAAACCAACAAGGGGTGCAGTGGATGCATCGCAGAAATGGACAAAGGACTTCTACGCTTAACGGTTCTTTCTTTGCCTTCTTTAACCGCTCGCATCCAACCGCCTAACAGTTGGTCGGGATAAGTCGGGTCGCAGATTGACAGTACCTCGCCTTCTCCTAACGACTTTTCTTTCACATCAAACACGAAAGTGGTCGGTGCGGGTTCTACACCTAATAAATCCGTAAGAGTCGATAGAATTGAACGCTTTACTTGTTGCCCGCTCGAATAGGGAACTTGGAAGCCAAATTGAGGGTCGTAATAACTTTTTTGACCGTTTTCAACGCAGAATACTGCGTTTTCAGCGTGTTTTAATCCACGCAGATAGATAAAATTGCTTGTATTCATTTTGATTTATTATTAATTTAACTCTAATTGCAGTGCTTGTTTGTTGTTTCTGTTACTCAAACCAGCATAATGGAACCTAATTAACGTAAGATAATAAGGTACATTGTCTGATGGCATCATATGAATGATTTTTGCATTTTCTTCAATCATATTGAAAGATTCAATGTCTGGTGCAATTTCACTCAAGGCAGAAAGAAAAGTCTTTTTCGATGTGACTGTCAGGATGTTTTTGACAAAATTGCCGCGCTTTGTGCTCAGTTTTTTGTCTTTATTGACATAATCTTGCAATGCTTGTGCAAATTCTTTGGACTTTGTCCATAATTCTTCGTTGTTTAACATAGCTAATAACCAGATTTGATATGTGTGAAAATTAATGATTTGTTTTTCGTCATTTTTGGGCAGTTTTACAGTTTTGTCTTTGTCGGTCGTCATATATTGCCGTAAGCCTTTGGGTTGCATAGCTTCAATACCTATGGCTCCTTTCTGACAGCAGGTCCTAAATCCTTTTTCTGTCCCCCACAGATCTTCAGCTTTTTTGCCTTCGTCAACGCCAAACAGCTTTGCATATAGTTGGATGGGTCTCCGAATATGGTCAAGACTGAACGGAATAAAACCGACAGAGGTATTGGTTTGTCCTAAATTATAGACGAAACCTGTCATTTTAGGGTTTTTAAACTGCTTTGAAATGCCAATTATGACTTTTATCCAAGATTGGGTTGCCACACTCATCCCGTCTTTTGTGCTTTCAAGAGGATAGAACCCAGCCATTGGTTGTTCGATGAAAAAGTTCCCTTGGTCATAACAATGAGCAAGCCATTGCCCGTTCCAAGTGTTTACTTGGTTGCCTTTCATTTTATCGTTTTCATTGATGACTTTACGATATAATTGCCAACCGTCAAACAAATCCAAAAGGATTTGCTTGTCTGAAAATAGGATTGAAAGTCCGCCTTGTAGTCCAACACCCAAACTTGAACCCAACCAAGAAAGATATATGTCGTCTTTTGAGGTTGAGAAATTTAAATTCGTGACTTGACCGGATGTGGTTGCAAATTCTTTTTCTTCTGAAGCAGGGAAACCAGGTGCGATGCTGGCGTCTGGTTTGTTGCAATCCTCCACTTTTTGGATAAATTTCTGCAATTTCTCTTTTCTTTCAGCTTGTGTCAGAGTTTCAACCTTCTGTCCCTTTTCCATTTGAACAAAAGGCGAATTCTGAATCCATTGCAGATATTTGTTGCTGTCAAAAAACAATGGATAGTAAACATCAACAAAGAAACTTTTGGCATCGTAGCTTGAACCAAATTTCTTGTTGTAAGCTTCCAAAAATATCTTTCCTATCGTTGCTGTAATCATTATATTAGTGCTTTATATAAATTCGTATTTTGTAAAAAAATCAGGTGAAGCATATTCAATCAATAGACCGACAGCATTATTATAGGCTTTGTCGGGAATGACAAACGGGCGCGAGCCTGAGTCAAGTTGTTCCAATTTCTTATACGCAACGCTTTTGTAACTTACAGGTATCTCAAGCATCATTCGGTTGAGAGGATTGTTCAAGTATTCCTCTTTGTCGCTTTCCGCAATACAAGCCGCTGAGTTGATGTCGAGCACATCGAGCAAGGCCGATTTTGCGTTGTGGCATAACTCTTTAATCATCCATTTGCCATCAACAAAGACAACTCCTGAATAGTCAAGGTTCATAAACTTTGTGTCAGGATAAACCTTGTCGATCAACTTTTGCAACGATGCTTCCTCCATCAGACTATTATTAGGCAAAACATCAAAACTGTTCTTTAATATGTCGATGTCGTAAGGCAAGGCTTCATTTTTGTCTTCCGGTGGTTGAATCACATAAATGTCCTTGTATTTGCCAATGGTTTCGTCAGTGCGCTTGCGGTTGATGCGCCCGAAACGCTGAATCATTGCGTCAATCGGCGCACATTCGGTAATCATCACATCAAAACTGATGTCGAGACTGACCTCCACAACTTGCGTTGAAACAACAATGCAAGCATTTTCCGATGTGTTGAAATCGGCTTTCAGCGATGTTTCAAGCCGTGCACGGTCGCAACGCTTGAAACGGCTGTGAATCAACATTCTGTCAACATTGGGATATTCCTCGCCAATTTCATTGTAAAGCATTTGAGAGCGTTTCACTTGATTGCAGACAATAAGTATTTTCTTGTTTTCGGCAACCGCTTGTTTTAAAATGTCGCCACAACTTTCGAAATCAGCCCTTTTATGAATAATGTGCCGATTAAATGTAGTCAAAATGTTGTTTGGCAGTGAAACTTCATAAACTTTGTCTTTGCCCCCCAATAGTTCAAGAATCTTGTTGTAAAGCACAGTTGGCATAGTTGCTGTTCCAACGTGTATTCTGCAACCAACAGCTTTGAGTATTTCAATTATCTTTAAAACAATTGCTTGAATTTCGCTCGAATAAGTATGTATTTCATCCAAAATCACATCGCAGCCTTCCAAATCGAGCAACATTGTCTCATAGCCTTTTATGCCAAACACGATGGATGCCATTTGGTGTGGAGTGAGCACTTTTACCGAAGCCCCCAAATGATGTTGCAAGATTCTTTCTTCAACATCTTTGCCCCTAACTTTCAGACTCGAAGCCGCGTGAAGCAGATGGATTTGGGCATTGGTGTTTTTCAAGTCGCTTTTGATTCTGTCATACATTGCGTTGATGGAAGCCTGAAATGGGAGTGTGTAAAACACCCGTCCTTTGCATCTGCGTAAAAGAAAATCAGTCTTTCCGGCCCCCGTTGGAGCTGTTACCAAAGTGTGCTTTCTATCATCATTGGCGTCAACGAATGATAAGGGATATAAATGGTGTGTTCGCTCATAGAAACCTAAATCAGGCTTGATGAATAGTTTGTCAAGTGAGTTTTCTGCTTTTTCCTCCAATGCAGAGGCATAATGGTCAGCTGCCATCAAAAGTCCTTTCCATCGTGAATAATTCAGCGGTTTCCGTGAGCAATAGTCAATTGCATATTCATAGTTTTCTTGGGCTTCGTCAATGTCAATGGGATGAGTTTCAATGCCAAATTCATTCAAAATTGCCAAGGCAATCGTACTCCATTCTGCAAATTTCTCAGAATGACGGGCGAAACTATCCATATTGTCGTCCAAATCCAAAAATCCTTTTTCAGCCACATCATTTTTAAGCGACTTGTGGTGGGCAATAATCATATCAAGAATTACATCCCTTTCATTTTCTGGAAATACAGAAATGAAAAGAATGGAAGCTATCTCGTGGCGGAATACAAATCCGGGCTGATGAACATAACCATGTTTCAAGGTTCGCTGGAATAACGGACTTGCTTTACCTATGTCGTGCAAAATAGCTCCGTTTCGAGAAATTCCTTCATCCAGCCCTGTGTGTCGGGCAATGATTACGGCAGCGTCAGCTACACTTTTTAAGTGTATAGACAATGGCATACCGCCATTGTCTTCGTGCTTTGCTAATATGTAATCGTAATTGCCTGTCATTTTACAAGATTTTGTTGCCGTTATATTCTATCCAGCCGTACATTGGTTTTCCTTCGTCAAAACGGTTGTAACCAACCAAAAAGGATTGTTCAGATTTGCCAAAACGCAGTTCAAATCCATCAAGTTCTACAAATTGTTCTTCGGTCAATTCTATTATTTCAGCATTTGGTAACAAGATGTCTTCATTTCTACATAAGCAAATATGTTGTTTCATAGCAGTTTCAGCATCCGACTTTTCGGCAAAAGCCAAATAAAGAACTGGATTGAGCATCACACCACGTTTAAGGATTGAGCGTTCTCTTGTCATCTCTTTTTTTGAGACTTTCCAGCCTCTTGTTTGGGTGACTTCTTGCTGAGAATCTATTGCATCATAGCTTAGTTTATGTCGTTGAATCTTTTTAATTTCACCATTGTTTTCTAACAATTCAGGAAACAGTTTTTTTTCCATTCCCTCAATTATCGAGGGTGTCAAAAACTGTTGGCTGAAGGTCTCTCCATCTCTGACAGCTGTCCAAGGCTTGATGAAGCCGAATTTTCCTGAGTATTTTACAACGTAATACATATTGCATAATTCTAATAAATTGAACCAAAACCAATTCCAGTGCAATTCCCCAATCCAACATTCCAGGCGAATTGTTTAGTGAGGTTGCTTCCCCGGATTATTACTGGACACATATTTGCTTTGTTGCTAATATCGCCGTACCATACTAATTTTTCCTTTTTCTTTGCGTATGACAAGTCGAATTCTATATGCAAGGTGTCGTCTTCCAGCAATCCTGCAATTTTCATTTTTGTTCGCAGAGTCTCTTCTAACAGTCTCCCGCAGTTGGGATTGTCGTATAAATACTCTGTTGTTCCTCTGTCATTTGGCCTTTTAATGAGAATTGGACTTGCAATGTTAAAGCGTTCTTGAAAAGTCAAGTCGGGGTCTTCTTCTATTGTAACATCTTCTACAATCAATCCGCAAAACATATCTGGTTCTGCCCTGATTGAAGACAAAACATCTTTTAACCTAGTAGAGTCATAGAAACTTAGGAAAAGAGAAGCACCTTTGGCGCAAATTAATCCATTTCCTCTTCTTTGTGTATTTCTCAACCAAGAAAATGAATAGAGCGATGTTTCTCCGTGTTCGATATTGTTTTCCCCAAGCCATTTATGTAAAACACCTGTGAGTTTCTGTTGGTAGTTAAAAGGGATTGTTAAATCGTTGTTGCTAGTATGTAAGTGTAATCTCATAGTTTAATTTTTCAGCAAAAATACAATATTTTTGGATTGGTCATTAAAGTGCTATAAGTTTGTGTGTCGTTTTTAATTTTGCAAAAATACACATATTAATTGACATATAGTGTCACTATTAAAAAAAAAATTATATGACGCTATATGACAAAAAAATGTACTTTTGCAAAGTCATAATAACCCTAATGAAGATGGACCAACCAGGAATTGAACGTGCTTTGCAACTGCTTGTTCAGCTTGCTCACAACCATTTCACCACAAACGCAGAGTTTTGTAAACGATTCGGATTTTCTTTGAGAACCTTCTACCGCTATATCACTACGTTCAGGAATGCCGGGCTTGTTGTGAAAAAAAATGACCATCGAGTGTTGTATTTGGAAACTTCCAACTGCAAACTGTCCAATACACTGAAAGATCTGCTCTTTTTCACAAAGGAGGAGGAGACCGTCTTGTATGAGGCTATCGATTCTATTGGGACAACAACAGCAGCCCGTGAGAATCTGAAAAAAAAATTGTATGCTGTATATGACTATCAAGTGATAACAGATGCTGCATTCTCACGTAAAGACCAAAAAACGATGTATGATTTAAAACTTGCAATCGATGGCAAAAAACAAGTTGTTCTCAAGAAATATAAGTCATCTAATAGTGGCACAATTAAAGATAGACAGGTGGAACCATACGCTTTTACCGATGCCAAAGATCAAGTATGGTGTTACGAAATAGCAAGCAAGTCGGTGAAACTGTTCAAAATATCCAGAATAGACAAGGTTGATGTTTTGGAAACCAAATGGAAACACGAAAACGCGCACCTTGTAGGGCGTGTGGATATGTTTCGGATGCACAGTACAGAATCTTTCCACATATGTTTACGATTGTCGCAAAGAGCAGCGAACCTTTTGCAGGAGGAATATCCTCTTTCCAAAAATTATCTCGCCAAAATACAAGATAACCGATATATATTGGATGCTGATGTGTGTGGCTTTGAAGGTGTCTCCCGTTTCGTTCTCGGCCTTTATGATGAAATAGAAGTGGTTGAGAGCAAAGAATTCAAAGACTATTTGAATTACAAAGTGAAAATGATGAAACAATCACTGCAAAGCTAATCAGTCTCCCATCACAACCCATACAAAAAAGGGCCGCCGTCTCCGGCAGCCCTTGTGATTATCTTTAGCCAGCTAATAGCTAATAGCTAATTGCCAACAGCTAACAGCTAATGGCCAATAGCCGTTTACTCCACCTCCCACGTGTCGCCGCTGTTGAGCAGGTCGTCCACGCATTTGTACTTGCCGTTGGCCATCTGCTCGTCCATCTGGTCTTCGTAAAGTTGCGTGTAGGAGGTCTTTTTCACGTTGCGGATCACGCCGATGGCCACGGGCAGGTCGCCACTCATACGGGCCAGCATCATATGGATGCCGGTGTCCTCGGTGGTCTCGTCGTGAATCATAATGTCGTCCATCGTGATGCCGTTCTCGCCAATGGTGACGGCTTCCAGACAACGGCCGTTGAAACGGAGACCTTTGTTGCGGTCCTTGCCGAAAATCATCGGCTTGCCGTGCTCGAGGATGATGGTGCGGTCGTCACGCACAGCGCGGTCGGTGATGGCGGCGTGTGCCTTGTCGTTGAAGATCATACAGTTCTGCAGCACTTCCACCACGCTGGTGCCGTCGTGCTGGGCGGCGCGCGTCATAATGTCGGTGGTGAGTTGCGGCAGACAGTCGAGTGCGCGGGCGTAGAAGGTGCCCTGGGCGCCCATCACCAATTCACCCGGGTTGAACGGGTAGTCGATGGTGCCGTAAGGGGAGGTCTTCGTCACCTGGCCGAACTTGGTCGTGGGACTGTACTGGCCCTTGGTGAGGCCGTAGATCTCGTTGTTGAAGATGGTGATGTTGAAGTCCTGGTTACGGCGCACGGCGTGGATCAGGTGGTTGCCGCCGATAGCCATAGAGTCACCGTCGCCCATACTCACCCAGACGGAGAGTGCCGGGTTGGCCAGCTTCACGCCCGTGGCGATGGCGCAGGCGCGTCCGTGGATGCTGTGGAAACCGTAGGTGTCCACATAGTAGGGGATACGGGAGGAACAACCGATACCGGAGACCATACAGATGTTCTCCTTCTTGTGGTTGGTCTTCGGGAAGGTGTTCAACAATGCAGCGAGGATGGCGTGGTCACCGCATCCGGGACACCATTTCACCATTTGGTCGCTGGTGAAGTCAGCTTTTGTATATTCGCGGTCCGCTTTGGGAACAAAATGTCTTTCTGCCATATTGGTATTTTTTAATGGTTTTACTTAATTATTTGGCAAGCAGTCTTTCGAACTCGGCTTTCAATTCACCCACTTCGAAGGGCAGGCCCATAATCTTGTTGTATTGGGTCATAGGACATTCGGGGTATTGGGTGCGCAGGTAACCGGCGAATTGGCCGTTGTTGAGTTCGCAGACGACAATCTTCTTGTACTTTCTGAGGATGTCGCCGGTGTTCTTGGGAAGCGGGCAGATATAGTTGAAGTGGGTGTAAGCCACCTTCTTGCCTTCGTTGTTCATCTCCTCCACGGCGAGGGTGAGGGCACCGGAAGTGCCGCCCCAACCCACCACGAGCAGGTCAGCGTCGGGGTTGCCGGTCACCTCCTGGTCGGGGATGTAGTTGGCCACGCGGTTCACCTTCTCCTGGCGGTTGTGTACCATCAGGGCGTGGTTCTCGGGGTCGGTGCTGAGCGGGCCGTCGGGGCATTTCTCGAGGCCGCCCACGCGGTGGCGCAGACCTTCCATACCGGGCAGTGCCCACCAGCGTGCGAATTTCTCCTCATCGCGGCGGAACGGACGGTAGTCAGGGTCATTCGGGGTGGCGAGGCGCGGCGTGATGCTCGGCAGGTCGGCCACCTTGGGGATGCGGAACAACTGGGAACCATTGCCGAGATAGCCGTCGGTGAGCAGGATGACGGGAGTCATATGCTCGAGGGCGACCTTGGCGGCGTTGTAAGCCCAGTAGAAGCAGTTGGCGCTGGAGGATGCGGCCATCACCACAAGGGGAGCCTCGCCGTTACGGCCGTAGAGAGCCTGGTTGAGGTCGCTCTGCTCCGTCTTGGTGGGCAGACCCGTGGAGGGACCGCCACGCTGCACGTCAACCACCACGAGGGGCAGTTCCACCATCACGGCCAGACCGAGAGCCTCGCTCTTGAGGGAGAGGCCGGGGCCGGAAGTGGAGGTGCAGGCTAGTGCGCCGGCGTAAGAGGCGCCAATGGCAGAACAGATGCCGGAGATTTCATCTTCAGCTTGGAACACGCGGGCACCCAGGGATTTGTGCTTGGCCAATTCGACCATCACGTCCGTGGCCGGAGTGATAGGGTAGGAGCCCAGGAAGAGGCGGCGGCCCGAACGTTCAGAGGCGGCCAAGAGGCCCCAAGCGGTGGCCACATTGCCCGTGATGTTGCGGTAGCGGCCCTTCGGCATCTTGTCGGCCCGGGCAATTTCAAATATGTGGGAGTGCATCACTTCCAGTTTGTCGGCATATTCATAGCCCTCGGTAAGCACGGCCTTGTTCAGCTTCACCACGTCGGGTTTCTTGGCGAACTTGCGCTCCAGATAGGCGTAGGTCTGATCCAGTTTCTTGTGCGTGGCATAGAAGATGATGCCGAGCGCGAACATATTGCGGCAGCGGTCGGCCGTCTTCTTGTCAGCACCCTGCTCGTTGCCGATGCGCTGGGTGAAGGAGGTGACGGGCGCCTTGATGATGGTGTAGGCACGCTCCATCTCATCCGTGAAAGGATTGTCGTTCTCGGTGTAGCCGGCCTTGGTCAGCGCTTCGTCAGTGAACGTGTCGATGTCAACAATGATGGTGGCACCCTTCTTGGCCCATTTCATATTGGACTTCAGGGAGGCAGGGTTCATCGCGACCAGGATGTCGCACTTGTCACCCGAGCTGTAGATGTGGTTGCCCACGTGAACCTGGTAACCCGACACGCCCGCAATGGTGTTGTGCGGGGCACGGATTTCAGCAGGATAGTCAGGGAATGTGGCAATGTCGTTGCCGGTGAGGGCGGAGGCATCTGAGAACAGGGTTCCCGACAGTTGCATACCGTCGCCGCTGTCGCCCGCAAAACGGACGACGATGTCGTCTCTGTTCTGGATTTGTTTGTTTTCTGTCATAGGACGATAGTTTTGTATTGTATTTATTTGTTTAGTAATCAATAAATTACACAGTAAAATCGGAGGATTTTCCCCCTTTTCTTTGCGGGGGCAAAGGTAATAAATTTACACCCAAATCACAAATGAAATTGTCTTATTATTTTTTAGCTGTTTTTTGTGGTTTGCGACATTATTCTCCGTGTTTTTTGACACTGAAAAAAGAAATTCCATTCTTGCACGCCCGACTCAATAATCGGGGCGGTGCATCAACGATGTGTCCAGCAGGGGCTGCAAGGAGACGGCAATGCTGTCGAAACGGCGGAAAACATAATTCTCGTCGGGGATGGTTGTCACGCCACCCAGTTTGCGACGGACATACTCTTCCAGAAAATCGGACACCATCACATCAAAGTCTATAATCAGTCGCTGAAGGAAGGAAATGCGTTCCTTCTCGGCCTTTTTGTTGCCCTTGGGCTGAATCATTCCGCTGATATCCTGGCACTTGGTGTTTTTCAGCACGTCCAGCACCTTCTCGCTTATCCGGCTGTCCTTTTCGGCGGAAAGGAAAATGAGGTAGTCGAAGTCTTCCCACTCGCAGGGGAAACGGAAGCGGCCGTGGCGATTGAAGATGTAGGCCTCCTCGTCAAACAGCGGGAGCCCCAGCAGCGGGTCGGACGCGTCTGAGAGGTCTGCGGCTGAAAGGGTGGCCTTGTTGGGCATCAGGATGAGATTCGCTTCGTTTTGGGAATTGAACCGCGAGAAAAAGAGGGGAAAAGCGCACTCTTTCTCGCACAACGGCAACTCTATCTGGTCAATAAACAGAAACGGAAGATGAAACAAGTCTCCCAGTTTGGCGGCCATACGGACGGGAACCGTGTTCGATTTCAGCAAGAAAATGTAATAGTTCTTGTGCTGACCGAAGTAGGACTCGAGGTCAAGGGTGTGCTTTTTGGGAGTGGCAAAATACTTACTCATTTCAGCCGCAAAAATATAAAAAAATGCAGATGTGTAAGGCGTTTCCGCTTAATTTTTACTTTGGGTCTTCAACTGTGGCTTCTTTTCCCAATTGTTAGGGCATTCGTTTGCAGAGCAGCAGTGTTTTGTCGCCGCCGGAAAGCGTGGTGCCGAAGAGGTAAACGTCCCCTCCGTCTTTCAATTTCAGTTTTGCCTTGAGTTCTTCCGCCGTGAGCGGGAAGTTCCTCACCGCGACATTGGCCCTGTCTGTGATGGCGGCCACGGCGGTTGCCGCGCGCTTGCCGAAGGGAATCTGCTCCATAATGCTGAAGGTGCGTCCCGGGAAGTTGGGCAGGAGCGTGTCGCTGGTGTAGAGATGGGAGTGCGGGTGCAGCTTTTGGATCCCGAACCGCGTGGCGAGGCACTTGAAGGCGCCGGCTTTCAGGATGGCGGCGTTGGGTTCGTAAAGATAGGTCCCCAGGTTGGTGGCCAGTACGGGTTTGGCAGCGGCCTCCTCCTCAAGGGTGAAGGTGAAAGTGCTGGGTTGCCCCTGTACAAAGTTGACGGCTTGGATCTTGGGGGTGTTGTGTGTTTTCCCCTCAAAGCGCAGCAGGAAAAGCACCTCCTTGCACTCCCCGTTGACGGCTACAACGTGTATCTCGGCGGTTTCCGGAAGTTGCCGGAGCGTGCCACCGAGGTCGATGAGCGGAGAGAGTTTGGCGAGCACTCCCTTGCGGGTGTGTGCGTGCAGCAGGGGGAGGCATTGGGTGAGGTCGGGGGTGCAGGCCTCTAAGGTCACCACGCGCCGCCCGTGGCTGTCGCGCCGCGAAGGGTCCACGTAGAGCCAGTCCACCTGTCCGATGTTCCCCATCTGTTCCTCCATTGTGCCTTGCAGTATCTCGATGTTGTCCAGTCCGAACACCGTTGCGTTGTGGCACACGATGTCGCACAGCCCGGGTTGCGGTTCGATGTAGGTGCAGTGCCGGAAATGACGGGCGAAGGCGAAGGTGTCCACGCCGAATCCTCCGCTGAGATCGGCCAGCGATGTGCCTTTGACCAGAGTGGCCTTGTAGTCGGCGGTGATGGCGGAGGAGCACTGTTCCATCGATTGCGTCGCAGGATAGAGAACATCTTCTTGGGCGAAGTGCTCGGGCAGTTTGGTCTGTGCTTTCTGCCTGCCTTCGATTTGTTGGAGAGCAAAAGGAAGGTCCACTTGCGGGTCTTTGGTGCCCCGCAAGGCCAGTTGCCGCACATCGTCGGTGGCGTGTGCGCGTATAAAGGCTCGTGTCGCATCGTTGAGGTTCATCGTGGCTTTTTAAAAGGAGAGGCGGCTGCGTGTGCGGCCGCCTCTCGGTTGTGTGAGTATGAGTGCGCTGGGCACTCTGTGGGATTATTTCTTCAGTCCGAGAATGACGCGGGCCTCGTCGGAGGTGGCCACTTCGCGGCCGAGGAGTTTGGCCATACGGACCACTTTGTCCACGAGTTCGCCGTTGGACTTGGCGAGGACGCCTTTTTCAAGGTAGAGGTTGTCCTCGAAGCCGACGCGCACGTTGCCGCCCATCACGATGGTGGGTGCGGCGAGGGTGAAGGCGTGGCGGCCGATGCCGGTGCTGGTCCAGGTGCTGCCGGCGGGGATGTTCTTCACGAGCCAGCAGAGGTTGTCCACGGTGGCGGGGGTGCAGCCGGGCACGCCGAGCACGAAGTTGAACTGCATCGGGGCGCCAGGCACCTGGCCCTTGCGGGCCATTGTCAGGATGGTGTCGAGGTGGCCCATCTCGAAGCATTCGTATTCGGGCTTGATGCCGCGCTCCATCATACGTTTGCCGAAGGCGCGCATCGTGGGCATCGTGTTGTCGAAAATCTCGTCGCCGAAGTTGCAGGTGCCGCAGTCAAGGGTGGCCATCTCCGGGATGGGGGTGGTGTCGGTGGACTGCAGGCGCTCTTCGGGGCTCATACCGACGGCACCGCCGGTGGAGGGGATAAGGATGACGTTGGGGCACACCTTGTAGATGGCCTCTTCGCACTCCTGGAAACGGTCGCGGCTCTGCGTGGGCGTTCCGTCGTCCTCGCGCACGTGAAGGTGCACGATGGCGGCGCCTGCATCCACGGCGCTCTTGGCCTCGCGGACGATTTCTTCAACAGTATAGGGAACGGCGGGGTTCTGTTCTTTGGTGACCTCCGCACCGCAAATAGCAGCGGTAATTATCAGTTTTTCCATTTTGTCGATTTTTGGGAATTTGTTTCTTACGTCTTACGTCTAAAGTCTTACGTCTTAATTATTTTTTCTCTGGCATTTTTTCGGAGTGACGCAGGTGCCGGAAGCGCGGCACACCACGATGGGCTCTTCGAGCACGTCGGCGGCGGAGTCGCTGATATCAGGACGCGGGGCGATGACCTTGCGGGCCTCGAACACCATCTTGCGGGAGCTGTTGCCCACCTCGGTGATCTCACCCACGGCCTCGATGAAGTCGCCGGCATAGACAGGGGCCAGGAACTCCACGTTGTCGTAAGCGCGGAAGAGGCCTTCGTCGCCGTCTTGCATAATGAGCAACTCCGTGGCCACATCGCCGAAAAGGTCCAGCATACGGGCGCCGTTGACTAAATTTCCACCATAATGAGCATCGTGTGTGCTCATTCTAAGTCTGATCATTGAAGTTTTCTTTTCCATAATATTGCTAAGGTTTTGTATGAGCTTTTTGGGGTCGCAAAAATACAAAAAATAGTGGTATCTTTGCCGCCTCATAAAGTTGTTGCTATGATTACTAAAATTGTCCTCACCGGCGGCCCTTGTGCCGGCAAGACCACCACGAACGAGCGCATCGAGGAGGTCTTCTCCAAACTCGGCTATGCCGTCTTCACACTCCCCGAATCCCCCACGCTTTTCATCAAGGCGGGCGCCGATTTCCTCACCCATGACCGCAATCTTTACTATGAGATCCACAAGAATATGATGTTGTTCTTGTTGCAGATGGAGGACTCCTTCTACAATATTGCCGAGGCTACGGGCAAGCCCGCCCTGATTGTCAACGACCGTGGTGCAATGGATATTTCCGCTTATATGGATCCCAAGGACTGGCAGCGGCTGCTGCGCGAGACCGGCCACACCGAGGAGGAACTGATGGCCCGTTACAAAGCGGTTTTTCATCTCATTACCAGTGCCAAGGGCGCCCCCAACAGCTATACGCTCAGCAACAATTCAGCCCGTATGGAAGAGACCTTGGCCGAGGCCATCGCCGTGGATGAAAACCTTATCCGTGCCTGGCAACGCCATCCCAACCTGCACATCATAGAGTCAGAAGAGTTTGTCAAAGACAAGATTGACAAGGTGCTGCTCGGCATCGCCACGGAACTCGGCATTCACGAGTCGGTGACGTGTGAACTTTAGAAATCGACTTTTATTCCGAAATGGATGAGCCCTCTCTTCAGGGAGATGGGGTTCTTCATCTGTCGGCCCAAGGCATATTCGAGATAGAAGGTGCCGGAGCGGACGGCGAGGTTCACGCCAGCGCCGAAGCCGAAAGGCGTGTCGCGCAGGTAACGGCTCTCCGTGTGTTGTTCATAAACGCCGCCGTCGAAGAAGATGTGTGCGTAGGAGCGTTTGGCGAAGAGGAAGCGTACCTCGGCGGAGTATAGCAGGTAGGTGGAGGCGCAGAGGTCATTGGGGTTGAATCCGCGCAAACGCTCCACGCCGGCGATTTTGAAGAGCTCGTTGTCGTAGTGCGGGCCGTTGAGGAGCGAGCCGCCCTGCAGCCGCGGGGCGATGACCCAGTGCCGTCCTATGGGAATGTATCCCCGCAGGTCGCCTGTGATGCAGTACGAGGCCCGTTGCTTTATTATATTATTGTATGTCTCCTCCTCCATAAAGCGATTCGGGAGCAGGGTGCGCCTGCCCGCCGACAGGTCGATGCCCAGGTCCACGCCGCGCCTGGGGTTGAAAAGGTAGTCCAGCTTGCGGAAGCGGAACCTCACGCCGTAGAGCGTCTTGCGGTAATCAATGTAGCTGGTGTCGCCGTCAAGGCACGACAGGGCAGGACTGAGCACGCTGGAGCTGGTGAGGTTGAAGTAGGGCTCGATGTGGCTGTTGGGCGCGAAGGCGTAGGGGATGCCGAGGTGGAAATCCAGGGTCAGGTAGGAGGTGTCCTGCTTGTCGAGGCGGAAACTGCTCTCGATGCCGAAGCGCGTGCGGAAAAGGAAGGGGAATCGCACGGAGAGGTCGAGTTTCTGGGAGTGGCGTTCGCTGCTGTTCCATTCAAGGAGGATGCTTTCGCCCACGTGGAAGAGATTTTGCAGCGCCAGGTCGAGTTGCCCGGTGACGGACACTTTGCCGGTGCGCTCGTCCACGGGCACCAGTCCGATGTAGCCGTCGAAACGGCTGGTTTGCCGCTTGTCGAGATAGACATAGAGATAGGCCTTGTCCTTGACGAAGGCCACGCCGGGCTCGCGCACGACGGTGGCGAAGGGCAGTTCCTCCAGTTTGGCGGCCACCTGCCGCATCAGTTGCTCGTTGTAGGGCTTGCCGCGTCGCAGGCCGAGGTAGGGGTAGAGGAATCCCCGCGCCAAGCGCACGTCGCCCTTGAGCACGATGGAATCGAAGGTGACGAAAAGGTTGGTGTCGATGACGATGCGCGGGGTGAAGTCGCCCTGCTCGGGGTCGGCGCTCTGCAGGGTGACGGTGGCGAAGGGATAGCCGTGGTTCTCGAGGTGGGTGAGCAGCTCCTCCGCGATGCGGGGATAGTCGGCCAAGTCGAACTTTTCGGGTATTCGGGGCGAATTATGCTGCCCGAACAGCGCGAATGAGACGGCCATCAACAGTAGGATGCTATTTAAAATTTTAAAATTCAACTGTTTAAAAAATAAATCTCCAAAATCTGCGTTAGAGTTTTTTTAATTACTTTTGCAAAATTAAAAATAATAACGAAAATGAAAAAGATTATTGTATTGGCTTGCCTCTTTTTTTGCGGCTTGTTTCTTCTTTCTGCTTGTGAGACCCAGAAAAAGTGTGCTGCCTACGGCCATTATCAGTGTTATCCCTCCAGTGCGGTAGTCGAGGAGTAGGGTAGTGGTTAAGTGAGGACGTTGTATGCGCACGGCTTCTGGCTGCTGGCGCTGGTTTTTGTATTGCTGGCAGTCTCGTTCCGCGCTCAGGCGCAGGAGGTGGGTGAATATTACCACGATGTAACCCTCAAGGAGTGGAACTTCGAGCTGATGGCGCACACTTCCGGCTTCGGGGTCGGTTTCCAGCACGGGCGCACCCCCGACCTGCTCAACAAGCACTACTGGGAGGTGGAGTTCCTCTACAACAAGCATCCCAAATCTGTACGTTCCATCAACGCGCTCTACACGGGAGTGCGTCCCTGTCGCTACGGCCAGTTGTACACCCTGTTTTTCCTGCACGGCGGCTATGGCTACCAGCGCACGCTGCACCAGAAGCCCTACTGGGGTGGCGTCAAGGTGAGCTGGAACTTCTCCGGCGGCGCCTCCGTCGGCATCGGCATCCCCAACTATGTGGAGGTGCTCAATTACAACACCGGATTTTCCGAAATTGTGCGCTACGATCCCGAGAAGCACAATCTCAACAATGTCATCGGCGGCGCGGGAATGTTTGCCGGCATCCTGCAGACCACCTTCCGGCCAGGCTTCTATGCCAAGACAGGACTCAATTTCGAGTTCGCCCGCAGCGACTACCGTGTCAGGGCCCTCGAGGTCGGCGCCGTGTTCGATATGGTGTTCCCTTTCATCCGGCAGATGGCGAATAACCCCGTCAAGCCCTGCTACATTGCCGGCTACCTCACCTACGATTTCGGAAGGAAGAAAGGGGTGCACTGAAACTTTTTTTCCAAAAAAACAATAGCCAATAGATACAAAAAAAGCGGTCGAAATGACCGCTTTTCAGTGTCCCCTCAGGGACTCGAACCCTGGACCCATTGATTAAGAGTCAATTGCTCTACCAACTGAGCTAAGGAGACTTTTTCTCTTGTTGATTGCGGGTGCAAAAATACACTTTTTTTGTATTTTTGCAAAAAAAAAACGATGAAGATTTATACTAAGACTGGTGATAACGGAACTACCTCATTAGCAGATGGTTCAAGGGTGTCTAAAGGGGATGCTCTCCTGCACGCATACGGCACTGTGGACGAGTTGAACTCCTTTTTGGGGCTGCTCATTTCGGAAGAAAACCTTCCTTTCTTGACAGAAACGCAAAATTTCCTCTTCCTCATCGGCGGGATGCTGGCCACCCCGGTTGAGAAATGGGAACTCTACTATAAGGATGCCCCGCTGGAGGAGTTTGTGCAGCGCACGGAAAAGGAAATCGACCAAATGCAGGAGGAACTGCCCGCTATGAAAGGCTTCATCCTGCCCCAGGGCAACCGCTCCATCGCCTATGCCCATATCTGCCGCACAGTATGCCGCCGTGCCGAACGGCTGGTCGTGGAACTGGCCGAGCGCGACGAACACTACAGAGAGACTCAAAAAGTGCTGAATCGGCTTTCCGATTTCTTCTTTATTTTGGTAAGATTTTTACATAAAAAAAATAATATCCCAGAAACTATTTATAAATCAGTGAAATAAAATTTTTGTAGAATTTAATTTCATATGATTAAAATACTATTTTTGCGCCCTCAAAAAAATCACCATTAAACTATTTTAAAATTATGTATTGGACATTAGAATTAGCAACAAAATTGGAAGACGCTCCCTGGCCCGCAACCAAGGATGAACTTCTGGATTATGCCATTCGTTCCGGTGCACCCCAAGAGATTGTGGAGAACCTGCAGGAGATTGATGACGAAGGCGAGACCTATGATTCCATAGAGGATCTTTGGCCCGACTATCCGACGAAAGAGGATTTCTTCTTCCACGAGGATGAGTACTAAAATGAACTGAAAGTCGGCCTTGATTGCTGATATTCATAAGAAAAGCGAGCTAATATGGCTCGCTTTTTTTGTTACCTATAGTAGTATATCTCTGCAAAAAGAAATCTATGTCCGATGCAGGGTTTCTGCGACGGGCGTGTAGTGGGTGGCGGGCCTCCATTCGGAGTATATCTCCACGGCCGGCGTGCCGTCCTCCTTCTCGATGCGGTGCAAAAAGGCGCCTTGTGTGTCGGGCACGGCGAAAAGCAGGCAGCGCAGCGTCTCGTTCTCGAAGGTCTCGTGCAGCCAATGGATGCTGAGGTGCGCCGGGGCGTTGTGGTTCAGGAAGGTGTCGGGGACGGTCAACAAGGCGATGTTCAGGTAGCTGCGGTTGTTGACGTGCCCGTTGAAGTCGAGGTCCAGGCTGTTGGTGTGGTGGTCGGCCTGTTTGAGCAGGTCGCCCGTCGCCGGGAAACGCAGTTTCTTGTGCGGCCCGAGGGCCAGGTCCTCCACCACGGGCAGCGACTGTTGCATTGCGTCGGTGCGTGCCAAGCGCTTGGTGTCGGCATCCAGGATACTCCAGCAGGCGTATCCTTGCGCGATGAGCTGGCCAGTGCCGGCCTTGGTGATCCGGAAGTCGGAGTATATGCGCAGCGGGGAGGTCTCGCTGTTCCAGACGGTGGTCTCCACCGCCTCTGACCAGAACGTCTCCACGGGCTCGAAATGGGCGTTGAACTCCGTGATAATCCATATCTTGTTCTCTTTGATGAGGTCGAAGGCGGCCATTCCGAGGGTGGACATCATCCTGGCCCAGGCGTCCTGCACGTAAAGGACGACAGCGCTGGGCATCAGGCGGTAATCCTTGTCCATATCGGCGGCGGTGATACTGTAGGTGTGCGAGTAGGTGGTCATATCGTGTGTTTTTTGGCGTGCAAAAATAGTATTTTTAGGGGGATTTTGCAAAGGTTTCTTTTTTGGTTTCGCACTTTTTGTTTTGGAGCTTTTTTTGTATTTTTGCACCGATAAATCTGTAAGAATATGAAACTGAAGAAAACGATTTTTTTGATGACGTTGGCTGCTCTGTTTTTTGTCTCTTGCGGCCAGAAAGAGAACAGCAAGGAGACTCCCGAGGAGGTGGCCAAGACCTTTGTGAAGGCCTTCTACACCGCTGATTTCGACGAAATGTATCAGACCACGGTGAAGAGCAACCGCCCTATCATCCAAATGACACAGAAGGAGATGAACAAGAATCCTGAGAAACTGAGTCAGATGCACAAGAACGAGATCGAGTTCCAGGGCGTCCAGTGCGAGATGCTCAACGACACTGTGGCGGAGTGCAAATGCCGGTTCCTTTATAACAAGAACAACCGCGAGATGTCGGTCAACCTGCGCAAGGAGAACGACAACTGGCGGGTGGATTTGACGGAAAATTATTAACCTATAGATAACAAACTAAAATCAAAAGTACAAAAATGACGAATTTCGTAGAAGAACTGAGATGGCGTGGAATGCTCCACGACATTATGCCGGGAACGGAGGAATTGTTGAATAAGGAATTATGCTCCGCCTACTTGGGCATTGACCCCACGGCGGACTCATTGCATATAGGACATCTGGTGGGCATTATGATGCTCTCGCACCTGCAGCGTTGCGGCCACCAGCCCATCGCGTTGCTCGGCGGCGCCACGGGTATGATTGGCGACCCCTCGGGAAAATCCCAGGAACGTAACCTGCTCGACGAGGAGACACTTCAACATAACCAGGACTGCATCAAGAAGCAGCTCAGCAAGTTCCTCAAGTTCGACTCCAATGAGCCCAATCACGCCATCCTGGTCAACAACTACGACTGGATGAGCCACTTTTCTTTCCTTGAATTCATCCGTGACATCGGCAAGCACATCACGGTTAACTATATGATGGCCAAGGACTCCGTCAAGAAGCGCTTCAACGGCGAGGGCGACGGTATGTCGTTCACGGAATTCTCCTACCAGCTGGTGCAAGGCTACGACTTTCTTTATCTCAACCAGCACTACAACTGCAAGTTGCAGATGGGTGGCTCCGACCAATGGGGCAACATCACCACCGGCACGGAGCTTATCCGCCGCAAGACCGGGGGCGAGGCCTACGCGCTGACCTGCCCGCTCATTACCAAGGCCGATGGTGGCAAGTTCGGCAAGACCGAAAAGGGCAACATCTGGCTCGACCCGGAGAGAACCTCCCCGTATGCTTTCTACCAGTTCTGGCTCAACTGCTCGGATGAGGACTCCAAACGCTATATCCGCATCTTCACGCACTTCACCAAGGAGGCTATCGAGTCGATGGAGAAGGACCACGATGCCGAGCCGCACCTCCGTATCCTCCAGAAGGCGCTTGCCAAGGACCTTACTGTGCGCGTGCACTCCAAGGAGGACTATGAGGCCGCCGTCAACGCCTCCGAAATCCTCTTCGGGAAAGGCACTGCCGAGAGTCTGGCCGCCCTGCCCGAGAAACTCTTCCTCTCCGTCTTCGAGGGCGTGCCGCAGTTCACTTTGCCCGCTTCCGTCATCGAGAACGGCTGCGGGGTGGTGGACTTCCTTGCCGAGCACACCCAGGTGTTCGCCTCCAAGGGCGAAGCTCGCCGTATGCTCAAGGACAATGGCGTCTCCATCAACAAGGCCAAAGTCAAGGAAGATTTTACAGTTACCAAGGATAACCTCCTCAATGGCAAGTATATCCTTGTCCAAAAGGGAAAGAAGAACTATTATATCGTCAATGTGCAATAGCTGTTGGCCATTAGCTATTAGCCATTAGCTATTAATTCTTAATTCTTAATTCTTAATTATAGTATGGGTTGGGGTAGTATCATTTTCATCATCCTGGTCGGCATTTTGCTGATGATATTGGATTTTCTGGTCATACCCGGTGGGGTGGTGGCCATTTTCGGTGTGCTCTGTATGATTGGCGGGGTGGTGGCCTCGTTTGTGCAGTATGGTGCGACGGCGGGTGTCGTCTGCCTGTTGCTCACGGCCGCTGTCACCATCGGGTCGTTTGTGCTGATGATGCGCACCAAGACGTGGCGCAGACTCCAGCTGAAGACGGAGATTGACGGCAAGATGAATGATATCGACCCCGAGAAGGTGCAGGTCGGTATGCGGGGCGTGGCCCTGTCGCGTCTGGCGCCGATGGGCACCGGCCAGTTCGGTGACGAGGTGGTGGAAGTCTCCTCTGCCCAGGAGTTCATCGAGGTGGACACTGCCATTGAGATTGTCAAGATCGACGGTGGCAAAGTGGTTGTGAAAACAGTACAATAATATAATAATGTAACATCAAAATTTAATGCTATGACATCTACTATCTTAATTGTTATCGGTGTATTGGCGTTGCTCATCCTTTTTTTCTGGATGGTGCCTTTGCGCCTGTGGTTCATCGCCATCCTGAATGGCGTCCACATCTCCCTCTTGCAACTTATCCTGATGCGCTGGCGTCGTGTTCCGCCAGATATGATTGTCAACTCGATGATTACCGCCACCAAGGCCGGCATCAAGCTGAACCGCGACCAGTTGGAGGCCCACTATTTGGCCGGCGGCCACGTGAAACCCGTGGTCAGCGCCCTGATTTCCGCCGACAAGGCCAACATCTCGCTGGACTTCAAGGCGGCCACCGCCATCGACCTGGCCGGCCGTAATGTGCTGGAGGCCATCCAGACCTCTGTCAACCCGAAGGTTATCAACACGCCGCCCGTGGCCGCTGTGGCCAAGGATGGTATCCAGTTGATTGCCAAGGCCCGTGTGACCGTGCGCACCAACATCCGCCAGTTGGTGGGTGGCGCCGGCGAAGAGACCATCATCGCCCGTGTCGGCGAGGGTATCGTCTCCGCCATCGGTTCCGCTGATACCCACAAGATGGTGCTCGAGAACCCCGACTCCATCTCCAAACTGGTGCTTTCCAAGGGCCTTGACTCTGGCACGGCTTTCGAGATTCTCTCCATTGACATTGCCGACGTGGATGTGGGTAAGAACATCGGCGCTTTGTTGCAGATTGACCAGGCCAACGCCGACAAGAACATCGCGCAGGCCAAGGCCGAGGAACGCCGCGCTATGGCTGTGGCTTCCGAGCAGGAGATGAAGGCCAAGGCCCAGGAGGCCCGCGCCAAGGTCATCCTCGCCGAAGCTGAGGTGCCCCTTGCCCTCGCTGACGCTTTCCGCAATGGCAATCTCGGCGTGATGGATTACTATAAACTTGAAAATATCAAGGCTGACACCACGATGCGCGAAGGCATCAGCAAAGTTGGCCAAACCAACAACCCCAAACCCAACAAGCAATGAAAAAATTATTCCTCGCAGTCTTGATGGCTGCATTAATAGTACCTGCCATGGCACAAAAGAATAAAAATGAAGCAAAAGTAAGTTCCCGACCTTTGGAAATCAAGTTGCCGATGCCTGAACGCAAAGGTGGTATGCCGCTGTACGAGGCTTTGAACAATCGTATGACGCAGCGCAAGTTCGCTGATACGCCGCTGGATGAACAGCAGCTTTCCAACTTGCTCTGGTGTGCCGGCGGTGTCAACCGTGAGGATGGCAAACTGACTTCCCCCACGGCCCGCAATGCCCAGGAAATCGATATCTACGTTTTCATAGATAAAGGGGTTTTCTTGTATGTTCCGAAAGAAAATGTGCTGAAGGAGATACTGCCAGAAGACCACCGTATAGAGATTTCCGAGCGCAGCAAGATGCCTGCAGAGGCGCCTGTGACGCTGCTTTTCTATGCCAACTATGACAAAATGGAAGGCTTTGACGAGACAGCCCGCGAGTTTTACGGTGCCACCGATGCCGGCTTCGTGAGCCAGAATGTCTATCTTTATTGTGCTGCCAACAAACTCAGCACGGTGGTGATGGGAGCCATTAACCGTGATCTGCTCAACGAACTCATCCCTGGAGACGGCAAAGCTATCCTTGCCCAACCCGTGGGTTATCCGGCAAAATAATATGAATAGGTTTTTTGTAACCATATCGCTGATTTTGGGCATAGCTTGTATAGGTTATGCCCAAAATTTCCAATATGGATACCAGATGGTTCGTATGACTTCCCAGTACGATTCCAAAATAGACCCTAAATTGCAGAAATACGTGGACCGTCAGAAAGCGCGCCTCGAAATGGAAATGAATGTGGTGATAGGCTATTGCGATGCCACACTCTCTTCGTTTGTCCCGGCCAGTCCGCTTTCCAATTTTCTCACGGACATACTTCTGGCTAAATCGCCCGACTACGTTGCCGACACCATTTTCCGCCAATGCGATGTTTCTCTGCTCAACTTCGGTGGAATCCGGTCGCAATTGCCTGCGGGCGAGGTGACGGTGGGCAACATCTTTTCCCTGTCCCCCTTTGAGAATTATCTGACTTTCATTGAAATCAAAGGGTCGGAATTGAGAAAGATGTTCAATCGTTTTAAGGAAAAAAGCAATAATGCACCCTTCTCCGGTGCGCAGTTGACCTTCTCCCAGGGACGTCCGTATCGTATCTTGGTGCAGGGGAAACCTCTTGTGGACGACCGTGTGTATCGTCTTGTGACTTTGAACTTCATCGCCGATGGCGGCGACAACATCCTCCGTGATATTCAGTTTGAGAAAAAGATCACTACCGAGGTCGTTTTCCGGGATTTCCTGATCCGGGAAATTAAGAATATGAGTCAGGAGGGTCGCCATATAGTGGGCAAGATGGATGACCGTGTGGTTATACAACCCACTCCATAATTTATTAACCGTAAGCATTACTGACAATATGATTACATTTCTTATCTCATTCCTTGTATTGGTTGTAGGGTATTTGCTGTATGGCAAACTGGTGGAGCGCGTTTTCGGTGCGGATCCATCCCGTCAGACTCCTGCCGTCACAATGGCTGACGGTGTGGACTATGTGCCATTGAAGCCTTGGCGCATATTTCTGATCCAGTTCTTGAATATCGCTGGTGTAGGCCCTATCTGCGGTGCCATTATGGGCGCCCAGTTCGGCACGGCCTCATTCCTGTGGATTGTCTTCGGCAGCATCTTCGCCGGAGCCGTCCACGACTATCTATCGGGGATGATTTCCCTGCGCACCAAGGGCTGCAGCCTCCCGGAGATTCACGGCAAATACTTGGGAAATGGGATGAAGCAGTTTATGCGTTTTTTCACCATCATCCTGATGATATTGGTTGGCGCGGTCTTTGTGAACACGCCTGCAGTCTTGCTCAACAACAATTTTACCCCTGACTGGAACATTTTCGTCTGGGTGGGCATCATCTTCGCCTACTATCTCATTGCCACGCTGTTGCCTATCGACAAGCTGATCGGCCGCATCTATCCTGTTTTCGGCTTCCTCCTGCTGGGAATGGCCGTGGCCATCGTGGTCGCTTTCTTCGTATATCGTCCGGATATTCCCGAGCTGTGGAGCGGGCTCCAGAACCGTCATCCCAATGCGGCCCATAATCCCATCTTCCCGATGATGTTCATCTCCATTGCTTGCGGGGCCATCTCGGGTTTCCACGCAACCCAGTCGCCGCTGATGGCGCGTTGTATGACCAACGAGCGTCAGGGCAGGCCCATCTTCTACGGCGCGATGATCACGGAGGGCATTGTGGCCCTGATTTGGGCTGCCGCTGCCACTGTTTTCTATCACGATCCTGTGCTGGCGCAGAAAACTATCACCCCCGACGGCCACCCGCTGGGCGGCAATGCTATGGTTGGCGTGATTGCCAATGAATGGTTCCCCACGGTCATCGCTGTCATCTGCATTCTTGGTGTCATCAGTGCGGCGGTCACCTCCGGCGACACGGCCCTGCGCTCGGCCCGCCTCATTGCCGCCGACTTCCTGCACGTGGACCAAAGACCTGTGAAGAAGAGGCTGATGGTGGCCGTGCCCATCTTTATCATTGCTGCAGCATTGCTGGTGTATTCGTTGCTGGATGCCAAGGGCTTTGATGTCATCTGGCGCTATTTTGCCTGGGCCAACCAACTGCTGGCCACGGTGACACTGTGGGCCATTACGGTCTATCTGAAGAGAGAAAAGGGGAAAGGATGGTTCCTGATGACGCTTCTGCCTGCATTGTTTATGACAATGGTCACGGGCAGTTTCCTCTTTGTGGCTGAAAAGGAGGGATTGGGTTCCTTGTTGTCGCGTCCCGTGGGTTACGGAATTGGCGCTGTTATCACCCTGACAGTGTTAGTCATCTTTATGGTGAAGACCAAACGTGTTAAATCAATTGTTGACACGGAACAATAGGGATTTCATTTTTTTGATAAGCATAAAAAACGGGAAACTTAGTTTCCCGTTTTTTTTAGGTCTCTGACCCGGTATCTTGACCAGGGCATTTGCGGGATGTTTGGGTCGTATATGAGGAAGTCCTGTTGCAGTTTCCGGTGTTTGTACACGTAGTCGTCCAGGAAAATCCCGATGCTCCGGAATTCCGCGATATAGCCGCCTGCGATTTCGTGGGCGGCACCTTTGTATCTATGGATGGAGTAGGGATAATCGAACTTCTTGAAACGTTTGGCCAGATTGTTGCTGCCGAAAAGGCCGATGTTGGCGAATTGTATTTTCTTGTAAGTCACCAATCTGTCATCGGTGCCGTGATAGAAGAGCGTGGGGGCGGGTGCGTGCACTTTGTACTTGATACTGCCGTTGTGCGAGAAGATGGCCCCGGAGAAGGAGAGCACGGCGGCGAACCGGAACTCCTCGGGCAGGGCTTTGGCGCCACCCGTGCGGTTGCCCAGCTTGTAGTCGGCCTGTAGCGCGGTGATGGCCCCGGCACTGCTTCCCATCGTGATGATGTATTGCGGGTCGATGGTGAACTGCGGCGTTTTCAGCATATTCTTCAGGATGTAGTCCACACACGACAGCAAGTCCTCCGCCGCCCAGTTGATGGCATTGTCGAACTTTTTGATGCCCGAGATGATGGAGGAGTTGCCAGCCCCCTTCAATCCCAGTCTGTAGTCGGGGACGAAGAGCACGTAGCCGTTGTCCATAGCCCACCGCACGACAGGATTCACCTGTATGGTGTCGTTACGCGATCCCGACATAAATCCGCCGCCGAACAAAAAGATGAGGCAAGCGTGATGCTCGTTTTGCACGGCTGGCACATATACGTCCATTTTGAGGGGACCGGAGTCCCGAACGACGTAATCGACGGTCGTTTTTTGCTGCGCTGCCAAAGGAAACGCCAATATGATCAGGAGGAAAGCGGGTAGTAAGGTTCTCAGTTTCACGATAGTAGGGTATTGTAGTGTTAGTATTGATGAGATGCTCTCAGGGCATCTTTCTTTATCATTGGGTAAGGATGAGGTCGCGGATTTGGGGCACGAGCCGGTCGATGTCGCCGGCCCCGATGGTGAGCAGCACCTCTTGCGGGTGGGTGGCGAGGTAGGGAATCAGCTCGTCTTTGGCCAGGACTCTCTTGTTGGCGTTGGGGATGAGCGAGAGCAGATGCTCGGAGGTGACGCCGGGAATAGGCTGCTCGCGGGCAGGGTAGATGGGCAGCAGGATGACTTGGTCGAGTTGGGCGAGCACCTCGGCGAAGGCCTGCTCAAAGTCGCGGGTGCGGCTGTAGAGGTGTGGCTGGAAGATGCCCGTGATGGTTTTGCCCGGGTATATTTTGCGCACGGCGGTGATGAAGGAGTGCATCTCCTCGGGGTGGTGCGCGTAGTCGTCGATGAAAATATGGCTGCCGTTGTCCACGATATAGTCGAAGCGGCGTTTCACGCCGGCGAAGGTGTTGAGCTTTTCGCGCAGGATGTCCGGCGCGAGCACGCTCTTGAGCTCGCCGCGCGTGCCGGCCTCTTCGGTCAGGGCGGCGATGGCGGCGGTGGCGTTGAGCACGTTGTAGAGCCCGTTGGCGTGCAGTTGCAGACCGGTAAGGGTTCCGTTGGGGGTGCGCAGGTCGAAGGTGGCGCAGTTGGGCTTCAGCACAATGTTGTGGACGTAGTAGTCTGCGGTGGGCTCGGTGCCGTACACGCGCTTGCGCGGATGGGTGATTTTGCCGGCAATCTGCTCCTCGATGAGCAGCGTGCCCGACTGGAGGGCGAACTGCTGGAAGGCGGCCACGAGGTTGTCGAGGGTGCCATAGATGTCGAGGTGGTCGGCATCCATTGCGGTGATGATCGCTGTGGAGGGGTGGAGTGTGAGGAAGGAGCGGTCGTACTCGTCGGCCTCGGCCACTGCCATCATTGGGTTGGGGTCGAGCACGAGGTTGTCGTCGAAGTTCTTGGCGATGCCGCCGATGAAGGCCGCCACCGGCACTTGAGGGTGCAGCAGGTGGGTGACCATCGAGGTGGTGGTGGTTTTGCCGTGGGTGCCGGCCACCGCGATGGCGGGCATCCGCTCGGTCAGGTGTCCGAGCACCTGCGCCCGCTTGTAGATGGGGATATTGTTTTGTACGAAATATTGGTACTCCGCGTGCTGCGTGCTCACGGCAGGGGTATGCACCACAAAGTCGATGTGGGCGGGAATCTTCTCGCAGTTTTCGTCGTAATGGATAATGGCCCCTTTGCGCGACAGCATCTCAGTGATAGGGGAGGGGGTGAGGTCGTAACCATAAACGTGTGCCCCTTCCGCAATGAAGTACTGGGCCAGGGCACTCATTCCGATGCCTCCGATGCCGAGGAAGTATATCGCTTTATTTTTCATAGATGAGGAAAACGGTTCTTCTGTTCTTGGCGCGTCCGGTCGCCGTGTTGTTGTCGGCGATGGGTTGAGACTCGCCGTATCCCTTGTAGCGCAGGCGATTGGCGGGGATGCCTTTGCCCACCACGTAGTCATACACGGCCTTGGCACGCTGTTCGGAGAGCTTGAGGTTGGCGTCGTCATTGCCCACGTTGTCGGTGTGTCCCTGTATCTCCACCTTCACCGTGGGGTTTTCCTTGAGAAACTCGATGAAGAGGGCGAGCACGATCTTGGAGTTGGCGGTAAGCTGGTAGGAGTTGGTCTCGTAGTAGATGTCGCGCAGGTCGCACACCTTGCCGGTCTCGATGGCCTTGACCTCGGCGTTCTTGGTGACGACGGGCTCGGTGAGTTGCTCGGGGGTGATAACCTGTGAGTCGTAGGAGTGTCCCTCTTTCTTGACGGTGACAATGAGCGGCTGCGGGTCGTCTTTCTTGACCTCGGTGGCCACGGCGAACTTCTGGTTGTTGGCGCTGACCACGCCGGTGGCGATGACGTTGGCGGCGGTGTCGCGAATCTCAACGGTGGCCCCTTCCAGGTCGCCGTCGTCGGCTGTGACGGTGCCCTTGATGATGGACATCGTGTGCGGGCGCGCCTCCTCGTACAAATCGAACTGGTAGAAGTTCCAGTCACTGACCGACTCGCCTCCTCCCAGTTTGCGGGAACAGAAGTAGCCGGTCTTGCCGTCCAGGCTTACAAAGAAGTTGACATCGTCCCCCTCCGAGTTGATGGGGTAGCCAATATTGGTAGGGATGGTCCATTGCCCTTTTTCGTCGAGTTTGGAGTAAAAGATGTCCTGTCCGCCGATACAGTCGTGTCCATCGGAGGAGAAATAGAGGGTTTTGCTGTCGGTGTGCAGGAAGGGGGAGCGCTCGTCCCGCTCGGAGTTGACGACGGGGCCGAGGTTGACGGGCTTGCGCCAGGAGCCGTCGCTGTTGCGTTGCGAGAACCAGATGTCGGAGCCGCCGATGCTGCCGGGGCGGTCGGAGGCAAAGAAGAGCACCTTGCCATCGGAGCTGAGCGATGGCTGCGACTCCCAAGAGTCGGGACGGTTGATGTTGGCGCCGAGGCTCTGCGGGTCGGTCCAGTAGCCGTCGATGAGCTCTGAAAAATAGAGGTCGTAGTTGTTGTAGGAGTGGCCCTTGACGGTGGTGGGCATCAGTTTGGCGAAGATGATCAGGTCATTGGTGATGTTGATGGTGGGACTGCCCTCGCCGCGGGCGTTGTTGAAGGGTGCGTCAAGGGGTTTGCCGGCACCGAACAGGCCGTTTTTCTTCTCGCTGAAGCTGAAGAACTCCTTTTTGGTCTTCTCGCTGCCGAAGAAGCTGTCCTCGTTGACCTCCTGCCGGCGGGTGAAGTAGAAAAGGCTGCCGTCGGGCGAGAGGGTGCCGAGGTACTCGTCGGCCTTGGTGGAGATGCCCTCCACGGCCTTCGGGTCGAAGGGCACGGGGTTGTTGAGCACCTTGTCGAAGAAGGTGGCGCGGCGAATGAGCAGCTTGCTCTCCTGCAGCATCGTGTCCTTGGTGCCCGTGAAGGCGTCGGGATTGTCCACAATCACCTGCGCGAACTTGATGGCCTCCTGGAACCGCTCGTTGGCGTAGGCCAGGCGCATAGCGTAGTAGTTGCAGTGGATTTTGAAATATGGACAGACGTCGTAAATCCGGTTGAACGCGGCCAGCGCCTTGTCCACGTCCGACTTGTTCTTGGTCCTCGACTGCAGGTTATTAGCCTCAATGGGAAGGTACATCCCGAGTGCGTAGTAGTAGTTGACCTCCAAATACTCGGGATGTTCTTCCAGAATTTCGTTGTAGATTTCGAAGGCCTCGTCTTTTTTTCCGCTCTTATGCAGGTCGCGGGCCTTCTTGAAGAGTTTTTCACTGGCCTTGTCCATTGTTTGGGTGCAGGGGTCCTCTTCTTGCGCGCAAGCGGGCAAGACAAGGAACGTGATCCACACGCCGAGCAGCAATGGAAGCCAGAATTTTTTCATCTTGAGTAAAAATCTCAAAGGTGATTAACGTAGGAAAACGGTTTTAATTGTCCTTGATGACGGTTTCGCCGGCCTCGATGATCTTCACGAAGTCGTCGGCCTTGAGGGAGGCGCCGCCGATCAGTCCGCCGTCCACATCCTGCTGGGAGAAGAGTTCGAGGGCGTTCTTGGCGTTGCAGCTGCCGCCGTAAAGAATATAGGTGTTGACAGCCATTTCGGTGCCAAACTTCTTCTCGATGATGTTGCGGATGAAGGCGAGCATCTCCTGTGCCTGTGCGGGGGTGGCGGTTTCGCCGGTGCCGATGGCCCAGATGGGTTCGTAGGCGATCATCACGCGCTCCATCTGGTCGGGCGTGAGTTGATAGACGGACTCTTCGAGTTGCTTCTTCACCACCTCGAAGTGTTGGTTGGCCTTGCGCTCGTCGAGGGACTCGCCGCAGCACATCACCGGCACGATGTCGTTGGCCAGCAGGCGCAGCATCTTCTTGAGCACGATGGCGTTGGTTTCGCCGAAGTATTTTCTGCGCTCGGAGTGGCCCACGATGCAGAAGGAGACATCCATATTGGCCAGCATCTCGGCCGATACCTCGCCCGTGTAGGCGCCGTTCTCATATTCGCTCACGTTCTGCACGCCGGCGTAGAACTGGCTGCCCTCCTCATTGGCGTGGTCGGTCACCAACTCGGCGTATATCAAAGGCGGACAGAGCACAACCTCCGTCTCAAGATTGTAGTTTTCCAGTTTTTCTTCAATTTCGCTGATGAGTTCTTCCGCTTCATCGAAGTTTTTGTTCATCTTCCAGTTGCCAATGACAATTTTCGGTTTCATATTCAAGATTTTAAAAGGTTAGTCAATAAAGTTAATGCGTAGCAATCCTTTGTTTTTGCCGCTGCAAAAATACTCTTTTTTGTTCACTTTCCAACTGCTTGATTTTTTGGGGAGGGCTACACAGAAAAATACTGTATATTTGCATTTTGAAAACCTTTAAAGAGAATTATTATGATTACTATCAAAGATTCATCCCGTAAACCCTTAAGATGGACGCTGTTAGGCATTTTGGGTTTTTTCCTTCTGCTTACGCTGTTCAGTTCGTTTTATACGGTGAAATCCACCGAGCGCGGCGTGCTTTCCACCTTCGGCAAAATCCACGACAAGGCGGTCCTGGATGGCTTGCACATCAAGATTCCCTATATCCAGAGCGTGCAGAAGGTGAACGTGCAGCAGAAGAAATTCGACGGCACGGAGAACTCCTATACGCGTGACGTGCAGACGTCGGAGGTTACCTACACCATCAACTACGACCTGGTGACGGAGAATGTGAGCCTGCTGATCAAGAAGGTGGGCAACGACTACCATACCCGCATTGTGGAACCCTACATCCGCAGCGCAGTCAAGAGCAGTTTCGGCAACTTCAACGCCACCCAGATTGTTGAGAACCGCGACAAGGTGAGGGCCGAGATCGAGACCAAATTGCGCAACACCCTCGACAACCGCTATTTCACGAACATACACTTTCAACTGGTCAACATCGATTTTGACGACGAGTTTGAAACAGCCATCAAGGAGAAACAGGTGGCCGAGCAGAACGCCCTGAAGGCGAAGAACGTCACCATCCAGATTGAGGAGCAGGCCAAGCAGACCAAGATCAAGGCTGAAGCCGAGGCCGAAGCCATCCGCATCAAGGCCAACGCTTTGGAAAAGAACCCCAAACTCGTGGAATACGAGGCCGTGCAGAAGTGGGACGGCAAGCTGCCCGAATATACTGGCGGTGCGGTGCCCTTCATCAACATCAAGTAGATTAAAAGTATTATAGATATGCGCTACAAACCTTTGGATAACAGTTTCTACACCCGCAACCGCAAACGCGTGGTGGGCGAGATGGCACCCAACTCGGTCGCCATACTGGTGTCGCACGACGAATACCCCCGCTGCGGAGACACCACACACCCGTTCCGTCAGAATTCGGACCTGCTCTATCTTTGCGGCATCGACCAGGAGGAGACCTTCCTGACGATGGCCCCGTGGCATCCCAACCCAGACTACCGGGAGATTCTCTTCATCAAGAATCCCTCTCCCGAGAAAATCGTCTGGTTCGGCCACCGGCTGAGTCGCGAGCAGGCCTCTGAACTCTCTGGCATCCGCACGGTGATGTTCACGGAGTCCTTCGAGGGTGTACTCAACGACCTGATGATGAACTCCGAGCACGTCTATCTCCATATTCCCGAGGACCCGCGCATCAAGCCGACCTTCCCCACCCACGAGGTGCGCTTTGCCGCGCAGCTCAAGAAGGACTATCCGCTGCACGACTACCGCCGCCTGGCCCCGATTCTCTATCCGCTGCGGGCGGTCAAGTCTTCCGAGGAATTGGCAACATTGAAACAAGCCTGCCAGATCACTCGGCAGGCCTTTGAGCGTGCCCTTACCGCCATCCGCCCGGGCCGCTATGAGTACGAGATTGAGGCGGAGCTGACATACGAGATGATCCGCAACGGCGCCACCACCCACTCGTTTGCCCCTATCGTGGCCTCCGGCCCCGACACCTGCATCCTCCATTATATCAAGAACGACAAGCAGATGCAGGACGGCGACCTCTTGCTGATGGACTTCGGTGCCGAATATGCCAACTATGCCGGCGACTGCTCGCGCACAGTACCCGTGAACGGCGTTTTCACCCCGCGCCAGCGGCAAGTGTATGAGGCGGTGCTCACCATCTACAAGGAAACCATCCCACGCTTCCGCCCGGGTATGACGATTCATAAAATCAATGATTTTGTCTTCAAGAGAATGAACGAGGAGCTCATCAAGCTGGGCCTCTATACGAGCGAAGACCTGGCCAACCAGGATCCCGCCGCCCCCTTGTTCAAGAAATACTATATGCACAACACCAGCCACTTCATCGGACTGGACGTGCACGATGTGGGGCAGCGCGACTGGGTGTTCCAACCCGGCAACGTGCTTAGCTGCGAACCCGGCATCTACATTGCCGAAGAGGGCATCGGCGTGCGCATCGAGACCGACGTTGTCGTGGCCGACAAGCCTATCGACCTGTTTGCCGGCACCCCGGTGGAGGTGGATGAGATTGAAGAACTGATGAAAAAGAACAAATAAACCGCCGATTTTGCAACTGAGGTGTCTGAAGATTTGATTTCCAGTATATTGCCCTTGCGCAGCCTCTCGATTGTGGGTATGGCCAAGAACACCGGAAAGACGGTGTGCTTGAACTATGTGCTGGAGCAACTGCAGCATACCGACAGAGTGGTTGCCGTGACCTCCATCGGCCTCGACGGCGAGAAAACCGACCAGGTGACGCAGACCGAGAAGCCGGAGATAGAGCTGGCGGAGGGGATGTTCTTTGTCACGTCGGAGTACCACTACCGGCAGCGGCAACTCCTGTCGGAGATTTGCCAGGTGTCGGGCGAGATGACCTCGCTGGGCCGTCTGGTCACGGCCCGTGTTTTGCAGCGCGGCAAGGTGATACTGACGGGGCCGGCCTCCACAGAGCGCGTGCGTGCCCTCATCGGGCAGATGGACGAGTTGGGCGTGGACCTGACCATCGTGGACGGCGCCCTCTCCCGCAAAAGTCCTGCCTCGCCCGCCATCACGGAGGGACTGATCCTGTCCACGGGCGCGGCCATCGCCCCCGACTTGGCCTCTGTGGTCAGCAAAACGCGCTTTGTGTATCAGCTGACACAACTGCCCGAATACGACTCTCCCTTGTCGGAGACCCTGATGTGGTCGGAGCCGGGCATCTGTGCCATCGAGGAGGGCGTGCTGTATCCTTTGCCCATTGCCTCCCCGCTGCTCTTCACCAAGTGCAAGGACAAACTCTTCAGCCACGGCACCACGCTGTTCGTCAGCGGCATCGTCACCGACAATATGCTGGAGTATTTGCGGATGCAGCCCAATGTAAAAGATATCTGCTTGATTGTAAAAGATTTTACCAAGATATTCGTTTCCCCGATCGTGTTGGGCGGCTTTTTGCAGAAAGGTGGCCGCCTGATGGTGGTGAAACGTCCGAAATTGCTGGCCATCTGCATCAATCCTGTTTCTCCCACAGGTTTCAAGGTGGAGTCAGAGCGGATGCGCACCGCCTTGCAAGAGGTGGTGGAGGTGCCCGTTTATGATGTAAGAAAAATGTAAGCGTGGATTTTCTTGGCTTATCGAATAAGCGTCACGGTGCCTGTCTTCTCATAATAGGTGCCGTCGGGGCGCGAGTAGGTGAGCTTGTAGATATAGACCCCGATGGGACAGGGCTTGCCCCGGGCGGTGCCGTCCCACCCGATGTTGGGGTCGCGCGACAGGAATATGAGTTCGCCCGTGCGGGCATAGATGCGCAGGTTGTAGTGCTCGCCTGAGACAAATGTGTTGGCGGGCAGGAAAACATTGTTGACCTCTCCTTGGGGCGTGAAGGCGTTGGGAATGTAAGTGTTGGGCATCTGCTGCACCATTACCTGGTTGGAGAAGCTGATGTCGTTGAATCCGTATTCATCAGTGGGTAAGTAGGCTGTCACAAAGTAGGTGAACTTGGATCCTTCACTGAACAGTGCCGCCACGTCGTCGTGGTACATATTGATGCTGGACGGGGAGATGATGTCGGGCATCTCGTTGAACGTGGGCTCGAACTCCATCTTGCGGGAGATCTGGTATTGTTGCACGTCGGCGGGACCGCTGCCGTAGTTGCTCCATTGCAGCACATTCTCTTGGGCCGTGGTGGCCTCGCCCTGCAGTAAGATGTTATGCGCGATGTTGGAGTACCCGCCCTCGGTGTTGCAGCTGTTGAGCACGCAGGTGCGGTAGAAATAGGTGCGCCGGTTGAAGTCGGCGGAGGCGTCCGTGAAGGTGTAGCCGCTGGCGGCGTGGTGGGGCAGCGTGGCTATAGTGGAGAAGTCCGTGCCGTTGTCGCTGCGCTGCAAGTAAATTTCCGTGAACGGCAATGAATCGCCGCTGGTGTGCGTCAGCACCTCAATGTGATGGTTGTCAATGACCGACACAGAACGGATATAGGTGAAGTCCTCGGAAGCCGTGGATTCCAGGATGAAGTCCTTGCGTTTGCTGGATGCAGAGACGGTATGGCTGGTGTTGTGCACCCGCACGAAAACCCGGTACGGGGTGTTCAACGCCAAACCGGTGAGGGTGTAGTTGTTGCCTGTGACTGTAGCGATGCTCTGATAGGTGGCGCCGTGGTCGGTGCTGAGGAAGAGCTCGTAATCGCCAATGCCGCCCTGAAGGTTGGGGTAGGTGCTCCAACTCAAAGAGACGGTCTTGTTGCACGCGTCGGTCTGGTTGACGTAGATGTTGAGGTTGCACTGCTGGTCGGTCGTCATCGAGGAGCAGTTGTAGCACGAGTCGAGCACGGCGAGGCGGTAGCAGCGCTCGTCGCCGTTGGGGTCAATCCAATAGTGGGTGTTGAAAATGGTGTCGATGGGCTCCCAGCCGTTGTTGCCCTCATAGTAGGCGATGTAACCGGCCATTGCGGAGTCGGGGGCGTGGAACCCCAGGGCCACGCGGTTCTGCTCATCCACCGTCACACTGTCCAGAATAGGAGTGTTTGGCTGCTGCCGGTCGATTACCACCGCCGACTTGATGAAGGTGGAGAAAGGACAAGTGGAGTACAGCGAGTCTCCGATCTGGTAGCGGTTGCTGATATTGACGCGGTAGAAAATCTCGTTACGGCATACATCGGCAGTGTCGGTGTAGGAGGTCACGGTGTTGGGAACGGTGGCGAAGGGCAGCTGCGGGAACTCGCTCTCGTAGTAGCGGCGCTTGAAAATCTGGAAGACACTGCCCCACGTGCCGCCGAGCGACCCTGACGAGGGTGACTCCCAGTTGAGGTAAATCAGGGAGCTGTCGGTGTTGACGGTGACGGTCAGCTGGGGCATCTGCAGCGTGTTGGAGGTCCACGTGCCGCCGTTTTCGTCGTGGGCGACAATGTAGCAGGAGTAGTTGGTGGCCGGGCCGACCAGCACGTCGCGGCCGCTGTAGTTGCACAGCGTGTAGGTGCCGCTGGGTGTGAAGGTCTCGCTGAAGACTCCGTTCACATAGAAATCGTATGCGGTGAAATGGCTGCAGTCGGCGGAGTTGCTCCACGTAACGTGCAGATGGGTGGCGTCGTTGAGTTGCAGACACTGCAGCGTCGGCGGCTCATACGCAAATGCCACGCCGAAGGTCCATATCGCCAACGCTATAAATGTGAGGAGTTTCCGCATCTCTTTTTCCTGTTACAAAATATTACCAACGATGATTTGGGTGAATTTATTGTGTTCGAAGAATATTTTTGCCAAATCCATCAACTCTTCCGCAGTGATATCGTTCACCTGCTGCAACATACTTTGGAATTCCCTTTCATCAAGGCCGTAACTCTGCCAGTCATCGTATTGTTTCAGGTAGGAGACTGAGTTTTCCACGCGGCGCAAGAGACTTCCCTCTATATAGTGCTTCACCATCTCCACCTCCTCGTCGGGAATCGGCTCGCGACAGAGGCGGTCCAACTCCTCGAAACAGGCATCTATGGCCGCTTGGGTGTGCTGCACGTTCACGTCGCTGCTGATGGAGAAGAGCGATTGGTTGCCGAAATAGGTGAGGTCGGAATACACGCCGTAGGTGAAGCCATCCTTCTCGCGCAGACGTTGCATCAGACGGGAACTGAAATAGCCCCCTGTGAGGGTGGAGAGGATGGTGAGCGGACGGCGTTGCTCGTCGCAGTAGCCCGGTCCGGTGCGGCAAATCATTATGGATGATTGCACGCTGTCGGGCATTTGTTCGAAGACGGGGGAACTGACCCCTTCGAACAGGGCGAGGTCACGAATCTCGGCGGCGCGCTTTCCGTGCGGTATTTGCTCAAACAGCTGGCTGATGCAATTTTCCAGTTCTGTGTCGAAGTTGCCCGTGGCAAACATCCGTATGTTCTCGGCACAGAAGGTCTCCCGATGGCTTTGTTCCATCTGCGGGATGGTGACCGCCATCAGATTTTCTCTGGTGGAGAATTGGCCTGCGGCCATTTTATTGCCGAATAGGGCGTTTTTCGCCAATTGTGAGCAGCGCACGTTCGTCTTTTGCGAGTTGTATTCCAGGTCTTTCACTCTCCTGCTTTTGTAAAGGGCAAGATTCTCTTCGCGATAGTGTGGCGTGGAGAGGAACTCGAAAATGGAGGGCAGGATGTCGGCGACATTCTTCTTGGGGAAGGTGATTTTGATTTTGATGCTCTCCAAGGTGACGCTGACGCTGCAGGTGGCGCCGTAGAAGTCCAGCAGTCCGTCCATTTCGGTGGCGCTGTGCTTGGGCGAGCTCTCCTTGAGCAGCAAGTAAGCGAAGGAGAGCACGTGCTTTGGGGTTTCGTGCAGCGCGCCGGCACCCACTTCGACGGTCAGGTGGATGAGGTCCAGCGAGGGGTTGTCGATGACGAAGAGCGGGATGCCGTTGGGGAGAACGTGTCGTCTCGGGGCGGTCAGCGTGATGTCTGTGACGGGATATGGTGCGGGGGGCGTGCTTCTGTCAAGAAAGGCCATCGTGCGTTGCTTTATCGGATGATGATTACTTGTCCGCGGCGACTGAGAACTTTGTTGTCGGGATCGGTGTATTTGATGACGTAAGTATAGACCTCGCCGGGGAGTTCACGGCCTTGGAAGTTGCCGTCCCAGCCAATCTCCATAGTGCGAGTGTGGAACACCTGCTCGCCACGGCGGTTGTAGATGGCGACCTCGAAGGTGCGGGGCTCGAAGTTGGCCTTGAAATAGAGCAAGTCGTTGATGCCGTCGCCATTGGGCGTGAAGGCGTTGGGAATGTAAAACTCGTATTCGGAAACGGGCTCCTCGGGCGTGTCGGATTCAGCGTTCTTGGCCTCGTCGGGAACCGTCACGGTCACGGGTGTGGCGGGTTGCGTGGTGACGGGAGAACTGCTCTTCGGGGTGGCGACACTCTTGGGGACGGGAGTCGTTGCAGCAACAGGAGACGTTGCCGGAGTCGGGTTCGAAGCAGCGCTGACGGGAACGGTTGCCACTTGCGGGACGGGGGCGACTTGAGGGGTGGAGACGCCAGCGGCCTTGCTGCTGGGGGTGCTCTCCGTCACGGGCGCGGCAGTGGCGGGAATGGTAGCCGTGGAGGGTGCGGGTGCGGTGACCGTTGTCGGGACCGCAACTTCTGTCGAGGTGGGTGCCGTCGGGGTGGAGACAGCCGCCGGGGTGACGGCGGGATCCTTCGGCATTGCCCGGTGCTGTGCCCCGAGTATGAAGAGGGCTGTTGTCACGACGGCCGTGACAACAAGGGCGGGGATGCCGTATCCGCAGATGCGGCGTACGAGCCGCCCGCGGTTGTAGCGCACCAGTGCGGGGTCGTTGGCGATGGACTCCCAGCCGGATTCGTCCACGGGCTGCGTGTAGTTCTCGAATTTTTCTTTCAGATTCATTGTATCTCTTTCTTCGTTATTGTTATCTGTCGTTATAGTTCAAACTCCTCGTGGTTGAGGTAGTTCCGAATGCGTGTTTGCAGGCGCTTCTTGGCCCGGAAGACCAGGGTGCGCACGTTGTTGGGCGTTTCGCCGATCATCTTTCCAACCTCCTCCTGCGGGTAGCCGTCAATCGCAAACAGGTTGAAGGCGGTCCGCTGCCGGTCGGGCAGTTCGTTGATGAACGCCACCAGCTGGTCCATCGTGAGCACCTCCGGAATCGGCGTCTGTGGGGCGCTGACCACAAAATCCTCGTTCTCGATGGGGGTGAACTTGGCGGCTCGGCTCTTCCGATAGTGATCCACCGCCTTGTTGATGGCTATCCGATAAATCCATCCCTTGAGCGAGGTGATTTTATTGTAGTCCTTGAAATGGGTCAGAATGAAGACGAAGACGTCGTGGAACATATCCTCGCCCTCTTCGGGACTGGTCGCATAACGCTGGCAAATCCCTTTGACAAGGGGACCATATTCAAGAAACAACTGCTTTTGGCTTTCAGTTTTTCCTTGAATGCATCCGTCTATCAGTTTTTGTTCTTCTTTCGTTACCATACAAAGACAATAGATAAGACGAATTTGGCGAAAAAATGTTGCAGTCCGAATGCATTTTTTTTGTTTTTTTGCCGAAAAATTCATCTTATGAATCGGCTGCAAAAATCGTATTTTTTACAACACGATGTGGTGTCCATCGCGCGCGACCTGCTGGGCAAATATCTTTTCACAATGAAAGACGGGCAGTTGGCGGGCGGCATCATCTCCGAGGTGGAGGCCTATAACGGGGTGGGCGACCGCGCCTCGCACGCCTACGGCGGCCGTCGCACGCGCCGCAACGAGATGATGTACCACGAGGGCGGAGTGGTCTATATGTTCCTCTGCTACGGGATGCACTCGATGCTGAATTTCGTCACCAATGAGGAGGACGTGCCCGACGCCGTGCTGGTGCGCGGCATTGTGCCCACCCACGGCGGCGAGCTGATGCTGCAGCGCACGGGCAAGCCCGTCGTGAGCCCTGCATTGACCGACGGGCCGGGCAAGCTCTGCAAGGCGCTGGGCCTTACGGTGGCCGACAACGGCACCCCGCTCGACGGCAATACCATCTGGCTGGAAGACCGGGGAGTTGTAATCCCTGAAGATAAAATCCTGATTACCCCACGCATTGGTGTGGACTACGCCGGCGAGGACGCCCTCCGTCCCTACCGGTTCTGCATTGATCCGGAGTGACGATTTGCGATTTGCGATTTACGATTTGCGATTTGCGAAAATAACGTCTCAAGTCTTCAGTCTTCAGTCTCAAGTCTTACGTCTTCAGTCTCAAGTCTTACGCCTCAACTCTCTTCTTCGGAAAGAGCAGTGAGATAACGATGCTCAGGGAGAGGATGCCCAGAATGACGCACAGGGAGACGATGGTGCCGATGTGGAGGTGGATAAGGGGCAGCAGCATCTTCACGCCGATGAAGGTGAGCAGAATGGACAAACCGATTTTCAGGAACCAGAACTTGTCGAGCACGCTCTCCAGCATAAAGAAGAGGGAACGCAATCCCATAATGGCGAAGATGTTGGAGAAGAAGACAATGTAGGGGTCGTTGGTGACGGAGAAGACGGCGGGCACCGAGTCGAAGGCGAAGACGATGTCGGAGAGCTCGATGATGACCAGCACGATGAACAGAGGTGTGCAAAGCCAGCGGCTGTCCACCTTGGTGAAGAAGTTGTGGCCATCGAAATAGGGGACGCTGAGTTTGCGTTTGGTGAGGAACTTCACCACAAAGTGGTTCTCCACGTCGATGCGCTCCTCCTTGTTGCGCTCGAGGAACATCTTGACGCCGGAGTAGATGAGGATGCCGCCGAAGATAAATAGTATCCAATGGAACTTCTGGATGAGTGCGGCGGCGGCGAAGATGAACAGGAACCGCAGCACGATGGCGCCGAGGATGCCGTAGAAGAGCACGCGGTGGTAGTATTTCTTCTCCACGCCGAACGACATCAGGATCATAATCATCACGAAGATGTTGTCGATGGAGAGGGTCTCCTCCATCGCGTAGCCAGTGATGTATTCAAGGGCGAGGTTCTTCCTGTATGTTTTGAGATTCTCTTCAAAGGGAGCGTTGGCGTCAATGGCGATGTCCTCGTGGTATTTCTGGCTGATTTCCACAAGCGACTCGTTGTCGTGCACATTGTGGATGAGGTTGCCTTCGCAGCGGATGAAGACAAAGAAGGCCAGGGCCAGGGTGACCCAGACACCGGTCCAGAAGGCGGACTCCTTGAAGGTCACCTCCTTGTCGTTTTTGTGGAAAACGCCAAGGTCCATCGCCAGCAGGAAAGCGATGAGAATCAGGAAGCATACGAAGAAAATGGTCTCACTCATAGGGGTTGTTTTTTGGAGGCGCAAAAATAAAAAAAAATGGCATCCGTAGGGGATGCCATTGTGATTAAATATGGTATATATTAAATGGTATGATACGGGGTAAGGATGCTCTTGCCGATTTCCACGGCCTCCTCGTTCTTGGGGATGAGGTGGTGGTGACGTTCGGGCAGGGACTTCTCGAGGCCCTTGTGGAGCATTTCGGGGGTAACAAGGGGTTTAATCTTGAGGAAACCGCCGAGGACGATCATATTGAACAACTTGGCGATGCCGAGCTCATTGGCCTTGTCGGCGGCAGCCACCTGATAGATGTTGATATCCTTGCGGGTGGGGTGGTGGGAGATGCCGTTGGGGTCGTAGATGAGGAGGCCGCCAGGCTTCACTGCCGACTCGAACTTGTCCATAGACTGTTGGTTGAGGATGATGGCAGTGTCGAACTGGTTGAGGTAGGGGGAACAGATGCGTTCGTCGCTGAGGATGACGGTGACGTTGGAGGTGCCGCCGCGCATTTCAGGGCCGTAGGAAGGAAGCCAGCTGACCTCCTTGTCTTGCATAATGCCGGCGTAGGCCAGGATCTTACCCATTGAGAGCACACCTTGACCGCCGAAGCCTGCTATGATAATTTCTTCTGTCATTTCTTTGTGAATTTAAGGTTATTATTTTTTTCTCAATGAAAAGATGGTCTCATTGGGCTGGTCGAAAGTGGCCACGCGTTCGATGAACTTGGGATCGAACTTGCCATCCACCTTCATATCGCCGAGCGGGAAGTATTTGAGGGTGTTCTCTTCCATCCACTTGTTGGCTTGGACGGGGGTCATCTTCCAGCCGGAGTTACAGTTGGAAGTCACCTCGACGAAGGATACGCCCTTGTTGAGTTTCTGGTTCTCGAAGGCCATACGGATGGCTTTCTTGCACTTGCGGGCGAGGGCTGGGGTATAGACAGCCTGGCGGGTCACGTAGTAGGTGCCGGGCAGTTGGGCCAGGGCCTCGGTGATGCGCATCGTGTGTCCCATAATCTTCGGGTCACGGCCGTACGGGGAGGTGACGGTCTCCATACCCTCGAGGGTGGTGGGGGCCATCTGGCCGCCGGTCATACCGTAAATGCCGTTGTTGATGAAGATCATCGTGATGTTCTCGCCGCGGTTGCAGGCGTGCATCACCTCACCGCATCCGATGGAGGCCAGGTCGCCGTCGCCCTGATAGGAGAACACGAACGTGTCGGGACGGAGACGCTTGATGGCGGAGGCGCAGGCAGGGGCGCGACCGTGGGCGGCTTCCACGAAGTCGATGTCGAAATAGTTGTATGCCAGCACGGAACATCCCACGGGGGAGATACCGATGACATTGTCTTGAATGCCCATTTCCTCGATCACCTCGGCGATGATTCTGTGAACGACGCCGTGACCGCAACCTGGACAATAGTGCATTGTGGCATCCGTTAAGACCGGAGTGCGTTTGTACACAAGATTTTCGGGTTTGATTATATCTTCTCTTGTCATAATTTCAAGTGCTTATTATTTGACCATTTTTTTCAGGGCTTCGAAGATCTCGACCGGGGTGGGGATGACACCGCCGTAACGACCGTAGTGTTCGACGGGCACCTTGCCCTCGACGGCCAGCTTCACGTCTTCGATCATCTGTCCTGCGTTCATTTCCACGCTCATAATCTTCTTCATACGGCCTCCGATCTCCTTGATGGCTTGTGTCGGGAAGGGCCAGAGGGTGATGGGGCGCACGAGGCCGACCTTGATGCCTTCGGCACGGGCCAGCTCGACGGCCTTCATACAGATACGGGCAGCGGAGCCGTAGGCCACGAACAGGTATTCGGCATCGTCGCATTGGATGGCCTCATAGCGGGTGTCGTTCTTCTCGCACTCTCTGTACTTGGCCTGGATGCGGTTGTTGATGGCTTCCTGCTTGAGGGCTTCCAGCTCGAGGGAGGTGACGATTCTGTGCTTGCCGGTGGAACGGTGGCCGGTGGCGGCCCAAGGACAGTTCTTCTCGATATATTCGTCAGTCCAGCGAGGCTTGTAGTCGTCAATCATAATCTTCTCCATCACCTGGCCGATGACGCCGTCGGAGAGGATGGCGACCGGGTTGCGGTATTTGAAAGCCAGGTCGAAGCCGAGCTCCACGAAGTCGTACATCTCCTGCACGGAGGCCGGGGCCAGCGTGATCAGACGGTAGTCGCCGTGACCGCCGCCCTTGGTGGTCTGGAAATAGTCGGACTGGGAAGGCTGGATGGTTCCGAGGCCGGGACCGCCACGCACGACGTTCACGCACAGTGCGGGCAGTTCAGCGCCTGCGATATAGGAAAGACCCTCTTGCATCAGGGAGAAACCGGGGGAAGAGGAGGAGGTCATAACGCGTTTTCCGGCAGCAGCACCGGCATACACCATATTGATGGAGGCCAACTCGCTCTCGGCTTGCAACACAACCATTCCGGTCGTCAGGTATGGTCTCTCAGCCATTAAGTGCTCAAGCACCTCACTCTGCGGGGTGATGGGATATCCGAAATAACCGTCGGCACCGCAGCGGATGGCAGCCTCAGCAATGGCTTCGTTACCCTTCATTAATTTTAATTCTTTTGCCATTTTACTAAGTAGTTTAATTTGTAATTGTTGTTAATTCATAAGATAATTGTCTCCGGACTATTCCTTGGCACGATACACTTCGATCACGCCGTCCGGACATATCACTGCACAGCTGGCACATCCGATACATTTGTCCTCAGCTGTCATCTCAAGGTAATTGTAACCTTTTGCATTTACTTTCTTGGAAAGCCCAATGCACTGGTTGGGGCAGCCCGTGATGCAGACGCCACAACCTTTACACTTTTCAGTGTCAATAACTAAAGCTCCTTTAAATGCCATAATTTTTTTATTTTTACAAGTTATTAATTTGGTTATGAGTTGTTTTTCTAAGCGCAAAAAAAGCGACTGCAAAGATATGATTTTTTTTCCAATCGGCCAATATCTTTTTTCGACGATTCTCCAAACTTTTTTATCCTCATTTATGGTGACTTCTCCCGTCGCTCTTTTTTTTCAAACGCCCGTTGCCCCGTTTATAATTTTTGTATTTTTGCCACTCCTTTTCAGAAAGTATCATCTAAACCCTATTGTTATGAAAAAACTGACCACTGTCATCGTCGCCTTCGGCTGTTTCGCTTTGCTGATGCCCGCTTGCAAACAGAAGAAAACTGACACTCCGGATGAGTCCCACAAGAGCGAACTCCAACTCAAAGTGGAAGAGTACGCCCCCTTCGACCTCACCACGGACCTCTCCAAACTCAGCGCCAACGACAAGGAACTCATCCCCATCTTCTTCGAAATCGGCCAGATTATGGATGACCTGTTCTGGGAACAGACCTTTGGCTCCAAGAAGAAAATGGAGAACCTCAAGGATCCCTGGATGCGCGAGTTCGCGATGATCAACTACGGCCCGTGGGACCGCCTCGACGACGACAGGCCCTTCGTGCCCGACTACAAGGAGAAACCGGCCACCTGCCGTTACTATCCGCAGGACCTCACCCTCGAGGAGTATAATGCCTACCGCGACGAGAACAAGGCCTCCCATTACACTGTCCTTGTCCGCGACGAGAACGGCGCCCTCAAGACCGTCTGGTACCACGACCACTACAAGAGCAAAATCACCAAGGTTTGCGACCTGCTTGACAAGGCCATCGACGTCTGTCAGAACGAGTCGATGAAAAAATATCTCACCGAAAGAAAGAAAGCCCTCCTCACCGACGACTACTTCAAGAGCGACCTCGCCTGGATGGATATGAAGGACTCCAAACTCGACTTCGTGTTCGGCCCTATCGAGAACTACGACGATAAGCTCAACTCCATCAAGACCTCCTACGAGGCTTTTGTGCTGGTGAAGGACGAGGAGGAGAGTGGCAAACTCTCCAAGTTCGTGAAGATGCTCCCGCAACTCCAGAAGGAACTGCCCTGCGAGCCCAAGTACAAGAACTATGTGCCCGGCACCTCTTCCGATATGAACGTCTATGACGTCATCTTCTACGGCGGCGACTGCAACGCGGGTGGCAAGACCATCGCCATCAACCTGCCCAACGACGACAAAGTGCAGGCCCTCAAGGGCTCCCGCCGCTTCCAACTGCGTAATGCGATGCGTGCCAAGTTCGATATGATTATGAAGCCCATCGGCGAACTCGTCATCGAGCCTTCCGAGCAAAACCATATCAACTTTGACGCTTTCTTCTGGAACGTCACCTTCCACGAGGTGGGCCACGGCTTGGGCATCAAGCAGACCATCAACGGCAAGGGTTCCGTGGATGAGGCGATGAAGACCGAGAATTCCAACTGGGAAGAGGCCAAGGCCGACATCATTGGCTTGCATCTTGTGCTCAACCTCATCGACAAGGGCGAAATCGACAACATCACCGCCGAGGACGCCATCACCACCTACATCGTCGGCCTGCTGCGCTCCGTGCGTTTCGGTGCCGCCGACGCCCACGGTATCGCCAATATGATGTGCTACAATTTCTTCGAGGAGGCAGGCGCCTTTACCCGCAACGGCAACGGCACCTACCACATCGACTACGACAAGGCCCGCAAGGCGGTCAACGACTGGATTGCCACCATCCTCAAGACCCAAGCCGAGGGCGACTTCGAGTTCGCTTCCCAGTTCGCCTCCAGCCACGGCACCATCCCCGCCAACCTGCAAAAGGACCTTGACCGCATCAACAAGGCCGGCATCCCGCGCGACATCCGCTTCAACCAAGGACTGGATGTGCTGGGACTTTAAGGGAATTGAGAATTATGAATTAAGAATTATGAATTAAGAGTGGGAGGGGGTATATTCGCTTCCCACTCTTAACTTTTAAATCCCCCTAACCTTAACCCCTAACCCTTAACCTTTAACCTTTAACCTTATAATAATCACCAACAGCTAATAGCTAACTGCTAATCGCCAAATCCCCCTCTGTCCCGTGTACCTAACCCGCATCAAACTTACCAATTTCAAAAGCTATGAGGAGGCCGAGTTCGAGTTCGACCAGAATGTGAACGGCATTGTCGGGAAGAACGGCAGTGGCAAGACCAACTTGCTGGATGCCATCTACTACCTGTCGTTTTGCAAGAGCTATTTCTCTGCCCAGGATGTTTTCTCGGTGCGTTTCGACACCGACTTTTTCGCCATCCACGGTGAGTTTCACAATGCGGACACGCAGAACAACACGCAGGTGAGTTGCACCTATCGCAACGGGCACAAGTCGATGCGCGCCAACAAGAAGGAGTACCAGCGCCTCAGCGCCCATATCGGGCTTTTCCCCGTGGTGATGGTCTCGCCTTACGACAGCGACATCATCAACGAGGGCAGCGAAGTGCGTCGCAAGTTCTTCGATATGATCATTGCCCAGTTCGACAAGGAGTACCTGCAACAGCTGATTTCCTATCGCAAGTTGCTCCAGCAGCGCAACGCTCTCCTTAAGCAGTTTCTCGACAACCACCGTTCCGAGCCCGAACTGTTGCAGATTCTCGACGAGCAGATGATGCCCCTCGGGACTTTCATTTACGAGCGGCGCCGCGATTTCATTGAGGGAATACAGCCCATCTTCCAGCAACATTATGCCCGCCTCGCCGACGATGCCGAGCAGGTGACGATAGAATACCAGTCCGGGTTACTGGAAACCTCATACGCGGAGGGGCTCCGCCAGAACGCCGTGGCCGATGCCAGAAGCGGCTTCACCAATTTCGGCATCCACAAGGATGATTTTGCCTTCTTCATCAATGGGCAGCCCGTGAAGCGCTTCGGGTCGCAAGGCCAGCAGAAGTCCTTTTCCCTGGCTCTGCGCCTGGCCCAATTCGATTACTCTTACGAAAAAAAGCAGATAAAACCCATCCTGCTGTTGGATGATATTTTTGACAAACTTGACAAGACCCGCATCTCGGCTCTGCTGCAGATGGTGGGGCAGGAGCATTTCGGGCAGGTCTTCATCACCGACACCGACGAGGTGCGAGTGAACCAAATCCTCAGCGACCACGGGATCCAGCACAAGATAATTGAGATGGTGAAGTAGCTGTTGGCCGTTAGCTATTAGCCGTTAGCCATTAGCCATTGAATTATAAAGTCTCTAGTCTCAAGTCTTAAGTCTTAAGTCCTAACTCTCAATTCTCAATTCCTAACCACCTCCAACATCCTATCCCCCACGCCGATATTGTATCCTTCGGAGAAATAGATGATGTTGCCTTTGTTGTCGATGACGAAGCACATCGGGTTCAGTCCGGTCATCCAGCCGCCCAACGCTTTCGAGAATATCTTAACGAGTTCATCGTATCCTTCCGTGATGACGTGCAGGTTCCGCGGTTCTTGCGGTTCACGTTTCCATTGTCCCTCTTTCATCACAAAATACATTGGGCCATACCAGGTCTCGTAACCATCCTGCTTGGCGGCGATTTCCTTCATCAGGTGGTTGACCGGCTCGGTGCCGGGCGTGCCCAGACAGAGGATGATGTGCTCTTTCTGGCTGTTTAACAGCCTTGCCGAGAGAGAAAAACCATCCACTTTCACCTTTTTCAAATTGATTTTGCCGTATGGCTGTAGTGTGTTTTTGGAGGAAGGCATAAGGGAGGATTGGAACTGGATGTCGCGTTCGGTCGTGTCTTGGGTCACGTTGAAGAACTGCATTTGTGAGAAGACGCTGCCGTCGTCGAAGCGTTTGCCGAGGGAGAGGCAGTAGTAGCCCGCGGGCACGGAGAGCACGATGGGGTCGGTCTCCACACGCGGGTCGTTCTCGAAGTCGAAGCTCACAAACTCCCCGTTCACAAAGCGTTGCAGGGTGTATTGCGTGTAGTAGCCCATCTTGTCGGGATTGTGCAGGATGATGGTTTTGTACTCCTCCACCGGTTTGTTCTCGAAGGTCACCAGGTTCCACTTGCCGTTTTCCCACGCGAAGATGTCGCCGTTGGAGTTGTCCATATAGGCGGGCACACCGTGTTCACGGCACAGTGCCACGAAGAAGATGTCGCGGGAGTGGGCGTCGGCACGCTTGAGCCAGCATACCCCGCTAGGACTGATGGGACAGTTGTAGTAGTTGCAGTCGGGGTCCACCACGATGTTGTCGAGGGTGTATTGGCGCATCTGGGCCACGGTGGGATTGGAGCCCAGCACATTGTAAGGTTCTTTCCAGAGGGTGGCGTCACCATAACGCAGCAGTTCGTTGGAAATACGCGGAGAGAGAATGCCTTTGACAAAAACATCCTTGGGATATTGGGCATATCTTTCACGATGATATTGTAAGAGTGTTTCTAACACTCCAGCTTCCGTGTCGCGCAAATCCTTGTCCGCCAATGCGGCCACAAACTCTTTCAAATACAATCCTTCCTCTTTCTGACTGTGGTTTTGCAGGAATTTCAGGATTTCGGCAAAGTTGCCCTCGCTGCGGCGGATGATGTCATAGAACTCTTCCGGGGTGAAGTATTCGTTGTGGTATTGGTCGGTTTGCACTCTCGTGGGGAAGGTGGCGCGGTAGGCTTCGCGCAGGGAGTCCTCGTACTGCTTGCGCTGGTTGCAGCGTGCCTGGCGGGCGGCATCCGGCTCCGGTATGTTGGGATTGCCCACGGGCGGCGTGACGTCTTGGGAGATGACATACTCTCGGTGCTCAGGTTCTCCCACAACGTGGGTCTTCGGCATCAGCACCAATGTCCGTTCGTGTTCATAGCGGCCGTTGATGAAGGAGTAGGCGTACATATCGTCCTTGGTGGCCCACAACAACAAACTGCCCTTGCCTGTAACGATGGATGCCTGGCCGTTTTCATCGGTCATACTCGCAACCAACGTGTAGTATTCAGCGTAGTTGTAGAGCTTGAAGCGCACCAAGGCGTCCTTGATGGGCTCGTGGCGGCCATTCACCACCGTGACGGTCATACGCACCGTGTCGGCGTAGTTGGACAAAACGTTGATGCAGGAGTAGTATTGGGTTTTCTTGTTCACCTCCTCCGGGCCCTCGTAGCGGCCGAAGACGTTGGTGTGCACCATCATCGTGCGCGTGGAGGGATAGGCGAACCAGCCCATATTGAGGTCGGGGTCGGGCTCGCAGGCGCCGAGGAACCACCATTTGCCATCGACCCAGACCTCCACCCAGGCGTGGTTGTCGTCGCAGTGCGCCCAGCGCGGGGTGTAGCACTGGCGGGCCGGGATGCCCACGGCGCGCAAAGCCGTCACCGTGAGGGTGCTCTCCTCGCCGCAGCGCCCGTGCGAGGTGCGCAGCGTGGCCAGCGGCGCGGAAGTGCGCACGTCAGCGGGCTGGTAGTCCACATATTCGTGGCACCAGTGGTTCACCTCCAAGGCGGCGTCATACATACTCATATCCTTGATGCGCTCCTTCAACTGGTGGAAAATATAAGACCGTGCGGTGTCCAGATTCTCGTTGTTCACGCGATAGACGACCACGAAATGGCGGAAGATGTCGTCGGGGATGGTCTTGCCCCACGGGAAGGTCTCCCGCGCCTCCATTGCCACCTTCACCTGATCTTTGAAAAACTCGAAATCATAGTCGGCAAGGTCGCTCATCGGCATATAAGCGTAGAGGAAAGTAAGATATTTAGCCAAATCGCCGTCAATCTTTTCCGTATCCAAAGCCCAAACCCAAGTGTTGTCCATCCGCTCGCGCACATACTTGGGAATCTCTTTACGGTTTTGGAAGTCCTTGTACACGGCGTTCCAGTAGTCGTTCTGGACGGAAGCCATCGGCAGTAACGCCCATAAAATTGTACAGTTGAGAATCAGAAAGGATAAGAATTTTCTATGCATAGGGGGTGCTTTTTTTTCAACACGCAAAAATAGCAAAAGATTGGAATGCTTGGTTGTGGGCTATTAAATTTGATTTTTTTTATGTGAAAACAAAATTTAAAAATTTATTTTATTTTTGCGGCCCATTTTAAAGAAAGATGATGATGAATAAAATAAGATATGTATGTTGTAACAAGATTATGCTGGTTTTGGCAATGCTGATGATGTCGGTGGCGATGGGTATGGCCCAGCCCCCTGGCGGTGGCTATCCCGGTGGCCGGCCCGGCGGTTATCCGGGCGGTCCTCCTCCGACGGGCGACCGCAGTCGGTGGGGACAGGACCAGCAGCAACAGCAGCAGAACCCGCAGGTGCGGCAGAAAAAGAGCGTCAGGGAAGGCGCCACCTTCAAAGTGGTGGGCCTGCTGCGCGATTCGCTGGCCGGCACGGCGCTGGCGTATGCCAATGTGGCGGTGCTGGATGCCGCCGACTCGATGCTCATCAAGGGCACTTCGGCCAATGCGAACGGCTATTTCGAGATTGACGGGGTGCCGCAAGGCGACTGCATACTGCGGGTGTGGTTCTTCAACTACAATCCGCTCCACCTGCCGTTCACTGTGAAAAACAACACCAATCTCGGCACCATCCGCCTGATGCCCATCTCCACCGCGTTGGGAGAGGTGACCATCCAGGCCGAGAAACCCATCTACGCGATGGATGGCGAGAAACTGGTCTATAACGTCAGCGAGGACGCCTCCATCCAGACCGGCACCACGGAGGATGCCCTCCAGAACGCCCCGGGCGTGGAGGTGGATGTGGAAGGAAACATCACCCTGCGAGGTGTCACCAGCGTGGAGATCTGGATTAACGACAAGCCCTCCAAACTGACCGAGGAGAATCTCAAGACCTACCTGCAGACCTTGCCCGCCAATGCGCTGGAACGTATCGAGGCCATCACCAACCCGTCGGCCAAATACGCCACGGATGCGGAGGCCATCATCAACATCATCACCTCCGCGCACGTGAAGAGCAACCAGTTTATCAGCTTCGGCGTGAACGGTTCCAACCAGCCCTTTGTCTCCCCGTGGGTGAGTTATATGTGGGCCAAGGAGAAACTGAGCGTCAACCTTTTCGTGTCGGGCCGCTACAGTGCCCGGCGCAATGCAACCGAGTCACAATCCTATCAACGGCGCGATGGGGCGGTGCTCGGCGAGTACGACACCACCTGGTCAACCTCTATTCTGCAATATGACACGAACCGAAGCGGCGCGGCGAACTTCTTCCTGGGCATCAATTATGAAATCGACTCTTCCAGCGAGATCTCATTCGACGCCGGCGGCTTCTACAATAATAATAAATCACGGTATCTCGCTTCCCGCGACCAGACCTACTTCTATCTTGACTCAATTCCTCCCTTTGAGATAAACTACATTGACACCACCCGAAGCAGGACCGACGGCTGGTCGGCGTCAGGCAACGTGGGCGTGGATTATACCAAGAAGTTCGACAATAAGGGCCACAACCTTCGCGTCGGAATCAACGGGCGATACTCGCACAATGCCAGCGAGCAGTGGTACAACCGGATGTACGATATCTACTACGATTTGGACGAGCACCGCTATCTGCTCACCAAATTCAATCGCTATGGCGGCTCGCTGGATGCACGCTACAACCGGCCCTACAGCGAGCACGGCGAGATGAGCTATGGCCTCCGGGTCAGCCAATATCAGATGAGCAACGATTATCGCCGCTACAACGATTTGGAGTGCGAGGTTGTGGACGTGCTCCGCACCTATCATTTCAACGGCTCCGAGACGAATGTGAACGCCGATGTGAACTGGACCCACCGTTGGGGCGGATTCACCCTCAGCACTGGATTGGGGCTGGGTGTGTTGCGCGACGGCTATGAGTATATCAGCGATATGGAATTCGCCGATGCCGGTGCGCCGGTCTTCTTCACGGCCCGTCCTTCCATCCACCTTACCTATCGCACCAAGAGTATGCACAACATAAAGCTCAATTATTCGATGCGGATGTCGCACCCGGACGAGGAGGAACTGAGCATTTTCCGCCGGTACGGCGACAACAGCTATGCCACGGGTAACTCCAATGGACTGAAGAGCGGCTTCACCCACAGCCTGGAGGCCGGATGGCAGAAGTATTTCCGCAAGTTCGGTAACATCGGTATGGAGTTGTACGGGCGATTGAGTACCAATGAGATCAGCTCGCTGACCGACTCCGAGGAGGACGACTATTTGGGGCGTGTGGTCAGCTACTCGATACCGTACAATTTGGGAACCTCTTGGCGCTACGGGGCCTCGTTGAACGCCACCTACCGGCCGACCGGTTTCGTCAACGTGCGGCTGTATGCGAATGTGTACGACTACGGCTACCGGATGGAGTATGACCGCCATAACGTTCATCAGGTTGACCAGCGCGACAAGTGGTCGTGGAGTGTGCGTTTGAACCTCTGGGCCAAGGCCTTCGACTGGCTGCAGTTCACGTTGTCGGGCAATTACAATTCGCCCACTCTGAGTCTGATGAGCGAGCGCAAGGCGCGCTATTCGCTGAATTTCGGCCTCCGCAGCGACTTGTTCAAGCGGAAGCTCTCTCTCTTTGTTAATGTGCAGGATGTCTTCAACTGGGGCGGGCGTTTCGGGTCCGGCTCTGTCAACACCAATCCCTATTTGCTGAACAACAGCACAAACAAGATGCTGAACAGCCGTTATGTGTCGGCGGGCATCACGTTGCGATTCGGCAAGATGGAACTGGAGAAGAAGGCCCAGGAGGGCGATGGCGAGACGGGTGACACTTTGTAGTGATAATTCGTGAGGTTGATGGGCGGGGGAGCGTTTTTTTTTGTATTTTTGCCCCTACTATTAATTCCACGAACTATGAAAATACACACCCTGTTTCTCTTCAGCGTGGCGATGCTGCTTTGCGTTGGTGTGTTCGGCCAGGATTCCGTGCGAATCTCCGACTCTCCTGTGCAGGTCCCGTTTTGGGGCAATGGATTCCGCGTCGGGGTGGCATCGCAAGCGCAGTTGGTGCTGCCCGCGACCCTCTCCAATGACGACCCCTATGTGATAAGCCAACCCGGCTTCGGGGGTGAAAACGGGATTGAACTTTCCTATCATTTCAGATATTTCGGTCTCTCCTTGGGACTGGATTTCGGCACTTTCCGAGTCTTCAACTTCAAGCCGCACTTTGATAATGCGCCAGGTGCTGACCCGACCGACCCGGAGTTCTTGTTCCTTAACCAATTTCATCACTATTCAATGGTGCATAACCTCTTTCTTCCCCTGAAGTTGGAGTTTCATTATCCTTTTAACCCCAAATTTGCCATAATGGCCGATGCTGGGGTGAAATTTGCCGTTGGATATCAAATGACGAGGTCAGACACCGAGTATTGGATCAGTACGGATGAAAACGTGGCGATGGCGCCTTTGTATGCCTCTTTGGTGGCCGACCTGGGATTCTACTACCGCCTGCCCTACGGAGACCTGCTTCGTTTCGCAGCCGGGGCGAACGTGGGGCTCCAGCACGTGACGGAGGGCGAATACTATTACAGGAATCCGACTTGCAATGTGCAAGGCGAAGGGACGTTCTTCTCCCGCAATACCAATTTCAACCTTCAAATAGCCTACATTCACACATTCCAGCGCTACAAACTTCGCCGGAGTTCCGAGACGTGGTACTCGGAACTGCCACGCCACGAGTTCCAGTTCAATGTTGGCGACCCGGTCCTGGCAGTTGGTCTCAGCCGTATCGGAAATGCGAATTTCTTTGACGGTTTATTCTGGAATACTATGTTCCAGAAACCCCCAACATATTGGACACAGCCTCTCGGCGATTACCCGGTAACCCGTTTTGTCCCCACCTTTTCCTTCAACTACCACTATAGAGTGACCAAATGGTTCTGGGTGGGAGGTCTTGCCACTGTCGCAGGTTTGCACAACACTTGGCGAGACCGTCTCACGGATAAGGTCACCGGCCACGGCAGCGAGGTCTGCCTCACGTGGATGCCCGACATCCGTTTCTCCTATCTGAACCGCAAACACGTGACCCTATACTCCGGTTTGGGCATAGGCTTGATAATGGATTGTTTGAAGGACCCGCCTCAGTTCGGTGAAAAAGCCCTTAAGACGGTCAATATCGGATACCAGTTGACGGCTTTCGGTGTGAAGGCGGGTGCTAAGCATTGGTTCGGCGACTTGGAACTGGGTATGGGCTTCAAGGGATTTCTTTCTGCCGGATTCGGATATGAGTTTTAATGTTTAACAATGAAATATTGTTCAGTATGAAAAACAGCATAAAAATCATATTGCTCCTCATCACAGCCTTGGCAATGGCGGGTTGTGAGGTCGGCGAGGGCGAACTGATGAAGACCAAGACGGGTCATCTGATGTACAATGGCTGGTGTGACGATGTGAACAACTTGTTGTTGCAAGTCGTGGAGCCAGCTTTCAACCTGTATGCCTGGACGCAGGCTCCGGAGGGGCGCAAACAGGAGGTCTTCAGCAAGTATTTCCGTTCCAGTATAGAGATAGAGGAACTGTCGGACAGGGCGTGGATAATCAGTACGAATCAAGGGAGCCTTCTGCGTATGTCTTTGGAATATGGCCCCGATTTGTCCTTGCCAGGAGGTCAAATGCGCCTGCTTTATGTCGGAAGCTCGAGGGGCGACGTGCTCAATGATATCATCTTCATTTTGGAAAACAAAGGAGATGGCGTGTGGGAAATCCGTTCAGAGGACGGCTCCATCCGTTTTGAATTGGCCCTTGGCATATCCGGGATACCCGAGTCCGTTGTTGGGACGGTGCTTTCGGTGGAAGGGCAGGGGATGTTCACGCACAAGGCCATTTACCGCCATTGTTCCGGTGATGTTTGCGAGGATGAGGTGACCCTCACGTTTCTGTCGTATGATATACGGCAGCCGTTTGAGGGCGTCTGGAATCCTAGTGACCGCTTGGAATTGGGCGCATTTGTGAAGGAGAGCCGCCGTATGGGATTTGTCTCAGGGAAGGTGGGGTTGCAGGCCCTGGACGAGAATGGTGTCGGGAATGCGGCCACAGTGACGGTGCTTAGCCCGGAGGAAATTGAGATTGAGATGGACGGAGTCGTGCAGCGTCGGAAAATATAATAGTATAAATAATGGAACACAGCTGGCGGATGCCGGCAGAACACAAAAAAAAACGGCTCGCAGATTCTGTGAGTCGTTTTTGTTTTGGTAGCGGGGGCAGGACTCGAACCTGCGACCTCCGGGTTATGAGCCCGACGAGCTACCACTGCTCTACCCCGCACTGTTTTTGAGGCTGCAAAAATACACTTTTTTTTAATATCTGGAAAAAAATGCGGATATTTTTTTCGTATTGTTTTTTTTAGTATTTTTGCGCCCTCATTTCGCAAGAGGCTCTGCGACTGAGTTTCAACATATTAACCTCAATGTTTCATACTTTAAACCCCCTTTGTCCAGGGAAAATCAGGACAACAAAACAATGTCTGAAGAAATTATCAACAACGCCGAAGAGATGGCCGCACAGGTCGAAAACCAGGTGGAAAACGTGGCTGAAGCCGCAGAACAGGTCGCAGAAGCCGCTGCTCCCGCAGCTGAGGTGGCTGAACCCGCTCCCAGACCGCGCAAGATGAGAGAATTCGAAAATGCGTACGGCTCTCTCGAGAACTTTGACTGGAATAAAATCGACAACGAGGAATCCGCATATTCCGCCGACGAGAAAGCCAGACTGGAAGAGCTCTACAGCAAGTCCTTCAAGTCCGTTGACGAAAACGCCGTCATTATGGGTAAGGTCGTTTCCATCAACTCCCGCGAAATCGTGGTCAACATCGGCTTCAAGTCCGACGGTGTCATCAACGCTTCCGAGCTTCGTTACAACCCCGACCTCAAGATCGGCGACGAAATCGAAGTCTATGTGGAAAGCCAGGAAGACGCCAACGGCCAGCTCCAGCTCTCCCACAAGCGCGCCCTCATCCTCAAATCTTGGCAGCGCGTCAATGAGGCTTACGACAACCAGGAGATCATCACCGGTTATGTCAAGGGCAAAACCAAAGGCGGCTTGATCGTCGACGTGTTCGGCATCGAGGCCTTCCTGCCCGGCTCCCAGATCGATGTCAAGCCCATCCGCGACTATGACATCTATGTTGACAAGACGATGGAATTCAAGGTGGTCAAGATCAACCACGAATACAAGAACGTGGTGGTTTCCCACAAGGCTCTCATCGAGGCCGAAATCGAAGCCCAGAAGGACGAGATCATCGGCAAGCTCGAAAAGGGTCAGATCCTCGAAGGTACGGTCAAGAACATCGTTTCTTATGGTGCATTCGTCGATCTCGGCGGCGTGGACGGTCTCATCCACATCACCGACCTCTCTTGGGGCCGCATCTCCAATCCTGAAGAGGTTGTCCAACTCGACCAGAAAATCAATGTCGTTATCCTTGGCTTCGACGAAGGCAAGAAGCGTATCGCTCTCGGCCTGAAACAACTCACCCCGCATCCTTGGGATAATCTCGATCCCAACCTGAAGGTGGGTGACAAGGTGAAGGGCAAAGTCGTCGTCATCGCCGACTACGGCGCTTTCGTGGAGATCATCCCCGGCGTCGAAGGCCTTATCCACGTCTCCGAAATGTCCTGGTCGCAGCACCTGCGCACCGCCGACAAATTCCTCAAGGAAGGCGACGAAGTCGAGGCTGTCATCCTCACCCTCAACCGCGAGGAGCGCAAGATGTCTCTCGGCATCAAGCAACTCAAACCCGATCCTTGGGCTGACATCCTCACCAAATACCCGGTGGGTTCCAAGCACACGGCTACGGTCCGCAACTTCACCACGTTCGGCATTTTCGTCGAACTCGAAGAGGGCGTGGACGGCCTGATCCACATCTCCGACCTCTCCTGGTCCAAGAAAATCAAGCACCCCGCTGAGTTCACGAAGATTGGTGAGCCCATCGAAGTGGTGGTCCTTGAAGTGGACACCGAGAACCGTCGTCTCAGCTTGGGTCACAAGCAACTCGAGGAGAATCCTTGGGATGTCTTCGAAACCGTGTTCACCATCGGTTCCGTGCACAAGGGCACCATCACCTCCATCAATGACAAGGGTGCAGTCGTGGCGCTGCCTTACGGCATCGAGGGCTTTGCCTTCAACCGCAACTTGCTGAAGGAAGACAAGACCACTGCCAAGGTTGACGAAGTGCTCGACTTTATGGTGGTTGATTTCTCCAAGGAAGCCAAGAAGATTCACCTCTCCCACACCAAGACCTGGCAGGCCTCCAAGGATGACGAGGAGCGTATGAAAGAGGAGAGCGCCCGCAAGCAGGCCAAGGAAATCGCCAAGATCAACGAGAGCAACGTGGAAAAAGCCACGCTCGGTGACCTCGACGTGCTCCAATCCCTCAAGGAAGACCTTGAAAAAGAAGGCAAATAATCCTTTTGGAAATACGATAAGAAAGGCCGACCGAGTGGTCGGCCTTTTTTGTTATTTTCGCGCCGCAATTTTTCCTCTCTATGAAGAAAGTGATTTTATATCCCATATTGTGTCTGATGGCGATGGTCTTGTTTGCTCATCGTGCAGAGGCACAGCGTTTTATCGGTTTTGTATCGGCGGGTGCGAATTTTGCCCAGATTGAGGGCGACGATGTGCACGGCTTTTACAAGGTGGGCGTCAATGCCGGTCCCGGACTCAAACTGCCGGTCAACCGCAAACAGAATCTCTACCTGACTGTGGAGCTGCTCTACGCCCAAAAAGGCTCGAGAAAGCACTGCAGTCCCGGCTATTTCGACACAGTCAACTATGCCCCCGCGATGTTCGAGGATGTGGACCGCAACATCCCGTTCAACCCCCGCGTGAAATGCCAGATAGCGCTTGACTATGTGCAGGTGCCGGTGCTTTTCCATTATGAGGACCTGCGCACGGGCTTCTCCTTCGGGGCTGGCTTCTCTTGGAGCCGCCTTGTGCGCGCCAAAGAGATTTACAACGGCTTTACCCGCACCACCAATGTGCGCTCCGGAACCTACAAGACCAACGATTGGTCGGTGCTCGCCGATGTCGATATCCGGCTCTACAAGAACCTCTCCCTCGGCATTCGCTACGAATGGTCGATGGTGCCCATCCGCAAACGGCAGATGGGATTCGTGATAGACCCGCGAGACCCTTATGATCCCGCCAATATCCAGTGGGAAGACAGAAAATACCGTAACCATCTGGTCACCGCCAGATTGACGTACTATATAAACGAGAAATTTACCAAAAACTACAAGACGAACCACAAGGGAGAGCGTATGGGCACCCCGTGGATTCGTGAAATCCCCGACTATGACTAAAAAACACATACTGCGCCTCCTGCTGGCGGCATTTTTACCTGTTACTGTTTTCTTCTCGGCCTGTAATGACAAGCCCGACTTGACAGCCGACTATAAGGATATCACCATCTCATACGGCATTCTTAACGTGAACGACCCGGTGCACTATATCAAAGTGTACAAGGGCTACTTGACCGACGAAAACGCCTTGGTGCAAGCTTCCGATTGGGACAATATATATTATAATGTAGATTCTGTTGAGGTCCGCTTGGAGGAGTACAGCCAATCCGGAGTGTTGCAGCGCAGTCAGGTGCTCGACACCACTACACAGGTGCGCAAGGAGGAGGGCCATTTCGCCAACCCGCGTCAGCTGCTTTATTATTCCACTTGGCGACTCAACCCCGAATGCAAATACCGTGTTGTCATCAAGAAAGTCAACAGCGGTGAAGAGGTCTATGCGGAAACCAAACTGGTGGGCGACTGCAAGTTCTCCCAGGTAATCAACATTAACCAGAACCCCTTCAACGCCAAGGACGACATCGCCCCGGATTTCACGGTCATAGGGGTGAACGGAACCCCACGCGATAATAATGCTGCTGTGGCCGACTTTTACATCACTTTCCATTATATTGAGGTGGACAATCATACCCGCGCGATTGCCCATAAGACTATCCGGAAGAGAATGAACGGCTCTTTTGTTTACCCCAACTCATTGGGAGAGATACAGTATAACAGTTTCAAGACGTCAGATTTCCTGAGGTTCGTATCCCAATATATAGATGTCAACCCTAACGTTGTCCGTTATATTGATACGGTGGATGGCAACCCCTATTACTGTCTGGAGGTGGAGGTCTGGATGGCCAATGATGTGTTCAAGAACTACTATAACATCAGCCATCCGCGCGGGGGCATTTCCCAAGACCGCTTGGAGTACACCAATTTTGTCTCAGACAATGAGAATGCGTACGGGATTTTAGCGTCCCGTAACCATTTCCGCTATAGTTTCAAGTTTGATAATACTTCCGGAAAGCACAATGAGGACTCTCTTGTGCACGGTAGTCTTACCAGAGCCTTGAATTTCGGCTACTATCGCAATTCGCCGGAGTTCTTCGAGGTCTCCAAATAATTGGTCAATCCCATCCTAAAAGAAAAAGGCGCCAGATGGCGCCTTTTTCTTTATTTCTTCCGGTAAGCGGTGTGCATCTCCACTTTGTTCTGGAATTTCTTCCAATCTTTGTGCGCGGGGTCGGTCCAGACGCACTCGGCAAGCGCGCAGATGCGCGGATAGATCATATAGTCGGCCTGCTTGGGGGTGTTGATGAACTCGGTCCAGAGGTTGCACTGTCCGCCGAGGATGTGCTTCTGTGCCTTTTCGCTCAGCCCTTCGGGCATCGGATCGAAGGTGTAGGCCTTCTCCAAGGTGATGAGTCCCGTCATTGCCAGCGGCTCCTTGTCAGGGTCGTTCTGGTAGAAGTTGAAGTAGCAGTGGGAGGTGGGGCAGAGGATGAGGTCGTTGCCGTGATTGGCGGCGATGATTGCGGCCTGGGGTCCCTGCCAGCACATAATGGTGGACTTGTTGACCATATCCTCCGACACGATGTCGTCCCAGATGATGGCCTTCTTGCCGATGGATTTCAGGTGCTGCTCGATTTCGTTCATCAGCCATTGCTGCAAAGCCATCTCGTCTTTGAGTCCCTTGTCGGCGATGCGTTGCTGGCATTTTGGGCAGACCTGCCAGTTGTCGTTGAATGCCTCGTCGCCACCGATATGGATATAAGGGTAGGGGAAGAGTTCGGCCACTTCGTCGAGCACGTCCTTGTAGAAGCGGAGCACCTCGTCGTTGCCGGCGCACATAATGGCCTTGGGTGGCCAGTAGGGGCCGACGGCCACCACGTAGGGATAGTTGTCGCAGGCGTATTGTGGATAGGCGTAGAGGATGGCGCTGCAGTGGCCGGGGATTTCAATCTCGGGAATCACGTCGATGTTGCGGGCGGCGGCGTATTCGACAATCTCGCGCACCTGGTCCTTGGTGAAGAAGCCGCCGTAGGTGGCCGGCTCGTCGGGTGACATCGGGTGCAGCGTGTCCCACTTCGAGCGCTCGGGCCGCCAGGCGCCCTTCGAGGTCAGGGCGGGGTACTTGTCGATCTGGATGCGCCAGCCGTGGTCGTCGGTCAAGTGCCAGTGGAACTTGTTGAGCTTATAGGAGGCCATCATATCCAGATACTTCTTGACATAGTCCACGTCGAAGAAATGGCGGGAGACGTCGAGGTGCGCGCCACGGTAGGCGAAGCGCGGGTGGTCCTTGATCTTGGCGCAGGGCACGCTGTATGGGCCGTTGCCGGCAATCTGCGAGGCGTAGCTCATCTGCACCAGCGTCTGGTAGGCGTAGAAAAGTCCGGCCACCGTGTTGGCCTTCGCCACGACCTTGCGCGGCGTGACGGTCAGCGTGTAGCCCTCGTCGCCCAGCGTCTCGTCGGGCTTCTCGTTGATGGCAAAGAGAATGCTGTTCTTTCCGGCACTCTCTTCATCGCCTAGGTTGGGCTGCAGCCCCTTGAATTTTTTCGGATACGACTCGCGGATGGTCTTCATAATGTCGCGCCCCTCCTCGCCAATGTTCCCAAAGCAGAGGATGGTTTGCTCGTCAATGGAGAAATGCCCCTTCTTCTGGATGCATTCCGATGGCTCAGGAATGACGGCAATGGGCTCGATTTTCTGGCAACTTGTAAAAGAAAAAGCTGCTAACATTAAGATAATGAAAGGTTTAAAATATTTCATCGCTATAAGGTTTTAAAGGGCGAAGATACGAAAAGATATGCAGATTTGACGGTTAACAATTTTTTTTTATTCTATATATTATAATGCTGTAATATGAATATCTTTGCTACGCTTTTTTGGATTATTATGCAATAAAAGTTTGTTATTGGAGTTTAGAAATAAATTTTTGCGATTATGAAAAGAATATTGTTTTTAATGGTGTGTGTGTTGTCGGTCGTCGCCTCGTTTGCACAGGCCGACAAAGCCAAGTATTACATTGAGGGCGACTACTCCATCAGCCGCGGTGCCGGTGGCCGATTCGTCTATAACCTCACCAACATCTCCTCCAAGGGAATCTATTTCTCCGTGCCCGACACGTTGCGTGGCGTGGTGGAGGAGGACGAGTCGATCTCCTTCACCTTCGAGAAGGCCACGACCGACTGTCCCGACGGTTTCCAGGACGGCCTCAAGTTCTGGAAATGGCAGAACAATGGCAAGAACTACAGCTGGCAACGCGACAGCGAGGTCAAGGATGCCCAGCAGAACTTCGAGACCGACAAGGTGATGGTGGCGATGCTGATCCTCGACTGCAGTAACTCGCTTGGCGACGCCAACTTCGCCAAGCTGAAGAGCAGTGCCATCAAGTTCCTCGACATCCTTTACGACGCCTCCCCTGACGGCAGCGTCCGCATCGGTATCATCGGCTTCAACACGATGAGCAATACCGACGAGATGGTGCGCAACATTGAGGCCCTTACCGCCTCTTCCAAAGATAAGATGATCCAATTTATCAATGGTCTGACTTTGTACAATAACACCTCCCTCTATTATGCAATGCGTAAAGGTGCGGATATGGTGGGCGACTATGTCGCGCGCCTCTCCAACGACGAGCGCGAGAAGTTTGACTACGCTTGTATGGTCTCCTTCACGGATGGCTATGACAATCACTCCAAGGACGAGCGCCTCGGCGTGCCCCAGCGCGGTCTTGACAACCCCTATTTCCAGTATATCCGCGACAATGTGGTGAATCGCAACATCGGCGGCAAGTCCCTCAAGAGCCACGTCATTGCCGTCAAGGGCAACGATGTGTCTGAAGACAATCGCCTCTACAAAGAGGTGTTCCAAGGCATCTCCTCACAAGAACCTGTGCTACTCGACGATTTCTCCCAAGTGGAGGCTCAGTTTGAGAAGATGGCGCAGGAGCTCATCAAGCGCTGGCAGAACCTGACCTGCTACGTGCCGAGTGCCCACCAGGGCCGCGTGCGCTGGACCATCGGCGACTATACCGACAACAGCTCCTCCGCTCCCGTGGTGGAAAAGACGAAAGAGGTGAAAGAACAAGTGGTCTCTTATAGCAAGAAGGCCTTCCTGGGTGTCAACGCCGGTCTTGATTTTGAAATCGCCTCCCAACCGAAAACCCTGACGCACGTGGGATTGTGCACCGGATTTGATTTTGCCGTTCCTTCCAAGAAAAAAGAGAATATTGCCGTGGGCGGTATGATTTCGCTCAAATGGCCCTTCTTTGGACACGGACCGTTCCACATCGGCGCCGGACCGCTGATGCTGGTGGGCGATTATGAGAACCGCGTTGCTTTTATGCTGGGTACGGGTCTTGACTTGCGCTTCCACAATACCGTGGAGCGTCCCAAGAAGTTCACGTGGACGGCCGACAACAAGATGGGTGCCGGCGGCACGCTGCGCTTAGGCTTCACCACCACTGCTAAAAGACTCTATTTCTTCACGGATTTGACCCTTGGTGGTTTCCACGCATTCTACAAAGATCCGCTCGCCGTTCCTGCCGGCATTTATTACGATGCGTTCGATAATCCGGTGTCAGGACAAGAATTGAATGCTCGTTGGGGACAGGGTGAATCCTTCTTTACAGGACCCAGCACGGATGAAAACAGAACGGAGTTGGAACAGTTCTACAGATGGGATTCTCATCCGCTCTATTTCAACTTCTCCATCAACGTGGGATACCGATTCTAATCGACAATAAACAAGTCTTCGGCGATGCCGTCGGCGAACCAGAGCCCCTCCGCAGTGAGTCTCAGTTTGCCGGCGGCATTTTCGTATTGGCCGGCGGGCACACGCTCCCGGAAGTGGTTCAAGATTCCTTGCGCCCTTTCATTGCCGTATTGCGCGCGCAATGCCTCCAAATCGAGGCCCTCGCGGGTGCGGAGTGCTAGCAGCAGCGTCTCGTTGTAGAGGTCGGCGGGGGAGAGTTCCTCCCGCTCCTCGCAGGTGATGCCGTGGGCCACGTTCTCCCCGTATTGCTTCAGGTTGGCCGCATTCCACTGCCGTGACGCACCATCGAAGGAGTGTGCGGCGGGACCGAGCCCGAGGTAGGGCGTGTGGTCCCAATAGGCGCTGTTGTGCCGTGACTCGAAGTCCGGGAGGCAGTAGTTGGAGACCTCGTACTGCCGGAAGTCCGTGGGGGCAAGACACTCGTGCAGGAGTTTGTATTGCCGCTCCGCCTGCTCGTCGTCCACCGGTGCGTGCCGCCCCTGCTGTATTTGCTTGTAGAGCCGGCTGTTCTCCTCGGCGGTGAGCGCATAGCAGGAGAGATGCTGTATGGGCAGCGAAAGCGCCGTGCGGAGGTCCTCTTTCCATTGCGCGTCGGTGCGCTCCGCCACCCCGAAGATGAGGTCGATGGAGAGGTTGCGGAACCCGGCGGCGCTGGCGTTCTCCACCGCTTCGATGGCCTGCCGCGCCGTGTGCCGCCGCCCCATAAAGCGCAGCACATCATCATCAAACGACTGCACCCCGATGCTGAGTCGGCTGATGCCCAAACTGCGCAGTCCCTGGCAATAGTCCGGTGTGAGTTGCTCGGGATTGGCCTCCAAGGTGATCTCCTCCAGATTCTCAAGACGACAGTGCCGCCCAAGATGCTGGAAAATGGTCTCTAATTCGTCTAAAGATAGCAGACTGGGGGTGCCGCCGCCGAAGTAGAGGGTCCGGGCAGCGCGGAGGTCGATATAGTCGGCCCGCAGGTCTATCTCTTGCAACAAGGTCCGCACAAACATCTCCTTGTCGCGCGTCTGGGCCACGGAGTAGAAGCCGCAATAGACGCACTTGCTCAGGCAGAAGGGGACGTGGATGTAGATGCCGGACATTGTTATGATCTATAATGAAAAAAAAGCACCTGCGACGAGACAGGTGCTTTGCTATCTGTTAGGGTTGGTTTATTTCTTGAAGAGGTTCATATCGGGGATGGGCTTGTCGTACACACCCTGGGCCAGTCTCTCCTTGATGTCGCGGAAAGCATCCAGCGTGCGGTTCACGTCTTCGAGGCTGTGGGCCGCGGTGGGGATGATGCGGAAGATGAGCATTCCGGCAGGGATGACAGGGTAGGTGACGATAGAGCAGAAGATGTTGTAGTTCTCTCTCAGGTCAACGGCGATGTTGGCAGCCTGGTTGACACCGCATTTCAGGTGCACCGGGGTGACACAAGCCTCGGCGGGTCCGATTTCGTAGCCGAGTTTGCGGAAGCCCTCCTGCAGGGTGCGGGTGATCTCCCAGAGATGGGCTCTGAGCTTGTCGCCCTCCTCGCTGCGGATGATTTCCAGACGTTTCAGGCAACCCACCACGATGGGCATCGGGAGAGATTTGGCGTACATCTGGGAGCGCATATTGTAGCGCAGGAAGTTGATGATGGCTTTTTCGGAAGCGACGAAGCCGCCGATGGTGGCCATCGACTTGGCGTAAGCGCCGATATAGACGTCGATGTCGTCCATCACACCGAAATGCTCGGAGGTGCCTCTGCCGTGAGGGCCCATCACGCCGAAGCCGTGGGCGTCGTCGATGAGGATGCGGAACGGGTATTTCTTCTTCAGGGCTGCAATCTGGTCGAGGATGCCGAGGGCGCCGGTCATACCGAACACGCCTTCCGTGATGAGCAGGACGCCGCCGCCTTGTTCGTCGGCGATCTTGCAGGCGTTGGCCATCACTCTTTCGCAGTCCTTGATGTCATTGTGGCGGAATTTGAATTTCTTGCCGATGTGGAGGCGGATGCCGTCCAGCAGGCAGGCGTGCGCCTCTGCGTCATACACGATGACGTCGTGGCGGCAGACAAGGGAATCGATGGTGGAGAGGATGCCCTGATAACCGAAGTTAAACTCGAAGGCGGCCTCTTTGTGCTCGAAGTCAGCAAGCTCTCTTTCCAGTTGTTCGTGGAGCGCGGTTTGGCCGGTCATCATACGGCTGCCCATCGGATAGGCCATACCCCAGCGGGCGGCGCCTTCCGCGTCGGCTTTTCTGATCTCGGGATGGTTGGCCAGGCCGAGATAGTTGTTGATGCTCCAGCAAAGCACGTCTTTGCCGTTGAAACGCATATGCGGCCCCAGTTCGCCTTCCAGCTTCGGGAATGCGAAATAACCGTCAATGAGTTCACGATATTGTCCGATAGGACCACCGGAGGATTCCTTTAGTCTTTCAAAAATGTCCTTCATTTGAATGTGGATTTTATGTTATTTATTGATATTGTTGCTTTAGTTTTTATGCAGTTCCGCCTTTTTGGCCTGAATTTTCTCGTACTCCTCAAGGAACTGCGGCAAGTTGTGCATATCGATGCGCTTGTTGAGGATGATCTCGTGCTTGGAGTTGAGGACGAACATTGCGGGGTTGCCCGTGTCGTAAATGCCGAAATAGTCCAGATAGTCGATGTTGCCCTTGTTGCCGCCGACCTGTGTCCACGGGTATTTGTTATCCTTGACATATTTCTTCCAGGCCTCGATGGTGTCGTCGTTGCCGATGGCATAGACGTCGAAGTTGCGCTTGCCGATGGTCTCCAGGGAATCATACACGTGATAAAGGGCCTTGGCCTCTTTCTTACAAGTGGGACAGTTGGGATCGTAGAACCAGAGTATGGTGTAGGGCTTTGTCAGGTGGTAAGAGGATTTCCACAACCGGGCGTCCTCGTAGAGGTTGGTGTCGGGGATGACCAGCTCCGGGGCAATCTTGCCGATGAGGATGGGCTCGATGCGCTTGATGCGCTTCTCGTATTTGGCGAGCAGGTCTTCATCCAGCCAGTAGCATTTGCCGGCCAGTTGGTTGGTCTTGGCAATGTGACAGAATACAGCGTCGTGGCCGATCACCTTGCTGGTCTCGAACTCGTAGGTGAGCCAGCTGCAGCAGTAACGGTACATAAAGGTGTCCTTCTCGGTCTTGGCCAAGAACATATCTATATATTTGTTGATGGTGTCCGATTCCTGATAATAGAGCAGTTTTTTGAAATAGTCCTTCAACTTCGGCTCAAAGGATGGAATATAGATGAAGCGGCGGTCGCCCAAGTCGAAGTTGTCCCAATAGTGTTCCCGGTAATAGTACACCTGGGCTTCCTGGTCGATGGAGCCGTCCTCTTTGGTGAACTTGGGCACGTCGATTTCTTGATACGACTTCTGCATCTTGGAGAAGAGGTAGTCGGGGTGGGCGTTGATGAGCGATTGGATGAACTCCTGCATCTCGGTGTTGATGTTCTTGAGTTTCTCTTTATAAACGGCAGCGCTGTCGGCCTTGCCCTCTTTCTCAAACTCCTTCATCTTCTTCGACCATTCGGTGGCCTTTTTCTGGGCTTGGGCGGTTTTGCGCTGGAATTTCAGCATCTCCTCGTTTTGCGGCGAGTTGACCACGGTGCAGAGGTCCACGTTGCCGGCGGTGTCCAGGTTGTAGGTGAAGAACTGGTTATTGTCGATGATGAAGTTCAGGTACATTTTCTTGCCTTCCGAAACCAGTGAGTAGAGCCCGTCGTCATAAACTTTGGACCCTTTGAAGATGTATTTGCCGGGGGAGGCGGGCGCGACGGAGTCCTTCAAGATCAGTTTTTCATTGTAATGGATGACCAAATAGACGATTTTGTCTTTGGCATCCTTGATGTTGAAGATGATTTCGTGGCCTTGCTTGGGCGTGTTTTTCCCCTTTTGGGCGTAGGTGTTTCCAAAGAAGAAACAGCAAAGGACAAGAAGCAATAAATAACTTTTTTTCATTATGATGTTTTGGTTTTATTTCTTGAAAAATGAACGCAACTCGTCTAACGTGATTTGGCGTGCAATTATTGTATGTTTTTGGGTGTTGTCGATTAAAAACATCACCGGTGTGGTCATTATGTCGAAATATTCGATGAAGTCGAGGTTGGCCTCGCCCCGGGAGGTGCTCAGATTGGTCCAGTCCCAGAGTTGGTGCTTGTCGGAGAAGGCTTTCCAGCGCTCGTAGTCGTCGTTGACCTCCACGGCGAACACCTCGAAGTCGTAGTCCTTGCCGTGCTCCTGGTAGAGCTGGTGCAGCGGCGGGGTCATCTCCTGGCAGTGGTCGCAGTCGGGGTCCCAGAACCAGAGCACGGTGTAGTGCGCCTTGATGTCGAGGGTGGAGTGTGCCTTGCCGTGGATGTCGTGGGATATCAACTCGGGGATTTCCGCGCCCGGGATGATCCTGCGCAGGTAGTCGATTTTGCGCTTGTAACGGCGGGCGTCGCCCTCGTCAATCCAACTCTGGTCGTAGTGGTCGTAGAGGTACACCAGGGCCGGGTCGTAGTCGGGGTTGTGAACATCCAGCCGGCTGAAGAGCGTGCGGATGATGTAGTTGCGAACGGGCTGGCACATCGGGCGGTCCAAGAGATAGCGGATATAGCGGATCACGGAGTCGGAATTGGGGAATGCCGTTTCTTCGATATCGTCTCCAATCATTCTGAACACCGGAACGTGCGAGAACAAGAGCCTCGGCTCCTGCAGGTCAGTGGCGCTGAGATGCTTGGTCAACAGGTCGTGGATAGACGGGTCGCTGATGGTCTTTGCATTGTGACCGTATGCAGCCGTTACATATTTGCTGAGAAACGATTGGGGCATAGTCTCCGTCATCTCGCGGCAGAGATTCTCAACGGGGACGTTGTGGGCCTTGAGGCGGAACTGCTGCATTTGCTGGTTCTCTTCCGAACCTTCAAAGTGAAAATCCGAAAGGTCGGAGGTGAACTTGTTGTTTTGGTTAAGGATGATATTCTCCAATCCTATCATATTGTCGTCGTACATTTCGTACAAGCCGCAAGGGACTTCCGCCTTGTTCTTGAAGATGGCTTTGCCCTTGCGCACCACGGCGCTGTCGAGAAGGTAGCTGTCGGCGCCGACCCAGCCGATGAGGTACAGTTTGGCGGGACCGGGATCCTTGGCGTCGGCTATTTTTTTGTAATAGGAATCGATGTTCTTGACTTTGACCTGGTACCCTTTCACTGTTGGAATGTCGGGGGTGAGGGCAGGTTGTGCCCAGAGGCCCGTCGCCAAAAGCAGGCACAGAATAAGGGAAATCAGGTTCTTATTGCGCATAGTGGGAAAATATGAGGTTGTTGGGTGAGGTTATTGGATGATTTCGCGGATGTCCTGGAGGATTTTTTGCGCAATGTTCTCGGCGGTGGACTCGGTCGTGGCCTCGGAGTAGATACGCAGGATGGGCTCGGTGTTGGAGCTGCGCACGTGCACCCAGCTGTCCTCGAAGTCGATCTTGACGCCGTCGGCGCGGTTGACCTCGTAGCTGGCGTAACGGGAGGCGATGCTGTCGAGAATTTTGGCGGTGTCCATATTGCCGCGCAGCTCGATTTTGTTCTTGGAGATCTTGTAGTCGGGATATTGGGAACGCAGTTTCACGCACGACATTCCGGTGGTGGCCATATAGGAGAGCATCAGGGCGATGCCCACGAGGGCGTCGCGGCCGTAGTGCAGCTCGGGATAGATGACACCGCCGTTGCCCTCGCCGCCGATGACGGCATTGGTGGCTTTCATCATCTCCACCACGTTGACCTCGCCCACGGCGGAGGCGTTGTACTCCACGCCGTACTTGCGGCTCACGTCGCGCAGTGCGCGGGTGGAGGAGAGGTTGGAGACCGTGTTGCCCTTCTGGTGCTGCAGGATGTAGTCGGCGACGGTGACGAGCGTGTACTCCTCACCGTACATCTCGCCATCGGGCTTGATGAAGGCTAAGCGGTCCACGTCGGGATCCACCACGAAGCCGATGTCATAGCGCTCGTTGCGCATCGCCTCCGAAATGGCGTACAGGTTCTCGGGGATGGGCTCCGGGTTGTGGGCAAACAGGCCGTCGGGTTTGCCGTTGAGCAGGGTGACGCGCCTCACGCCGAGTTGCTTGAGCAGGGGCGGCAGCGCGATGGCGCCCGTGGAGTTGATGGTGTCGATGATTACCGAGAAGTCGGCCTTGGCGATGGCGTCGCGGTTTACCAAGGGAAGTTGCAGGATGGCATCGATATGGTCCTGAATGGAGTTCTCGTAGGTGCTGTAAACGCCGATGTTCTTGACGTCCGCGTAATGGAACTGCCGGGCTGCGGCAATCTCCTGCAGCTCGCGGCCATCGTCGCCCGAGAGGAACTCGCCCTTGTCGTTCAAGAGCTTGAGGGCGTTCCATTGGCCTGGATTGTGGGAGGCGGTGACGATGACACCGCCGTCGGCGTGATGATGCAGCACGGCCATCTCCGTGGTCGGGGTGGTGGAGAGCCCGGTGTCGATGACATCGGCCCCCATCCCCTGGAGGGTGCCGCACACCAGGCGGCTGACCATATCGCCCGAGACGCGGGCGTCACGGCCCACCACGATGGTGAGCTTTCCTTCGGGCTTCTCCTTGCGGAGGAACGCGGCGAAGGCCGAGGTGAGTTCGATGATGTCAACGGGCGTGAGATTGTCGCCGGCATTGCCGCCGATGGTGCCCCGGATTCCGGAAATGGACTTGATGAGTGTCATATATCTATGTTCGTTTTTGAGCGGCTGCAAAAGTACAAAAAAAAGCGGGGAGCGTACCGCTCTCCCCGCTTTTTTTTACCTGATGGGTTCTATGGACTATTTTGGATCCAACTCCTTGTATTGGAGCTGTTTGTAATTCCATCGGATGGTGTCGTTCTCAAAGTAGCTTTGGATGATGGCGACAGGATAGTTCTCTTCATCGTACAGATAGGTGTTGCTTTCGGTGTCAATGTCCCCGTCTTCGTTTAAGGTCGTGATCAAAACATTGTTTGCCGATACCAGGTCGGGATAGATCACCAGCTCTTCATTCAGCGACCAGAGGCCCTTGAAGGGATTGACGGCGTTGTCGTAAGTGTAGGTGATGAAATCCTGCACGCCGTCATAATCCCAGGTCTCTGAGACAAGGTTGCCCCCTTCGTAAACATAATCCACGTGGACGTTGAAGGTCCCCTTGGCGTCCTTCTTCATCCTCTTCAACCGTTCGACGATGGCTTTGTGGGCGGCTTTGTGCCAGGGGACAACATGAAGCTGCCGCTTGGTGTAGTCGTCGTTTATCTGGTAGTCGGCCTTCACAATCTGGTCTCGGTCGTTGTAGGTGAAGGTGGCTTTGCCGATAAACTCCCCGTTGTAGTTCAGGGTTTCTGTGGCGACACGGCCCCGGTTGTCATATCCGAAAACCGCATCGAAGGGGGACGAGTAGGAGAAATCCCTGTGGATGCGGACGAGTTGTTGATCATCATACTCGTATAAGTCCTTGTAGTAAACAGTCCCGCTCAGCGATTGGGTGATGGTGCTCAAGAGAGGCGGCAGGTATTCCTGCTCAATCCAGTCCCAGGAAGATTCGTAGTCTTGGTTGTCATAACACTCGGAAATGACCTTGACGGTGCGAATGGTGGGCTTCTTGTGGCAGGAAACTGTGCTGAGCATCAGAAAACAAAGCGCTATGCTCAGGATGGCGGAATAGCGGGATGGAGAAGGGGATTTCTTTTTGTCTTTCATAAAAATGGTTTTAAGGTTTTTGAAAATCAGTTTTCAAAACGCAAGAGAAAAAAGATTATTGTATCATATTGTTTTTTATCTTTGCAGGCGAAGAAAGTGCTCCTTTGAAGGGGTACAAATGCGTTTATTGTCAATGATATAAAGAAACTGAACGATGAATGAATCCTCGACATCCAAGACCATCGTGAACATTCTCTCGCAGGAGAGCCCCGTGCCGGCATACCTCTTCATAAAAGAGAAGTATCAACCTGGCGACAAGCTGCTGTTTGTCTCCTCCAAATCGGCACGCTCCGACATAGACTTTATCTCGCGATTCCTGTCGCTCTCCGCCGAGATGATGTCGAAGGTGGTCTTCACGGAAGAGGAGGAATTCTCCTACGAGCGTATCTGCCGCCGCCTTCGCGCGGAACTCAGCCCCGACGAGCACTATTGTGTCAACCTCGCGGGCGGCAGCCGTTATATGGCCCTGGCCGTGCAACAGGCCTTCGCCGCCCTGCACTCGGATTTCTTCTATGTCAATCTGCGCGACAACACCATCGTGCAGTCCATCTTCGACAACAGCATTGACGATGACGACGACCAGGTCTTTCCTATCCGTCACCGGATGAGGATAGGGGAGTACCTTTCGCTGCACCGGATGCGCAACGACGCCGAGGCCCTGGGCCCCGTGAACCTCTTGCGAAGCGCCGCTTACACGGCTTCTCTGTTCGACCTCTATGCCAAGGGCAGGCTCGACGGCCGCGACCACGACGTGCTCGAAATCCTGCGCCTTCATTACCGGAACAGGAAAAGCGACCGCAGCGTCGCTGTGGAGGATGCCGAACGGGGTAGGGTGGAGGCTGCACCCTCAGTGCCCGGACTGTCGCGCTTCCTCCGCTACATCCGCTTTGTGCCCGAGCGCGACGGATTCCTCTCCAAAGAGGAGATAGGCTACCTCACGGGGGGATGGTTCGAGGAGTATTGCTGCAACAAGGTCAAGGAACTGGTGCCGGTGGACGATATCCGGGTGGGCGTGCACGTGGCGGGTACGAACACGGCCCACGACAATGAACTCGATGTGGTCTTTATCCGCGACAACCGGCTGCGGGTCATCGAATGCAAGAGCGGCATCACCAACCAGCGCCTTTTCAACGAGATTGTCTATAAGGCCACGGCCCTGAAGGAGGCCCTGCTCGGACTGATGTGCCACTCGTACATCTTTACCCTGAAAAAGGACAATGAGATGCGGGAACTGCAGCAGATTGCCGCCTCAATGGGGGTCGATTTCTGCGGTTACGATGTGCTGACCAATGATGCCAAGATGGCGCGCCGTTTGACGAAACGGTGATCTCTAACACGCCTGATTTCTGTTGTCTGCACTGAAGTGCAGACGCACCAAAACTCCCCTTCTATTGTAGAAGGGGTGGCCGTAGGCCGGGGTAGTAATACGGGAGATTGGCCGTTAGGCAACATCCTTATTGCACGCCTGAAAAAAAGAGACGCGGCACGCCATAAAAAAAGAGACGCGGCACGCCGCGTCTCTACAGAGGATATTATTGTTTGATGAACCGTTTGGTTATCCATACATTATCTCCCAATAGAATCTTGGCGAAATAGATACCGGTGGGCAAGTTCGCTGCATCAATGATGACGTTCGTCTCGTCTGGTCGCGTGCCCGTTTGGGCGGGAATGACCAGCCGGCCCGTCACGTCATACACAGACACCTCTTTGATGCCGTTGCCGGGACTCTGCACCCTGACTTTTCCGCTTGTCGGATTCGGATAGAGGATGATATTACTTTCGTTATGGACACTAATGCCTACGGGTATGAATGTGATGGTGTCGGAGGTGCTGACCAGCCCGTAGAGACAGTGCGCGATGACGAAGGCTTCGTAAGGTTCATTCTCAGTAAGTCCTGTGAGGATGTAGCTCGTGCTCGTGGCGGGGACGATTGTCCAGGCGGTGTCGCCCATAGCGCGGTAACAGACCTCCCAACCTTGGACAAGATTCATATTCTGCGTCCAGGTCAACATTGTGCTGGTGGCCGACAGGTTTTGCGCTGTGAGATTCTTGGGTGTGGCGCAGGTGTCGTAGGGGTCGTGGAGGAACCCGACGTAGATGTCATCCAACCGTATGAAGCCCGATGCCGGGAACACACATTTGAAGGCGATATAGCGTCCATTGCCGGTGTAGGAGGCAAAACTGGTATAGCCTGATTCAAATGCCGTGTCGGCGGCGTTGACCATCGTGTCCAAAGGCACAAAGGAGGAGGGGTCCGTAAAATCGGTCATCATACCGATCTCCATATAGTTCTGCACATTGCCTGTGCGCATACTGTAATCGACTTCCAGATTGTTGGAGGCGTACAGGCTGGAGACTTCCGGAAGGATGACAAAACAGTAGGAGTTGTTGTTGCCCGGCACCATCAGATATTGAGCCGCTGATGAGTGGAAAATGTTGGGATTGCTCGAATAATTGGTGAGGATGTGCCAGCACTCCGGAAAATAGACGTTGGACGGATACAGGGAGAAGTCGTCGGAGTAGGGCAGGTCCATCGGCCCGCAGGCTGCGTTGAACGGGCACACCACGGACCATACGGAGTGCTGTCCTGCATCGCATTGGGTCCGCACATAGACTTCATAGCGTAGCATCGGACTCAGTCCCGAGATGTCGAACTCGGGAGTGTGCACAATGGTCGGGACTTGGGCGTCGGGGTCGGTGCCGACAGGACCGTACACTACGGCCCAGGCGGTGTCAAGACTGTCAGCAGGCGTCCAGGCGATGTGTGCGGTGGTGCTGGTGATGTTGGAGGCCATCACCTGCTGGGGCTGCCCGCAGGTCTCGGTGAAGATGGAAAGGTTGTCGATGGCGGCAGGCGGGTTCTGCCCGTTGGGGTCGCCGCCAACCCATCGGAAATAGAGCCGTTTGGTGGTGCCCGCCCAGGAGGAGTTCAGTGTGTAAGTGGCGGTTTGCCACGAACTTTGGCCGTACAGCTTGGCGAACAGCGTGGTGGAGTTGGCCGGATTGTCGTAAGGGTACGTAAGGTCAACGGTCTCGGGGTCGCCGAGATAGACGGACAGGTAGGCGTTGTTGCCTCCCATAGCGCGCCAGTCGAACGACAAGGTGTATTCCGTGGCAGGGTCGAAATAGATGTCGCGGTAAGCCCAGCTCACCCCCGCGTAGTAGATGTTGTACTCGTTGTGGGCGCCCCCATCGTTGGATATGTACAGGCAGTTGCTGCCGTTCATATCCTGGTTGACCGTGTTCCCGATGAACCATTCATTGGGACCGTGGGTGGAGATTTTCCAACCATTGTTTACCACGGAATCCTCAAAGTCGCAAAAGTAGGGTATGTGTGCAGGAGAGGCCGGCATTGTGTGGAATGTCACCATCCCCCAAGTGCTGTGATCCGAGGCACCGCAGCGGGTGCGCACGTAGCAGTCGTAAACCATATCGGGCGTCAGGCCGGTCAATGTGGGGGAGTTGGTCGTCACGATGACGGGCGTGGCGGTATTGATGTTGAAGCCTTGGGGACCGTAGGCGACTTCCCATTCGGTCTGCACCCCGCCGAGATCGCTCCAATGGAGGCTGACAAAGGTGCTGTCCAAGTGGTCAACGACAGGAATAGGAGGAATGCAGGTGACGCAGGAGGCCGACAGCTGGAAGCCTGACATCTGTGTGGTGTTGTCGGATATGAAGTGGATGGTGATTGGGCCGGTGGTGGATATTACAGAAATGTTTTGGTTGTTACTGTTGCCGTAGGAACCCAGCAGGGTTCCGCTGGTGCCCACACCGTCGTAAAGATAGAGATGATCCCAGTTGTTCTCCACTCTGCAAGTTCCCTGCAACTTCATCATCGCGCCTGGGGTGCTGGGATAGACAATCACAGTGCCATTGCAGTTGCTGGAATAGTTGCCGGTGAATCCACCGTCATCGTAGATATCGCCCGAGCACATCACCATAGAGGTTGTGCCCGTTTGTGGCATAATGACTCTGCCGGGAACGGCGGAGAAGACGCTGGAGAGAGCGCTGGTGTTGACCCCGCAGTTGGCCCGCACATAGAAGTCGTAGGTGGTGCCCACCCATAATCCGGTGACGGTGATGGTGTCCGTGGTGACCGTCATATTGGGGTAGTTCAAATCCGGCGTGAAACTGTTCATCTGCATTCCGTAATAGACGTCCCACTGCGTGGCGGTGCCGTTTTCTGTCCAGGTGAGAGTCAGACTGTTGGCTTCCGTCGCGATGACGCGGATGTTCGACGGTGTGGCGCAGCTCGGGGCCTGCTGGCATTGGACGGTCAGCTCGAAACCCGATTTGACGATAGCGTAGTCGGACGTGAACTTGACTGTCAGCGGGCCGGAGGCGGAGACGATGGTGGGCATAACGGTCGTGCCGGTTCCCGTGTAGAGCGGAGTCCCAGTGGCACTGGTTCCTTCATATACATATATAAAGTCGTAGTTGTTTTCAAGATTGATAGTGCCGGAAATGGTCATCACGCTGTTGGGACTGCTGGGCTGGAGAACGACGGTGGCGTTGCAATTGATGGAGTAATCTCCATTGACACCGCCGTCATCATAGAGGATGGCGCTGCAAGTGTTCAGCGTAACAGTGCCTGTCGTGGGTATATTGAACCCTCCGGTGGCGCCGGTGGCGGGGACCGAGTATTGGCTGTATTGGCCGCCGCAGTCGGCTTGCACGTAGAAGTCGTAGGGGATGGCAGCGGGGATGTTGGGGATAACTATGTGGGTGGATGATGCCGTCACTGTGCTGCTGTTGGCCCCTCCGGGGGTGAAGCCCTGCGGACCGTAGGTGACGCGCCAGGCCGTGGCCGTGCCGACTTCCGTCCAGGAGAGATAGACCGAGCTCAGCGTGGTGCTGTCCACGGTCACGTCCATCGGACGGAGACACGGCGGAATCGTGCTCAGTTCCACATTGTCAAGATAACAGGAATACCCGGATGCGTTCAGCGCCAGGTAATGGCCGTAGCCCGTGTAGTTGGCTGTGTTGACCTCGAAGAACTGGAATGAGTTGGAGAGGTTCACTGTGTCAACGGCGACAAAGGTGCTGTAGTCGTTCGGGTCACTCATTATTCCGACGATGAGCTGTGTGGGAGTGGACGAGCTTGAAGAACGGATCCATCCCCCGATTTGCAGGTTGTTCATAGCCAGGTTGCCACCGATGACAGGCAGGGAAACGTAACAGCTGTTGGGTATGAAGAGCGAGGCGTTGCCCTCGTAGGGTTCGGTGGTAGTAACATAGCAATTGGTGTTTTCCGTGGTGAGCGCGTGCCAGCAATAAGGGGTGGCGTACAATGTGTCGCTTTCAAAACCTGTGCGGACGGGCAACTGAGTGATGGGCCCGCAATCGGTCTTGAACGTGATGTGCCGCTGTGCGCCTCCGCAGGAGGAGGTTACATAGCACTCATAGGCTTGCGACGCCGTAAGCCCCGTTATGGTGTAGGTCGTGGTTGTGGCCTGCAGGGTGGCCATAGAGTCGGGGTCGGTGCCGAACGTGCCGTACCGGATTACCCAGAGAGAGTCGCTCGTGGAGAAGGATTGCCACGAGAGAGTCGCCGAGTTGGCGGTGACTGTGTCCAGGGTCAGGTTGTACGGGGCGCCGCAGCTCGTGTTCGTGACCATCACATTGTCCACGGCCGCCGGCGGGTTGCTTGCGCTGTAACTGTTGTTTACCCAGCGGAAATAGAGTCTTTTGGTGCCGGCAAACGAGGAGTCCACGGTGCCTTCGAAATGCTGCCAGGAGTTTTGTGCATAGAAGAAGCCGCCGATGGGATGGAGGCCGGTCGGCAGGCCGTTGCTGGCCGGGATGGAGGTCGGGTCGCCGATGAAGACCTGCATATAGTCCGTGGGACTGGAACTGTAGCTCCCGATGCCTTTCCAATCGAAGGAGATGACATATTGGGCGGCAACGGGCAGATCGAGGTCGCGATAGGCCCAGCTGCTGCTCTCGCTGTTTCCATCGTAGAAGTTGGTCGCGCCATTGTCGTTGGAGATGTACATCGAATGCCCGGTGCCGGGACCCTCGTGGGTGGCGCTGCCGATGGCCCAGTCATTGGTGCCGGGGTTGGGATTCAGCACCCAGCGGTTGACCTCCGCCGTGTCCTCGAAATCGCAGAAATAGGGGACGTTTGCCACGTTGTCGCTCAAGGTGTGGATGGGGATGGAGTTCCAGGTGCTATAGTCGTTTGTGCCGCACACGGCCCTGACATAAAAGTCATAACCCGTATTCGGGAAGAGGTTGTTGAGGGTGTAGGCGGTGGTTGTCACGGTCGTAGTGTAAACGTAGGGCGTTATCATAGTGCCTTGCGGCAAGCAGACCACCTGCCAGGAGGTCTCGTTGCCCATATTGAGCCAGGTGATGTCCGCGTTGTGGTTGGTGATGTTGGACGCGGTCAGGTTCTCGGGCCGGAGACAGTTGCCGGGCAGCGTGTCGATGCCCAACTGTATGTTGGCGCGGGCATAGTACAGGGTGCCGCCGTTGGTTCCCGGGTGGGAAGCGAACGTGGGGTCGTCGTCGCTCTGTCGGTAGAGGCAGGCGTTGTACTTGCTGGTGAAACTCCATCGTTGCGCGGAGTAGTCGTCGGCTGTTTTGGAGACGACCACCACGAGGTTGCGGGTGCCGTCGTAGTGGAACGGCGTGTTCAGGTAAAAGGTCTTCCATCCGGTTTGGTTGCCGATGATGACGTTTTGGCCCTGGTACACCATCGTGAGGGAGTCCATCGGCAGCCAGTCCGTGCTGAGGGTGTGGGCGGTGTCAGCGATGGTTCCCATATAGATGGTGATGTTGTTGCATTGCAGGGAACTTTGGTTGTTCGCGCAATGCCAGGCGATGGAGGTAATATCACCGGAAACGCCGATTTCCGATGCGTTGTAGATGCACTGGTTCCAGGAGTGATGATAATAGGAATTGAAGGGGGCATAATAGCCGTTGGACGTTTCTGTGCCGACGGTGATGACGACCGTTTGTGCCGTCAACAGGCCGGCAATACATAGAAAAAGACAGGAGAGTAGCGTTTTTTTCATATCTTTATTGTTTTTTATGGATAGATGCAAGAAAAGGTGAAAATGTTACATTAAACAACGAAATTGAAATGGGTGATGTTGCAATAAAAAATCATTTTCGCTTTTCTCTTTTTTTTGTATCTTTGCCCGCCCTTATCGGGTGTACTAGAATTAAGTATAACTTTTTAAAATATAATGACTATGGATAAAGCTCAAATCAGAGAAACCATTGCTAAAAGAGTCGCTAAGGAATTGAAAGACGGCGACGTTGTCAACTTGGGTATCGGTCTGCCGACGATGGTGCCGAACTATCTGCCCAGTGACGTGCACGTGATTCTGCAAACCGAGAACGGTATGTTGGGTATGGGTCCCACGCCCGCCGAAGGCCAGGAAGACCCGAACCTCGTCAACTCCGGCGGCGGCTTCATCACCGCACAGCCCGGCGCCGTCTCCTTCAGCTCCGCCGACTCCTTCTGTATGGTCAGAGGCGGTCACGTTGATAAGACCATCCTCGGCGCTATGCAGGTGGCCGAGAACGGCGACATCGCCAACTGGATGGTCCCTGGCAAACTGGTGGCCGGTATGGGCGGCGCTATGGACCTGATGCAGGCCAAGACCGTCATCGTGGCGATGGAACACACCCAGAAGGGCAACCCCAAGATCCTGCACTCCTGCAACCTGCCGCTGACCGCCAAGAACGCTGTCAGCCTCATCGTCACCGAGATGGGCGTCATCAAGGTCACCAAGGAGGGACTGGTCCTCACCGAAATCAACCCCGAATTCACCGTTGACGACGTGAAGGCCGCCACCGAGGCCAACCTCATCATCTCCCCGGATCTCAAACCGATGCAACTTGATTAGTGATGAGTTTTAAGTGATCAGTGATGAGTGATCAGTGATGATATTTTTAGGTGATCAGTGATGAGTGATCAGTGATCAGAAATAAATAGGTAACACTTGCCTCATCAGCTATTTTACAGTTCACTGTTCACTGCTCACTATTTATTGTTCACTGCTCACTACCTACAATAAACAGTAAACTAATAAACACACAACAATGGATTTTAGCTTAAACAAAAGAGAAGAACTTTTCTTGCAGATGATTCGCGAATTCGCCGAGAACGAGGTCAAACCGTTGGCGGCTGAGGTCGATGAACAGGAGCGCTTCCCGATGGAAACCGTGGAGAAGATGGCCAAGATCGGCATTATGGGTATCCCCATCCCCGTGGAATACGGCGGCCAGGGTGGCACCAACCAGATGTACATTATGGCCGTGGAGGAGCTCTCCCGCGTGTGCGCCACCACCGGCGTGATCGTGTCTGCCCATACTTCCCTCTGTATGAACCCGATTCTGGAGTTCGGCACGGAGGAACAGAAACAGAAATACCTGCCCAAACTTGCCTCCGGTGAGTGGATCGGCGCTTTCGGTCTGACTGAGCCCAACGCCGGCACCGATGCCGCTATGCAGCAGACCACCGCTGTCCTTGACGGCGAGGAGTGGGTGCTCAACGGCAGCAAGATTTTCATCACCAACGCCGGCTATGCCCACGTCTATGTGATTATGGCGATGACCGACAAGTCGAAGGGCACGAAGGGCATCAGCGCCTTCATCGTGGAGAAGGACACCCCGGGATTCTCCATCGGCAAGAAGGAGAAGAAACTGGGTATCCGCGGCTCCGCCACCTGCGAGCTGATTTTTGAAAACTGCCGCATCCCCAAAGCAAACCTTCTGGGCGAGCTCGGCAAGGGCTTCAAAATCGCTATGATGACGCTCGACGGCGGCCGTATCGGCATCGCCTCCCAGGCCCTCGGCATCGCCCAGGGTGCTATGGATGTGACCGTCAAATACACCAAGGAGCGCAAGCAGTTCGGCAAGGCCATCGCCGCCTTCCAGAACACGCAGTTCCAGATGGCCAACCTCGAGACCCGCGTGCAGGCCGCCCGCCTGCTGGTGCGTCAGGCAGCCTACAAGAAGGATATGCACCTCCCGTATTCCGTGGATGCGGCAATGGCCAAACTCTTCGCCGCTGAAACCGCGATGGAGGTGACCACCAAGTGCCTCCAGTTCCACGGCGGCTACGGCTACACCCGCGAGTATGAAATCGAAAGAATGATGCGCGATGCCAAGATCACCGAGATCTACGAAGGCACCTCCGAAGTGCAGCGTATGGTCATCGCCGGCAAGTTGTTCAAATAAACCAAGAAATTTTACAATATGAAAATCATAGTTTGCATAAAACAAGTCCCGAACACGAACGTGATCAAAATCAACCCGGAAACGGGCACGCTGATCCGCGACGGTGTTCCCTCCATTATGAATCCTGACGACAAGGGCGGCCTTGAGATGGCCCTCCGTTTGAAAGACCAGCTCGGCGCGCACGTGACCGTCATCACGATGGGTCCGCCGCAAGCCGACGCCATCTGCCGCGAGGCTTACGCGATGGGTGCCGACCGCGCCATCATCCTCAGCGACCGCCGCTTTGCCGGCGCCGACACGCTGGCCACCTCCTACGCTCTCGCCGGCGCACTCAAGACCCTCGACTACGACCTCATTATCTGCGGCCGTCAGGCTATCGACGGCGACACCGCCCAGGTGCCCGTCTCCCTGGCCCAGCACCTCGACCTGCCCCAAGTGACCTACGTCACCGACCTCTCCGTCAACGGCAAGCTCTGCACCGTGACCAAGGAGACCGAAGAGGGCCACCAAATCCTCGAGGTGGAGGCTCCCTGTGTGTTGACCGTCCTGGCCACCGCCAACCAGCCCCGCTATATGAGCGTCAAGGGCATTATGGAAGCCTTCGACCGCGAAGTGGAAGTCTGGAACGCCGACCAAATCGACGTGGACCAGTCCCGTCTCGGTCTCTCCGGTTCTCCCACCCGCGTGAAGAAGTCCTTCACCAAGCCCCAGAAGACCCCCGGCCAATTGTACGAAGTCGATGCCGAGGAGGCTGTTGAGCTTATTGTCAGCAAATTGAAAGAAAAATTCATCATCTAAAAGAACGAACGCACTATGGAAAAATCTGATTATAAGAACATATTTGTATTTGCCGAACAGCGCGAGGGCGTCGTTCAAAACGTGGCGTTGGAATTGCTGGGCAAAGCCCACGAGCTGGCTGGTGTGCTGAACGAGAAGGTCGTCGCAATCCTGGCTGGCCAAGGAATCCGCAACCAGGCCCAGATGCTCATCGAATACGGCGCCGACGAGGTAATCTGCATCGACGAGCCCGAACTGAAGGACTATCTGACCGAGCAATACGCCCAAGCCATTCACCAAGTGGTGATGAAATACAACCCCAGCATCCTGATGATTGGGGCCACTACCATCGGCCGTGACCTGGCCCCGCGCCTGGCCTGCCATCTCAACACTGGTCTTACCGCCGACTGCACCCGTCTGGAGATCTCCGAGGAGGGTGAGCTGATGATGACCCGTCCCGCTTTCGGTGGCAACCTGATGGCTACTATTATGTGTACCAACCATCGTCCGCAGATGAGCACCGTGCGTCCGGGCGTGATGCAGCGCATCAGCCGCGACGCTTCCCGCAAGGGCGAGGTTATCGACTTCAAACCCACCTTCGACGCCTCCAAGTTCAAAGTGCGTCTGGTGAAGAATGTGAAGGACGACAAGGGCAAGATGGACATCACCGAGGCCAAGATCCTGGTCTCCGGTGGACGTGGTGTGGGCTGCAAGGAGGGTTTCGACAAGCTGCACGACCTGGCAGCCACCTTCCCCAACGGCGAAGTCTCCTCTTCCCGTGCTATGGTCGATGCCGGTATCGTGGACCACGACCGTCAGGTGGGCCAGACGGGCAAGACCGTCCGTCCCGACCTGTACTTGGCTCTGGGTATTTCCGGCGCCATCCAGCATCTGGCCGGTATGGAGGAGTCTGACCTCATCATTGCTGTCAACAAGGACAAATTCGCCCCGATCTTCGGCGTGGCCGACCTGGGCATTGTGTGCGACCTGAACAAGGTGGTGCCCTTGCTTACCGCGCGTCTCGCCAAGGAAATCAAGAAATAATGATCGAAATCCGCAACGTTGAGAAGAGCTACGGCACCTTGCGTGTGCTTCAGGGCATCAATCTCACGATCGAGAACTCCAAGGTGGTCACCATTGTCGGCCCTTCCGGGGCCGGCAAGTCCACCTTGTTGCATCTCATAGGCACGCTTGACCGCCCCGACAGCGGTGAAATCGTCATCGACGGCACCCATCTGGGCAAGCTGGGCGACGACCAGCTGTCGGAGTTCCGCAACCGGCACATCGGCTTTGTCTATCAGTTCCACCATCTGCTGCCCGAGTTCACGGCGGCGGAGAACGTGGCCCTGCCGGCGATGATTGCCGGAAAGGGTAGGAGAGAGGCCCTGCAGCACGCTATGGAGCTGCTCGACTTCCTCAAGCTCAAGGAGCGTGCCGAGCACAAGCCCTCGCAGCTCTCCGGCGGCGAGCAGCAGCGCGTGGCCGTGGCCCGTGCCCTGATGAACAACCCGGAGCTCATCCTCGCTGACGAGCCCTCCGGCAACCTCGACACCGACAACGCCAAGAAACTTCACCAGCTCTTTTTCGACCTGCGTGACCAATTCCACCAAACATTTGTCATCGTCACCCATAACGAAGAACTCGCCTCTCTGTCCGACCGCAAAATCCAGCTTCAGGACGGCAGGGTGCTCAATACTTAACATTTTAATCTTTTAGAATATGAAAGCACTGAAGAAAACCTTCATCGTATTGATGGCCACCGCCACCGTCCTCTTCGCAGGCTGCGCGGCTCTTACCCAACTTGTCAACTTGGTGAACTGTAAATTCAATCTGGCCAACATCTCCGATATCACGTGGGCCGGCATCAATTTGAGCAACATCCGCAATGTCTCCGACCTCTCCTTCTCCCATTTGCAGAAGGCAGCCACGGCCATCGCGAACCGCGATTTCGCCGTCTCGGCCAATGTCAATGTGAATGTCAAGAACGAGACCCCGAACCCTGCCAAGCTCTTCGCGTTCGACTATGACCTGTTGCTGGAAAACTCGCCGCTCGCCTCGGGCCAGAACAAAAACCACACCTACACCATCAATCCCAACAGCATCCAAACGATTCCTGTTCCCATCAAGGCTGACATCGTGAGCATCATCAAGAACGGGCAGGTAGGCGATGTGGTCAACTTCACCCGCAACCTGACGGATTATGGCAATGGCAAGGAGTCCAATGTGAAAATCAAGCTCACGCCGTATGCCGGCACGAAGGAGAACAGCGTCAAGTTGCCGACCATTACCCTGAACAAGACGTTCCAGTAGTGGGTGATAACAATACTAACAAAAACCATTTCAAACCGATAATTCAATAATGATACAACGAATCCAATCCATTTTCCTGTTGGTGGCTGCCATCATTCCGGTGGTGCTGCTTTTCATCCCTATTGGCTTTGTGAACACTCCCGAAAGCCAGTTTGTATATAACTCTTTGGTCCTGAAATACAATATTCCGGATGGCCACGCGGTGATCCGCCTTTACTATGTGGCCCTTTGCCTGTTGCTCTGCTCCGGTCTCTCCCTCATTGCCCTCTTCAGCTATAAGAACCGCGTTCGCCAGATCCAGATCGTCTCCATCACGATGATAGTCTATCTGGTGACGCTGATGGTGATGCTGTGGGTGTGCCCCGACATCATCTTCAAGAAGTATTTCACCTTGAAACAGGTGGGCTTTGAGTTCCAGTTCGCCCACAAGGCGGTGCTGCTGGTGCTGATATTTGTGGAGGCGCTTTGCCTGTTTTTCGCCAATCGTTTCATCAAGAAAGACGAGGCCCTGGTGCACGCCGCCGACCGCTTAAGATAAACAATAGGTGATGGCTTACATTGAACAGCCCCGATAGGGGCAAAATATAATGGTATAATATAATAATGTATAATCCGGTCTTCGAGGACCGTTGCGAACGCCCGGATTCATTGTCCGGGCATTTTTGAACCTGTTATGGAAAAGACCAATGTGATGCGCCTTCTTGCCCAGCACGGCATTGCCTTTGTGCCGCACGATTATGACAACAGCATAACCGACGGTGAGACGATTGCGCAGTTGCTGGGCGAAGATCCTATGCAGGTGTTCAAGACCCTCGTGACCGTGGGCAATGATGGCGGGCATTATGTGTTCGTCATCCCCGTTTGCGCCACCCTCGACCTGAAGAAGGCCGCCAAGGCCGCCGGCGTGAAGAGCATCCAGATGATCAAGCAGAAGGAACTGCTGCCTCTCACGGGCTACATCCACGGCGGTTGCTCGCCCGTGGGGATGAAGAAGCCCTTCCCGACCTTCATCGAGGAGAGCGCCACCCTGTTCGACACCATCTGTTGCAGTGCCGGAAAGGTGGGCTACCAGGTGGAGGTCAACGCCGAAGCGCTGGCCGCATTCGTGAATGCCCGGTTCTCAGACCTTATTTCGATTAATCAAGACCCCCAATAGATTATGGAAGACGATATGACCCAAAAAGAGTCCCCGCAGCTCGGCAAATATGAGCTTATAGAGGAGTTTGCCAAGTTTTTCGACACGGAGAACGGCTCCACGGTTGTGGGCATAGGCGACGATGCCGCCGTGACCGCCCCGATGGAGGAGAATGTGGTCTCCTCCACCAAGGTGTTCTTGGAAAATGTCCATTTTGACCTGACGTATGTGCCGCTGTGCCATCTGGGTTACAAGGTAGTTACCATCGCCATTTCCGACTTGCTGGGGATGAACGCGATACCCACGCAGCTGCTGGTCAACGTATGCGTTTCCAACCGCTTTGACCTGAAGGCTGTCAGCGAGCTGCTGGATGGCATCCGGGCCGGTTGCGAGAACGCCCACGTGGATGTGGTCGGTTTGGACCTGGGCACCTCTCGCAAGGACCTGGTGATTACCATCACGGCCTTGGGCGAGTGCGAGCCCGCCCGCCTGCTCACGCGCCAGGGCGCCAAAGAGAACGAACTGATCTGCGTCTCTGGTGACTTTGCTGCCGCCTACACGGGCCTGCTCCTGCTCGAACGTGAGAAGAAGGTGTTCCTCGCCGACCCCGGCGTGCAGCCCGACTTCGAGGGCAAGGATTACCTCCTGCGCCGCCAGCTGAAGCCCGAGCCGCGTCTCGACATCGTGGAGGCGTTGCGCCGCGAGGATATCCTCCCCACCACGATGACACTCGTGTCCGACGGCATCGCCGCCGCCGCTATGCAGATCTGCAAGGCCTCGCAGGTGGGCTGCGACCTCTTTGAGGAGAAACTGCCGATGACCGAACTCACCTTCGTCACCCTCAAGGATTTGGATATCGTGCATACTGTGGCTGCCCTCAACGGCGGCGACGACTATGAACTGATGTTCACCATCCGGCAGTCTGATTTTGAGAAGATCAAGAAGGTGGAGAACGTTTCCATCATCGGATATATCAAGGACAAGGCCTCCGGTTATCATCTGGTGACCGGCGACAACTGCCTGGTGGAGTTGCAGGCCCAAGGTTTCCGCCAGAAACAATAGTTTTTATGAAACTCTATAATCAAGATGAATAGCAAAACCTCTTTCAACATCGGCAATGTGTGCATAGGCGGCCAAAACCCTGTGGTGGTGCAGTCTATGACCAACACCGACACGAACGATGTGGCGGCTTCGGTGGCCCAGGTGGGCCGTATGGTCGATGCCGGGGCGCAGATGGTGCGGCTTACCGTGCCCTCGCTCAAGGAGGTGGAGGCGATGCGGGCCATCCGCGACCGCTTGCGGGCGGAGGGCATTGATGTGCCTCTTGTGGCCGACGTGCACTTCAACCCGAAGGTGGCGGAAGCGATGGCTTCGATTGTGGAGAAGGTGCGTATCAATCCCGGCAACTATGTGGACAAACGCAATTTCAGCCAACTGGACCTCTCTGATGCCGAGTATGCCGCTGCTGTGGAGCGTATGGCCCTGCGCGCGGAACCTTTGCTGCGCATCTGCCGGGAACACGGCACCGCCATACGCCTGGGCATCAACCACGGCTCGCTCTGCGACCGGATTGTGAGCCGCTACGGCAACACCCCCAACGCGATGGTGCAGTCGGCCCTTGAGTGGTTGGACATCTGCGAGCACTACGACTTCCACAAAGTGGTGGTCTCGATGAAGTCCTCCAACGTGCACACGATGATGGAGGCCACTTTGACGTTGCATCAGGAGATGGAACGCAGAGGGAGGAGCTATCCGCTGCACCTCGGCGTGACGGAAGCGGGCAACGGACTGGAAGCCAGGGTGAAGTCGGCGGCGGGCATTGGTGCCCTGCTGCTGATGGGAACGGGCGACACGGTGCGTGTCTCGCTGACGGAACCGCCTGAGAACGAGACCCCGTTTGCCCACAAGTTGGTCAGTGCCGTGCAGCAGCTCTCTGTCAATGACTGCAGTGTGCAAGACCAGACGTTGACGTTTGCCTCGGAAGAACAGGACTATGACACCTGGGTGGCGCAGGCCTCCGCGATGGCGGGCTTGGCCTACTACAACCATCATATCCGTGACGTGAAACTGGCCAACCCCCATTTCACGGAGGCTCAGTGTGCCGAGTTGGAGGCGGTCATTCTGCAGGCCTGCGGTATTCGGATGAGCAAGACGGAGTTCATATCCTGCCCCTCCTGTGGCCGCACACAGTATGATATACAGTCGGTGCTGTCCGTGGTGAAGGAGCGTTTCTCCGGCCATCCCGGTCTCAAGATCGGCGTGATGGGCTGCATCGTGAACGGCCCCGGCGAGATGGCCGACGCCGATTACGGCATTGTGGGCGCTTCCAATGGATTGGTGTGCGTGTATGAAGGAAAGAAGCGGCTGACGGCCGCCATAACTATAGAAGAAGCAATGAGTCATCTTGAAACATTGTTAGAAAACAAAATGGATTAATGAAACTGATTACAAACTAAAACACAACGCCTATAAGGTACCCTATCTGCAAATACTAAAGCAATTGCTTTTGTCTGACCATCTAAAATCTGGAAAATTTTCGACTAAGACAAGAGACCATTGCTCACGTTTACGTGAGCCCTTCTCTATGTTTGGTCGATAGGCCTTCCAGATGCCTTGATGGCAGACATACGAGGGTTCACGTTTTTTATGGCATTACTAAAATGGATGATTTGCAAAACAAAGAAGAGAGGTTGTCCCGACTCAAGGGCTTTATTGAGGACCTTGAGACGTTAGGGCAGGATGTGGACCCGCAATTGCGCAAGCAGATGCGGAAGTTGGAACGGGAAATAGCGGTGTTGCGACGACTTTTCGGTTCTAACGAAGGGCATCGGCCATCTTGAAGAAGAGGTCGGTGAAGATGAGGCTGGAGTTGCCGTTCCGGCTGATGTGGAACTGGGCTTTGTTGAATTCCTCGGTCAGTGTGGAGACTTGCTTGAGGTTGATTTTACCTTTGAATTTTTCTATGACAGTTGCCTCGCTGGAGGTGACTTTTGCCATCTCCGGGTGGGAGGTGCTCGCCAGCAGTATGTTGCGCAACATACGGAGGGAGAAGGAGATGAAGTCTTTCTGTCCCTCGCGGCCTTGGGCGACGATTTCCCCCACCTCTTCCATTACGCTGTCGTATTGGACCACTTCGTTAGGCTGTTGACGGGCGAAGGCCAGGGCGCTGCTCAGGATGATGTCGAAGGCGTGGAGCGACGCCTTGAAGTCGGAGTCGTCCTCGTGGATCCGGATGGCCTTGTTGTAGTCGCCTTCGGCGAGCACGGCGATGTCGCGGGCGGCCTGCTCCCCGATGTCGGGGAATTTTTGGTGCAGGGCGCTGCTGATTTGCTCGTGGGTCAGTGCAGGGATGTTGACCAGCTGGGTGCGGGAACGGATGGTGCTCAGGATCTGTTCGGGATTTTCGGAGATGAGGATGAACAACGACTTGTTCTCGGGCTCTTCGAGGGTTTTGAGCAACTTGGGCGCCGCAGCGTGGTAGATGCGGTCGATGCACCACAGGATGTAGAACTTGTACCCGCCGGAGTAGGAGCGAGTGCTGTTGTGACGGATGATGTCGGCACAGTCGCGGATGTTGATGGTGGCCTGCTTGTTCTCGCCCCCCAGCTGTATAAGCCAGTCCAGAATCTCAATATGATAGTCGTTCTGGAAAACAAACTTGCGGAAGTCGTCGATGAACAGGGCGGATTCGTTGTCCTCCTTGACCTTTTTCGTGGTGCTGTTGGGGAAGTAGAGGTGCAGGTCGGGGTGGGTGAGCTTCTCGAACTGGATGCAGGAGGGGCATTGTCCGCAGGAGTCCTCGTCGGAGGGGTGCTCGCAGTTCATATACTGGGCCATTGCCACGGCCAGAGCGAAGGCGTGGCTGCCGGGCTTGCACTGGAAAAGTTGCGCGTGCCCCACACGGTTGTTTTTTATCTGGTTGATAATCTGCTTCTTGATCTTCGGATCGACCAGGACATCCTTGAATAACATATTGTTCCTGTTTTGCGGGTTAGAGACGGCAAAGATACAAAAAACGTCGGGTTATTCCAATTGAGAATGAAGAATTGAGAATGGAGAGTTAGAGTAGTGGTTGAGAGTGGGCAGTGACCGGTGATTAGTGAACAGTGATCAGTGATTAGAAGGTGGAGGGGTAATGGGATGCGTGGCGGAGGTTCCGCGCGACCAGATATCCCCGTTAGGGGATACATCTCTGTAGATGGCGTTCTCTGATCTCGGCGGGTCTGAAATCGATGAAAGGTGTTGCCATAAGTGATTTTGATTAAAAATTATTGTTGTATATATATTTTGTAGCATCGGATTGAAAAGGCGCGTTTTCACGAGTAATCAAAAAAAATGCTATTTTTGCCTCACCTAACAATCGGGTATGAACCAACAGTTTACACATACCAATTTCCTGTCATCGGTATCCTTTGCGGATAATCACACCTTCTCCGCGAAAGAACGTGACGCAGAAACGGGCTTATCTTACTTTGGCTCACGCTATTATAGTAGCGATTTAAGCATCTGGCTCAGCGTCGATCCGATGAGTGACAAATATCCGTCATTGAGCCCGTATGTGTATTGCGCGGACAACCCGGTGAAACTGGTGGATCCGAATGGGGAAGAGGTTGGTGATTTTTATGATTTGTATGGAAATTATTTGGGCACAGACGGAATTAAAGATAATATGGTTTATCTTGTGCAAGGTAGTTCTACTAGTTATATTAAAGATCGCAAAACTGTCAGTAAAGATGATCCTAATATCAATATTTCTCAAATTACCACATATAAAGATTTGGCAACAGCTATAGCTTTGTTTCATAGCAATGGAAACAATGGAGGGAAAAAGGAAGTCGGAGGAGCTTACAATTCAGATGGAGAATGGAAAGAAGGAGAAGGTTACGATGATCATGTTAAATTGCCAATCAGTGTAGGTAGGACATCTATTCATTTGCACACTTTGGGGAAAAACGATGAGATAGGCACAAAGAATTATCGATCACCAGAAAACCCGAGTGACAAAGACTGGGATAGTTTTACTGGTTTTAGCCAAAATATAATTGTAGGTAAAACGAGCGGTGAGTTTGACTATTCTTCAGGCTGCTTAATTAATAGGAAGTCCGTAATGTGTTTTTATGGCAATAAAGAAACGGATGAGCCAAATTGTTCTATAAGAATTGAGGCCGCAGAAAGAATTGTCAACCGGGGAGGTAGAAATGGACGTGACATACAACCGTTTTAATCAATCATTAAAAATGAAAAATTATATATTAACGTTTTTGTTTGTTACTGTTGCAATTGTTACTGCGTTTTCACAATCAGATTCCGCTGTGTTTGACGATGCGGCACATTGCTATGCTCCAAACTATTTTGTGCTTGTTAACGGAAAGTTGCCGTTGAACATGCACACCGTGTTTCGCGTAGAATCAGAACTATATCCAGATTCCATCATATATTACTGGAGGAACAATTTTAAATCGTATTCTATCAAAGACAAAATATGGAATTTGTGTGAGGATATTCAGGATTCTGTAAAAGTTTACATAAAATATGTTTATGATGAACCTGTAGGATGGTATAAAAAATACAAACATCACGTCTATTGTGACACTTTAGAGTGGGGCACTTTCAAGATGATTGGAATAGTTATCATAAACGAAATTAATGTCAGAAAACATTTATACTACATTCACTACGAGTTAGAACCTCCTTGGGGACGTTATGTTGTTTATAAAAAAGAATACGGGAATCGCAAGCGTTTTTACAAAAAAATATTTAGAGGGATATATCCTGTCGGTTTTGATATACAAGAGAAAAACAATCATCCCAGGGGCCGCCCTTTTCCTAAATACAGGTAACGTCGTTTCTGACCATATCTTCACCTTATGATGAAACCGCCCAATTCGCACGCCCAGCAGCCAAACTTTCGTATCTTTGCCCCGTCAAAACACCGCCGATGACCCACGACCGTCCATATCGCCCCGTACCCTACGTCCCCGCACCCCGTCTGCGGTACGCAGACGGCTCCATACGCCCGCACACCTACGGCGTGCGTGTGGGCTTGTGTCGCGCCTCTGCTACCGAGCCCTGCAGACCTACGGCCTGCATTCCATCTATTCAGCCTCCCACATTCTACCAAGCTGCATCCCCTGACGGGGATGGATGGGCGGTTGTAGCCACCGCAGCGCATTTCCTTGCCCAATCCTCTTCTAATCACTGTTCACTCTTCACCGTTCACCGTTCACCGTTCACCGTTCACTGTTCACCCTCAACCATTGTCTAAACCACAACACTTCATTGTTTTAATATTTTTTTGTATTTTTGCCACCGATTTCAAATAATGTCTAAAATGCGCAAAGAAGTAGATTTTTTGGTCGTTGGTTCTGGTGTGGCAGGGCTCTGTTTCGCCCTGAAGGCCGCTAATTTCGGGAAGGTGTGCGTGGTCACCAAGTCGAAAATCGACGAGGGCTCCACCCGCTACGCCCAGGGCGGCATCGCCTCTGTGGTCTATCAACCTGACTCATACGAGAAGCATATTCAGGACACGATGGTGGCCGGCGACGAGCTCTCCGACCGCCATATTGTGGAACTCACCATACGCGAGTCCACCGAGCGGGTGATGGAACTCGTGGAGTGGGGCGTCGATTTCGACAAGAACAAGGACGGCAGCTTCGCCCTCGCCAAGGAGGGCGGCCACTCCGAGTTCAGAGTGCTCCACCATAAGGACATCACCGGCTACGAGATTGAGGAGAAACTCATCCAGGCCGCCAAGCGGAACAAGAACATCGAGATTCTCGAGAACCGCATCGCCCTTGAAATCATCACCCAACACCACCTCGGCATCGAGGTCACCCGCCGCTCCAATGACATCACCTGCTACGGCGCCTACGTCTTCAACCCGGCCACTAACCACATATCCACCGTGCTGGCCAAGGTGACGATGATGGCCACCGGCGGCGTGGGGATGGTCTATGAGCACACCACCAACCCCAAGGTGGCCACCGGCGACGGCGTGGCGATGGTCTATCGCGCCAAAGGGGCCGTGCGCGGTATGGAGTTCGTGCAGTTCCACCCGACCTCTCTCTACAACCCCAAGGAGTCGCCCTCGTTCCTCATCACCGAGGCGATGCGCGGCGCAGGCGCCATCCTCAAGGACGCGGCCGGCAACTCCTTCGTCGAGAAGTACGATGAACGCGGCTCGCTTGCCCCCCGTGACATCGTGGCCCGCGCCATCGACTCCGAGATGAAACGCCAGGGCGTGGATCACGTTTACCTCGACACCACGCTCATCCCTAAAGAGGAGATTTTTGCCCATTTCCCCAATATCTACGCCAAATGCCTCAGCATCGGCATCGACATCACCAAGGAGATGATCCCGGTGGTGCCCGTGGCCCACTACTCCTGCGGCGGCATACAGACCGACGAGTGGGGCGCCACCTCCATCCGTAACCTGTACGCCTCCGGCGAGTGCGCCTCCACCGGACTGCACGGTGCCAACCGCTTGGCATCCAACTCCCTGCTTGAGGCTCTCGTCTTCTCGCACCGTGCCTGCCTCAAGGCCCTCCAGACTTTGCCCTCCCTCGGCTTCTGCCAGGAGGTGCCCGACTGGAACAGCGACGGCACCGTACTCAACGAGGAGATGGTGCTCATCACCCAGTCCAAGAAGGAACTGCAGACCATTATGAGCAGTTATGTGGGCATCGTCCGCTCCAACCTGCGCCTGCAGCGTGCCTTCGACCGTCTCGAAATCCTCTACCGCGAGACCGAGGACCTGTACAAGAAGTCTGTGCTCAACCCCGAGATTTGCGAATTGCGCAATATGATCAACGTGGGCTATCTCATCATCAAGCACGCTATGGAGCGCAAAGAGAGCCGGGGACTGCATTATTCCTTAGATTATCCACCTTACCACCCTAATAAATAACTCCGCGGATATGAAAAACTTCGAGATCCACACCTTAGGTTGCAAACTGAACTACAGCGAGTCGGCGGCCATCGCGGCCAAGCTGGAGGCCAACGGCTGGCATCAGGGCGGCATTCCTGAGATTATCGTGCTCAACACTTGCGCCGTGACCCAGTCGGCCGAGAAGAAAACCCGCAACCTGGCCTCCAAGTTGCATCGCGACAACCCGCTGGCCTCCATCGTGGTTGTGGGCTGCTACAGCGCCCTCAAGCCGGAGCTCCTCGAACGCTGGTCGGGTGTCATCAAGGTCTTCGGCAGCTCCAACAAGATGAGTTGTGTAGATTTCATCCTGCAACAGGAGCCCCAGCCGGTGCCCAATTTCTTCGACGCCTACTCGACGCACGACCGCACGCGCTCGTTCCTGAAGATCCAGGACGGCTGCAACAGCCACTGCACCTACTGCACGGTCTGGATTGCCCGTGGCAAGAGCCGCAGCGACACCATCGAGAATGTGCTCAAAAACATCCAGAATATCGCCGACTCCGGTCTGCACGAGGTGAACCTCACGGGTGTGAACGTGGGCGACTTTGGCAAGGGCACCAAGGAGAACCTCCTCAAGTTGCTCAAGGCCATCGTCAAGCAAAATGCCATCGAGCGGGTGCGCATCTCCTCCATCGAGCCGGAGCTGCTCTCCCCGGAGATTATCCGTCTGGTGGCCAAGTCACCCATCCTGATGCCGCATTTCCATCTGCCGCTCCAGGCGGGCTGCGACCGCGTACTCTCCGCGATGCGCCGGCGCTACACCACCCAGGAGTATGCCGAGAAGGTGATGCTCATCAAGAAACTGATGCCCGACGCCTGCGTGGCCTGCGACGTTATCGCCGGCTTCCCGGGCGAGACGGACGAGGAGTTTGAGGAGACCTACCACTTCCTCGAACAGCTGCCCATCAGCTATATGCACGTCTTCCCGTACTCGCGTCGCCCCCGCACCCACGCCAACCTCATCGAGGAACAGGTGTCGGATGATGTGAAACACGAGCGCACTGAAAGACTGCTCGAACTCTCGCACGCCAAGAAACTGGCCTTCTATTCGCAATGCGAGGGACAAACCCGTCCGGTGCTGGTGGAAAGCGAGGCTGTGGATGACCAACTCTTCGGCTTTACCGACAACTACATCCGTGTCAGTCTTCCCAACGACCCTGCCACCATCAATACGATCCAAAAGGTTACCATCGAACAATGCCGCATCGTGTTATAAGACTGCGAAACGGCCTGCGACTGATCCATAAGGAGACCGATTCCCCCATATCCCATTTCGGCGTGCTGGTAAATGCCGGCACCCGCGACGAGTCGTCCCAGCAGATGGGACTGGCTCATTTTGTGGAACATACCATTTTCAAAGGGACGAAGAAGCGTAACGCCTACCGGGTCATCAGCCGTATGGAAGCGGTGGGTGGCGACCTCAACGCCTCCACCTCCAAGGAGGAAACCTACTTCCATTCCTCGTTTGTCTCCTCGGAGTACCCCCGCGCTGTGGAACTGCTTTCTGACATTTTCTTTCACGCCACCTTCCCCGAAAAAGAGCTGGAGAAGGAAAAAACGGTGGTGCTGGAAGAGATTAACTACTACAAGGATTCTCCTTCCGAACTGATATTCGATGATTTCGAGGATTTGGTGTTTGCCGGTCATCCATTGGGCAAGAATATCCTCGGCACGGCGGCCAGTGTGCGCCGGATGCGCCGCGAGGCGATATTGGAATTCATAGGACAGAATTACACCCTCGACAATGTTGTGCTCTCCTCGGTGGGCAAGATCAAAACCGACCGCTTGGTGCGCCTTTGTGAGCGTTATTTTGGAGGGGAGACCGTTTCCAATGCGCCCCGTCTGCGCCAGCCCTTTACGGACTATACGCCCCAGGAGCTCTCCGTGCACAAGAAGAACGCCCAAACCAATGTGATGCTGGGCTGTCCGGCCTATTCCGTCCGCGACGACAAGCGCGTGCCTTTCCTGCTGCTCAACAACCTGTTGGGCGGACAGGGTATGAACACCCGCCTCAATGTGGCTGTGCGTGAAAAACGCGGTCTGGCGTACGCGCTGGAATCCAACTACACCTCTTTCTCCGATACAGGGCTCTTTGCCATCTATTTCGGTTGCGAAGAGTATCATCGGCAACAATGTATGGAGGTGATTCTCAAGGAACTGAAGCGCCTTCGCGACGAATCTTTGGGCACAATGCAACTCTATTATGCCAAAAAACAGCTCGTCGGCCAGATTGCGCTCTCCAATGAGGCGCAGCTCAACGAGATGCTGGCACTTGGCCATACGGCCCTCTTCTTTGAGGAGGTGGACACGATAGAGGAGAGCATCCGGGAGATAGAGGCGGTGACAGCCTCGCAGATTCTGGAAGTGGCCAATGAGATCCTCTGCCCCGAGAAATTCTGCGTGCTGCAGTTCAAGGGGAAATGATGCGAACGATACATTTATAATATAATGAGTATGCGGTCAGAAGAAACAATGCAATCTGGTAAGGACTTGACAACAGGCAGGAAGCCCCGTGTGCTGATGGCGATGAGCGGCGGTATCGACAGTGGTGTGTCGGCAATGCTTCTGAAAGAGCAGGGCTATGAGCTGGTGGGGGTGACTTTCCGCACCTTCGACTCCATCACGGAGAGCTGTATGGCCCGCGAAAAGGGCTGCTGCTCCGTGGACTCCATTTTCGAGGCAAAGCATCTGGCCGAGCAGCTCGGCTTTGAACACCATATCCTCGACGCCCGCGACACATTCCGCAAGACTGTTATCCAGAATTTCATCGACGAATACCTGCAATGCCGTACCCCAAATCCCTGTGTGCTGTGCAATCCCATCATTAAATGGGGATTGCTGCTTGAAATGGCCGACGAACTGGGCTGTGAGAAACTGGCCACTGGCCACTATGCCCGCATCGGCCGGAACGGCGACCGCTTTTTCCTCCGCAAGGGGAAGGATGGCCTCAAAGACCAGACCTATTTCCTCTGGAAACTGACCTCCGATCATTTGTCCCGAACGTTGTTCCCGCTGGGCGACTTGACCAAGAGTGAGGTGCGTGCCCTGGCCGCCGAACACGGTTTTGTGAAACTCTCCCAAAAGAAGGAGAGCGAGGAGATATGCTTTGTCCCCGACAACAACTATCGTAACTTCTTGAAAGAGAATGTGCCCGACTTGGAGGAGCGGATGCGCCCTGGCAAGTTCGTCTCCACGGAAGGCAAGGTGCTTGGCCGTCACGAAGGGATGTACAACTACACCATCGGCCAGCGCCGCGGACTCGGCATAGCCCTCGGCGTGCCTGCGTATGTGGTGGCGCTCGACGCCGCCCGCAACCGTGTGGTCATCGGCGATAAGGACGACCTGATGAAATCCTCGCTCCTTGTCCGCGACCTCAACATCTCCAAGTATGACAGCATCGAGGACGGGATGACCATCGATTGCCGCATCCGTTACCGGAATCAAGGGACTCCTGCCCGGCTGTATCGCGAGGACGAGGGGCTGCGTGTGGAATTTGACACCCCAGTGGAGTCGGTCACCCCCGGCCAGAGCGCCGTCTTCTATGAGGGCGACGATGTGGTGGGCGGCGGCATTATCCGTTAGCCATTTATCATCCTTATTATAGAATACTGTTTTATAGGAAATATTTTTTTTCGTATGTTTGCAAAAACCAAAAACTTATAAATTATGACATTAGAAGAACGTATAAATGAAGACATTAAGGCCGCAATGCTGGCCCGTGAAAAGGAAAAACTCAACGCCTTGCGCGCCATCAAGTCCGCTATTCTGTTGGCAAAGACCTCCAAAGGAGCCGCCGACACGATGAGCGAAGAGGCCGAAATCAAGTTGCTGAAACAGCTGGTGAAGCAGCGTCAGGACTCCGCCGCCATCTACAAAGAGCAGAACCGTGACGACCTCTATCAAGAGGAGAAGGCGCAGTTGGATGTCATTGCCGCCTATCTGCCCCAGATGATGTCGGAGGAGGAGATTGAAGCCACTCTCAAGCAGATTATCACCGACAATGGTTTTGCCGGAATGAAAGATATGGGCAAAGTGATGGGTATGGCCACCAAGGCCTTTGCCGGCAAGGCCGACAACAAGACGGTCTCCGACATCGTGAAGCGCCTGCTCGCATAGCCCGTTTCCTCATTATTAAGTAACACCCCGTCCAGATGAAATACTATATCGTAGCCGGCGAGGCGTCCGGTGACCTTCACGCCTCCAACTTGATGAAGGCCCTCCGGCAACGTGACCCCGAAGCCGATTTCCGCTGCTGGGGTGGCGACCTGATGCAGGCGGCCGGCGGCGACCTGGTGAAACACTACCGCGACCTGGCCTTTATGGGTTTCTGGGAGGTCTTCCTGAACCTCAATACAATCTTGCGCAACATTCGCATCTGCGAAACCGACATTCTCCTTTATGAACCGGATGTGCTGGTGTTGGTGGACTATCCTGGATTTAACCTCCGCATTGCCGAGTTTGCCAAGGAAAATGGTATCAAGGTTTGCTATTACATCTCGCCCCAGATCTGGGCTTGGAAGAAAAACCGCATCAAGAAGATCAAGAAATATGTGGACGAGATGATGGTCATCCTGCCGTTTGAGGAGAAATACTACGCCGACCGAGGTATGAAGGTGCACTACGTGGGGCATCCTCTCCTCGATGCTGTCAGCAAGGACCTGCACGAGAGTGAGGAGGCCAAGCAGTTCCGAAGTCGCTACAACCTGGACGACAGGGAAATCATCGCCCTCTTGCCGGGCAGTCGCAAGCAGGAAATCACGGCCATCTTGCCTCAGATGCTCAAGATGATCCCGCTCTTCCCGCAATACCAGTTTGTGGTTTCCGTGGTCTCGTGGCAGCCTAAGTCTTTGTATGACAAATATCTGAAGAATTGTGATGTGACACCTGTCGAGGGCAGCGCCTACCCGATGCTGGCCAATGCCAAGGCCGCTATTGTGGCCTCCGGCACCGCCACGCTGGAAACAGCGATGATCGGCACCCCGCAGGTGGTGTGCTATGCCGGCAGCGAAATATCCTACCTGATAGCCAAACAATTGATATCGGGCATCCAGTATATCTCCTTGGTTAACTTGATAATGGACAAAAAAGTGGTGACCGAATTGATACAACACGACTACACCACACAACATTTGAGGGATGAGTTGCGTTTAATCACGGACGACGCCGACAATATCGCCCGCATCAAGGAGGATTACCGGCAGCTGGACACCCTGCTGGGTGACGGCTCCGCCTCTGCCAAGGCCGCTGACGTGGTGATTGAGTTGGCCAAAAGATAATAGACGAAAATGAAAAGAATAGCTCTCATCTTCTGGATAGTCTTCGGACTTGCGCCCCTGCTCCGGGCGCAGGACTTGGACCGCTTTGTGCCGGATGCCAGTCCCGCGAAACCCAAGTTGGAAGCCAAGCCCCTTGTGGTGGACACTCTCCCTCCGATGGCCTCTGGCTATCAGTGGATATCGTATCGTGGAAAGGCGCAGATCGAGGACACCGGCGGGGTGCGCAACTGCAACTTCTTTATGGTCAACCGCGTGGACAGCATCCTCTACCTCAACGTGCACGCTTCTGGCATCGAGATTATCCGGGTGGTGTGTACCCCCGACAGTTTCATCTATGTCAACAAACTGACGTACCAGTACTATAAGGGCACCTACGCCCCGCTGCGGCTCTTGTCACGCTTGCCCATTGACTTCCAAATGATACAGGCACTCTTCAATGGGGACGAGGAAAAACTGCCGAAACATCAGAAATACTCCTTTGAGTACAGGGACTTCAATGCGGTGGACTCCACCCGTTCGTTTTTCAATGAGATGATATTCAAGGATTTGGATCACGTTATTACCATACGTGCCGCGTTGAAGAACATACGTTTCGAAGTGCCCGGTCCCACCGCCATCCGCATTCCGGAGAAATTCAAGGAGTTGAAATTGTAATGAAGAATCGGGGCTTGCCTCGACACAAATAACGAATCGAATATTGATGGATTCCCAATGGATAAAGGATATAGCGCATTCCGTGGGCTTCTCGGCCTGCGGCATTGCCCCTGCCAGGAAGTTGACGAAGGCAGAGGAACTCTTCAGGCGCTCCTTGGAATTGGGGTATCAGGCCGATATGCATTTTCTGGAGCGCGATATTGAAAAGCGTTTCGATCCGCAAGAGCTGTTGCCAGGCTGCCGGAGCGTCATTGTGGTGACCTACAACTATCTCTGTGATGTGGAGCCCGCCTCCGACCGTTATCGTACAGCACGTTACACGTGGATAGAGGATTACCATACGCTGGTGAAACGGATGTTGGAAGAGATGGTGGCGGAAATGCAGAGGGTAGGGGAGTGCCAGTGCCGGGTTACCGTGGACAGCTCCTGCATTTCTGAGAAAAACTGGGCCGTGGAGGCCGGTGTGGCCTGCTATGGCAAGAACGGACTGGTGCATAACGACCACGGGTCCTTTTTTGTTATCGGCACCATTTTGTCGGACGTAACCTTCGATTCTTACGATTTTCCCCTCGAATCGGACTGCGGTGAATGCCGTTTTTGTGTCGAAAAATGCCCCGCCAAGGCCCTCGATACCCCCTATCGGGTAGATGCGCGAAGGTGTTTTGCTTATCATACTGTTGAGAATAAAAATCCTGATACAGAGATAATTGAAGAAGCTCCTCTTCTTTTTGGATGTGATGTCTGCCAGGAGGTTTGCCCTAAAAACAAAAAAAAATTTCCGAATTTGACGAATGTATCGAAAAGTTCTGTATTTTTGCAACTCCAAAATCAGGGGTTCGAAAACCTCTCCAAGGAGGAATTCAAAACCTGTTTTGGAAACACTGCGATAGCGCGCAGAAAGTACGAGCGATTGTACCGCGCTATAGAAATAAAAAGACTGTCCCTCAAGAATGACCATCAACGTGGACGTGAAGAAAGAGATTCTGGATTATGCCAGTGAAGTGCTGCAAGAGGAGTCGGATGCCGTAAGAGGTGTCAGACAGTATTTGGATGAGGATTTTGTCGAGAGTGTCGAGACCATTCTCCATTCCAAAGGCAGGTTGATAGTCACGGGAATCGGCAAGAGCGCCATCATCGGACAGAAGATAGTCGCCACGCTGAACTCCACGGGAACGCCTGCGGTCTTTATGCACGCGGCGGACGCCATTCACGGGGACTTGGGCATCATTCAGCCCGACGACGTTGTTCTTTGCATATCGAAAAGTGGAAATACTCCTGAGATTGCTCAGCTCACCCCCTTCCTCAAGAAGAACGGCAATGTGCTGATTGCAATGGTCGGAAACACGGAGTCCTTCCTTGCCCACGAGGCCAAGTTCGTTCTGAACTGCACCGTGGCCCGGGAGGCAAGCCCCAACAACCTGGCACCCACCTGCAGCTCCACGGCTCAGCTGGCCCTCGGCGACGCCCTCGCTTCTACACTTATCAAGCTGAGAGGCTTCACCCCGGAGGATTTCGCGAAGCTCCATCCCGGAGGCATTCTTGGTAAACGCCTGACCCTCAAGGTCAGCGACCTCTTCAAGTTCAATGATGTCCCGATGGTCTCCCCGAACGCCCCGATGCAACAGGTTATCTTGGAAATCTCCGGAAAATGCCTCGGCGTCACTGCCGTGGTGGATGATGACAGAGTGATCGGTGCCATTACAGACGGCGACCTCCGCCGGATGCTCGAACGGAATCCCGACTACGCCCACTTGACAGCTCAGGATGTGATGACAAAACAGCCCAAGACGGTCCTATATTCTACCCTCGCCGTCAATGCACTGGAGCTGATGAAGTCGAAGAATATCACCAACCTCTTTGTGGTTGACGACAACGACAAGTATCTTGGTGTGATTCATATTCATGACATCATAAAAGAGGGTATCTACTAATGCCCGGATGGCGGAATTGGTAGACGCGCACGTTTCAGGTGCGTGTGCCGCAAGGCGTGCAGGTTCAAGTCCTGTTCCGGGCACCAAAAGAGTCTCAACAATCGTTGGGACTCTTTTTTTTTTGTCCTTTACCGCCGCTTTTTTCGTATTTTTGCCGCCTAATATATACGTTTCAAATCGACAAAATAACAAGATGAACATGCCCAAATATAAAGTATTTATAAGCAGCGTGCAATCAGAGTTCTCAGAAGAACGACAGCTTGTTTTTGACTTCATCCGTAACGATGAGTTGATGGGGCAATACTTTGAGCCGTTCATTTTTGAGCAGATTGCCGCGCAAGATGCGAATCCTCGCCAATTATATTTGGATGAGGCTTCCTCGAGCCAGGTTTATCTCCTGTTGATGGGAAAGAGGTATGGCAATATTTTGTCGGACGGCATTTCTCCAACCGAGAAAGAATATCAAGCGGCAGGAGAGGGAAATGCTTGGAGAGTTGCATTCATCAGCGATTTGGACGGACAACAACGTGAGGAAGCGGAAGAACGCTTCTTTCGAAAAGTGCAGAACGAGCTTTCATATCGTGTTTTTTCTAATCCGTCCGTTCTGGTTTCACTGGTCAAACAATCCCTGTATGCATATCTTAAATACAAAGGCATTATCCAAACATTAAGTTTCGACGAGCAAACCCGCGACGATGTCTCTATGGCCGATATCGATACAACGAAAATCAAAGACTTTTTGCATCATGCCCGTCAAAAACGAGGGTTCCCTTTGGCCGAAGACTCCGACCCAGTGACGGTGCTTAGGCATCTGAGGTTGTTGCGGCAGGACAAGCCCAGCAATGGAGCGTTGCTTATGTTCGCCAACGATCCGCAATACTTTTTCCCCTCGGCGGTGATCAAATGTGCGTGGTTTCTCGGCACAGAGAAAGTAAAGCCTATTGAGGACTATAAAATCTTTGAGGGCGGTGTGGCTGATCAAATCAGCCAAGCCACCAGTTGGGTGATGTCGAAACTGTCGGTACGTTATGGCCAGCGAAACGTGGAGGCACAAAACGAGGTTGAATTTGAGATACCGCGATCCGTCATCTTCGAGACCATTGTGAATGCTGTGGCTCATCGCGACTACAACAGTACGGGGAGTGTGCAGGTTTCTGTGTTCCGAAATCGTATTGTGGTACGCAATCCGGGGACGTTGCCTGTAGAACTCACCAAGGCCGACCTAATGAAAGAACACGGCTCCTATCCACATAACCCGTATTTGGCGGAGGCCATGTACCAGATGGGCTTTATCGAGAAATACGGTACTGGCATTACAGAAAATATCCGAAGGATGCAAGAGGCTCGTCTCCTTGCTCCGGAGATAGACTTGAGTGCCGAGTTTATTACCACAATCTGGCGTGATAATGAGGTAACAAATATTGGAACTAATGTTGCAACAAATATTGGAACTAATGTTGCAACTAATATTGGAACTAATGATGCAACTATTAATGACGCTAACGATTTGATAAACAGTTCTAATAGGACAACTAATATTGGAACTAATATTGGAACTTCCGGCAACAATGTTGCAACTGACCTTTTGGCGGAGAACAAGCGAATCGTAGATAGAACAGTAAAAAAGAAAATCAAGCCAAGAATGACAAAAGAAGAGTTGCGGGAGTGCATTGTTGAAGTATGTATTGTAGATCATTCAATTGAAGAATTAGCAACGCTTTTGAAAAGAAGTCCGGACTATCTGCAAAATTTCATAATCCCTGACTTGGTCGCCGACGGAATACTCTTACGCACTAAACCGAGCCACACCCCTGGTCAAACATACATGACCAATCCAAAACTTGACAAATAGGATTGAATACATAAAGTGTTAGTACGCATTTTATAATGAAAGAATTATAAACAGTCAACGGGTCATTGACGAATTAGTTCAACAAGCCGCTTGGCGTATCCACTTATCAGCTTGAGTAGGTTGTAGCTCGCACGGTGAGAGAATTGGAACAGAGAAAAGGAGAGGGACGGAAATAGGTTGTAGTCCTCATCAAGAATAATAGTCTTTACTGTTTTTATTTTTTATATCTTTGCAGCGGTGTTGCGGGGAAAAATCCGCAGCATTCAGAAAGCGCGTTTTCGCTTTGTTCCGTAACGTGAAACTCGACACTTCACAAAAGTCAAATCGGAATACTGGGAAGATGAGCGCTCCTTGTTCGGTATTCGTTTCATACGATATACTTAACGTGGGGTTGTTCGCTCTTCTCATCCATTTGACAGGGAGTCGAGCCCTCACGTTAGGATGAGTCGGGAATGGAATGGCTCCACTTTCTTGTTATATCGTGGTGCGCCTTGCGGGCCTGAGGTGCGGAAAAAAAGGAACGATGGCAAAGAATAGCTATTTCCGTCCCGAATGGACCTGTGGCAGATATAACGCCGAAAAACAAGTGGCGCTGATGTACAACCTCATCGCCGGCTACAGCTACTTTTTTGAAAGTTACTCCGCAGATGTAGTGGGGCAGATTCTCAACGTGAAAAGGAATGAAGAAGTCTCAATCACTGAAGTAGCACAGAATACAGGCATTGCCGAGGAAAGTATCGAACCATTTTTCCAGCAGTTTGTGGAACTGGGACTTCTTGTCCCTGTCGTGCCGACCAAAGAGGACATTCTTCGCTACCGGCATCAATTGGCGGAAGTGAAGTGTCGCGAGCAGCGGGTGGAGAAAACCACCCTTGAGAAACTGCCAATGGAGACCTCCAATGCCGAACAGGCATATTACGATGCGGTGGAGGCACAAGGCATAGTGACCTCCGTGATGTTCGAGTTGACCTACAACTGTAGCGAGAAGTGCATCCATTGTTACAATCCCGGCGCTACGCGCAACGACAGCGAAATCTCACATCGCGGAGACCGTGAGGAGCTGCAATGGGAGGACTACAAACGCATTATTGACGAGCTTGATGAAGCTGGTTTGGTGAAGGTGTGCCTCTCTGGTGGAGATCCCTTTTCGAAGCCCATCGCGTGGGACATCATTGACTATCTGTACCAGAAGGAATTTGCGTTTGATGTGTTTACCAACGGACAACGCATTGTGAATGAGGTGGAAAGGTTGGCGGATTATTATCCGCGGATAGTAGGTGTGAGCATATACAGCGGCGTTTCCGAAGACCACGATGCCATCACGCGGGTGCCGGGCTCGTGGGAACGTTCTATGAAGGTTGTGCGCCGGCTTTCCGAATTGGCAGTGCCGATGAACATTAAATGTTGTGTGATGCAACTCAACCTGCACAGTTATTATACAGTTGCCGATTTGGCGTTCAAATTGGGTGCGCAGCCGCAGTTTGAAATCAACATTTCTGACTCTAACGAGAGAGACACCTGCGCCCGCCAGTTGCGCCTCACCGAAGAACAGTTGCAAGTGGTATTGCGCGACGATAATGTGCCGCTTTATGTTGGCCCCGAGGCTCCTAACTTCGGCGGCTACCCCCGCGATCTGTATAATATCGCCTGCGGGGCAGGTAAAACCATCTTTTGCATTACACCAGAGGGATATTTACAGCCTTGTTGTGCTTTTCCGTTATCTTTTGGGAACCTGAAAGAAAAAACCTTGTCGGATGTGTTTGCCGATAATGAGCCGTTGCAACAGTGGCAGCACCACACTTTGCAGCAATTCACAGAATGCGGGCGTCACAATTATTGCGATTACTGCAATCTTTGCGCCGGCCACGGACAGATGGAGCATGGTGACTGGCGAAAACCTGCCGAGAATTGCTGCTATATGGCTAAAATACGCTTCAATTTGGCGCGTATGATGATGGATGGGTATGACCCGCTTCACGGACAAGAATTTGTAAAGGCATTGCAAGCGTTGCCGAAGGCCAAGGTGATGCTCCAACGCCAGTATGATACAAAGGGATAAATGGTGTCTCCCGCAGTACACCTGTAACCGCTTGAATTTTACCGAAATGAAAGTAGAATTGTCAATTAGCAAAACTTCCCAAGTGATTTGCATGGGACACTGCTCACAAATTTCAGAAGGAGTTTGCGGAGTTATGTGGCGTCAAATCTAATCTCAATCAAACAAGTAGGGTGGCATGTCTACCCTACTTGTTTAGAAAAAACTGTTTTAATATTATTGTCAAAAATGGAAAAAATAAAAATGTTCCCTTGCCATTCGCTCCAAATCACAGATTCAATCTATAAAATAATAAGATTGAATGTGGTAAATAATGTTTTTGAGATACTGGAGGGCGTTTATTCTACAAAAGAAGATTGTGAAGAAGAAGTCAAAAACATGAATGATGAATCTGGACCAGTTGAATACGAATATTAATAGAATGATTTCATTTTACGCTTTTAATCTGAAATGCCTTGTATTGGAAAATAGTGGTAAAAGAAACGTGTTTTTCCCTTATCTTCGTTCCGAAAACGGAAATAAAACGATGTGGCAAGTCAGTCCTCTCCACGGCCGCAGCTTTGTTGTGGGTCGACACGAGGATGGTCGGTATATTGTGAGCAAAGGGAACGGGTTGTGCTATTCGCAGTACCCTTTCCTTTACACGCCCGAAATGCCTACAGATGTTTGGGGCCTGTTGCTTAAGGAAGATGCTTTGCGCGATTTCTACTGCTGTCAGGATGTGCGGGCGTTAGGCATTAAAACCAACAGGATGGAGTGTGTGCTGGAATTAGACTACCCCATCCATATTGAGAAAACCGGCGCAGACCTGAAACCGTATCTGTTGCAATACAGCGTGGAATGTCCTTACCGTATCTGCGATGCCGTCTTTATGGAACGTGAGCAGATTGAAGCGGAAGTGGCCAAATGGCAGCAGTACAACGAGTCGGGGTGGCAGCAGAACCATCTTATTGCTGCGGAAGTGCTCATCCGCAATCTTCGTATCATGCACGACCACGAGGTGCTGCACAACGCCATCCACGAGCAGAACTACACCTGGGCGTTGGAGTTGCTCGACTTCGAGCTTTGCCGCACCCCGCAACACCCCTACACCAAAGCCGATTACGAGCGTCATGTTTGCGTTTTGTACGATCGTGAAGTGATTCAAACCTACGTTATCATCAACTATATAGCAGGATGTCTCAAAGAATCGATTGATTTCAAACAACTTGATTCCCTTTTTCTCAAGTATGATTTCGATATAAGCAAATATAAACTATAACTAATTAAAATTCAATATTATGGCATGGATTCCTTGTCAATGTTGTGGGAAAGAGTATCCCCAAACAAACAGATGGTATGTCTGCGACAAATGCGGTTATCGTATTTGCCCGTTTTGCCTGCCTTATCATAAAGGCAGATACAGCACTGGTGGTTTCAAATGCAGCCAATGCGCATTCGGATATATGAAAGAACGAAAAAACCTTTAAATTAATTAATATGAAACAGAAACATTTAAATCTTTTATTATTTGTGCTAATTGCCGCTTGCGCGGTTTTGACTGTGTCGTGTGGTGTCAATAGCGATACAGAAACTTACCTCCACGATGCAGTTGGTAAATTCCTTTTTATTGAATTCGACAGAAGCGATACGAGTTTATTGTTTATGTTGTCTGGGATCGTTATGATAATAACATGCGTGCTGAGACTTATTTTTAAGTTAAATGTTCCTGAATATGATTTTTATGAGATGATCGGAGAGTTTGAAGTAGCAGGAGATGAAGAACTCGATCAAGGTGCAGAAACGTCAAAAAAAACAGCAATCGCGAATTTAATGAAGTTTAGTCTTCTTTTAGCACGCCTCTGTCCAGTGATGATGTTTTGGTCGTGGTTCATAGATTACTCTGCCAGAGAATTTCTGTATTGGCTACTTGTGATACTGACATGTGCGGCACTACGTTACGGTACAGAGTTGTTAGGAATTAATATGTGGAATTTTAGAAAGAACTGGAGTATTATTTGGTGTATCATTTGCGTTGTTGGTTATATATGCCTTTTATAGATATGGAAGCACTAACGGGCTTGGAGGAAACGAAGTTCGAGAAGAATTTGGTAACATAAATCAAGACGTTGTCGTATTAGGGCAAGGAGATTCTGAGACGGCTTTGCAAATTTGGACTGAGGAGTGCATGATAACAAAAATGTGGATACGTCCGATAGGTTCGCTTCCGGGATAGTAATGCCATTGCAGGGTGCCACCTTTTACATTTTTTTGTGTATTTTTGCACTCCAAATGCGACCACAATGAAACTCTATATCGTTCCGACCCCCATCGGCAATCTCGAAGACATCACCCTGCGCGCCCTCAAGGTGCTGCAGTCCGTGGACTTTATCCTATGCGAGGATACCCGTACTACCAGAAACTTGTTGAAACACTTTGAGATAGATAAACGATGCGTGGCCTATCACATCTTTAACGAACACGAACGGCTCGACGCGATTATTTCCCAAATCAAGGCTTCTGAAAGTGTGGCGCTGGTGAGCGATGCCGGCACCCCGGGCATTTCCGACCCCGGCTTCCTGTTGGTGCGCGCCTGTGTGGCGGAAGGCGTTGAGGTGGAGTGCCTGCCCGGCCCCACGGCCCTCGTGCCCGCCCTCGTGCAGTCGGGCATCCCCTGCGACCGCTTCTACTTCTACGGTTTCCTTCCCCATAAGAAAGGGAAAGAGACGCTGCTCAAACGGTTTGCAGAGATGGAGGAGACCGTGGCTTTCTATGAGTCACCCCATCGCCTGGTGAAGTCGTTGGAAAAGATGGTGGAGATTATCGGCCCCGACCGGATGGTTGCCATTTCCAAGGAGATATCCAAGATTCACGCGTTCACCTTCCGCGGCACGCTGGCGGAGGCCTTGGCCCACTTCGGCCAGGGCGAGGTGAAAGGGGAGTTTGTGGTGGTGCTGGCGCATTGTGGCCGCCAAATAGGAGAGCCAAGCCCTCCAATAGTGAATGCCTTTTAGCGTGTGCCGGATTTTCTCAGAACGGATACATTTGATGGGCACGGTGCTGCCTTCGTAATTGTCAGGATGGTCTTTGATGTCGCGTATGGTCCCTTCCACCTCGGTCACCCAGCCGTTCCAACGTTCCTCCACCATATTCATTGCAGAAAAACATTTTTCGCCGATAAACCTTTATTTTCACCTTATGAAAGAAAAATCCCCGAACATTAAAAAACGCAGGAAACTCGCTGTCTTGATGGCAGTCGCTCTCCTGTTGGCTTTCGGTGGCATCTGGGCGTGGTGGGCTTGTTCGTCAAAAACCAGCAACAATGGAAACGCTCGGTATATCGGAGAAATACCGGTGCCTTTCGGTTACCAAAGAATTGAACCACAGGATAAAAGCTACACCGCTTATCTTCGCTCATTACCCTTGAAACCCCAAGGGAATAAGGTTCAGCTCTATACGGGCGGGGACGCCAATTACCAGTGGCTCTCGGCCGCGGTGGTGGATATGAAACTGCTTTCCAACTTTGAGCAATGCGCCGATGTGACGATGAGAATCCGCGCCGAGTATTTGTACAAGATGGGCCGCTTTAAGGATATTTGCTTTACGGATGTCAACGGGCAAAAGATGCAGTATCAGGGAGGTAAGAATAGAAATGCCTTTGAGAGTTATCTGAAAGGAGTCTATGGGATGTGCAATACGGCGTCTCTGTACCGGGAAACGACGCCTCGCCCCGTTCGGGATGTTCAGCCGGGCGATGTGTTGGTCTATCCGGCCCGCGATGGCCATCAATACGGCCACGCCGTGCAGGTGGTGGACGTGGCCCGAAACAGGTCTGGCAAGGTGGCCGTCCTATGCGTGGAAGGGAACACTCCCGCTCGCGAAATGCACCTCCTGCGAAACGTGGCACACCCTCGCCGTAATCCTTGGTTCATCCTGAATGATGACGGTGAAACCCTCCACATCTCCGTATTCAGCTTCGCCCCAGAAGAATTGCGGCACTATTGACCAACGACTGTTTTGTGTACCTTTGCCTGCTCATCCTCTTTGGCTACCTCATATTGTTGGCCTTGGTAATTCGGTGGTTTGGGAAAAAGTGTAATTTTGCAAATCATTACAACTAAATATCATACACAAAAATAATGGAACAGAAAATTTGCCAGAGTTGCGGAATGCCGCTCACCAATGAAATCCTCGGCACTAACTCCGACGGAAGCAAAAACGAAGAATACTGCATCTACTGCTACAAAGACGGCGTTTTCACCGACGACTTGACAATGGAAGAAATGGTGGAGTCCTGCGCCAAGTTCGTGGATGAGTACAACAAGAACACCGGCCAAAACCTCACCCAAGAGGAGTTGAAGTCGATGCTGCGCCAGTTCTATCCCACCCTCAAACGCTGGCGACTGCCCGCTGACCAGCTGCCGCACGCCACCTCACTCATCAAGCAACAACTGATTGAAGAGGTGAACGCGCTCGGCATCAACGGTTTGCCCAAAATCGACAACCTCTTCGTGCTGCAGGGCTCGTTTGTCAATATGGAGTACACCATCAACGGCAACAAGGTGAAACTCCTTGATGACAATGCCACCTATTGGGGCAACCAAGTGGAAAAAGGCGACGGCCGTTGTTTCGGGATTGCCTGCGACGAACACTACATCCTCGTGAGCGAGTACGGGAAGGATGGTGCGGATGCCGAAATCGTAATACTAAAAAGACGGTAAAGAACAGTTGAAATTGCAATGAAACAAGAAATAAGCCCCAAAGAGACCCCGCGCGCCTTCGCCTTCGAAATGTGGATGACCGCGCCGATGCCGATGGTGACGCTGGTGAAGACGATGAACGTGAGCAAACTGCTGAGAGCCAGCAAGAAGAGCGGCATCAAGTTCAACACGCTGATGTGCTGGTGCATCGGGAAGACCGCCAGCCTGACTGAGGAACTGCATCTGCTGCCCGAGGACGGCAAACTCTTCCGCTACGACCAGATCGCCATCAACGTGGTGGTGCGCAACCGCAAAGGCGGCATCAACTCCTGCGACATCCCATTCTCTGACGACCTGAAGCAGTTCAACCGCGACTACGTCGCGCTGACCACCAAGGTCGCGGAGACGTGCGAGAGCAGCTTCCTTGACGGCTATATGATCGTCGGCACCTCTGCGATGATCCAGACCGAGCTCGACTGCATCGTCAACCAATACACCGACAAGTTCCTTAACCCGATGGTGATGTGGGGCAAGTACCGCAAAGAGTGGTTCAAGACCAAACTGCCGGTCTCGTTCCAGTTCCACCACGTGCAGATGGACGGCGGTGATGCGGCACGGTTTCTCGAGGCATTGCAGAAAACCATCGAAACACTGTGATGAAAGCTTCTTCCTATTGGTATCTTGCCAATTTCTGGATTAAAACTGCCCTGTTCAAGAAAAAAGGCCCCATCGTCGGGTCAATAATCATAACCGACAGGTGCAATTTGAGGTGCAAGCATTGTTCGGTGAACAATATCACGGAAATCGTGAACCCATACACCCAAATTAAAAAAGATATGCAAACATTGTATGATCTGGGTGTGAGAATCCTGTTTCTCTATGGTGGAGAACCGTTCCTGTGGAATGACGGCGATTTAACAGTCCGGGATTTGGTGGTGGAGGCCAAGAAAATGGGTTTTATGATTGTAAATGTGGTCACGAACGGAACTTTTCCGATCATTTTGCCTGAAGCGGATTTGATCTTGGTCAGCCTTGATGGAGACAAAGAGCGGCACAACGCCATAAGAGGCAACACATACGACACCATTATGGCGAATGTCAAAAATGCCAATGCGAAGAACATTTGTCTTTATATGGCCATCAACAAAATCAACAAAGACGCAGTGAGGGAGGTGTGCCGGATTACAAATGAGACGGAGAATGTCAAATCGGTGTCGTTTAATTTTCACACGCCTTACCCTGACACGAAAGAGCTCCTTTTGTCTGTTGAAGAAAAAAGGGCTGTTTGTGATCAGATTTCGCAGATGAAGGACGAAGGATTCCCCATTTTCAACCTTAAAAGCGCATTTCCCTATTTGATAAACAACTCTTTCCCGACCCCTTGTCATCAAAGTCTGATTATCGAAAACGGCAAGATCTCGGTATGCGGACGCTGCATTGACGTACCCGGCTTATGTGAGGAGTGTGGCTATTTTTTCGTGGCAGAATATACACTTCTCTTCAAAGGGAACTTGAAAATCACTCTGGAAGCGCTGAAAACTTACTCAAAGTACATATAAAACAGCGAACGAGATTGTTTTTGCCTATGAGTTTGATTACGACCTTCACCAGAACTTGCCTCACCCGATCTTTCAAACCGTTTCTGTTTGAAAATGAGTATGACCGTCATCTTCCTTTTGAGGATTGTGACAAACTCGGACTTTATGTCCATATTCCCTTTTGCAAAAGCATTTGCACGTTTTGCCCATATTGCAAAACAATATACAACAAGGAGTTATGTGATAAATACATCGATGCGCTGATACAGGAAATACGTATGGTCGGCAGTCAATATGACTGCAAGAAAGAGACGACCAGTTTGTATTTCGGGGGCGGGACACCGGCTTTGGTGGCGGACAGAATCGGCGAAATCATAGAGGTAATTAACGAATATTTCATTGTTACAGAAGGTGTTGGCGTGGAACTGCATCCCGATAACGTGACGGTTGAGACACTATGGAAACTTAAGGCAGCGGGCGTTACGAAAATCAGTGTCGGAATCCAGGCTTTTTCAGAAAAATTCCAAACTGTCTTAGGACGAAAGCAGGTGGATCCTGCCAAATTGAAAGAAGCCTTGGACAAGGTTGCGTTTGAGACTGTTTCGATGGATTTTATATTTGCATTGCCCAACCAAACATGCGAAGATATCAAATCGGATGTGGATATCGCTTTCAGAAACGGAGCCAACCACGTCGCTATTTATCCGTTTATTGATTTCTCGTTCACCAAAAGTGAAGTGAAATCAATGCCGAAGAAACAAAAAAAGCAACTTTTGGATCAAATAACGGCCTATTTCAAGCAACAAGGATATTATCGTGACTCCATTTGGACGTTCTCAAACAAGAAAGAAGCCAAATATTCTTCTATGACACGGGACAACTTCCTTGGCTTTGGCTGTTCCGCCACCACCCTGTTAAAAAATCAATTCAAAATAAACACCTTTTCTGTTGATGAATATTGCAAAAGGATAAACGGCGGCGAGTTGCCCATCTCATTGACCATCAGGTTCTCTCTGAGACAACGAATGGTGTATTACCTCTTTTGGACGCTGTACAGTATGCAATTGGATGAGAGAACGTTTGAACAGTTTTTCGGTGTGCCGCTGAAAAAAATGTATGGCTTTGAATTTTGGTTGGCGCAGAAATTGGGCTTCCTTACAAAAGAAAACAACATCTATTCAATGACAACGAAAGGGGCGTTTTACTACCATTACTACGAGCAGTTCTATACCCTCTCCTATATCGACAAGATGTGGGGGATTATGCGTAACGAGGCATTCCCAAAGTATATAAAGATGTAGATTATGTTGTATTTAATTACTATTCAGCATATTACATAAAATTGTGTTTTTAACAAGAAAGTCACTCATAAAAATGTGTTATATTTTAAGATAGTCGCTCATTTTTTTGTATTTTTGCAGCTGGATAAAATCATCAGTATGTATAGAAATGTTATTAATGAGCTGATCAATTGGAAAATGTCACCATATAGGAAGCCCTTGCTTCTGTTGGGTGCACGACAGGTAGGCAAAACGTATATATTAAAGTACTTTGGACAATCTTTCTATAAAAATGTAGCATATATCAACTGCGACCATAACGAGCGTGTAAAGGATTTGTTCACAGAGGATTATGCCATAGATCGAATTTTGCTCAGTATCAGCGCAATAACGGGAGAGACCATCATACCTGGAGAAACGTTGATTATCCTCGATGAAGTGCAGGAACTGCAGCGAGGTCTCTCTTCTCTCAAGTATTTCTGCGAAAATGCACCAGAACAGCATGTATGCGTTGCAGGTTCCTTGTTAGGGGTCACGATGCGACACGGGGAGTCATTTCCCGTCGGCAAAGTGAACATCATTAAAATGTATCCGATGACTTTTGATGAGTTTTTGAGAGCCAAAGGAAAAGATCTTTTAGTTGATCTCTTGCGAAAAAGGGATTGGGACACTCTCCGAGGAATACATACTGTATTGATTCAACTTTTGCGCGAATATTATTTTGTTGGGGGAATGCCTGGTGTGGTTTCCCTTTTCAGAGAAACAAACGATGCCAATATCGTTAGAAAGGCACAGGACGAAATACTATCCGCATACGCCAGCGATATGGCAAAACACACCACTCCCACTGAAATAAAGAGGATTTCGCAGGTTTGGCGATCCATGCCATCACAACTTTCCAAGGAAAACAAAAAATTCATCTATGGTGTCGTGCGTGAAGGAGGGCGCGCCAAGGATTTCGAGCTTGCCATACAATGGCTTGTTGATGCTGGGTTAGTCCTCCGTGTACCACGTGTGTCCACCCCTGCGATGCCCTTGAACCTGTACGAGGATATTTCCACATTCAAATTGTACCTTTTGGATGTTGGACTGTTAGGCGCCTTGGCCGGCACTCCTGCCGAACTGCTTCTGATGCCCAACAATATGGGGGAAGGGAAAGGTATGTTTACGGAAAACTATGTATGTACTCAATTAGTGGCGGGAACAGGAAGGTTGCCTTTCTACTACAGTCGCGAAAATAGTCGTCTCGAGATTGATTTCGTTGTTCAATACGGCACGCAGATTGTGCCTGTTGAAGTGAAGGCTGAGGAAAATCTTCAATCGAAATCCTTGAAGACCATTTTGCAAAAACATAAAGATTTAACAGCCATCCGTTTTTCGATGAGTCCTTACCGCGAACAGGAACGGATGACCAATATGCCGCTATATGGTGCAAGCGTCTGCTTCACCGATTGAATCACAACTTTATGATTATCAAGCACTATGAAACCGCTAAAACAATACCGTTTCGGCTTCGACCCGTGGGGCTTGCTTCTCTTCCTGCTGGTGATGCTCCCCAATTTCATCTGGTTCGCCGTTCCCGCACCGAACGACATCCTGCGCACGGATTCGGTCACGCCGGTGGTGGACGCCATCGGCTCCGTGTTCCAAGTGCTGACCGTCGCGTGCCTCTGCTTCGTTATTCATAATGACAGAAGCAAACTTCGTTTTTCGCCCCTTATTATCACTGCAATTGTTTGCGTCGCAATATATTACATCGGCTGGGCGCTCTATTACACAGCCAATGTGAGCCCCACCGTCATCCTTCTGCTGACTGTCCCGCCCTGCTTGGCGTTCATCCTCTTTGCCGCCGACCGCAAGAATCTTCCGGCCGTGGTATTAGCCGCCGGCTTTACGGTGTGCCACCTGATTTTCGGGGTGGTGAATTATCTATAGAAAACAACTGCCGGAAAACATTTTTTCTCTTTTCATATTGATATTATCCCAAAAAAATGTATTTTTGCAACTGCTAATATTTTAGTTGTTTCTATATGAATACAAACAATACAGACAATATATTGTCAGTTCTTGAGGGCTATTTGCACGATAATGCCGACGCCATCAGCATGCAGATAGCGGCTGATTTCCGCCACCGCAGGGTGGAGAAGGGTTTGACACGCGAGCAAGTGGCCGAGCAAGCCAGTGTCGCTGTGAGCAACGTGGCACGGTTCGAACAAAAAGGTCTCATCTCACTGAAAAACCTGATCATGCTGGCAATGGCATTGGGCTACGCCGCTGAAATCAAAAGCGTTTTCGCCACCCCAAAATACTCAACTATGGAAGAACTGACGCAAATACGACATAATTCCGGCAAGACAAAAGCGTATAGGAAATGAAAATCGACAAATTAACCATCAATTATCACGATAATATCGTCGGGACGCTTTCCCTCACCCCCGACGACCGTCTCTGTGCCTTTGAGTATGACCGAACATGGCTGGCTGACGGGTTCAGCATTTCGCCCCTCGAACTCCCGTTAAAAAAGGGCTTATTTATTGCCAACCCCCAGCCTTTTCATGGTAATTTTGGCATCTTCGAAGACAGTCTTCCCGATGGCTACGGCCGCTACCTGCTTCACAAGGCCTTGCTGCGTGAAGGCATCAACGACACCGACCTTTCCGCCCTTGACCGATTGAGCATCGTGGGCAACAGTGGCATGGGTGCTTTAACCTACCATCCTGAAACAGTGGTTGTTAAAGAAAACAACATAACTGATTTTGACTTGCTTCAACAGAAAGCATTGGAGGTGTTGAAAGAACAACAAGACACCGATGCCGGATTGCTTCTTTACAAAAGTGGAAATAGCGGAGGGGCACGTCCCAAGGCCGTTTTCAGCGATAGTGAGGGACATTGGCTTATAAAGTTCCGTCACTATTACGACCCTGTCGATGTCGGGCGGCAGGAGTTCCACTATAACGAGGTGGCCAAACAATGCGGCATTGATGTTCCCGATTGCAAGCTAACCAACGGTCGCTATTTTACAACACGTCGCTTCGACATTGCGCCCAACGGCAAGCGCATCCATACCGTCACGGCAGGCGGATTGCTGTGCCTATCGTTGAACACACCGTTTCTCGACTACACCAACCTTCTTGCGCTGACAGGCTTCCTCACCCAAAATGCCAAAGAGGTGGAAGAGATGTTCCGTCGAATGGTTTTTAACTATCTGACTGACAACAAGGACGACCACTGCAAGAATTTCAGTTTCATGGTTTCGGAAGTCAGAAAAGGACAATATACTTGGCATCTTGCTCCCGCATACGACTTGACGCTCTGCACGGAGGGTTATAACGGCGAACACGCCACTTCCGTCAACGGCACAGGCCATCCTACCTTGAACGACATGGTGGAAGTGGGAACAAAAAACAGAATGAGCGCGCAACGATGCCGGGAGATTTTCGAAGAGGTTCGGTCGAACTGCAGCGACCTGCTTCTGTGCGAAGTCAAAGAGGCATAAGATTTTCAAAGATGTTCACTGAGATGAAATGACAATGCAAACCTCCCGAATCTGGCTCCGGCCGTGGTGGCAGCCGCCGGCTTTGCCATATGCCATCTGGTGTTTGCGGTCGCGAATTTTATAGTCAAATGAAGCACCTCCCAAACTTCATAACAGCCTTCCGGTTCCTTGGCGCTTTCGGTCTCCTCTTCTTCGATGTGAGAAGTGTCGCTTTTTGGGTAATATATTTCGCCTGTGGACTGAGCGATATGGCAGATGGTTTCTTGGCAAGGAAACTCCACTGCGAAAGCAAAACAGGAGCGCTGTTAGATAGTCTTGCAGATTTGGCGTTTGTGGTCGGCTGCTGCATAAAGTTGATCCCTATTTTAGCACTTCCCCATTGGCTTTGGTTCTGGGGCGCGGCAATCATCGTCATCAAAGTCATCAATCAGATTTCCGCCATAGTGATGTACAAGAAATGTCGTTTTCCGCACACCATCGCCAACAAAGCGGCTGGTCTTCTGCTTTTCATCGGAGTTCCATTGACCCTGTTTCTGGAATCTGTCGTGCCAATGGTCATCATAGCCGTTGTCGCGACCTTTGCTGCCATTCAGGAGGAATATTTCATAAGGACTGGTCAAAAAGAGTTTTGAAAACGATATGATTACTTTCTTGTTGGAATTGAAATGGTGGACATTTAACAAACTTACGACATTAAATAAAACATCTTTGATATGAATATCTTAATCCTTTCCGGCAGTCCGCGCAAAAACGGCAACACCGACCTGCTTGTGGAAGCTTTCGCCAAAGGGGCTTCAGAAAAGCACCACATAGAAATTGTTTCGGTACACGATTACACGGTGCATCCTTGTACGGGGTGCAACGCGTGCTTCTCGAGCGTGGGTAACGCTTGCGTACAAAAGGACGATATGCCTGTTATATACAGCAAGTTGGCAAATGCCGATATGCTCGTCATTGCCTCGCCAGTCTATTTCTACGGTTTGAGTGCGCAGCTGAAGGCGCTCGTCGACCGCTGTCACAACCCCATCCGCGACACCTTCCACATCCGGAAGGCCGCCCTCCTTTTGGTCGGCGCCGCCTCCCTGCCCGAGCTCTTCGACAGCATCCTCACCCAATACCAACTTTGTCTCAACTTCTTCCACATTGAAGACGCGGGCCACGTACTCGTGCGCGGCGCGAAAGAGAAGGGTGGCGTTCGGGGCACGAAAGCGATGAAGGAAGCGGAGGCGCTGGGAAGGGCGATAGCACAATAATTCTCAACTCATCTCGTTTACATTTCGTCTGAATTTTTTTCGATGAACAACACTTTACGCGTTATTCTGAAAGTCCTGATGGTCATCACCTGGGTTTTGATGATGGTGTGGTATATATCCTTTCTCCTCACCCTCGTGCGGGCATATCGCATGTACGGGAATATGCTCATTGGAGAAGTTCCATACTTTTCTCTGCCCATGTTCGATTTTTGTTTTGTGTTTGGATTTTTCAATTTTCTGGTGATGATATTCTTGGGATTTCCTTTGAATCTTTGGAATATGATCCATGAGTTTAAGTTCAAGAAAATCAGCACTCTTTTAATATCGGCATGCTACATTCTCCTTGCTTTGGTATTTATTATTATTTGGTTTTACTTCTGGACGTTTTTTGATTGATGGTTAAGCAATTACTTCTGCCAATAGGCAACAGGCAATAAACATAGTCAATAGTCAAAATAATATAGTATGAATGAATTCGATAACTTGAATGGTCTCCGCCACAGCGAGCAGCTGATGGTGGAGCGTAGGGTGAGAGAGTTGGAACAGAGGAAAGATAAAGAACGAAAATAGATTGCTTATGCGTAATACAAAATTTATTATAACCCTTTTGGCAATTTTGATTTTGCAAACACCTCTCTTTGCACAGCAAAAGCATGCTTTGCTGATTGGAATATCCAACTATCCCCAATACAAAGATGCGGATGATTCGTGGACTAAAATACATGGCACCAATGATGTGCAGTTGATCTCTCCATTGTTGGCAAAACAGGGGTTCAAAATTATAACATTGACAGACAATTTGGCCACTCATAAGGGTATAGAAAACGGCTTTAAAAAGCTGGAAAACAGTGTGCGTCCTGGAGATATCGTTTACATCCACTTGTCTGGTCACGGCCAAGCTGTTGAGGATGAGAATGGTGATGAAGCGGATGGTTGGGACGAGGCGTTTATTCCATACGACGCTCAACATCGCTACAAGAAGGGTGTGTATCAAGGAGAGAACCATTTGCTGGATGACGAGTTGAACAGTCACTTGAATTCTATTAGAAAGAAGGTCGGCGAGAAAGGTATTCTTTATGTGGTGATGGATGCTTGTCATGCAGGTTCTTCATATCGTGGCGAAGAGGAAGATGACAGTGTCTATGTTCGTGGTACAGATATTGGATTCAGCAAGAATGGTAAAACGTATGCTCCACCAATAGATAAACGCGGGAATATTCAGATTGCATCTGAAAAGGGCATGTCACCTATGTATGTGCTGGAGGCTTGTAGAGCATACGAGGTGAATACCGAAATCAAACAAAATGGTAAGTATTACGGTCCTATGTCTTATTATATCAGCCAGCAGTTGTTAACCTCACCCCTATCATTCGACACTAAATGGATAGAAAATGTGAGGAAAAATATGGACAAGGACAACCGATTAGTAAGACAACACATGGTAACTGAAAGTTCACAATAATCATGCCAATCATATCATTAAACAAGAAACGTGATAAAGTCTTAAACGACTTTGCGAGAGAGTACCGAGAACGTACGCTCTCCTATCTTCGCAATACTTTCTCGTTAAGCAGAGAGGATTGTGAAGATGTATTTCAGGACGCTTCTATTATACTATATCATGCTGCTGTTGACGGAAAATTGGACAACCTTTCCTCTTCGTTGTACACCTATTTCATTGGAATCTGCAACAACAAGGCTCACGAGCAATTACGGAAAAATGACAAGATGCAATTGTCGTCAATAGATGCTTTCTCCAGCGAAGATGGCGAAGAACGATACAACATTATCTTGAATAAGGCAGACAAGATCCTAAACATGATCGAATCCAATGAGAAAGCGGATGCCGAGCGAAACAGTATTGTTCAGGAGCTGGTCAAAAGTTTGCCATCCCCGTGCAATGAACTGCTATGGTCCTTCTTCCGTGATGTTCTATCAATGAAAGCGATAGCACAGATGTTCGGCTATGCCAGCGATAGCGTTGCCAAAGTGACCAAACACCGCTGCCAGGAGAAATTCCGCAAGAGTTATGAGAATATATTAGCTAAAATGTAAAAACAACCACAAGATTATGGACGACCAACTATATAATAATGAGGAAAGAATAAACCGATATCTTCATGGAGAAATGTCCCCTGGGGAGGAATCTGTATTTGAAGCTGACCTCCCAAAAGATAACACCCTAAAACAACAAGCTGAATCAATGGCAAGAATCGTTAAAGGGATGGAGGTTGTTGGCAAAGAGCATGACAAACAACTGTTGGAAAAGATGAAGGCCTCGTCTGGAAAAAAGACCTCTTCGTTGCGATGGATATCTATTGCGGCCAGTATCGCACTTGTTTTCACTGTCAGTTACTTTGTTTATGATTACTCTGCCACAACCAGACTTGGGAAAGAATATGCGTATGCCTTCCCCGTTTCTGAAGTTATTCGAGGGGAAGAAGAAGAGGAGGTGGTAAACACTCTAACTTTATTGTTCGACAATGTTGCCAACGGAAAAGATTTGGATAATACGATTAAACAACTTGAAGAATTATGGGCGTTGGCACAAAGTGATAAATATAATGGCTATACAACGTATGAACCTTACATAGGATGGAATCTTGCTATTGCACATTTGCGGAACTATGACAAGAAAGAAGCAAAGGTTGTTTTGGAGCAGTTGCAAACAATGTATCCGGAAGGAACGGCGATAGGTGATGAAGTTTCAACTTTGTTGAAAAAGCTATAGCATGAGAAAAACATTTTTTATATTCATATTTGCAGGATTCTGTCTGTCAGTGTCAGCACAGGATCTAAAAAAGGTAGATGTTGATAGACTTGTGAACATGTATGCAGAACAAACAAAGTATGATTCTGCATCATGGCTGCTAGTTACTTTTGCAAACCAAGAGCACGCTAAAGGTAATCTTGAAAGCGCACTTGAATGTCAAATTAAGAATTGTGAATTGATTGAGCAACACATAGATGCTTTTGTTAGCTATGGGATTACTCTTAAAGACATGTACAACAACTACGGAATGGTATTCGTGTTGCAAAGAGATTTAAATCTTACAACCGATGCCATTGGTACATATATTGAACTTTCAAAAGTAATAAAACTATATAACCCCGAAGAGCTTCCTTTCTATACTAATCTAATTGCAAGCACATTGGGAGGATGTACCATTATGCCGTGGGCAGATTCGGTCTATTGTCTCCAAGACGCGATGGATGTGATAAAACAGCAAGAAGTTACTTCGGCCAATCTTAAACAATATTTGTGGTTCAACCAATGCTTCAACACGAATAGAATGTACAACAGCTTTGACAATCATGCTTTTGTACACAATAGGATTGACGAAATTGAGAGCTGGTACAGGAAGAACCATTCGTATATCCATAACTTGGATACTAGTTTACACAAAATAGAAATACTTGAATATGATTTGGGGTATGCAGATTTATTATATTTATTTGCAGGTGCGGTCAGTGCCCAGAAACATGATTTATTGGGAGCGATCGAACTGTATAATAAAGAAATAGCAGCGTTGTCTTCTGTTGGAATTGATGACGACATGATAATTGGAAAGATTGCCTCTTGTTATGCAAGAATTGCTGATAATTACTACCAATTGGGAAATATGCCCTTGTGCAAACAATACTGCGACAAGGCATATCCTTACGTCTTTAATCTTGCAAACAATATGGAATCTTGTGATATTCTGAACGCATTAGCAAATGTGTACTATAACACAAATCAAGCAGAAATGGCTGCAAAACTTAAGCTTGAAGAAATAAAGATTAGAGAAGAAATAGAAGGGAGTGTCTCGTTGACTGATTGGACTATGTATTTTGGTTACATTGCTGATTCAAACCCAAATGAAGTGATTGTTCAGAACAGGAATTTGGATAGAATTAGAAAGTCAGAAGGAGGAAATGCAAATTACTATTTAATTGTCGGCAAGGCATACTCAATGCTAATGGACACTGTTAACAACTATCGTGATACAGCTGAAATGTATTTTAATAAAATTGACAGCATTTTGATTGCCAATAAAGAATACTATGAAAAATACAATCTAAAGAATATCACCCTTGGCAATTTGAATGAAAATTGGGCAAAGCATTATTCTAGATTAGGTCAGCGAGAAAAATCTTATGAGTATTCGATTAAAGCGTTGAAATATTTTCCAGATACTTACTATCGTTATTTCAATGTTGCCTTAAAGTCTTCGCTATTACATGATACAACTGCAATTCATGCATATTTACCTTGCTATTATTATGGCATGGAGGTAGAATTAAATCGTATGTTACCTGTTTTAGGCTCTGTGGAATCTGATACATATTTGGGAAATGGGGAATTTAACTTGTACCATATTCCAGAATGGGCATCATGGAATCCGACAGATAGTGTTAGTGTTAGCATCGCATACGATGCGGCCTTGCTTATGAAAGGTCTGACGTTGCGTTACAATGTTCTTTCTCCGTATTTTGATAATCATCCTGAAATGGTGAGTGCTAAACTCGAATTGGACAAGATGCGCGATAGCATCTATGCTATTTCTGATGACAATGCCAGAGTATTGGCTTTGTATCGATACGAATTAAAAGAACGTGAGATTTTGAAAGAAGTAAATGAAGAATTCACCAATGTTCATTGGAAGGATGTAGCGAATAAACTGAATAAAGATGAAGCATGTGTTGAATTCGTGAAGTACACCGCCAATTCATATTCGTGGTGCGATAGTGTGCCTAAACCGCATTACTCCGCTATGGTTCTTCTACCTAATGGCAAAGCCCCCGTTTTTGTGGATTTATTTGACGAAGATGATCTTTCGGGAATGTATGAATTACAACCCAAATCGTATGATACAGAAATAGGCCAAATATTATACTCCAAAATATGGGGTAAAGTGCAGCGGTATATTGAAGGGAAAGACAGAGTGTTTTTCTCTCCTATGGGATTACTTAATCTTATCAACATCGAACTTTTGGCAGACAGCACTGGTAAAACTGCGGCTGAACGTTTCAACTTGTACAGAGTCTCCTCTACAAGAAATATTATAAAAAAGTATGAAAATAGAGACATCCATATTGTAGCATCATTTGGCGGTGTTGATTTTGAAAACACTCAAGAATATGCTGATATGATGCGTAGCATAAGCACAAGAGGCAATTGGGCGTACTTACAGAACACATTGTTGGAAGTGAACCGAATTGAAAAGTTGTTGAAAGGCAGTGGGGTAGATATTGTTACATATACTGGACCACATGCCACCGAAAGTGCCTTCAAGCAGCTTGACGGAACACAAGCCAACATTATTCACGTTGCTACCCATGGTTATTATATTCCTCAATCGCGGAGGAGTGCCATTCCCTACTTCGCTAAAAGTGAAAATACAGAAAACATTCAAGATGAACTTTTCTATTCTGGCTTAATTCTTTCAGGAGGTCAAAAGGCCTGGAATGATTCTACTTTTAAGCCAGATAATAATGATGACATACTTACGGCATACGAAATCTCTAAACTTGACTTACACAATGTAAATCTTGTTGTTCTTTCTGCTTGTGAGACTGGAGTTGGAGATGACCTTTTTGATGGAATTTTCGGCTTACAACGCGCTTTCAAAAAGGCTGGCGTTTCCTCTATCTTAATGAGTCTTTGGCAGATAGACGATAAAGCAACATCGGAGTATATGAGTTTGTTCTATGAAAAACTGGTTGAAGGATATTCAAAACATGATGCCTACGTCAGCACTGTTCTCACTATGAAAGAGAGATATCCTGACGCAACTTATTGGGCTTCATTTGTTTTGCTGGATTAGGTTATATTTTTTTTCTAAAACGCTTGCGGAATTAAATCAAAACATTATCTTTGCTCACCTAAAGCCATTGTTTTACAGGGCGTTGTGCTATTGTCCGGGTTGTTGAGAATGCTCGAACTAAGAATAACGTTTGTCTTTTTAACAATGGTGATTTTGTTTAATTTTTAAATCTTTGTATTATGAAAAATGTTTTTGTAGAAGTGAATTTTGTTGTTGATCCTCAAGCTGTAGAGAATTCAAAAAATCTGACCTTGAATAATTATGAAGAAATAGTGCATGACAACATTGATAGAGGAAAAGATGTTTCATGTGATGTTATATTAAAACATCTGATGTCCCAAAGCGACATGGATCAAATTATTTTTGAACTATGTAATAGGATCACTTGGGATGGACATGTTCCTGTGTCTTTTGGGAGCATAAAAAGGCATTATGTTTATTCTAAAGAGTCAATCAATGAAAGATTGGTGTCCAAAGCAACATACAGTTTTATGATTTAGACTCATTTTTATTCCATCTTCTTGTTAACCTTTTGCTTGTTTCTGTCATAAAGCAACAGAAACAAGCAAATAGGTTAGCTTTATGGAGAAAGTAGAATTCAAGATTGATCCAGAAAATGTCGAGCAGCAGAAGGCTTTCGACCTTGTAGCAAACATCAATACCAGTCTCTTTGTAACAGGTAAGGCTGGTACCGGTAAGACCACATTTATTAAAGGTATTCAGAAGCTCATCAAGAAGAACTTCTTGGTGCTGGCTCCTACTGGCATCGCCGCAATGAATGTGGGAGGACAAACGATTCACTCTTTCTTTGGTTTGCCGTTTGAAGCCATTGGGTCTGGCACGAAATTAGAAGTCTCAAGAGAAAAAAGAGATGTGCTAAAATACACAGACACAATTATTATCGATGAGGCCTCAATGGTGCGTTGCGATTGGGTGGACAGTATCGACCGCTTCCTGCGCTCGCTAGAGGAAACGCATTCGCCATTTGGCGGAAAACAGGTGGTTTTCGTTGGCGACCTGTTTCAGTTGCCGCCCGTGGTGAAGTACGGTTCGGCTGATTATGAAATGTTGTGCGATATGTACGGGAGTGGCACCCCGTACTTCTATAAGTCCAATGTGATAAAGCGGATGAATCTGCCCAAGATTGAGTTCCAAAAGGTGTATCGACAAAAGGATTTGCGATTTTTGGACATACTTGACAGGATGCGTTTGGGCGAAAACACGAATGAGGATTTGGACATACTGAATCAGCAAGTGAGCACGAACGATACGGTTGGAGATTTTGCAGTCATTTTAACCGCTCGTGTTAAATTGGCCGATGGCATCAACGAAAAGAAGTTGGACGATATTGATTCGGAAGAGTTCTGCTATAAAGGAGATATTGATGGTAATTTTCGCATTCAGGACACGCCCGTTCCGATGGAGTTGCGGCTGAAAGTCGGAGCACAGGTGATATTCTGCCGCAACGACTTTGGCCAAGGTTTAGTAAATGGAACCATAGCCAAGGTTGTTGAATTAAGCGATGATAACATCAAGGTGGCGTTGGAAAACGGCAATGAGATCAATGTTGAAAAGATGAGGTGGGAAAAACGCGAAAGCGAGTATAACAAAGAGACCAAGCAAGTGGAAACAGAAATTACAGGGTCGTTTACCCAATATCCGTTGAAGCTTGCTTGGGCCATCACCATCCACAAGTCGCAAGGCATGACCTTTGATCGCATGCACTTCGACCTTACTCGTGGGACCTTTGCGCCCGGTCAGGCTTACGTGGCGATAAGCCGTATGCGGAGCCTTGACGGTCTAACCCTCAGCAACAAGATTCGTCACAATCATATTTTGCAAAACACAGAGATCAAAGCTTTTGCCAATTCGTTCAACGACATTCTTTTGATTGATGATGAACTAAACCATGGCCGTTTACTTTACAAACATATCCAAGACAAGGATTATGACAGTGCCGCCAAGGAATGCTTGCAATGGTCGTTGGAGAAAATGAAAGCAGGAGATTACCGCAATGCGGCATTGCTGGCGAAAAAGATGTTTGACATAATGCTCGACGACAAATGCCTGAAAGATTTAACAAAAGATGTTGCCTTGCTGAAGGATTGCAGCATGACGTGTAATTTTCTCAATGCAGTTGTTTGTTTGTATGGCGATCGTCTGGAGGAGGCCATCGGCTATGCAGACATGGTGCTTGACCGCCGCGCCTGTCTCGAAGCCATGTTCATCAAAGGGAAAGCCCTGCAGGGACTGAACCGCTTTGAAGAGGCTATGGAAATAGCCAAATTGATTCGTTCTGCCGGTGAAAAATCGGATGACAGAATAGTTGTTGATAAGAAACAATACTTGTTCGAAGCAGAACTCAATGAGCAACTTGGCAATCCGAATGTTGATACGTGTTTGCACCTGATCAAAATGGTGCCCAAGTATCTCCCGGCATATCGGATAATCCGCAAAGTAGCCATGGCCAACAATGTAACCATTGAGGTGAAAGAAGATGAGGAAGAGAACAAACTGGTTGTTGCATTTAATGATATGGCCGTGTCTGAAGCTGATTTCATGACAATATTAAAAGACTCTGTCAAAGAGGATTCTGTGTTCAAATCGTTTTCTTCAAAAATTCGAAAAATAAATTTGTCGGCTTGTTAACCTTTGGAGGTGATTTGTCATAAAGAGGTATAACAAATAAAAAAGAATAAAATGAAAAAAGAAAAAATGACCCCTGAAGAAATTGCCGAATTCAACTCCAATGTAGAATTCAATGAAAGTGTCGCCAGTTGGGTGATGGACATCCTGTGTACTATCATCGCATGGCCAATGATCATACTGGCTATCCGGCGAAGAATGAAATACAAAGAGAGAATTGAGGTTGGCAATAATGAAACAAGAATCACACAATAAAAACGAACAAGATATGGCGCTTTTAGACAAGACAAAAACAGAACTCGTCAATATCATACTTAGAAAAGATGATGTTGAAATGAGACTTAAAGAAAAAATCAATTTATTAGAGGAAGAAAACAAACAGTTGACCGAAGAAAGTGAAAAGATGAGCAGAATAAGGAAAAGAACGAGAATAATTTGCTTACTGTTTACATTCTTGTGGGTTGTTTCATCTATTGTGTTGGCTTGCAATTACCTAAAATAGGAAACAACATCACGCTTTTTTACGCAGGGAAGCTGAAAACTGTAATATAGACTAGGCAATGATAATCAAATTTTCAAGCAATGGACACCGAAAAATAAATCTGTTGGCTTGTTAACCTTTGGCGGTAATTTGTCATAAAGAGATGTAACAAATAAAATAAACAAATAATGGAAAAGATCATTTTATTAGTAATCGCGGTAAGTCTCGCATATGGCATCGGCTGTTTGGGTCGCACTCGGAAAATAGGTTTTGGACTGGCATTCGCCATCTCGCTACTCAATGTCGTCATCGGTTTGATCGCAGTGCTTTGTTCAAAGAAAATTGATAATGTTGAACCTGAAAAAATGGAGGAATAGATTATGAAAATTGCAGGCTATATTTTTACGGCAATAGGCGGTCTCGCTTTTATCGGTGGTCTTGCCGCCGGACACAGTGTTTTTGGCCCTTTGTTTTGGCTGGCGTTAGGCATTGTTCTAATTTATTTTGGGAAGAAAAAGGAAAAAAAACATGAACCGGCGGGGGAAAATGAAAAAATCGATCATCACCCATCAAAGGCATAGGAATCTACTTCCCCGTCGAAAAATGAAAAAGGAGATGTCAAGGACAAACCGATGACTTACTGGGAGAGATAACAAATTATTTTAACGCCTATCTCAAAGCAGTATGAACAACTATAAAGAAACGAACAATCAGGACACGCCAAGTAAAACAAACAAAGTCGTTTTCTTGATAATGACCATCATTCATTCATGTTTCGCACCCGAAATTCCAAAATAAGCATCGCCGATTTTTTCAAAACACCAGGAAAAGATGCCGATATATTCAGAAAAATAAAACAAATAATAACAATGAAACACCTGAAGTACATACAATTCGCAATTCTCGCCCTCTGCCTCTTCGCGCTCTCCTCTTGCAGCACCGCAAAAAAAGCAACTGAAGAAACCGAGGCGGTTCGCTGGCCGGATTTCCTGCGGAGTTGGGCAGCGGATTATGAAATCAACGACAGCCAACGGCTCTCGCTTATCAATTTGATAGATTCCGTCTATTATTTTCTGGAAGATAGCACCCAAGCTGTCGAAGCCCATGCGGATCAGGTGTGCCGAATGATAGACCGAATGGCTGAGGTCATTGCCAATGACTCTGCGTTTGAGTTTACCCTGATGATGCGGGCCACGGCGGATAACTTTTGGGCACAAGCGCCAAGGGATGAACGGATTCTACAATGCGATTGTTCAAGCGAGTCGATCAGTCGCCTAATGGATTGGCAAACCGTGTACTCGACAGATGTGGAACTTATGTGCTACACGATTACCCCAGACCCCTGGCAAACCCCGTGGCACTTTGCCAATATGATTCTTACCATAGATAAGGATGGTGAAGATCCTCTTGCCAGTTTCGTAATCACCAACTTCCAAGATTACAAAATGGACAGTGTTCAAATCGCTTTCTATGACAGTACATACACTGTGGTGGATGTTTTATATGAAGATGAGGTGTTTGTCGATTCTTCAAGTGCGGCAGGAGGCGTTAAGACTTTGCTTATGCCTTACAAGTATCTGATTCGAATGTTGTCGCATTCAGCAAGTGTGAATGTCGCATATAAAACGACTGAAGGATGGTATTCTATGCGAGGTTTTCCGCAAAGGAATTTCAAAAAGAATTTGAATGATTGTCCTAGGTTGAAGAAAACTTCAGATCAAATTACGCGGTAAATTAAGCAGCCCTCCTTTGCCATTGATCGGATGAACTTGCCGGCGATTTTGTTTGCCACGGTGTTTTCCGTGTGCCGTAGGTGTTTGCGGTGGTGAACTTTGTATAATTTAAAGTTGTATTTTTGCATCCCAAAATACCTTGTTATGACCGAATTTAACAACCTTACCGGTCTCCGCCACAGCGAGCAACTTGTGGTGGAGCACAAAGACACCGCCGCGGTCTATGGCTCCGGCGCATTGGAGGTGTTCGCCACCCCCGCGATGATCGCCCTGATGGAGAAAACCTGCCTGATGGCCGTGTGCGACAAAATCGGTGACGGCAACACTACCGTAGGCATCGCCGTCAATATCAAGCACTTGAAAGCCAGTCCTGTGGGCGCGACCATCCGCTGCGAGGCCGAACTCACCGAAGTCGATCGCCGCCGTCTGGTCTTCTCTGTGAAATGCTTCGAAGGAGAAACACTCGTCGGCGAAGGCATCCACGAACGGTTTGTGGTGGAGAGCGCGAAGTTTATGGCGAAGCTGCAGTCTTAATACGAATGGTCAGTATGAAAACAATATTCTTCAAAGGGTTACGGATAATAACGGTGGCCATTTCAATACTGCTGCTGGGACGGATGACCGGCTATGCACAAAGCCACGAGAAATCATTCCTGAAACGTTATGATCTCTCCACCACGGTCATCAACCCTGACACGGCACCTACCGATGAAATCTATTCCTGGTGGACTGAAACTGCGAAAAAAGAATGGATTGATTACGGCAATGAACCTATGGATGACCGTTGGTTGCATCGTCCGGAGCCGTTAGGTTTCAGGGGCGACAACTTCCAGCGTTTCTATATCCATTTCGACACGGTGTATAAAGTCTCGCCAACGGTCTATCAGATGAAAGCGCGCTCTCGCTGCAAGGATGAAATCTGCCATATCCACGGCCGCATCCTTATCGATTCGGTGGTGACTTTTGACGAATGTCGTACTGTTGACGATCTTATTAAAAACATATCGGAATGCGGAGCGGTCTATGCCCATTATGAGATGGAAGCCGCCATAGGGCCATTACCTGTTGCCCGGCTCTTCGGTCACTCCACTTACGACTATCTGGTGCATAATGACAGTGTTTATTACGATGCTATGATGATTGTTGCAGACGGATATAGCAATAACCAATATGCCGGCAAATGGGTTGATCTTGTCACAAACGACACGCTCACCTGCAACTGGGGCGACTTTCGGATTCCCGAATCCAAAAGGCTGGATGGCGGGTGCGGGTTGTTTATCCCGGGCGAGGAATATTATGATCTCGGCTGGAAACCCTACCTTGATTGGGATAACCACGCTTGGGTAGGTGATCCGCTGTGTATGTATTACGACTTCTTGTACTCCATTGATGAGGATTGGTGGAAATATGAAGCGGAACCGAATGGCAAAGCGCCGAAGGTTGAAGGGCACTACGACTATGCACACGCCTTCAACTATGACCTCAAAGGCGCCCACCTCGACGTGTACGAGACCGGCACGATGGACTTCCACCCCGACGGCACCGCCCTCGACTCCGCCCGGCAAGTCTATATCGCCACCCTTCAGAATGGCAAGAAAGTGACGTATGTGTTCAACTACATCAGCCCCAGCAAGTGGCGTTTGGAAGGGGAGGATTTCTACTTCGCCGGCATCAAGGAGAGCTTCCGGATGGAGTTAGTAGAGGCCGACAAAGAGAAAGAGGACGAACTGACGCAGGAGATCATCAAAGTCATAGGCGGCAGCATCGACTACGAGTATAAGTTCCACCTCGACACGCTGACGGAGAAGAAACTGCAGTGGAGCTTCACCTACCGCGACGGCCACCGCGACACGTGGGAGTTCTTCCGCGCATTTTCACGTGATTAAAACACTAAACATCTTACAATATGGAAAAATGTCAAGATATAAGTGAAACATAAATAACTATCTTTGCACCCTCAAATTAAATTGCCTTACAATGAAAAAAACAATTTTTTGTATTCTCATTTCAAGTATTATAGTGATGTTTTCCGCTTGCCATCAGAAAAATAAGATTGAGCCGGTACAGTATCCGGAGACCAAGAAGTGCGACACCATAGACCACTATTTCGGCACGGCGGTGCCCGATCCTTACCGTTGGCTTGAAGACGACTACTCTGAAGAAACCGCCAATTGGGTGAAGGCGCAGAATGCTGTGACCCAAAAGTTTATGTCGCAGATTCCATACCGTGAGCAGATGAAAAAACATCTGATGGAGATTATGAATTATCCGAAAGAGGGTGCGCCGTGGAAAAAAGGCGACCGCTATTTCTTCTACCGCAACGACGGCTTGCAGAACCAGAGCGTCCTCTATTACAAAAACTCTCTGGATGGCGAGGCCGTGGAACTGCTCGACCCCAACAAGCTCTCCGACGACGGTACGGTGGCGCTCTCCACATTGGGCATCTCCGATGACGGCAACTATCTCGGTTACGCCATCTCGCGCAACGGCAGCGACTGGCAGGAAATCTATGTCAAAAACATCGCAACGGGTGAAGTTCTGGACGACCATCTCGTTTGGGTGAAGTTCTCCGGCATTGCCTGGAAAGACGACGGCTTCTTCTATAGCCGCTTCCCGGAACCCAAAAACGAACTCTCCGGCGTGAACGAGAACGGAAAGCTCTACTACCATAAAGTCGGCACGGACCAGAAGGCCGACCAACTGGCATACGAAGACCGCACCAACCCGGACCTCAGTTTTTCGGCTGAGGTGGTCAACAAACGCTATCTTGTAATTTATGGCAGTGAGTCAACATCTGGCAACTGTTTGTATTTTAAAGATTTGAAAAATCCTAAGGCGCAATTTGTGAAAGTGGTGACCGACTTTACGGATGATTATTCCGTGGTGGATGAGATAGACGGCCAACTCATTGTGATGACCAACCACGATGCGCCGGAATACAAAGTCATCAGCATCCCGATGGACAATCCCGCACCCGCCAACTGGAAGGATCTCATCCCCGCGTCGAAGGAGGTGCTCGCAGGGGTCAGCCACATCGGCAAACGGCTGATCGCCAACTACACCAAGGATGCTCGCTCGCTGGTCAGGATCTTTGATGAAAGCGGCAAATTGCTCGGCAATCTTGACAACGAAGTCATCGGCACCATCAGCGGGTTTGCAGGTGAAGCGGACGACACCGAGACATTCTATACGGTGACCTCTTACATCACGCCGGCTACCATCTATCGTTACGACATCGCAAACAACAAATCCATACTCTACAAGAAATCCGAAATCAACTTTAAATCAGACGAATACGTTACCGAGCAGAAGTTCTTCACCTCGAAAGACGGCACTAAAGTCCCGATGTTCATCACCCACAAGAAGGGCATCAAGATGGACGGCAGCAATCCCACGCTGCTGTACGGTTATGGTGGCTTCAACATCTCGCTCACGCCCGGCTTCAGCGTAACACGTATCGCTTGGTTGGAACAGGGCGGCGTGCTGGCGGTGGCTAACCTGCGTGGCGGTGGCGAATATGGCAAGAAATGGCACGAGGCCGGCACCAAGATGAAGAAACAGAATGTGTTTGACGACTGTATCGCGGCGGCGGAATACTTGATTGCGCAGGGCTATACCAACAAAGATAAACTGGCGCTGCAGGGCGGCTCCAACGGCGGCCTGCTGGTCGGCGCGGTGGTGAACCAACGTCCCGACCTCTTCGCGGTGGCTATCCCGCAGGTGGGCGTTATGGATGCTGCGCTACCACAAGTTCACCATTGGCCGTTATTGGGCCGTGGATTACGGCACCAGCGAGGATAGCAAGGAGATGTTCGAGTACCTCTACAAGTACTCGCCGCTCCACTCCATCCAGAACGGGAAGGAGTATCCGGCCATCCTGGTGACCACTGCCGACCACGACGACCGTGTGGTGCCCGCGCACTCGTTCAAGTACGCGGCAGCGTTGCAGAACAGCGACATCGGCGACCGCCCGCACCTCATCCGCATCGAGAGCAACGCGGGCCACGGCGGTGGCAAGCCCCTTGACAAGACCATCGAGGAGACGGTGGACATCTTCTCGTTCATCTTCTTTAATATGGGGGTGGATGTGAAATACTAACGCTGCGTTGGTCATTGTGATGAAACAAAAATCGTATCTTTGCCAAAACTAACCGATTAAAATATCTGATTATGAAAAACATTTTCATTATGCTGTCTATAAGCATTTTATTCTTCGGATGCACAAAAGATTGGGGTAATCCTGCCACCAGAAATTATCCCGTCAACGCCCCATACACAAAACTTGACGTGAGCAATGCTTTCGAGGTGACGGTCAGCGACCAAGTGACCGATGTGGTTGTCACGGTGGGCGAACTGGCTCTAGAACGGGTCGTGGTGAGAGTCGTTGACGGTGAATTGCAAATCGGATTCAAACCGAACACATTCGGATTCCAACCAAACGCTAAAGCCGTAGCTGTCATCCCTGCCAATGCCAATCTGAGCGACCTTGAACTCAGCGGGGCTTCTTCGTTCACGGGCGACCTTAGAGGTGCCGATGTGGACATTGAACTCTCCGGCGCTTCAACCTATCGGGGCACTGTTGAGGCCACAGAACTGGATATAGACCTGTCGGGCGCTTCGGATGCCATTATACACGGAGTTTGTCAGACCAAGATGGATATTGACTTGAGCGGGGCCAGCACTTTGAAAGCGGCTGACCTTTCCGCAATGTCGGTGTCTGGGGAGATGAGTGGCGCCAGCGATGCCGATGTCACGGTCTGCTCTGCTCTGAATGTGGAACTCAGCGGAGCCAGCACGCTCACATACGGGACCTTCTCTGAAGAGTGTCATCCCAATGTCAACTGCCCTGCATCTGGTGGCTCGGTTGTCAAACCGCGCTAATAACAGTGCTGCCCTATTGTTGATTGATCTATGGATTTCCATATTTACGGCGAACGTAGTAAACCTAAACTCCTGCTGCTTCCCGGTTTGGGCGTGTCGCACGAGATTTTCCTTCCGTTAATAGAATGGTTGAAGGAGGATTTTCACATCATCACGGTAGATGTTGACGGTTTCCTGCTCGGCAAACCCTCCCGTTTCACCTCTGTTGATGACCAGTCTGCGCAGGCCATCCGCTACGTGCAGGAGAACCTCGACGGGCGGCTGGATGTCGCCTACGGACTGTCGTTGGGCGGCAAAATCCTCTCGCGGATGCTGGAGCGCGACGAAATTGTCATCGACCACGCTATTATGGATGCCGCGCCGCTGCTGCCGCTGCCGAAATGGAGCGTGGGACCGCTTCGCTACTACCAGGCCTTCAATGTCTGGACCTGCTACCATTGGACCGGATTCTGGCGGTGGCTGTTCCACTCGCACTACTTCGACGTGCTTTTGGACGAAGTTAAGAAAGTGTTCCCTTCGGACAAAACACGCGCTGTGTTAGAAGGATACAAATCCGTCTATACCAACAAGTTGGAATCCATTCACGGAGCCGACATACACTACTGGCACGGCACTAAGGAGGCCTTTGTTGCCAAGCCGCAGGCCAAGCATCTGCTCACGCTCTGTCCGGAAGCGCACGTGGAGGTCTTCCCGAAGATGAACCACGGCCAGCTATTGGTGGATCATCCGGAGGAGGTGGCGTGGAGGATTCGGGCGATGATTCTGTAAACTAAACTATAAGTAATAATGGTGTAATGGACAAATTGAAAGAAACATTCGGTTATGCACTCGGTTTCCTGCTGTTTGTGGTGCTGATCCCCGTGATTATGTGGCTCTGCTCCAAGATGCCGTCTTTCAGCTGGCCACACCCGTTTTTGGCAGGCATCTCCATTTTCTGTGTCATCGACGGTCTGTTCTTGAGCATCTGGGCCATCGTCTATATGCGCCGCGTGGGCGACGGCAACCCGATGGACGCCTTCGGTCACGAGGTCGCCTCACGCACCAAGCATCTGATGACCGGCGGTCCCTACCGTCTCAGCCGCAACCCGATGCTCACTGGCATATTCGTCTATCTGATAGGCTGTTGCCTCTGGCTCTGGACCTGGCAATCGGTGGTCGTCTTCGTGGTTTTTGTCGCCATCATGCTCGTGCAAGTGCGTACCGAAGAAGAACGTCTCCGCCACGACTTCGGCGAGGAGTACGAAGAGTATTGCAAGAGGGTGGGGAGGTTTTTGCCGTTTAGGTTGAAATGATGTTTTCCGCAAAGTCGCCGAATAAAATTTCGCCATTTCGCCGAACGGAAATCTATTTTATTGTATTTCAACGGTTTGCAAATTTTCTGTATAAGAGTGCTGAGTTTTGATAATATTTTGTTGAAATAAGGAGCCACAACCCAATTAAAACTGCGAAGAAAATTGTATATTTGCGTTTTGAATTTATCCTGAGATCATCATCTCGGAAAGTTTTAATTCATAAATTTGCAGATTATGAGAATGGCACGAGAACTATTCAATGAATTGAATGCTGGCGATGAAGGTGTCAGAATTGAGGCAAAAAGAGCTTCGGAAGTAGGAAAGAGCATTCTGGAAACCATCTGTGCTTTTGCCAACGAACCCGATTTGGATGGCGGCTATATTCTTTTGGGAGCCGTGAGGAAAGGGTTTGATGAGAACGGTTTTCCCGTTTATGAGCCGGAAAACATTGAGAATCCTGATAAAATCCAAACAGATATTGCCAACCAATGTGCCTCGGTTTTTAACATACGCATTCGTCCACAGATTGAAACAGAGGTGGTTGACGGCAAAACAGTTATCGTTGTGAAAGTAGATGAAGCGCCATTGTCGCAAAAGCCTGTTTATTTTGAAAAGAGAGGTCTACCACAAGGTGCGTATCGTAGAATAGGCCCGTCGGATCAAAAATGTACTGAGGACGACATGCCTGTTTTCTATTCCTCAGCAGAGAGTTTCGATTGCTCTATCGTTAAAGGCTCAAGTCTGGACGACATTGATGAAAATGCATTGTCATATTATAGGAGATTGAGAGAAAAGGTTAATCCAAATGCCGAAGAATTAACTTACGACGACACCAACCTATTGTTGGCCTTGAGAGCTTGTGAGAAAGATAAATCAGAAGAGTATGTCCTTACCTATACTGGATTGATTGTTTTCGGAAGAACAATGGCTTTGAGGCGATTGATGCCTGCGTTAAGAGTTGATTATATTCGAGTTTCCGGTAACAGATGGGTGGAGAATCCTGACAGGCGTTTTGAATCGACGATTGACATGCGCGGTGCTTTTATTCTTTTGGTCAATCGTGCGTTGAGTGCCATTACAGATGATTTGCCCAAAGGCTTTGAACTTAAAGACGGCAACCTGCAAGCCTCAACACCTATTGACATTCCAAACGACACATTGCGTGAGGCTATTGTTAACGCATTCATTCACCGTTCGTTTCGAGTGAACCAACCCATTCAAATTATTAGATATTCTAATCGTTTGGAAATTACAAATCCAGGTTATTCCTTGAAATCGCCCGAACACCTTGGTGAGCCAGGTTCAGAATTGAGAAACCAGTATATAAGTTCGATTTTCCATGAAACCAATTTGGCTGAGACAAAGGGGTCTGGTATCAATACAATGCGTGAACAGATGAAAAAGGCGAAGCTGATGCCTCCAACTTTTGAATCGAATAGAGAAACCAACAAGTTTACAACCCGTTTGCTATTTCATCATTTACTGGGGAGAGACGATATCGAATGGCTTTCGCTATTTGCCAAATATGAATTGAATAACGAACAAAAGTTATCGTTGATTTTTATCCGTGAATTGGGCGCGATTGACAACATTACTTATCGTCAGTTAAACAGTGATATCACGTCCAGAAAAGCCACTTTTGACCTGCATCGCATGTGTAAAGCAGGCTTGTTTGAACTGAAAGGACAGAAACGAAACGCCTACTATATTGCTGGGCCGGAATTCATAAAGCTCAATAGTAAACCTGTGGGGGAAAACGGAAAACCTGACAGAGAAAATGGTAAACCTGACAGAGAAAATGGTAAACTTGATGGAGAAAATGGTATACCTACGGGAGAAAATAGAAAACCTAACGGAAAAAATGGTAAGCTTGACGGAACAATAAGTAGAGCTAACGGAGAAATGTATGGAGCTAACGGAGAAATGTATGGAGCTAACGGAGAAATGTATGGAGCTAACGGAGAAATGTATGGAGCAGATGGAGAAATGTATGGAGCTGATGAATTGCCGGAAGCATTGAAAGAGAAAATTTTTAAAATTGGGAAAAGAGCGCCTGAAGAAGAGATGAAAAAATTGCTAATTGAATTGTGTGATTTACATCCGTTTAGTATATATGAAATTTCAATCCTGTTACATAGAAATATGGTTTTCTTACGCAATCATTATATAAACCCGCTTATGGCACAAGGTAAACTTTTCTATACCATCCCAGAAATGATAAACCATCCTAACCAAAAATACACCACAAAGAAAAAACAATAAGTTGCAATATGAACCAATCAGAATTAAAACAGATTTGAATAAAGCAAAATGATGCTCCTGACAGCCCAAAATGGCATTTATGTGGCACCAGAGGGGTGTTTGAAGGGGTGAAAAAATAGTTTTGCCGAAGGAACTGGAATGAATATTAGATAGAAAAATTTGAATTATGTTATTTCAAAAGAATATTGTCAAAAAATATCTTGCCACTTTGCCGCTGGAGGTAACTGGTCTGGCGTGGAACCAGTACAAAAGTTACTTTCTCAACCCCGATATCCAGTCAAACATACAGCAAAGCAAAGAGGAACAGTTTCAAGAAGGTTTTCTTCGGGAATTGTTTGTAAAGGTTTTGGGGTATACGCTGAATCCTTCGCCCGACTACAATCTGATTACCGAACAAAAGAATGAGACCAACTCAAAGAAAGCCGACGGAGCCATTCTGCTTGATGACAAAGTGATTGGTGTTGTTGAGTTGAAAGACCACAAAACCACCGATTTAAGCAAGATTGAGCAACAAGCGTTCGGTTACAAGAGCAAACACCGCGATGCCAGATATGTAATTATTTCAAATTTTGAAAAATTGCGTCTTTATATAGATAATGCCGTTGATTTTCGTGAGTGGAATCTCTTCGCCATGACCGAAGACGAGTTCAACGAGTTGTATCTTTGCATAGCTTGGACACAGGTGAAGAATGGTGTCGCGTTGAAGGTGAAAAGCGAGTCGGTTTCTTCGGAAGACCAGATTACACAGCAACTATACAAAGACTATTCGGCATTTAAGCGCGAAATTTTTGCGGATATCGTAGCCCATAACACGGACGAGAACACGCCCAAAGAGCATATTCTTTTGCTTTTCAGGAAGACCCAAAAACTGCTTGACCGGCTTCTGTTCATCTTCTTTGCCGAGGACTGCGGACTGTTGCCGCCGAACTCTATGGTAATGATTCTTGAACAATGGGAACAATTGAAAGAGATGGACGAGTATGTGCCGCTTTATGCACGCATCAAAAAGTATTTCGGATATCTCGACACGGGGTTCAAGGGCAAAAAATACGAGATCTTTGCCTATAACGGCGGTTTATTTAAACCCGACGAGATATTAGACGGGTTGAAAATCAGCGATGAATTGTTGGCCCGCTTCACGCGTCGGTTGTCGGAATACGACTACGCTAGCGAGGTGGATGTGAATATTCTCGGACATATTTTTGAAAACTCGCTCAATGAGATAGAAGAGGTAACGGCGCAGATCAATAGTGGCGAAAAGGTTCCTGCGGTTTCTAAACGCAAGCGTGACGGAGTTTTCTATACACCGCAGTATATCACAAAATACATAGTTGAAAACACGGTGGGAAAACTCTGTTCCGAGAAGAAAGCGGAATTGGGTATGGTGGAAGAGGATTATTTTTCCGACCAAAAACGCCAAAAACAGACCAAGATAAAACTTGTCAACCAGCTGAACCAATATCGTGAATGGTTGCTGCAAATCACCATCTGCGACCCTGCCTGCGGAAGTGGAGCGTTCCTCAATGCTGCATTGGCTTTCCTTATTAATGAACACAAACTCATTGACGAGATGGAAACCAAAGTTACAGGGGGATCGATTGTGTTCCAGAATGTGGAAAACAGCATTTTGGAAAATAACCTCTATGGCGTGGATATTAACGAAGAGAGTGTAGAGATAGCCAAATTAGCACTATGGCTTCGTACCGCCAAACCGCATCGCAAACTAAACTCGCTGAATAATAACATTAAATGCGGCAACTCGTTGATTTCCGATCCTTCCATTGCCGGCGAAAAGGCGTTTGATTGGAAAAAAGAATTTCCGCAAGTGTTCGAGAAAGGCGGTTTTGATGTAGTTATCGGTAATCCGCCGTATGTGAATATGGTCAACATTCTTGATGAGAACCAACGCAAGTATTTTCAAAAAAACTATAAAACGGTAAAGAACAAGTCCGATTTATATTCTATCTTTACAGAAAAAGCTTCTATATTGTTAAAAGAAGATGGTTTATTTGGATTTATATTCCCGAATAGTTGGCTTGGCACAGATAGTTTTTCTTCTTTTAGGCAATTCCTATCTACAGAAGTTAAAGTTACTAAGTTGGTTAAACTGCCCGCAGATGTATTTACAGATGCAACAGTTACAACCATGTTGTGCTTCTATACAAACAAAAAGCCCTTTTCAACAGACATTATCAAACTAGAGGAATTTACCAACAATGATTTTATACCAAAAGATTTTGTACTTCCTTATCAGCAAATTTTGGATAGCCCAAATGCATCATTTTCATTTGAAAGAGCCTTAAAATTAGACAATATACCAACAACTATTCTTAAAGAGATTGCTTCTTTTTCTCTCGGTATAAAAACAAGTGATGATGCTCGATTTGTTTTTGAAGAAAAGAAAGATGATGATTGCCATTTGTTCATTCGAGGAAGAAATGTTAAACGTTGGAATACACCTCAAAATGATGAGTGGCTTTGGTATAAACCAGAATTGATTTGTGAAAAGCCTGGAGGAAGACCACGTATTTTTGAAAACTTTGTTGTTGATAAAAAGATTGTTATCCAAGACATTGCTACTGAAATTACGGCAACTCTTGACACAAACAAATATTTGTGTAATGATACATTGAATATTATCTTCAATCTTGATGATCGATATTCTTTTGAGTATATTTTGGTGCTACTCAATTCTAAACTGATAAATACGTGGTTTAAGAAAATATACCCTGCAGGTTTGCATATTAAGACAAATCAATTAGAGAATATTCCCATTCCGGAATGTGCCAACCAACAGCCGTTTATTGAGCTTGCTGACACCATGCTTGCGCTGAATAAAGATTTACAGGAGAAGCGTGCGCGGTTCTTGCGTCGTTTGCAGGATAATATGTCGGAAATCAAAATCAACGGAGCATTAGAAACTTTCGATAATCTTGATTTTGCAGGCTTTGTGGCAGAACTCAAGAAACAGAAAATCAAACTCACCCTCGTTCAACAAGACGAATGGGAAGAATATTTCAACCAATACAAAACCGAATGTCAGTCCCTCAAAACCCAAATTGAAACTACCGACAAGGAAATTGATAAAAAGGTGTATGAGTTGTATGGGTTGACGGAAGAGGAGATTGAGGTGGTGGAAGGGAAGTAAAAAAGCTTATAATTACGAACATTATAAAAAAAACATATACATATTATGGGAGATATTACTGACAATAATTATACTTTAGAGAAGCATTTAAAATGTTTATCTGATAAAGACAAAGAATACGAATTGTTGTATTCAATCTGGGATCTTAATAAGAAAAACTTGACTCAAGGATTAAATGTCGTTTCTATAAACTATCCCAATTTTAGTTTACATGATGCAAGTCACTCATATTCTATCATTGACAATATTCAGAGTTTTTTAGGCACAGAACGTATAAAGTGTTTAGGTGCTACTGATACATTTTTGTTGTTGATGGCAAGTCTTACACATGACATAGGCATGATATTGACATATAAAATGATAGAAAAAGAATGGGCCAAATCTGATTTCGAGAAAATGTTGGAGAATATTTCCAATAGTGACGATATAGTAGTGTCAGATGCTGCAAAGTTGATTATGCGTTTTTATAAAGAAAAACCGGATAAGTGTAATGACTATGATGGATTTAAATGGGCTTTGGAGATTAAAAATGCTGTTGTTATCATAACTGCAGAGTTGTTTAGAAATAAACATGCGAAATTGAGTGCAGAATATCTGAAGACAGATACTGATTTTAAAAAACTTGCTGAAAACTATCATGCGGATCAGTTACCTAATAGATTTGTTGATTTGTTGGCAAATGTAGCATATTTGCATGGACAAAGTTTTGATGAAGTAATGTCTCAATTATATTTTAAAGCAGACGGTTTTAAGAGGGACTATATTCATCCTCGTTTTATTGCATGTATGGTGAGATTAGGTGATTTGCTAGATTTTGATAGCAATCGATTTAATTTATATGCCAACGCTTCTTTGAAGGAAATGCCAGAAATATCAAAAGTTCACCAATTGAAACATGCTTCTGTGAAACACAAACTAGTTTCTCCAACAGCAATTGAGGCTGAATTAGATTGTCCTGATGAGAAAGTGTATCGAGTCTCGAGAAGTTGGTTTGATTGGTTAGAAAAAGAGGTCAACAATCAAAGTCGTGAATGGACCAATATTGTCCCAGAAGAAATAGGAGGGTTGCCACCAGTGATCAGTAAGGATAGCATTAAGATTCTTTATAATGGAATACAGGCGAAACCAGAGCTTCTTAATTTGAGATTCACAATGTCTCAAAAAAAGATGTTCGAAATCATACAAGGTGGAGGAATATATAAAGAACCTGGATTTGCATTTATTAGAGAAATTGTTCAAAATGCTTTTGATGCGAGTAAGCTACAGATGTGGACGGATATTTGTTCCGGTTTTTATGATTCATATTTTGTTGAGCAAAGCAAACGAATTGAAGATGTTATCTTTCCGGACGATATTATGCCAATGATTTATAACCAATATCCAGTAAAACTTTCGATAAAGTGGAAAGATAAGGAAAAAAACGTCTTATGTTTTGAATGTGAGGATCGTGGAACAGGCATCTCAGAAGCAACTTTATTAAGAATGACCCAACATGTTGGAGAAAGTCATTCGAAAGACCCCGATTATAATAGTGTATATCAATCAATGCCATATTGGCTGAAACCTACAGCAGCATTTGGAATTGGTTTACAATCTGTTTTTTTTGTTGCACCTACTTTTGAGGTTGAAACTTCTTACCCTGGGGAAAAAAGTAAACGGATCATTTTCAGATCCGCCGCAGAGAATCAATATAGTTCCATCGTTGAAGAAAATATTGAGCGAAAAAGAGGGACAACCGTAAAAGTTGAAGTTCCCAAGGAACGATTCAGCGAATTGTTTGGGACTACTTTTAGCTGGGATGTCTTAGGGAAAGTGGATGTCTTTAAGGGTGAAGGAGATGATGTGTACTTAGCAAAAATCGACGAGTTTGTATTAAACACATTCAGAGGAATAGAGTATTACGTTTTTCAGTACGAACCAGAGAATCCTGAAAGAAAATTCTCTCTAATAAACAAAACAAATGATTGTGCTACCGCATATCTGTCTGGAGATTATAAAGTTGCATGTGGATTCCAAGATGATTATCTATTATTCAAGATTTCTGAAAAGAAGTACGGGTCTGCTTTTACAATCTGGTTTGATAAAGAACTAAGTAACTACCATCTTCCGCAAAGACTTTTCCTTCGAGATGTTCTAGTTTCTAATGCAAAATTTAATTACTTTCTAACAGCACATTCGGGATTTGAGTGGAATTTGCACAATCAGACAACTGACAAGATAGTGGACTTATCACGTGATAATCTCACCTATAATGGAAGACGATGGATTTCTGACACTCTGTTAAACATACTTTTCCCAGATTTTATTAGAATTATCGGGAATATATTTAAAGAAATGTATAAAAAAAGGGGAAACAAAAAGCACGATTTGGATGCTCAATATTTAAACTATTGTTTAACAGCAATGGCTTGCCGTATTGATTCCTGTGAATCATCTGTTCTAGAAAAAATAAAGCTTCCAAGTAATATAATTTCTTACAATAATAAAGAGATAAATGCAAAAAAATTTTTTGAGAGTTCTTCGTTATATTTGGTCGGGGGTTTTAAAACGAATGGTTATAATACGATAATCCCAGAGGAACAACAAAGGATCGAAGAGGAATTCGGGAGTTTGTTAAAAAACAAAGTGGCCCTTTGGGGAGACGATTTTTTGGGCGTTGCTTTGATGTTTAATTTTATGTGCACTGAAATCATAGAATATAACAATCGTTGTTCAATATACAAACTTGATAGTGATGATTCCAAATCTTATAGGCCTAATCTTGTCACATGTGGTAAGGAGACAGAATATTTGCTTAAGTTAGAGCAATTGGATTATTATCATGGTTCACGTAGTGCAATATTTGGTTTAAAACAATACTCGACAATTGTGGTTAAACGAAATTATATTTCAGGTTTTGAACATTTTCCTAATTACAGCAATTGTTACATCTATTCTCCTTTCTCAAAAAAAGGGCAGGTGGACGATTTGCTTAATTCAACAATAAATATGAAAGATGATGAGATTCGTAATTATATAAGAAGTAAGTTAGGAGAATACATCACTCCATATATGATTCATGTTGTCAAAAGAGACAATATCAATGATAATGTGACAGAGGATCAGATTAAAGAAGGGTATATTTCATTGATATCTGATTTCATAACATTGAAAAGAAATTATTGATTGGAAAGATGATGCTTGTGTCCAAACGCCCTCTGCAACCCGATTGACCTAATAAATAACAATATATGATTCACACTAATCTTCCCGTCCCCGACACCATCGCCTACCTCGAATCCCTCCGCAACGAGAAGCAGCGGGCGGTGCTGATGCGGTTTTTCAAGACGGGGCCGGGACAATATGGCGAGGGCGACGAGTTCCTCGGGCTGAAGGTGCCGCAGACCCGCGAGGTGGTGAAGGCCGTTGCAAAGGATTTCCCGCTTAACGAGGTGCCCGAGCTACTGATGTCGAAGTGGCACGAGGTGCGGCTCTGCGGTCTGCTGATTCTTGTTGCGAAATTTGAGAAATTAGCCACGAAACGCTTGGCTAACAATGCGGAAGCGGCACGTTGGCGAGACGAAATCCTCACCCTGTATCTGCAATATGCCGAACGGGCCAACAACTGGGATCTAGTGGATTTATCCACCCACAAGATATTGGGCAACTGGCTGTTACTTCCAACATTCCTTGGCGGTAACGAACTGGATATGCACGAAGACTATAAGGTGCAAGTGATGGACGAATTAGCTGCCAGTCCTTGCCTCTGGAAGCAGCGGATGAGCATGGTCTGCACGTGGAAAACCCTGCAACAGGGCGACTCGTGGTGGTGTTTGCGCTATGCCGAAATACACCTGCACCACCCGCACGACCTGATGCAGAAGGCGGTCGGCTGGATGCTCCGCGAGATGGGGAAGCGTATCGATATGGATTTGTTGCGAGAGTTCCTCCGGCTGCACGCACACGAAATGCCCCGCACTGCCCTTCGCTACGCCATCGAAAAGATGGATGACGAGGAGCGGAGGATGTGGATGGAGATGTGAAAATCGAAATATTGCGTATTTTTGCGAATTCAAAAAACAATGATTATAACCTGTTCCTATGTTCCTCGGAGAACTGATATCCTTGTTCGTTGCCCTTTCGTGGACCGCCACGGCACTCTTCGCCGAAGTGGGCTCGAAACGCATAGGGTCGCTGCCGTTCAACACAATACGGATGACGATGTCGCTGTGTTTCCTCGTCCTTACCCTTTGGTTGGTGATGGGCGTGCCGTATCCGCGTTATGCCGACGGCGGCACGTGGGGCTGGCTGCTGCTCTCGGGCGTGGTCGGCTACGTCATCGGCGACTACTGCCTGATGCAGGGCTACATCCATATCGGGTCGCGGTTCGGACAACTCTTTATGACCCTTTCGGCTCCTACAGCGGCCCTCACGGGACGAATACTTCTTGGCGAGCAGATGCGCCCGATTGCCATCCTTGGAATGGTGGTCACCCTAAGCGGCATCGCCCTGTCGATTCTCTCAAAAAACGATGATTCGGAACATCACGGATTGCGTTTCAAGTTGCCCGCCAAGGGCATCTTCTACGCGGCGATGGCCGGTATATGCCAAGGTTTAGGACTGGTAATCAGCAAGATGGGACTCCAGCACTACGATGCGGCACTCTCGACACTCAACATTTCCCAAGACGCGGTCTTTGAGGGGGCGTTGCTGCCGTTGCCGGTCAGCATCTGCGTGCCCTTCGCCGCCACCACCATCCGCGCCTACATCGGACTGGCGGGCTTCTTTCTGTCGTTGATGCTGTTCAGCAAGGACGGCTTGGCGAAGTTGCGTAGCGCCATCCGCGACCGCAAGGCGATGTGGTGCGTGTTCGCCTCCACCATCTTCGGACCGTTCATCGGGGTGAGCGCGTCGCTGTTGGCCACGATGTACACCTCCGCGGGCATCGCGCAGACCATCTTCGCCCTCACGCCCATCCTCATCATCGCCCCGGCGGCCATCCTGTTCCACCAGAAAGTGACGGTACGCGAGGTCATTGGCGCCGTCATCAGCGTGGTGGGGGTGTGCTTGTTCTTCGTTTAGCCTCCCGCTGAAACCGCTGATTAACGCAGACATTATTTCTGCGTCAATCTGCGCAGTCTGCGGGAAATTTATCAGAAAAAATATTACTTTTGCATCTCAAATTTCAAAGAACAATCGTATGAAAAGTCCCAAACTGATACTGTTCCTCGCAGTTGTGACGCTGACCGCCGTCTCCTGCGGTTCCAAGAAAGAAACCCCGAAAGAGGAAGCCCCCAAGATGCTCGTCCTCTACTACTCCCAGACCGGCAATACCAAGGCCGTGGCGGAGGAAATCGCCAACAAGCTCGGTGCCGACATTGAGGAAATCACGATGGTGGACCCCTACGATCCTGATTTCCAGGCGACCATCGACCGTTGCAAGAAAGATCAAGAGCAGGGCATCCTTCCCGAGATTCAACCCGTCAAAGCGGACATCGCCAACTATGACGTCATCTTCTTCGGCTTCCCCGTGTGGTTCGGGACGTACGCGCCGCCCGTGACCACCTTCCTCAACGCAGCCGACTTCAGCGGCAAGAAGATCGTGCCGTTCTGCACCTTCGGCAGCGGCGGACTGGAATCCAGCGTGAAGGACTTGGCGGCGGCTGAGCCCGACGCGGAGATACTGCCTGGCTACGGAGTCCGCGCCGCCCGTCTGGAGGCGATGCCCAAGGAGGTGGACAATTTCCTGAAAGCCAACGGATTCCTTGAGGGTGAATATGTCCAACTGGCGGACTTTCCCGTGCAGCACGAGGCAAGTGCTGACGAGGCCGCCATCTTCGACGCGGCTGTCGATGGCTACCCGATGATCCACGCCAAGGCCAAGACGGTGGCCTCCCGCGACCTTCCCGACGGCACCGAATACCTCTTTACCGCCGTCAACCTTCCCCGCGAGGACAAGCCGAATATGTCCACCGACGAGATCCAGGTTTATGTGACGGTGGAGAAAGACAAAGCGCCGGTGTTCACGAAGGTGATACGGTAGTTTGTTTTCCCGCAGAACTCGCCGATTTACGCTGAAAAAAGTCTGCGTCAGTCTGCGCAGTCTGCGGGAGAAAATACGACAAACTGCAACCTATAGGATTCATACAAGATTTGATACATGGTTTCCCAGAGAAAAACCGCCCCGTCGGAAAAAAGTTGCATTATGCTGCGTAGAAAAATTGATAAAATATTTTGCGACAAAAAAGCAAACACGAACTTGATTTTGTTTTGCCCGCTGAGGAGGGCATTCAGATCGTGGAGGTGAAATCCGGGAGCAATTTCCGTCGTCACGCATCCCTGGATTACGCTTTGGCGCATTCACATTCTATAATATTCGAGGCCATAGTGCTTTGTAACTCCAATGTGGTGCTGGATAATGGCATTCGCTACCTGCCGCTATATATGGCTATGTTTCTATGAGGATTACTTCAATTTGAAATTATAAGATGTGGGAATCCGCAAAATCTATGAGAAAAAACAAAACATAAAGGATATGACTTCAAAACTCTTTTTCCAAGCCCTGACAAAGTTCCTCGCCGGATTAGTGCTGGTGGGGGCGTTGCTGTTTGTGCCGGCGGGCACCTTCGCCTACTGGCAGGGTTGGCTTTTCATCGCCCTGCTGTTCGGGCCAATGTTCATTGCGGGTGTGGTGCTGTTGCTCCGCCAGCCCGAACTGTTGCGCAAGCGGTTGGATGCCAAAGAGAAACAAGGGGAACAGAAGAGGGTGGTCGCGTTAAGCGGCCTGATGTTCCTCGCGATGTTCGTGGTGGCCGGACTCAACTATCGTTTCCAATGGTGCCTGCTGCCGGATTGGGCGGTATATGCGGCCTCCGTGGTATTCCTGATCGGCTACGCACTCTACGCCGAGGTGCTCCGCGAGAACGTCTGGCTGTCGCGCACCATCGAGGTGCAGGAGCATCAGAAGGTGGTGGACACGGGACTGTACGGCATTGTCCGGCATCCGATGTACGCCGCCACATTGGTACTTTTCCTCGCTATGCCCATGGTGTTGGCTACCCCGTGGTCGTTTCTGATCATGCTGTTCTACATCCCCATCATCGCCAAGCGCATCCGCAACGAGGAGGCCGTCTTGGAGCAGGGACTTGAGGGATACACGGAGTACAAACAGAAAGTTCGGTACAAAGTGATTCCGTTTGTGTGGTAGTGGGATGCCCGCAGAACCCGCTGATTTACGCAGAAAATATGAAGACGTGACGCATTGCATCTCTACTCCCCGTACATCTCTTTCTTCCACCAATCAAAAGCCTGATTCCATTCTTTCGACAATTGTTTGCGGTATTTATCGAAAAGGGCGGGGTGTTCCTTTTGTAGTTCGATGTAATCGTCAAAAAGTCCCTCCGATATTTCTCCGTCGGAGAATTCACCCATTCGCATATAAGCAAACATAATACCCGCGCTGTCGGCGTGCGCATAGTCGCTCATCCGTGGCCAAAGATAGTTCAGTTGAGACTCAGCAGGTGAGTCAATGCTATACCACATCCACAATTCTTCTTCCGTTGATGGAATGGCGCCCAAGACAACTTTAGCGGTAGGGTGGCAATCTTTGTGGCCGTACTCTTTCAGATACCGCTGCAGCCGTCCGGAATAGGGGATGATATAGTCCTTCTCGTGGGTGTACCATTGCATATCCGCCTGATATATAGATTGTAAAGAATCATTTTCAGCCCAACCGTAAGTATAAACTTGCCAACCGTGATCCGAGTGCTCATCTACGGGACTGAACTCGCCAGCGCCAATGTCCAATCCATGTGAGTCGGGTATCCGGAAATCGCCCCAATTGCACTTCTCCATACGGGTGAGGTCTTTCGAAGTCCACACGCCCTCGTACTGGCGGTTGTCGTAGCCGTCGGCCACACCTAACATAAAAGCATCGTAGTAGAACCGTCCGTTAACTTTCACGAAGTCGATCGTCATTTTGCCTGTCAGAACACCGCCACCGGAAAATTCGTCTTCGTCAAACTGGTAATGCCCGCACAGTTTCCCGAATTTACCCGTTGACGGTAAGTGCTTCCCTTTGTTCAGGCGCATAGAGTCCAGCGTGATGGTCCCGGAGAAAAGCCGGATAGTGTCGCGGTAGCGGGTGCGTCCCTCCACCTTATAGACTCCGTTGCCCATAAAACGGACGCTGTCGTAATGGATGTAGAACCGTTGGAAGTCACGGCCTCGATACCCGATGGGCTCGAACTCGGAAGTTTTTTCGATGAACATAAACTCATCCTTTTGGGAACAGTAGTCGGGGTTTGTCAGGATGGAGTCCGGTATAATCATCCGCGAAAGGTCGGTGTTCCGGAGTTCCTCCATCGTCACCGACGTCGTCTTCCCGCCGACCTTGCAGGCGATTAAGAAGAGCGCTGCCGACAATGCCACCAACAGGATGCTAATGATTCTCTTTGACATAGTGGTTCGTTATTTTCGAGGGCAAAAATACAAAATATTCTCCCGCAGAACTCGCAGATTTGCGCTGAAAAAAGTATGCGATGTTCTGTAAAGTATTGAGTGTCCGCAGAACATGACTAATTTGCATCATATAAGAGAAGTTCTGTGTTTTTTACGGTCCGCAGGGAATTTTTTTTCTAAAAAATAATAGAAAAGGTGAATGAATTTTTTTTGTATTTGCAGCCGAAAGTTAGGAAAAGTGTAAAAATGATACATAAAATCGAACTTTCCAATGTGTTTTATGAAAATAGAAAGAGGAGGCCTCGCTGTTTATACGAAAAAATATAGTCCTCGGTATCGAATGCGTTTCTCAATGCTCAACCTCCAGTACAACGGCGGAATGCTTAGCAGCCCCGCCCCATTGGCGGGATGGATGGACAAATGGATGACCTTGTTAAGAAGTATTACCGAATAAACACAGTTAAGGACTTCCACATTTACGCAGAACCTGTAGATTGACGCGTACCTTTTTTTCTGCGTTAATCTGCGAGATTTGCGGGAGAAACTATTTCAGCGCCCCCACCGGACACGCCTTCTTGCACTGCTGGCAGAGAATGCACTCGGTGGCGTTCTTCCGCTTGCGCGAGTTGTTGTTGACCTCCACCTCCATCGGACAGACTTTCAGACACTTGTCGCAATGGATGCACTTCTCCTCATCGCACTTGATACGTAGTAACGAGAAGTAGCTCATCGGTTTGAGGAACACCGTGATGGGGCAGATGTACTTGCAGAAGGCGCGGTTGTCCTTCAACACGACAGCCAGGACGATTCCGACGGCGTAGTAGAGCACATTCCCGGCCACGAAAAGGTAGAACATCGTGGTTTTGTCGGCTTTGCCGAGGCACATCAGCAGGATGACGATGGCGAGCGACAGCGCGAACATCACATAGCGCACCCATCCGAAGGATTTCCGTGGTTTTGCGGGCTGTTTGTAGGGTAGCAGGTCGAGGATCATCGCGGTCCAGCAGGCAAACCCGCACCAGCCGCGCCCGAACAGCAATGGTCCGAAGATCTTGGCGATGAGGTAGTGCAGCACCCCCGCCCCGACAACCCCGGAGAGCAGGTAGTACCAGAATCCCTCCATCTGCATATTCTCGCGACAGATAAGGCCGAGGAACACCAGAATGTAGCTGCCCACGGTGAACTGCACGAACTCGCGGGCGTGTTTCCACCCCGCCGCCATCAATATTCCCCCGACACCGAGGCAGATGCCGATGTAGGAAAAGTTCAGCAGAAAGAAGAGATTTCCTGTTGAGAGCCAAAGCGATACGGCAATGATCTCGAAAATGGCGAAGAGGAGGATGGGGGTTCGGTACTTCTTCATAAGGTGATGTCTTTTTGAGCGCGAAAATAGGAAAAATATTCTCCCGCAGAACTCGCTGATTTGCGCAGAAAAAAGTCTGCGGTAGTCTGCGAGATTTGCGGGAAAATTAATTCCTGTTGGATTTGAGATTTAATACAAAAAATTATGCAATATATTGTTAAAATAAATAAAAAATAGTATCTTTGCAGCCAAAAACAAAATAACAAATTATAAAATTACAGTATGACAGAAAACGAAATTTCCTACAAAATCAGAGGTGCCATTTTCAAGGTGTACAAAGAACTCGGTCCCGGATTACTGGAGTCTATCTACGAGGCTGCACTGTGCTATCAATTAACCAAAGATGGATTGAGTGTCTGGAAACAGATACCAGTTAAGGTGGTTTATGATGGAGTTATTCTTCCTGTTGATTATCGGTTGGACTTGTTGGTTGAAGACAAAGTCATCGTGGAATTAAAATCGGTAGAAGCTTTAATGAATGTTCACCATAAACAACTGCTCACTTATCTGAAAATCACAGGGAAAAAATTGGGGATTTTAGTGAACTTCAACAGCGATGACATCGGAAGTAGTATTTATCGGAAGGTGAATGGTTTATAATTTCCCCGCAGATTTCGCAGATATGCGCAGAAAATTTTCCTGCAGAATTCGTAGATATGTGCAGAAAAAAAGTCTGCGATAATCTGCGAGTTCTGCGGGAAACAAAACATCAATATCTTTCGATAAAATCCCGCACCAAACGGAACAGCGGCTCATACGTGTTGAATACGGCGTGCTCCCAGTCGTCGTTGACGGTGTGGTAGTACTGGAACGCGTCGCCGCTCTCGTTCTCGAAGAGGATGCACGGCACGTGGCGCAGGGCGAACGGGTAGTGGTCGCTGTTGCCCTCCAACTCGGCACGGTTCAGTCCCTTGAAATGGTGCTTCTCATCGTTGATTCGTTCCATCAAAGCGTAACCACGCAATCCCTCGTCGCTGACCTCGCAGTACTGCACCGGGTTGTTGTCGCCGATCATATCGATGTTGAACAGGTACTTGATCTGTGAGAGCGGCACGACAGGGTTGTGCTCCACGTAATATTCCGAGCCACGCAGGTTGGCGTCCTCGCCGGAGAAAGCAATGAAGTACATATCGTACTCGGGACGGCTTTTGGCGTAGTAGGCCGCGAGCGTGACGATGGCGGCGCTGCCGGAGGCGTTGTCGTTGGCCCCCTCATAGAACACCTTCTTGCCGAGGTTGCCGAGATGGTCGTAGTGCGCCGTGAAGACGTAGCAGCTGTCGTGCCGCCGGCCCTCCACCTTGGCGATGACGTTGAAGAGTTCGTAGTCCTTCAGAAACTCGTTCTCGATGTTGACGGTGATGGTCTTGGCATCTTTCGGGAAGTCGGAGGTGGCCCAGATGACGGGCTTGCCCATCACCTTCTCGCCGTATGCCTTGTAGAATTTCAGCAAGGGAGGCCACGTCTGGATCATCCCCGCGTTGGCGCACTCGGTGCCGCCCCAGATTTTCTGGAAGTCGCCGTAATGACGATAAGAGAACCAGAAGTCGCAGACCACGAAGCAGTCCTTGAACTCGGGTTTCGCCAAGTCCGCAAACATCTTCTCGGCATCGTAGTTGTTCGTATCGACATAGTAGAGTCTGTAGGTGCCGCGCACGCCGGGCGAGTACTCGCGCATCGAGAAATCGACGCCCGGGGTCAACTTCCTGCCGTCAACGGACATTTCCATCTTGCCGGGGAAGGTGTTGATGTCGATAGTGAACGGCTGGCACCTCACTTCGTCCACGCCCGCTTTCTTGTACTCTTTCAACAGGTACTTCCCCGCCTTGTTGGCGCCGCCGTAGGCATAGCCGCGCCCTTGGTATTTCGCGGAGTTCAGCTCCTTGACAATCCGTTTGTAGTGCGCCAGATCCTGCGCGTGCAGCGGCGTTTCAGGAATCATCGCCGTCAATATAAACGCCAATACTAACAGAGTCGTTTTTTTCATTGCTTCGGGTATTAAATTCAGCAGCAAAAATACAAAAATATTTCCCGCAGATTTCGCAGACTAACGCAGACTTTTTTCTGCGTAAATCTGCGAGTTCTGCGGGAGATAATATTTTTCAGCCAAATGAAAACACATCCCCGCATTTTGCGTATTTTTGCCGCCGGAAAAAAGTGCTTTATGAGAAAATACTGGGTTGACAATCTGCGTTGGGTCACCGTGATGTTGGTGTTGTTGTATCACGTCATCTACTTTTACAACAACAAGGGCGTTTTCGGCGGTGTGGGCGGTTTCGGCGACGGTCCGCAGTACCAGGATGTGCTGATGTACATCCTCTATCCTTGGTTCATGCCGCTGCTGTTCATTCTGGCGGGCATCAGCGCAAAGTACGCGTTAGACAGACATTCCGGCAAGGAGTGGTTTAAGTCCCGAACCCTAAAGCTGCTGGTCCCATCCACCATCGGACTGTTCGTGTTCCATTGGATGGAGGGCTACTTCAACACGCACGTGGGCGGGACGGATGTGCTGGCTTCGGTGCCACAGCCTCTCAAGTTTTGCGTTTGGGCGGTCAGCGGAACGGGACCGCTGTGGTTTATCCAGGATCTGTGGCTGTTCTCGCTGATTCTGCTGCTGATACGGCGGATAACGAGGGACTGGCATTTCAAAATAAAGAATAAGAAGGTTAAAAAACACTTTCACGACTACGAATATTGGTATCTTCCGAAGATTATGCTCTTTGGTATTTGTGTGCTGTATTGGCTCGGCGGGCAAACGCTTATTTTCAACCCGCGCCCCGAATCCGCAGACGGACTCTACAACCTCTACAAGCCGCTGTTCTACCTTATTTTCTTCCTGCTGGGCTATTATTGCTTCTCGTCAAAGAAGATACAAAAATACCTGTCTGATGGTTGGTGGATAGATATGGCTTGCGCCATTGTGGCTTGCGTTTATCTTTTATTTGACACATACGGCGAGAACAACACCACACCGCGGTATCTTGCCGACCCCTTCAACTGCATCTATGGCGGGTTTATGTGCCTTGCCATGATGGGCTGGTTCATTGCCAAATTCGACAAGACAAACGCCTTTGCCGGATATATGACCCGCTCCAGTTTTGGCATCTACATCGTTCATTATCTGGTGATTGTCAGCCTTGGCTATATGATGAAAGTCTATACTCAGCTACCGCCAGTGGCACTGTACCTTATTCTTATTATAGCGGTTTTCACCCTGTCGCCACTAATTTACGAAACCGTCCGTCGGATTCCGTTTGTGCGGTGGTGCGTGCTGGGGGAGAAGAAAAAAGTCAAAACGAACACCCAATCACCGTTCTCCAAACAACGGAACCGTAATCTTAACCAACAACCACCAACAGCGAAGCTGACCAACACGAAGTAATAAACAGCCGAAGGCTAACCAACAGCGAAGCTCACCAACATTCACTTAAAATATGAACTGGACCGTCATCATCATCGAAACCCTCGTCATGACCGCCGCGTTCACGGCTTTGATCCTGATTCCACTTGTGAAGAACCCCGTGTGGTGGATCCACGACTACCCGGAGGACATCCAGGAGGAGTACTTCAAGACACACGAGCGCGTGCCGTCGAAGTTCTTCTCCAAGACCGTGTTGCTCAAGAAGGGCTTTGCGCTGCTCGTCACCCTAGCCGTGATGCTCGGGCTGATGAAGCTGGCCGGTGCCTACAACTTCTGGTCGGCATTCGCACTGAGTTACGGCATCTGGCTCGTCATCGATTGGTACGACTGCTTTTTCCTCGACTGGGTGCTCTTCGCCAATATGAAGTCCGTGCGCCTCCCCGGCACCGAACACATGGACGCGGCCTACCATCAGAAAAAGTACCACTTCGTGCAGTCGCTGTGGGGAATGCTCATCGGATTGGTTCCGTGTTTGATTGGGGCGGGGGTGTATGCGTGGTTGTTTTGTTAATGGATTATTCTCCCGCAGAACCCGCTGATTTGCGCAGAAAAAGGTCTGCGTTATTCTGCGCAGTCTGCGGGAAAATTTTTATTCTTGCACGATGATTTCTATCTTCTGTAAAAGATAAAATGTTATTTTTGCAGCGAATTTCTTTTATAAAAGATAAAACATAAAATGAGTGCGATATTAAGACAGAGCTATTTAGAAAAGATCGAGCATTATCTCGGCAAAGATACCATCATCATTCTGACGGGACAGCGAAGAATTGGCAAAAGCTACATCCTTCGTCTGTTCAGAGACAAGATGAAAAAGGACAGACAGGCCAATGTTATCTTCATTGACAAGGAGAAACACGAGTTTGACGACATCAGGACCTACCAGGACTTGAACACCTATATTGATGCAAGGCGTAACAAAGCCAAAACGAATTTCATCCTTGTTGACGAGATTCAGGACATTGAAGGATTCGAGAAGAGCGTGCGCAGCTACTATGAGGAGGCTGATATAGAGATTGTCGTTACCGGCTCTAATTCGAAGATGCTCAGTAGTGACTTGAGCACCCTTATCGGCGGCCGTTACAAGGAAATTTACATCCAAGCATTGAGTTATGAGGAGTTTATGTTGTTTCATCAGCTACCTGACTCCGACGACACGCTCATAAAATATATCCAGTTTGGCGGTCTGCCGGGCTTGCTGAAGATGGGTCTTGACGAACAGGATGCGCGTGAGTACCAGATGGATGTGAATCACACTGTTTTGCTGAAAGATGTGATAATGAGATATCAAATCCGTAACGTTCCTTTCCTTGAAAATCTTGTTCGGTTTCTGTCTGACAATACGGGGAAGATTATCTCGGCCAACAGCATCGCCAAGTATATGAAGTCTCAGGGCGACAACGTCACTTCAACTGCCATCATTAACTACACCAAATATCTGTGCGATGCTTATATGATACATCGTGTGCATCGTTACGACATACACGGGAAGAAGCTGTTCGAGAGCAACGACAAGTTCTACTTTGAAGACAACGGAATCCGTAATGCCCTTGCAGGCGGCACACGCGAGGGTGACATAGAGAAGGTGGTAGAGAATATCGTATATAGCCATCTGAAACGTCTCGGTTATGAAGTGACAGTGGGTCAGCTGCAAGCTGGAGAAATTGACTTTGTCTGCACCAAGTCTGAAGGTCAGCGCGTATATGTGCAGGCATCGTATATTATTGCCGATGAGGTCACTCGTGAACGTGAGTTTGGCAATCTGCGGGCTATCAAAGACAACTACCCGAAATATGTCATCTCAATGACCCCGTTAGTCAGCCGTCAGGACTCGGACGGCATCACGCACCTCGGACTAAGAAGTTTTCTGACAGAAGGGCTGTAGATAAAAGAAGATTTCGATAGATAAATGATAAAATTATGCTCAAATTCGAAAAAATCCTGACCCTTTTCATCGGCATCGGCGCAATTGGCGGCGCCGTGATGATGTGGATCGACCCCACGGGCGTAATGTGGGGCGGCGAGCCACTGTTAGAGATGCTGAGGGCGAAGATGCCCTGGCCGGACGTCTTCTTCCGCAACTTCATCCCGTCGGGCTTCGTACTACTGGCCCTGAACGGCCTCACCCAATTTGCGGCGGCATACCTGCTCTTCAAGAAGCACCCGCTCGCCCAGTGGGCCGTCCTCGCCTGTGGCATCATCCTGATGCTCTGGATCGTTCTCGAATGGTGGGCGTGGGGCTTCAACGCTATGAGCAACATCTATTTCGTGCTCGGACTGGTGGAGGTCGTGGCGGCATTGTATATGTTTAAAAACCAAAAATAGAAAAGTAAATGAAACATGATTGTCATTTAAGGAGTTTTTATATTTTTGCCGCCTCAAAATAATGTTCTTATGAAGAAAATGAATATTCCTTTGATGGGCACCCTGTTGATACTGTCCATCGTAGTTTGCCCGATCCTCTATTTCACTGTGGGCCCGACATTGGATGAGGCGCAGTTGGAAGTGCTTAAGATTCTGGGCATCATCGTGTCCTGCAGCGCTGCGTTCTGTTTTGTCGTGGGCGAGCTCACCGGAAACAACAGCCAAATGGACAAGCTCTGGAGTCTGCTCCCCATCGTTTACACGTGGGTGATTGCCGTCAAAGGCGGTATGAGTGCCCGCTTGGTGGTGATGGCTGTCCTGGCCACGCTTTGGGGCCTCCGTCTCACGATGAATTTCGCCCGCAAAGGGGCATACAAACTCAAGTTCTGGGAAGGAGAAGAGGACTACCGCTGGGCCATCCTTCGCTCCGGTCCGCCTTTCCAAAAACGCTGGGTTTGGGCGTTGTTTGACCTCTTCTTCATCTCCATATACCAAAACGTGCTGGTGCTGATGACCACCTTCCCGGCATTGGTGGCTATGAATTCCGACAAACCTTTCGGTTGGCTGGATGCCGTCGCCACAGTGCTGATGTTAGGGTTCATCATCTGGGAGACCGTTGCTGATGAGCAACAATGGAAATTCCAGACCCGCAAGTGGGCGATGATCAAGGAGGGGAAAAAGTTGGAGGAATTACCCGCTCCATACAACAAAGGATTCAACACCACGGGCCTTTGGGGACGGAGCCGCCATCCCAACTATTTCGCCGAACAGTCCATCTGGGTGTGCTTCTACCTCTTTTCCATCGCCGCCAGAATCGGCATCCTCAACTGGAGCGTGATCGGTGCACTGTTGCTGCTGGTCCTGTTCCAGGGAAGTTCGTCGCTGGCGGAAGAGATCAGCGGCGGAAAATATCCTGAATATGAGAAATATTGCCAGAGCGTCCCGCGTTTCTTCCCTGGCAAGAAATATGAAATGTGAATGCCGTGAAGACAAGTGAAGACTTGTCCGAAAAGCGTTGTTGAAGAGAGATGCAGCGGGTGAATTGTCCGCTACACGATGCTTTTCTATCGATAATCTTCTGCAGAATCTGCTGGATCGGGAGAGAAAATGGCCGGCGTAAGCCACTCGTGGGCTGGCACCTTTTCTCCTTGATCTGTTTGTGATTTTTTCTGTTGATTCCATATCTGTTTTTTTTAGTTGCTTCTGTCCATATAGTATGGGAAATACGGGGTTGTTACATCCGAGAAAAAAAATCAGGGGTGTAACAATCCTTTGTTTTTCATACTTGAGAATAGAAAAGAAAAAGTTTTACCGTGCGATGAGACGCATCTGAAAATATAAAGATATGTTGGAATTTAAGAAGTATAGTTCTATAGAGAACTCCTTTAATCAGGCTTTTATGGAGTGTGTGGCGGCGGAAATGCCGGCCGATTTGGAATATGTGGTGCAGGAAAAGGTGCACGGCTCTAACACCAGTTTCCTTTGTGAAGGGACGGATGTCCAGTTTGCCAAAAGGAACTCCATCCTCACGGAAACAGACCGGTTCTATGCCTACCCCAAGCTGTTGGCTGCCTATCGAGACAGGGTTGTCAAACTCTTTGAGAGGGTGAAGAGGCGCTGTCCCGGTGTCGCTCAGGTACAGGTTTTCGGGGAGATGTTCGGGGGACGGTACCCGCACGATGACGTGAAAGCCCAGCCGGACCTGCCGCTGATACAAAAGGGGGTCTTTTACGCTCCCGGACACGAATTCTACGGGTTCGATATCTATTTATTTGAAAGAGGGAAAAGCAGATTCCTGCCGGTGGATGAAATAAACGAACTGTTCGAGTCCGTGGAAATTTTCTATGCGAAGACCCTTTTCCGGGGCACTTTGGCCGAATGCTTGAAACACCCGAATGCCTTTCCGAGCAAGATTGCCGGGTGGCTGGGACTTCCGGCTATTGAGGACAACATCTGCGAGGGGGTGGTCATCCGTCCGGTGGAGACCAAGTATCTGAGAAATGGCTCCCGCGTGCTCATCAAAAGCAAGAACGAAAGGTTCGCGGAGAAAAAGAGTGTGAAAAAAAAGAGCAAATCGTCAACGGGAACGGTACCGTTTAGCGAAGCCTTGAAATCCCTCGTGACGGAAGTGGAGGCATACGTCACGGAAAACAGGCTGGCCAACGTGGTGAGCCATATCGGGGATGTCTCTTACCCCAAGGATATCGGCAAGCTGATTGGGATGCTCTCGAAAGATGCCCTCGCGGATTTTCTCAAAGAACACGGAGGCGCCTATGTGGCGCTGGAAAAATCCGAGCAGAAATCGCTGAACAAGGAGTTCAACAAACAGTGCGCGGCTCTTGTGAAGAAAGTCTGCCTTAACCAAGCAAGTGCCCTTGGTACGAGGCACAGTTGAGTTCCAGCACGCATCCCGTAAGGAAGTCTGCCTTTACCAAGCGAGTGCCTTTGAGTGATGGCTGGGGCACAAGGAAGAAGACAATGGACCGTTTCAAATCATCCATCGGTTCAGCTTGTTCCAGAAGCCCGTGGCGCTGAGTCGGGCGGTGTAGGCGACATCCGGTTCGTGGAATGTGTAGCCGGTGCTCTCGCGGTATTGCTGGCGAAGCGCCTGGATGGCCTCGGCACTCTGCAGCGTGTCGATGCTCTGCTCGTAGAAGTCCAGCAGGGTGGGGTAGAGATGGGTGAAGTCGTCGTTGATGCGCCGCGCCATCAGCCGGTGCGCATCGTCGAGAGGGAGTTCCTCGCCACCGAGCAGACGGTCGCGGAGTTTCGCAAGACTGCATTTGGCGCGGTGGACGGTGACACGATACGAGAGACCGGTCATCCCAAGCACCTGGGCCACCGCTTTGTTCGGCAACGACTGCTGCGGGTCAAGCATCGTCAGCAGGGCGCGGAAGAGAACAAAACGATAGTGCGGGTTGAGAGTCTGGTGCGCGTAGGCGATCAAGTGGGCGGCGGCGGAGAGCGCCCTCTCGTCCGTCAGGAGATTGTCGGGGGCATCCGTGCTGGTAACACAGTCGGCCAAAAGTCCCGGGGAAACGTATTTCTCCTCTGCTGCGGCACGCGAGGTGAGGTAGTTGCGGAATGTGTTGAGCAGCCATCCCTCGAATGCACCCTTCTTTCGGATGCGCCGCAACGACTGGTAGGGTGATTGGTTCTCGCACTCCTTTCCCTCTCGCAGATAGAAGAAAAAATCCTCTACCACGTCCTCGTAGTTGTCCATCAGCCGGTTGTGGTAAACTTCAAACCGCATCTTCAACCGATGACCGAACCGGTGATGCAGTAAATAATACGCGGCCTCGTCTGCAAGCCCGCCTCCTTGCAAAAGGATGTCAATGAAATCTTCCGATGGTACTTCTGTAAACGGTGCGCTATTGCTCTCTTTGATAAAATTATCTGCTTCCATTTTTTTTCATAATATTTTACGTGCCGCAAATTTATGAAAAAAATAAACTCTGTAAAAATATTATAAAAATATTTTTGCATTGGAAACCAAATGGTTATGAAATTATGTTTGCAATAATTTGTTAAATCTGTATTTTTAATTTCATAATAATTTTAATGAATACAATTGGCTATCGCACAACGGTCACGGTCAGTGGGGCGCTGTGCCCGCGGAACTCGGGCGCATACATACACTCCACTGTGGCCAGGCCGTTCAGGAAAGTGCCGAGCTGGGTGGCCAAGAGCGGATAGTCAATGATGTGTGTCCCCGCTGGCATACGGTCAAAGAAGAAATCGGTGGCGGCGTCGTGCGGGACCATCGTGTAAGAGAGCGGGTGCCGGTAAAAGTGTTGCGTGTGGCTGCTGACGGGCTCGAAAGCGGCGGCGCGACTGTCTTTCAGATGCACATACTCCAAATCGCGGTCGGAGGTAATGGTGAGCCGTACGGTCAGCTTTTCGCCCAAGCGCGCGGGATTGTCTTCGGTTACGGGTACCAACTGTAAGCCTTCTGGACCGCGTACCTCGTGGTACAACACCCGCTGGATGCGTAGCCCCGTGGCGGATTCGGATACTTTGTCGATATCCTCCACGTACTGCCAGTAGCAGGCCCCGAAGACGAAATGGGACGTGTCGGCGGCAACGGTAATCTCCGCCAATTTTGGTGTGATGTCGCCCTCTGTCCACGATTTCGTGAAATAGCCGGTGCCGGGAACCGAAGTGGTTTCCCGCGCAGGCACGAACTGCGCATCGCCGACACGCAGTGTGGTGTTGCTCTCCGTGTTGAGCACAGTGGCATCGCCCATCATCAGCGCGAAGATGGCCTCCGCAGTGGCTTTCGTGTTTGACCATCCCTGCTGATGTTTTTGCATCAACAGCCACTGCTTCATCTGGTCCAATTCCTGTTTGTTGGGTGAAATAATGTTAAAAGCTTCAATCAGGACGGCCTGCCGCTCGATGGGCGCCTGATACCATCGGTAGTATCGTCCGTTGTATTCCTTTCCCCAGAACATTCCCTGCTCACTGCTTGTCATCGCCTGCTGCCGAATGCGCTCCATAATGCGTTGCGCTTCGTTTGTGCGCCCTAAACGGTGCAATACCAGTCCGGTTTGGGCTTGCTGCATCAGCGGCTTGTCCCGCACATCGGCGGTCAACAAGGAGAGCAGGTTTTGCACGTAAGCTTGCGACAGCCAGTTCGAGTCGGCTCCGAACCAGGTTCTCGCATAAAGATATTGGATGTCCTCTTCCGTGAAGTGGAAATACTTGTGAGGGTATAGGTCTTTTTGATATTCAGTGAATTTGAGCTTTTGAAAAGTGTCCAGGCACTGGATGGCCTTGCGCATAACCTTTTCCATATCGGGAATCTCCACACCCAGTGACTGCAGCTTGGCATAGCCTGACACCAGATGGCTTGTGATGTAGGGCGAGAAGAAACTCTTCCCGAACCAAGCGAAACCGCCGTCATCCATCTGGTTGTTTTTCAGTTTTCGGGCAATGGCCTCCATCTCCTTGTCCAGTCGGCTGGTTTGGAACAGCTTCGCCATCTGTTGCATACGGGCATTTTCCCGTTGTGCATCCATCACCCACGGACTTTCCGACAACAGGATGCTCTTGAGTTGTTCGTTCTTAAATAGTTGGGATTCAATACCCTGCATTGTCGTATCGTTAGCCCATTGGGCATACACCTTCTCGATTTGCGGGAATTGGGTCACAATGTGCCGGGCAAGCGCGTTGGCGTATAGTTTGGAGAAGAGCTGCTCGTTGCACTCGTAGCGGTAGGTCATCAAATACTCCAGCGACTGGATGGCTGTCCACGACGGGTTGGCGGTAATCTCCACCGTATAGTTGTTGGAGTGCAAGGTGGTGCTTTGATTATCTTTCAATTTTTTGAATATCAGAATGGTGTCTTCGCCGGCAGGAACCACGAAGTGCATTGACTCGGTCACGGCGGTGCGGCTGCTCAGCACGGGTAGCACGGCCTCCATTCCGTCGGTGTAGCGGCCCGACTGTGCGGTGATTCGGTATGCGATGACGGAGAGGTTACGTGGCACCGCCACACGCCAGCTTACGTTGGTGGACTTGTCTGCACCGCAAAGGAACTCCTTTTCGGGCGCGTCGCCCAATAGCGCGGGAATCGGGTTGTTGGTCTCGGGGTTGAAGAACTCGATGCGGGTGGTTCCGCGCAAGAGGGTGTCCGTTATGTTGGTGATTTTGGCCTGGAACATCATCGTGTCGCCCTCGCGGAAGAAGCGCGGCGCGTTGCTCTGGATCATCAGCGACTGGCAGGAGGTGGCTGACAGGGAGTTAAAAACCGTTAATCCCTTGCGCGTGTGGCCATACAGGTTCATCTGCCATTCGGTGAACTGGTCAGGTACGGTGAAGACCATCCGCACGCGCCCCTCCTTGTCGGTGCGCAGAGCAGGCTCGAAGAAGGCTGTCTCCGTGAAATTCTTACGGATATAGGTGCGCGTTGGGGGCACGATATGTTCGGTGTCGTTTGAAAGTTCCTCGGCCCCGGCAGATTCTTCGTTATCCCGCACCCTTACGCCGTCCACGACGGTCTTGGTGCCATCTGAACGGTTTCCTCGCACAGTGGTGGTTTCATTCAAGGACGATACCCCCTCCAGATTGCTCAAGGCGGAAGTTACAGACCTTCCAGGTGTTGTGCGGATATCTTCCCCACGGACACGCCCTCTGGAACTGGTGGCATCCGGTGTGAATCTGGGCCACACCGACCGCATTCTCACGGCCGGCCCTTCCTCTATGCTGCAATGGATTATAGGTTTCAGTGTCGCTTGGGTCGTTACTGAAATGTTTTTCAAATCTAAACTGTAATAATAGATTCCGTGGTATCTTGTGCGGTTATATAGTTTCAACCATTGCTGCTGCCCCCAGGTCAGCTCATCAAACTGGTTACGTCGTTGCTTGATTTCCAACGGGGGCATATCCAAACCGTACAGGCTTTTGTCCAGCATCCAGGCCACCACTTCTGTGTTCGGGTGGCGGTTACAGGCATCGGAAATTTCCACCTCCCACTTGCCCTCTTGTCCTGGCTGGATCCGGCTGTTCCAATGAATGATGTTGACATTCAGATTGTTGAAAAGGTTTGATATAAAGCGCTCTTGACTTTTGGTCAATTTTTTCCCTATAGAATAATTGTGGCTATCATTGAATAATTGGCTGTTTTTATAGCAGAATGCCCTTATTTTAAGATAACCGGTGTTCCGGAGCCGCAAAGTGAACGTGTCCAGATTGTTGTTTAGATGGAATTTCTTGATCTTTTGCAGATTATGGCTTGTCTGATAGCAAAGCGTTACGTAAGAGTTTTCCAATGTGGAGCCGATTATCACAGGAATCTTGTTTTTTCGAAAGAGGCTTTTGCTCCCTGCTTCTGCATAATCTGAAACACTTGTCCGTGTATTCCTGTCTGGAATCTTCGCTTCGCTTTGTAATATCTCAATATGCAAAGGATTTTGGGAAGGTATGGCCTGCTTGCCAGTATGGATGACACGGAAAACCCGAGTCTCTTTTGCGGTGTAAAGTGAATCCTCCAGTTGGTATTCAAATCTGTAATATCCTGGCATCCATTTCGATATGTCAACCATCAACAGACTGTCCGGATAGAAGGATCGCGTGGTTTGCCATACGGTGTCCATCACGTCCCAATAGGTAGGATTGTCCCCGTCACGTCGGTCATAGAAGTATTCGGGAAAATATTGCCGGTACTGGGCCTCCGTGTAGAGCGGCTCTTGGGGGAGGGGGTGATAAACACCGGTTCTCTCGGGCATTCGAAGCCGCAAGGCTGTGACTTTCACGGGCACGCTCACCCTTTTCTTTAAGATGTCGCGGGGAATAACCACCGCGGAAAGCGTGTCTTCAAGCCGCTGGTTGACCGTTTTCGGCATTTGGATTTCAAATTGGAACGGTTTCCACTGGATATAAATGCTCTTCTTGGCCGTATGGGTCTCGCCGTTGACATCAGTAACCACAGCTTCCACCTCTGTGCTCGCCGCCCCATTGTAATCCAACTTCGGGAAAACAAACGAAAAACAGCCCGAAGCATCCGTATTCAGGGTCTCTTCGTAAAAATGAACATTTGCATTTCTGCCGTAAGTCTGGGTGCGCAGGCGCAGTGTCACATCGGCCCCGATGAGCGGGAAACCGGCATACGAAACTGCGCTGCCTTTGACGAAAATGGAGTCGTGATGCCACTCGTTTTCTGGCATATCCATAAGTTTAACATAATACGAGGGCAATTTGTATTCCTCCGCCGTGACAATTTCTGCCTCATACCATCGCCAATTGTTTTCCTTGGAGCATCGTATAGTATAGGAGCCAGGCTGATTGGGCAAAACGAATTTTCCCGAAACGCTGCCGAACTTCGACAAGGGCAGGTGAAGGGTCTCAAGCTGTTCTTTGCCGATTCTTTCCAGGCTCACCTCCACTCTGCCTTGCTTGAGCGGTTTGCCGTTTTTCTGAAGAATGGCTTTGAAATAAACGGTCTGTCCGGGACGGTACAGCGAACGGTCGGTGATGATTTGGACTGTATGTCGGGTGTCATCATCGAATAGTCTAGCGCGCCTATAACGGTATTTGTATTTGTATCCGTATCCGTATGGATGCCAGCGACCTCCTGGAATATCTATCTCCGCGCGGTAACAGTCGTTATGATCTGGAAGAGAGATACCTATGTCTGCAAGGAAGTCGTCTTGATATTCGCGGAGAAAGTCCATCATACGGGCTCTCGGAATAAAAAGCTTCCCGTCCTTGTCGGTCCGGCGTTTGATGGTGACCGACCTTTTTACTGCGCTGCTGACAAAAAAGTCTGTGCTCAGGGAGGCCTTCCGATGGGTTATCGGCTTGCCAGTTTGTGCATCGGATGCGAAAAGAGTTATCCCGTCGGGCCGCTCGATTTGTGTCCATTGCACTGACGAGACGATCATCGGGAAGACGCAGAGACAGTTGTTGGAGTCGGGCACTGCCCCGTTGTGCAGCACCACCGTGTATTTTCCGTACGGCAAAGAGTCGATCCAGAGGTCAGTGGAGGCAACCTCGCCGTGAACCGGGTTCAACCTGTACTGCTGTTTTTGCACGCACTCGCGGAAATGCTCCCGGAAACAGGAGGAGAAGGGTGACACCGTCTTCTGCTCATTCCGATAGGAGGTGATGATGTTGTCGGTCTTATATACAGATAGATAGAGCGTGTCAATGTTCTTGTATCGGATGGGAATGTCGATTTTGCGGCGCGGGAACCGGTTGGTGTTTTGCGCAACCAATTGCACACGGGGCTCGGTGAGCTTGTCCAAAAGGCAACGGGCGTTCTGCGGGATCCGCGTCTTGTCATTGGGCAGGGCGGACAATTCCTCCAAGATTTGCCGGCAAGGCGTATAGAACTCCGGATGCGTCTGGTGATGAAGGTAGAGAAAGGCTGCCTTCTGGTATCTCAGGGATATGTCATAGGAGTATTCCCGTTCCAGCCGCTCCAACTCCTGCCAATAGGGTATGCTGTCCCAAAATCCTGTAACGGGGCTTTCGATATTATGGCGAAGATTCAGTAACTGGAGTTCGTAAAAGAGAGCGGCTTGGGGACGATTATCGGCATTGTGCCGCAGGATGGCTTTCGGCAGCAACGTGTCCAGCAGACTGTCCACCAGAAAAGGGTAGGGACAGTCAAGGATGTCCATCAGTGCCAGATCGAAGAGGACGGGCTGCCAGCACAGGGATTCGGTGGGGGCGTACAGCAGGAAAGAGAATGGTGCAGCCGGGATGTCCCCGTGTTCCAGCAGTTGGGATAGTCCCTCCGCATAATAGCGTTGCGCCGCCGCTGTTTTTTCCGCATTGCTCCACTCTTCATATAGCGACATATCCGTCTTGCCAGAAGGTGTTGTGTTCCCGAAATCAAGATCGGATATTATTTTGTTCGCTATCAAATAGTGGTATAGTCCTTGGTAGGGTTGTGGCGAAGTTTTCCGGAGTCCGTCTAGGTAGAGCAGGTGGTTTTTCGTGCCCCAGCTGCTGTAGCCGTATTGGCTTCGTAGCATATAGCGCTCATAGTTCACCCTGAAAAGTTGCAGTTCGTTGTGCTCCTCGAAAGCAAGTCCCGAAATCTTATCGAGTATCTTTTGCGCATCTTGGAAATAGCTGTGGTCAGCCTGCTCATATTGGCTCCACAGGGAATTGTAGTCCGTGGTTTGGGCAAAAGTGGCGGTTCCAAGAAAAAGGGACAGACAAGCGAAAAGTGCGTATATGGGATTTGTTTTTTTCATCGTCTTGAATTATTCTACTGAGCGCAAAGATACAAAAAAAATGTACTTTTGTACAATGTGTAAAGACCATATTGATTTCTATATAAAATATTGAAAATAAGAAGTTTGATAGTTTTGATAATGGCGAACCATAATCCTTTTTCAATGAAAAAAATAGTTTTCTGCATTCTGTTGTTGGCCACGGTTCGACTTGCCGCCCAAGGCTCCCTCAGCGGGATTGTCGTCAGTCCTTATGGGGATGCTGAGCACGGTGTCTCAGTGGAACTCTTTACCAATAATAGCGACCGTTTTGATGACAAGATCGACACAGTGGTTGCGCAAACCCTGACCGATAAAACGGGTTATTATAAGATAGAGGGAATTGCCCCGGGCACGTATGCCGCGCGGTTCAACAACAACCAAGGCGACAGCAATTGTATTACAATGACTGTGATTGGTGTGAAAATCGCAGATGGTAACGTGCCGTTGGATGTGAGATTGGTACAAAGATGTACTGCTTTTGGGTCACCTCCTGTATGCATTCAAAAAAAACCTCTTGTATGCATTCATAAAAAAAAGTACACCACCCGCATAATAACAGTGCAGTTGAAAAAAGAACCCGAATCCAAAGTGATGGCGAAGGTTGAATTTGAGATTATTTCGACTGGGGGAAAAAGTTTTCGTTATGCCTACGGCGACCCTGTTGTCACGCAATACTTCCCTGCCGGTACGGGTCGGGTGCGGGTTCGTGTTTACGAGCATCTGGATGAAGACCTATGGCATCTGGTAAAGATGTACGTCACAAGACCTCGCATCAAAAAGTGAATTTTGAGAATTATACCCTGCGTTTTTTGCGGAAATATTGTATCTTTGCGCGTTTTTTTTAAAAAGTAAAACTAATAGATATGAGTCAGATTATTAAAGTTTTAGGAAGAGAAATCCTGGATTCCCGTGGAAACCCTACGGTGGAAGTTGATGTATATACCGCTGCCGGCGCCATGGGGCGCGCAGCTGTCCCCTCCGGCGCCTCCACGGGCGTGCACGAGGCTGTCGAATTGCGCGACGGACAGAAGGACCGCTATATGGGCAAGGGCGTGCTCAAGGCCGTGCAGAACGTGAACAACGTGATGGCCGAGCAGATCGAGGGTATGGAAGTGACCGAACAGGCCGAAATCGATGCCCGTCTCCTTGAGATTGACGGCACCGAGAACAAGGGCAATATGGGCGCCAACGCCATCCTCGGCATCTCCCTCGCCGCCGCCAAGGCCGCTGCTCTCGAGACCAACCAGGAACTCTACCGCTATGTGGGCGGCTGCAACGCCACTGTGCTCCCCGTCCCGATGATGAACATCCTCAACGGCGGTTCCCACGCCGACAACTGCGTGGACTTCCAGGAGTTTATGATTATGCCTATCGGCGCCCCCAACTTCCACGAGGCTGTGCGTATGGGTTCCGAGATTTTCCATAACCTCAAGAACGTGCTCAAAGGCAAGGGCTACTCCACCAACGTCGGCGACGAAGGCGGATTTGCCCCCAATCTCAAGTCGAACGAAGAGGCTGTGGAGGTGATTCTGCAAGCCATCGAGAAGGCCGGTTACAAACCTGGCGAAGAGGTTTGCCTCGCCCTTGACCCTGCCGCTTCTGAGTTTTTCGACACTGAGAAGCAGCTTTACCGCCTGAAATGGTCCACCAATGAGGAACTTACCCCCGCGCAAATGGTGGATTACTGGAAGACCTGGACCGACAAATACCCCATCATCTCTATCGAAGACGGTATGGCTGAAGACGACTGGGACGGCTGGAAACTCCTCACCGACACCATTGGTGGCAAGACACAGCTCGTGGGTGATGACCTGTTCGTGACCAACGTGAAGCGCCTCCAGATGGGCCTCGACAAGCAGGTGGCCAACTCCATCCTCATCAAGGTCAACCAGATCGGCACGCTGACGGAGACCATCAACGCTGTCTCCCTGGCACAGCGCAACCACTACACGGCCGTGATGTCGCACCGCTCCGGCGAAACTGAGGACACCACCATCGCCGACCTCGCTGTCGCCCTGGGCACGGGCCAAATCAAGACTGGCTCCGCCTCCCGCACCGACCGCATCTGCAAGTACAACCAACTGATGCGCATCGAGAGTATGCTCGGCTCACAGGCTATCTATCCGGGCAAGAAATTCCCCTTCAGAGGATAATCCTATCGCATTACATATATGTATAAAAGGGAGTGGCTTTTGCCGCTCCTTTTTTTGTAAATAAAAGATTGTTTCCGTTTATCGGTAAACGATGGCACGCTTTGTTACGTAAAGGATGTGGTCGTCTTCGTACTGCTTGCATTTCACCCAGTTTCCCTTATCATCATACTCATATTCCCAAGTTAATGAGTATATTACAGTCATCCTATCGCCTGAGTAATAGTTTTTTTCGGTTAAAGAGCCGTGGTCGTCATACTTGAAAGTGACTTTGCTCACGGGTGTGCTGATGCTGCAACACCGGTTGGGGTAGGGGTTGTAGTATCCCAAATCTTTGCCTTCTATCATCTGCAATCTTCCCGCGGAATCGTATTGAGACGTGAATCGGCAACTGGCAGTGAAAGGATATGTTAAGCTGTCTCTCAAGAGGTTAACCACTTGGGTGGAGTGCAGGGAGTCGTCGTAATAATATTGCTTGTGAAGGGTGGGGGAGTCTTTTATGTTGGTCGTGAAAGGGACTCTTTTTTCCGTCGTTATCCGATCGCGCTCGTCGTATGTGTAAGTGGTGATATCCTCTAAACTATTCTGCACATAGTGATACACCGATTTGATCCGTTGGAGAGAGTCATAGCGGAGGGCCTCCATTTTTTGCCAAGTTTCCCTCTTTTGTTCCCAGAGGACCGGCAACCCGTTCTGGAAGGTGAAATGGTTGAGTATGGTTTGGCTGGAATTGAGTGTGGGCGCAGGGTCGGAACGCTTTAGGTGTCTCCTTCTCCTGTTCGCGGATTGCTGATCGTTGGTGTGTGTTAGAAATTCGGTCTTGATTCTTCTGTAATATGTTTTTTCTATAACGGTTTGGTCAATGCCGGAGATTCTACCTGTACTGTCAAACGAAAAGGTGCTGATGGTTTGCGGGGTGGTGGTGTAAAAGATGTGTTTGCTGTATTTCTTGTCGCGTTCAATTAAAAAATACCCCGTATGATCGTGGCTTGGGTTTGGGTGATAATCTTGGGTCTCTATTATCTTTACGACGTTGCCGTGGATCTTGTTCTCCCAGAGTTCGTAGGGGATAGTGTTGTATAGGGATGGTGTCGGTTGGAGCCCTGTTGTCACATCATTGAAGACGTATTGGTTCTCCTGTGCCGAAAGAAGGTTCCCGGCCAGCAAAAAAAACAAAAAGAGAACAAGGCTCCTTTGTCGCATTATCTCCATACAGTGTTTGTTTTATGGCGGCAAATATACAATAATAATTCTACCCCGACTGCGTAACTCCTCTTTTTTGCGTATTTTTGCCGAAAATTATAGTATGCTCCAGCATCTCGGATTATTCGGACTTTTTCTCGGCTGTCTGCTGTCGGCCACGGTGATTCCCTTCTCGTCGGAGGCGCTGGTCACTGCCGCATTGCTGCTGGACTACTCACCGTGGACCGTTGTTCTGGTGGCGACGCTGGGCAACACGGTGGGCGGAATGACCTGCTATCTGTTGGGCTGGCTCTGCAAATGGTCGTGGATTGAGCGATATCTGAAAATCAAGGAGGATACATTAGCCAAAGCGCATTTAAAGGTTGAAAAATACGGCTCTTTGGCGGCGTTACTGGCGTGGCTGCCCATTATCGGAGACCCCATTGCCATCGCTATGGGAGTGATGCGCACTCGGGTTGTGCCCACCACCGTCCTGATGTTCATTGGCAAGGGGGTGCGTTATATGGTGGTCGTGGGATTGTTCCAATGGATATTATAATATAATATAATGTAGAGACGGGGCGCGCCCCGTCTCTACAAAAAAAATCCCCTGAAATAGAATCTCAAGGGATTTGGGTATGGTCAGTGGAGATTGGGCGCGCCCCGTCTCTACAGGTGTCGTAGATTAACCCTTCAGGGCCTCGGCGCCGCTCACAATCTCGATCAGTTCGTTGGTGATGGACGACTGGCGGGCGTTGTTGTACTTGAGGCGCAGGTCGCGCAGGATCTCGGTGGCGTTGTCGGTGGCCTTGGTCATCGATATCATACGGGCACCGTGCTCGGAGGCGATGGAGTCGGAAAGCGTCTTGTACAGCTGGTTCTTCAGGATCTTCGGGATAAGGGCCTCGAGTAGCTCTTGCGGGGAGGGCTCGATGATGTAGTCCTTCTTCGGCCCGGCGGCTTCACCCTCGTCCAGGTGGGCAATGGGCAGGAACTCCTCCACGGTGACACGCTGGGTGGCGGCGTTGAGGAACTGGTTATAGACAATGTCCACCTTGTCGATGTTGTGCCGGAGAAACTCGCTGGTCAGGTAGTCGGCGATGGCCGCCAGCTCGCTGAATTCGGGGTTGTCCAGCAAGGTCTCGTTGTATTGGATGACAGGGTAGAGCTTGCTGAGCTGCTCGTTTCCTTTTTTGCCGATGCAGATGAGCCGCACGTTGCCGGCTTGGTGCTGGGTGGCGTACTTCTCGTTGATCAGGGCGTTGACCTGCTTGATAATGTTGGCGTTGAAGGCACCGCAAAGTCCTTTGTTGGAGGTGATGACCACCAGCACTACCTTTTCGGGAGCGCGTTGCTCAAACAACGGCAGCCCTTCCGTCGAGGTGGCGGAGTCGGAGAGGTTATGCAGAATCTCATTCAGTTTCTCGGAATAGGGCCGCAGGTATTGGATGGCGGTTTGGGCACGTCTCAATTTGGCCGCGGAGACCAGTTTCATAGAACTGGTGATCTTCTGCGTGGACTCGATGGAGCTGATGCGGGTCCGGATTTCCTTCAGGTTTCCCATAGCTATTCGATATATTTGGCGGCCACTTCGTTGCAGGCCTCCTTTAGTTTGTTGGAAATCTCGTCGTCAATCTTGCCGGAACGGAGCACATCCAGCACGTCCTGGTGCTTTTCGTGCATAAAGTGGATGAACTCGGTCTCGAAGTTGCGGATGCCGTTGAGCGGAATCTTCTGGAGCAAACCGTTGGAGCCGCAGAAGATGATGGCAATCTGCTCTTCCACCTTGTACGGAGTGTATTGGGGTTGCTTCAGGATTTCCACGTTGCGGGCGCCCTTGTCGAGCACGTATTGCGTGGCGGCATCGACATCGGAGCCGAACTTGGCGAAGGATTCCATCTCACGGTACTGGGCCTGGTCGAGTTTCAGCGTGCCGGCCACCTTCTTCATAGACTTGATCTGGGCGTTACCGCCGACGCGCGACACGGAGATACCCACGTTGATGGCGGGGCGCACGCCCGAGTTGAAGAGGGAGGTCTCCAGGAATATCTGGCCGTCGGTGATGGAGATCACGTTGGTGGGGATATAGGCGGAGACGTCGCCGGCCTGTGTCTCGATGATGGGCAGAGCGGTCAGGGAGCCGCCACCCTTGACGATGGGCTTCAAGGACTCCGGAAGGTCGTTCATCTGGGCCGCAATCTCGTCGGATTCGATGATTTTGGCGGCTCTTTCGAGCAGACGGGAGTGGAGGTAGAACACGTCGCCAGGGTATGCCTCACGTCCGGGCGGACGACGGAGCAGCAGGGAAACCTCACGGTAGGCCACGGCCTGTTTGGAGAGGTCGTCGTAGATGATGAGGGCGTCGCGGCCGGTGTCGCGGAAGTACTCGCCGATGGCGGCGCCGGCAAAGGGGGCGTAGAACTGCATAGCGGCGGCGTCGGAGGCGGTGGCGGTCACCACGATGGTGTAGGGCATTGCGCCACGCTCGGTGAGGGTCTTCACCAAGGAGGCTACAGAGGAACCCTTCTGGCCCACAGCTACATAGATGCAGTACACGGGCTTGCCTTGCTCGTAGAACTCTTTCTGGTTGATGATGGTGTCGATGGCGATGGCGGTCTTGCCCGTCTGGCGGTCGCCGATGATCAGCTCACGCTGGCCACGTCCGATGGGAATCATCGCGTCCACGGCCTTGAGGCCTGTTTGCAACGGTTGCTTGACGGGTTGGCGGAAGATGACGCCCGGGGCCTTGCGCTCGATGGGCATCTCGTGCAGGTCGCCTTCGATGGGACCTTTGCCGTCGATGGGCTCGCCCAACGTGTTGATGACACGGCCGAGAAGGCCTTCACCCACGCGGATAGAGGCGATGCGCCCCGTACGCTTGCAAATGTCGCCTTCGTTGAGACTCTTCGCGTCGCCGAGCAGCACGACACCGACATTGTCCTCTTCCAGGTTGAGGGCGATGCCCGTGACAGTTTCGCCGCCGGACTGGGATTCGAAGGTCACCAATTCGCCGGAACGGGCGTTCTGCAACCCATATACGCGGGCGATGCCGTCACCGACAAGGAGCACGGTGCCCGTCTCTTCCATCTCGGTCTTCAGATTGAAGTTCTGCAGCTGCTGCCGCAGGATGGAGGTCACTTCTGAGGGTTTTATTTCTGACATATACTAATGTTATTTGTTGTTTTTTTAGAAATTGATCTGGTAGATGTTGTGCGAGAACTCCTGGCGCAGACGGTTCAGCTTGGAACTGATGCTGTCGTCGTAGAAATAATCGTCCATCTTCACCATTATGCCGCCGATGATGCTGGGGTTGACGACTTGATGGATGTCGATGGTGTATTGGGTCTTCTCCGCCAGCATTGTGCGGATTTTCTCCACGATCTCGCTGCTGAGCGGTGTTGCGCTGGTCAGCGTGACTGTCTTGATGTGATGCAGTTCGTTGTAGAGCTTGGTGTACTCGCTGCAGATATCAGCCACCATCGGCTCGCGTTTCTTGTTGATGACGACATCAAGGAACGAGAAGGTGACCTCGTTCAGCGAACTCTGGAAAACGTTCTTGAAGATGGCGCGTTTTTTGGAGGGCACGATGACGGGACTGTCGAGCACGACAAGAAGTTCCCGGTTATCTTTCAAGGTTTTATGGACAAGCAAAAGGTCTTTGTGGACGGCTTCCACCTGGTCTTTTTCGGTGGCGAAGTCAAAGAGTGCCTTTGCGTATCGACTGGCTATTTTCGGATTTTTCATCATTAATAATTAAGAGCCGCAAATATACGAAAATAGTTGAAAGGTCAATTGAAAAAGTTTAAGTACTTGAATAATTGATTTTCAATATTTTAACATTTGGCCAAGGCGGGAAAGGCTTAGAATTTCCGGCTTCCGGGTTTGACAAAAGGCTTGCCTTCTTTGCAGAGCGGGCATTCGTCGGCGGGCCAGCTTTGGATGTTGAGTTTGGTGGAACTGTAGATGGGGTAGGGGAAGTCGCCCGTGGTGCGGTCGGCGATGCAGGCGATGCCGATGATCTCCGCGCCGTAGGACTTGAGCACCTCGATGGTCTCCAGCGACGACTTGCCGGTGGTGACGACATCCTCCGTGATGAGCAGTTTCTGGCCGGGTTTCACCTCGAAGCCGCGGCGCAGGGTCATCACATTGTCCACCCGCTCGGTGAATATGGCGGGCACGCCCAGCTGGCGGCCCAGTTCGTAGGCCACGATGATGCCGCCCATAGCCGGCCCCACCACCATATCGATGGGCAGGTCCTTGACCTTCTCGGTGATGACAGAGATGACGCGCTCGGCACGGTCCGGATATTGCAAGAGCTTGGCGCATTGGCAGTAACGGTCGCTGTGACGGCCGGAGGAGAGCAGGAAATGGCCTTCCAGCAGGGCTTCTGATTGTTTGAGTTCGTCTATTACCATTGTCTTTTGTTTTAGAATTCTGGCGGCAAAAATACAAAAAAGCAAGGTATATTTTATGAGTCTTTTGTATTAAAAAAAAAATTATCTTTGCACTCTCATTTTAAACAGGTAAAATATGAAATTTATAGTAACCAGCGATGTGCTGTACCGCAACTTGAGCGCTGTCAGCGGTGTGATGAGTTCCAATAACTCTATGTCTATATTGGACAATGTGTTAGTGACTATCAAAGACAGCAAGATGACCCTTACCGCGTCGGATCTGGAGTCCACGATGACCGCCGTCATCGAGTTGGACAACGTGGAGGGCGAGGGCTCCGTCGCCGTTCCTGCCAAGATTTTGATCGACACGTTGAAACTGATTCCGGAGACCCCGATAGTGTTCGTCATTGACGAGGAGAACAAGGTGCTGAAGTTCACGGCCGCCAACGGCGAGTACGACGCCCCTTGCTTCGACGGCAAGGAGTTCCCCCAGATCAGCCCGATGCAGGATCCCAGTTTCTTCGACATTGAGGCCCCTGTGCTGCAACGCGCCATCAGCAAGACACTCTTCGCCACTGGCAACGACGACTTGAGACCCCATATGATGGGCGTGCTCTGCGAACTTTCCAGCGACTATGTCACCTTCGTGGCCACGGATGCCCACAAACTGGTCCGCTATCGCAATACGAAAGTCAAGACCGACGCATTCGCCTCCCTGATTCTCCCCAAGAAGCCGATTTCCCACCTGAAAGCCATCCTTTCCGGTATGACGGGTGATGTGCACGTGGAGTATTCGCAGGCGACCAACCATATCAGTTTTGCTTTCGGCAACTATGTGCTCTACTCCTCCTTGAAGGAGGGTAAATACCCTAATTATGAGGCTGTTATCCCCACCGAGAATCCCAACTCCTTCGTGGTGGGCCGCGACGAGTTCCTCAAGTCCATCCGCCGTGTGGGTATCTACTCCAACC
>ONAB01000002.1:0-50884 GCA_900315705.1 uncultured Bacteroidales bacterium | reverse complement strand
GTCCACCTTCCAGGTGCGTGTGACGCTGGCCGAGGACAAGACCACGCTGACTGCCGAGGATATGGATTATTCCAACAAGGCTGCCGAGGAAATTACGGGTGTTTATACCGGCGAACCTATGAGTATCGGTTTCAACTCCAAGTTCTTGCGTGAGATGTTGGAGAATATGGACAGCGAGCAAATCCGCATAGAGATGTCGCAGCCCAACCGTGCCGCGCTCATCCTCCCTGAAGAGGAATACGACGAGAACGAGACGCTGCTGATGCTCATTATGCCGGTGATGCTCAATTACTAGCCCTATTGGGAGCCGCGTTGCCGCTGCCGCCTTGCGCGGGGGAGGAAAGTCCGGGCAACACAGAGCACCATACTTCCTAACGGGAAGGCATCGAAGGATGACAGACAGTGCCACAGAAAAAATACCGCCCGCAAGGGTAAGGGTGAAAACGCGAGGTAAGAGCTCACGTCGCCGTCAGTGATGCCGGCGGAGGTAAACCTTATGGGTTGAAAGACCAAATAAACCGAGGCTTGAGGGCTGCTCGTCCGACTCGGAGGGTAGGTTGATGGAGACCTGCGGTGACGCAGGCCCTAGATAAATGGCAACATAGTACAGAACCCGGCTTATAGGTTCCCAAGACACACCGGACGCTTTTGGCGCCCGGTTTTTTTGTGTCCGTTGAACTCCCTACCACCTCGGCTTGAAAGCGTCCTCGATGTGCTTGATACTCTTCACCCCCTCGTTCAGGATCACGGAGATGATGTCGAACCGCACCTCCTTGTCGATGCCGTTTTTCCCGATGTAGATGTTCGCCGCCCGTATCAGATGACGCTGCTTGGCGAGATCCACAAACACCTCCGGCTCGCCGAATGCGTTGGTGGCCCGCGTCTTGACCTCCACGAACACCAGCATATTGTTACCTATGGCAATGATGTCCACCTCCAGATGCCCCATCCTCCAGTTGGTTTCCAATATTTGATACCCCTTGCTTCTTAAATAGTCGGCGGCCATCTGCTCGCCCTTTTTCCCTTTTTCTTGCTTTGCTGTTTCCATATTTTTACAATTAATAGTTAATATTTGATATTATATTGAATATGTTAATTTGTGTTGTGTTATTTAATATATTGTATATTATAAATATATAACGAATAAAAGATAAAAATATTTTAATTGTATGAAATAATTAAAAAAAATATTATTTTTGCAGAGTAAAAGAAATGACGTTATGACAGAGGATTTTTTACACTATTTGTGGAAAAACAAATTGTTTGACACTTCGGATTTGCGGACGACTTCGGGAGAATTGCTTCGCATTGTGGCGTCGGGTTTTCACAATTTTGACGCCGGACCTGATTTTCGGCAGGCGGTGGTGCAGATTGGCGACATTACCTGGGCCGGCGATGTCGAGATCCACATCCGGAGTTCCGACTGGTTCCGGCATCATCACGAAAAGGATGAGAAGTACAAGTCGGTGGCCCTACACGTCGTTTACGAGCACGATGTGGAAGTGGAGAGGCAACCTGGGGAGTATTATCCTACGTTGGAGCTGAAGGACCGCATTCCGAAGGGGAAGTGGCTTCAATATCAGCAATTGGTCGGGTCAGTGGAGATGGTCCCTTGTTGCCACCACCTGTCGCGTTTCGAGGAACTGCACCTGCAGTCTCTGGTCTCCTCAATGGCGATGGAGCGTCTGCTGCGCAAATACGAGGACATAATGAGTCTGCACGCGCAGTGCCGCGCCGACTGGGACGAAACCTTGTACAGGCAGGTGGCGGTGAGTTTCGGGTTCAAAGCGAATGCCTCCGCTTTCGAGTTGTTGGCGCGGAGCCTCCCTTACAAAATTCTCCTGCGCCATTCGGATTCCGCTCTACAGGTACGAGCGTTGCTTTTCGGGCAGGCGGGTATGCTCGACTTGCCTCACGTTGACGCCTACTACGACAATCTCAAATACGAGTACGAATATTTGCGCTACAAATACCAGCTCCAACCTATTGGCCGTCATCATTGGAACTGGCTTCGCTTGCGCCCGTCCAACTTCCCGTGCTTGAGGCTGGCGCAGCTGGCTGCCCTCATCCACAAGACGCCTGAGCTTTTGCGGACGCTTTTGGATTGCCCGTCGATAGAGCAATATCAGGACTTGTTCGCTGTGGAGGCCGACAGCTATTGGGAGACACATTACCAATTCGGGAAAGAGACCCTCTTGCCACATAGCGTTTCGTTGGGAGCCACCGCGTTCCAATTGTTGATGATCAACACGGTGGTGCCGGTGCTGTTTGCCTATTACCGTTTTTTCGGCGATCAGTCCAAACAGGAGGATGTCGTGGCGATGTGGGATCAGATTCCGTTTGAGGACAATAAGGTTACGAGGGTGTTCCGTGACACGGCATTCCCGCAGCGCACGGCGTTGGATTCACAGGCGTTGATAGAACTGCTGCAGTGTTATTGTAAGGAAAAACGCTGCATAGATTGCGCTATCGGAGAGCGCATTGTGCGGGATGTGGGCGGATAGCCCGGCCCGCCGTGTCATCACGGCGGGTGGTTGCTATTTGTTTCTGATTACTTTCTTGATGACAACACCCTTGTCTGTCTCCACGCGGAGGTAATAGGCCCCGGTGGCTAAGTCGGACAAGTCAAGGCTCCCTTTTGTTCCATCCACACGTATGGATTTGATCTTTTGGCCGAAAGTGTTGTAAAGATGGATTTGGCCGATTTGTGCGTCGCTCTCGATGTAGAGGATGCTCGTCGTGGGGTTGGGATAGATGGAGATGTTATATTGCTCGTCATATTGTGTGATGCCAACACGGAGGGTGAGGTGCAACGTCACGGTACTGTCACAACCGAACTGGTCGGTCAGTGTTTGGGTGAAATCGCCATTCTCGCAGTACTCTGTCCCGTTCCAATCATAACAACTGTCCTCCGTGGCTATTGTGAACTCGCTGCTTTGCGGCTCGTGGATAGTCAAGTGCAGAGTGTCCACTTGCGTACAGCCGTTGGCATCCGTGTGGTTGTGGAGATACGTGCCACTTTGGGTGTAGGTCTGCCCGTCGCCGGAGGACCAGGTGTAGCTGCTGCATTCGCTGGCAGTAGTGGCGGTGTGCTGTGCGTGGTGGATGATGAGATGCAGTGTGACAATGCTGTCGCAACCGGTAGTGGCCCCGCCGATGACGGTGTGTGTGACGGTATCAGTGCTTTCGTAATAGGTCTGTCCGTGCCAGGTGTAGCTTTCGCAGGCAGTAACGGTCTCCACGCCCTGGGCGGGGATGCAGGGTCCCACAGTGACGTTGACGCTGGCGGGCGCGCTGGTGCACCCGTCGGTGGTGCCAGTGACGGAATAGGTGGTGGTAGTGGCAGGCGACACGGTGATGGCATCGCTGCTGGCACCTGTGGACCAGGAATAGCTGTCGGCGCCGCTGGCGGTGAGAGTGGTGCTCTCGTAAAGATGTATGGCAGTGTTGCCCGAGATGGTCACCACGGGAACAGGCCTGATGGTCAGGTGCAGGGTATCAACCTGTGTACATCCGTTGGCGTCCGTGTGGCTGTGGAGATAGGTGCCACTCTGGGTGTAGGTCTGCCCGTCGCCGGAGGACCAGGTGTAGCTGCCGCACTCGTTGGCAGTGGTGGCGGTGTGCTGCGGGTGGAAGACGGTGAGGTGCAGGGTGACGATGCTGTCGCAACCGGAGGCGGCCCCGTTGGGGATGGTGTGTGTGGCAGTGCTGTTGTTGGCGGTGTAGGTCTGCCCGTACCAGGTGAAGTTGCCGCAGGCGGTGACGGTCTCCACGCCCTGGGCGGGAATGCAGGCCCCCACATTGATGGTGATGCTGGCAGGTGCGCTGGTGCATCCGTCAGCGTATCCGGTAACGGAGTAGGTGGTGGCACTGGTGGGCGAAACCGTGATGGCATCGGTATTCGCACCTGTGGACCAAACATAGCTGTCGGCGCCGTGTGCGGTGAGCGTGGCGCTTTCATAGAGATGGATGAAACCATTGCCGGTAATGGTTACATCAGGGATAGGCTTGATGGTGAGGTGCAGCGTATCGACCTGCGTGCAGCCGTTGGCATCGGTGTGGCTGTGCAGGTAGGTGCCGCTTTGGGTGTAGGTCTGCCCGTCGCCGGAAGCCCAGGTGTAGCTGCCACACTCACTAGCAGTGGTAACGGCGTGCTGTACGTGGTGGATGGTGAGGTGCAGGGTGACGACACTGTCACAGCCGGTGGCAGCCCCGCCAGGAATGGTGAATGTCGGGGTGCTGGTGCTCTCCGTGTAGGTGGTGCCGTGCCAGGTGAAACTTTCGCACGCAGTGATGGTCTCCACGCCTTGTGCGGGTATGCAAGGCCCCACAATAATTGTGATGTGCGCCGGCTCGCTGGTGCACCCGTTGGAAGAGCCTGTGACGGAGTAGATCATTGCCGATGTCGGGGAGACTGTGATGGGGTTGGTGTGTTCCCCTGTTGACCAAACGTAGCTGTCTGCGCCACTGGCGGTAAGCGTGGCGCTTTCATAAAGATGGATGTATGTCTCTCCGGAAATGGAGACGACAGGTTTAGGACGGACGTTGAGATGGAGTGTGTCAACTTGGGTGCAACCGTTGGCATCAGAGTGAGCATAGGTGTAAACTCCAGAGGTTGAGTAGGTGGTGCCATTCCAAATATAGCTGCCGCACGAATTGACTGAAGTGGAGGAGTGCTGCGGATGATGGATGGTGAGGTGCAAAGTGTCCACCTGGGTGCATCCGTTGTCATCATCGTGATCATAATAGTAGTCTCCGCTGTTGGAGTATGTGATGCCGTGCCAAGTGTAACGGTCGCACTCCGTTACCGTGACGGCGGTATGTATCGGGCGATAGATGGTAAGATGCAGGGTGTCCACTTGAATGCAACCTTGAGCGTCGGGATGTGCATAGGTGTAATGGCCGCTCGATCTGTAGGTGGTGCCGTTCCAAGTGTAACTTTCGCACTCGGTGATGGAAGTGGCTGTGTGCGTCGGGTTATGGATGGTGAGGTGGAGAGTAACAATGCTGTCGCAGCCAGTGGCGGCTCCGCCGGGGATGGTGTGCGTGGCAGTGCTGGTGCTAGCCGTGTAGGTGTGCCCGTGCCAGGTGTAGCTTTCACAGGCAGTGACGGTCTCCACGCCCTGCCCCGGTATGCAGGGACCCACGTTGACTGTGATGCTGGCAGGTGCGCTGACGCATCCGTCCGTGGTGCCGGTGACAGAGTAGGTGGTGGTAGTGGCGGGCGACACGGTGATGGCACTGGTGTGGTTGCCCGTGGACCATACATAGCTGTTGGCACCGCTTGCAGTGAGGGTGGTGCTCTCGTAGAGGTGGATGTCGTTGTTGCCCGAGATGGTCACCACAGGGATGGGTTTGATGGTGAGGTGGAGGGTAACAATGCTGTCGCAGCCAGTGGCAGCTCCGCCGGGGATGGTGTGCGTGGCGGTGCTGGTGCTGGCAGTGTAGGTGTACCCGTGCCAGGTGTAGCTGCCGCAGGCAGTGACTGTCTCCACGCCCTGCCCCGGTATGCAGGGACCCACGTTGACGGTGATGCTGGCAGGTGCGCTGGCGCAGCCGTCCGAGGTGCCGGTGACAGAGTAGGTGGTGGTAGTGGCGGGCGACACGGTGATGGCATTGGTATTGGCGCCCGTGGACCAGGAGTAGTTGTTGGCGCCGCTTGCAGTGAGGGTGGTACTCTCGAAGAGGTGGATGTTATTGTCACCCGAGATGGTCACCACAGGGATGGGTTTGATGGTGAGGTGGAGGGTAACAATGCTGTCGCAGCCTGTGGCGGCCCCGCCGGGGATGGTGTGCGTGGCGGTGCTGGTGCTGGCAGTGTAGGTGTGCCCGTGCCAAGTGTAGCTGCCGCAGGCAGTGACGGTCTCCACGCCCTGTCCCGGTATGCAGGGACCCACGTTGACGGTGACACTGGCGGGCGCACTGGCGCAATCATCCGTGGTGCCTGTTACGGAGTAGGTGGTGGTGCTGGCGGGCGACACGGTGATGGCATTGGTGCTGGCGCCCGTGGACCATACATAGCTGTTGGCACCGCTTGCAGTGAGGGTGGTGCTCTCGTAGAGGTGGATGTTATTGTTGCCCGAGATGGTCACCACAGGGATGGGTTTGATGGTGAGGTGGAGGGTAACAATGCTGTCGCAGCCGGTGGCGGCTCCGCCGGGGATGGTGTGCGTGGCGGTGTTGGTACTGGCGGTGTAGGTGGTGCCGTGCCAAGTATAGCTGCCACAGGCAGTGACGGTCTCCACACCTTGTCCAGGAATGCAGGAACCCACGTTGACGGTGACGCTGGCAGGTGCGCTGGCGCAGCCGTTTGTGGTGCCGGTGACCGAGTAGGTGGTGGTGGCGGCGGGCGACACGGTGATGGCACCGGTGCTGGCGCCCGTGGACCAGGAGTAGCTGTTGGCGCCGTGGGCGGTGAGTGTGGTGCTCTCGTAGAGGTGGATGTTGTTATTTCCCGAGATGGTCACCACAGGGATGGGCTTGATGGTGAGGTGCAGGGTGTCCACCTGCGTGCAGCCGTGCGCATCCGAGTGGCTGTAGGTGTAATGACCTGATGCGGTGTAGGTCTGCCCGTTGCCGGAAGTCCAGGTGTAGCTGCCGCACTCGGAGACAGTGACGGCCGTGTGCACCGGGTTGTGGATGGTGAGGTGCAGGGTGACGGTGCTGTCGCAGCCATCTGCGCTCCCGTTGGGGATGGTATATGTAGCAGTGTCAGTGCTTTCGTAGAAGGTGCGCCCATGCCAGGTGTAACTGCCGCAGGCAGAGACTGTTTCCGCACTTTGCACGGGTGAACAAACGATTACGTTGACGGTGAAGCTGGCCGGCTCGCTGGTGCAACCGTTGGAGATGCCGAGCACGGTGTAGGTGGTGGTGGAAGTCGGCGACACAGTGATGGAACTTGCGCGGCTGCCGTTGGACCAGACATACATATTGGCACTGCCGTGTATGGTGAGCGTGGTGCTCTCGTTGAGGTTTATGCTGCTGTTGCCCGTGATGGTTACCACAGGAATGGGGGTGATGGTGAGGACGAGGGTGTCCATCTGCGTGCAGCCGTAGCTGTCGGTGTGACTGTAAGTGTAGGTGCCGCTCTGCGTGTAGGTGGTGCCGTTCCAGGTGAAATTGCCGCATTCTGTGATCACCGAATATTCATTCTCCGGGTGGCGGACGGTAAGGTGGAGGGTGACGATGCTGTCGCACCCGTTGGCGGCCCCGCCGGGGATGGTGTATGTTGCAGTGTTTGTGCTTTCAGTATAGGTGGTGCCGTGCCAGGTATAACTGTCGCAGGCAGTGACGGTCTCCACACCTTGCACGGGTGTGCAAGGACTCACATTTACGGTTACGCGGACAGGCTCGCTGGAGCAGCCGTCCGTGGTGCCAACTACGGTGTAGATGGTGGTGTCGGTCGGCGACACGGTGATGGTATTGGTCTGGCTGCCGTTGGACCAGACGTAACTGATAGCGCCTTGCGCGGTGAGGGTGGTGCTCTGACTGGCCAGTATGGAAGTGTTGCCCGTGACAGTCACCACAGGCTTGGGTTTGATGGTGAGTACAAGGGTGTCCCTCAGTATGCAACCATAATTGTCGGTGTGATTGAAGGTGTAAGTTCCGCTTTGAGTGTAGATGATTCCGTTCCAAGTGTAACTCCCACAGCCAGTGACCACGGTGTATTCTTTTGCCGGGTGGCGGACGATGAGGTGCAAGGTGAGGATACTGTCGCACCCATTGGCGGCCCCGTTGGGGATAGTGTGGGTGACATTGGTGCTTTCATTGTAAGTCTGCCCGTTGCCGGAGGTCCAAGTGTAGCTGTCGCAGGCCGTGATGGTCTCCTCGTGTTGTCCGGGGAGACAAGCGCTGACGTTTACTGTAACACTGGCTGGTGCACTGGTGCAGCCGCCTAAGGTGCCGACCACGGAGTAGGTGGTGGTAGAGGCAGGCGACACAGTGATGGCACTGGCGTGGCTGCCGTTGGACCAGGTGTAACTGCTGGCACCGTGAGCGGTGAGCGTGGTGCTCTGGTCAATAAGTATGGCGATGTTGCCTGTGACAGTCACCACAGGGACGGGTTTGATGGTGAGATGCAGGGTGACGACACTGTCGCAACCGGTGGCGGCCCCGCCAGGGATAGTGTATGTCGGGGTGTTGGTGCTGGCAGTGTAGGTGTGCCCGTGCCAGGTATAGCTGCCGCAGGCGGTGACGGTCTCCACGCCTTGTTTAGGTTGGCAGGGTCCCACGACGACGGTGACGCTGGCGGGTGTGCCGGTGCAACCGTTGGTGGTGCCAGTGACGGAGTAGGTGGTGGCGCTGGCGGGCGACACGGTAATGGCACTGGCGTGACTGCCGTTGGACCAGGTGTAGCTGGTAGCGCCGTGGGCGGTGAGCGTGGTGCTTTCGTAGAGAGGTATGGAAGTGTTACCCGTTATGGTCACCAGAGGGATGGGATTGATGGTGAGGTGTAATGTATCCACTTGTGTGCAACCGTTCACGTCCGTGTGGGTGTGGAGATAGGTGCCACTTTGGGTGTAGGTCTGCCCGTTGCCGGAACTCCAGGTGTAGCGGCCGCATTCGGAAACGGTAATGGCATTATGTGCAGGTTTATGGATGGTGAGGTGCAGGGTGACAATACTGTCGCATCCGTTGGCGGCCCCGCTGGGGATGGTGTAGGTGGCAGTGTTGGTGCTGGCAGTATAGGTGTGCCCGTGCCAAGTGTAGCTACTGCAGGCGGTGATGGTCTCGATGCCCTGTGCGGGTATGCACTCTTTAACGTGAACGGTGATGCTGACAGGCTCACTCGCGCACAAGTTGTTGTAACCCGTGACTGTATAGGTGGTGGTCGTTGTAGGAGAGACCACGAACCCCGTGGAGTTCAGTCCATTGCTCCAAATGTAGGATTCAGCACCAGAGGCCATAATGATGGTGCTCTCGTGGATGAATATGCTGGTGTCGCCGGAGATGGTCACCACAGGGATGGGCGTAATGGTGAGGTGCAGGGTATCAACTTGAGTGCAGCCATAGTGGCTGGAATACTCGTGAGTGTAGGTGCCCGAGGTGGTGTAGGTGGTCCCGTACCAAGTGTAGCTGCCGCACTCATTAATGTAGATCGAGTTGTTTGTTGAATGGATAATGATGAGGTGGAGATTCACGATACTATCGCAGCCATTGGAGGCCCCGTTAGGGAATGTGTGGGTAGGAGTGTTGGTGCTCTCGGTGTAGGTGTGTCCGTGCCAGGTGTAGCTGTTGCAAGCCGTGACGGTCTCAATGTGATAGAAGGGGATGCAGTCGCCCACGGTGACGGTAACGCTGGCAGGGGTGCTGGAGCATCCGTCAGTAGTGCCAGTGACAGAGTAGGTGGTGGTGACGACGGGCGACACAGTGATGGCATTGTTGTGGCTGCCCGTGGACCATACATAGCTGCTGGCGCCGCTTGCGGTGAGCGTGGTGCTCTCATAGCGATTTATGTGAGTGTTGCCCGAAATGGTTACCACGGGGATGGGTTTGATGGTGAGGTGCAAAGTGACGATACTGTCGCATCCGTTGGCGGCCCCGTTGGTGATGGTGTAGGTGGGGGTGTTGGTGCTGGCAGTGTAGGTGTGCCCGTGCCAGGTGTAGCTGCCACAGGCGGTGACGGTCTCAATGCCCTGTGCGGGGGTGCAACCGGTGGTGAATGTCTTTTCCGTGCCGTAAGCTGTGCCCGCTGCGGTGGTGGCGTATGCCCTTACATAGTAAGTGGTGTTTTCGGCAAGTCCTGTGAGGTTGCTGGTGAAGGTGCCCGTGCCTGTGCCGTTGCTGGTGTGGCTGCCGGCAACAGTTGGATTGTGCGATGTGCTCCAGCAGACACCTCTGGCGGTAACGGGCGAGCAGGCGTCTGACGAGACCGAGCCGCCGCAAGTGGCTGCCGTGGTGGTGATGTTTGTGACATTGGCCGTGTTGACGGTGGCAAGCGAGACTGGGGTGACGGTGACAGTGACCGTGGCGTTGCCCGTGCAACCAAGGCTGTTGGTGCCCGTGACCGTATAGGGAGTGCTGCTCGTTGGATTGACCGTGATGCTGCTGCCCGAGGCCCCGGTATTCCAGGTGTAGCTGTTGGCGCCGGAAGCGGTGAGGGTAGTGCTGGCGCCGCTGCATATGTTGGTGTTGCCACTAATGTTGACTGTGACGGCGCTACAGCTCGTTTTGAAGCTCTTTTCCTCACCATACTTGGTGCCCGCCGCAGTGGTGGCGTAGGCTCTTACATAGTAGGTGGTGTTCGCGGTAAGTCCTGAGAGGCTGCTGGTGAAGGTGCCCGTGCCGGTTCCGTTGGTGGTATGGCTGCCGGTGATAGTGGGATTGTGCGATGTGCTCCAACATACACCTCTGGCGGTAACGGGCGAGCAGGCGTCTGACGAGACCGAGCCACCGCAAGTGGCCGTTGAGGTTGTGATACTGGAAACGTCAGATGTGCTGACGATTGCCAATGTGGGTGACGTGACGTTAACTGTGAACGTGGCGGTGGCGGTACATCCGTAGCTGTTGGTGCCCGTGACTGTGTAGGTAGCGGTGCTGGTCGGATGGACGCTGATGCTGGCACCGGAGACTCCCGTGTTCCAGCTGTAGGTGTTGGCGCCGGAGGCAGTGAGCGTAGTGCTGCTGCCGTTGCAAATACTGCTGTTGCCGTTGATGGTGACCGACGGATTGGAATGGATGTTGAGACGCAAGGTGTCCACCTGCAGGCAACCGCTGCCGTTTGTGAAGGCGTAGGTGTAGGTACCGCTGGCATTGTAAGTGGTGCCGTGCCAGGTGTAGGTGCCTCCGCATAGATTTTGTGTAGTGACCGAGCCCGGTGTGGTGCATCCTCCCGTTACGGAGACACTCCCGCTGGCCCCTGCCCGGCAACCGTTGCTCCATATCGCCCAAACGGTATAGTCATAGTTCCCGTTGACACCAACATTGTCTGTATAACTTGTGGCAGAGGTGTTGGAGACGATGGTGCTGCCGTTGCGGTCAATCTGATAACGGGACACCGTTATAGGAGTATCCTCTACAGTGGCTTTTATGCTGAAACCATAGTCAAAGCTATCCCAAGAATAATTGTTTCTTTTTATTAATCCTCCCTTTTTAGATACACTAACACTATTATCACAACTAACAAGATAACAGGTTCCTGAATAGACAAAATAAACACCAAACCATAGTTCTTGGGATGCATCTATGGTTACGGGTGTGTTTAGGGTGATGCTGTTCCAAGTCCAATCGGACAGGGAGGAAATGTTTATGTTTTGTTCGTAAACCAAAGTGCCGGGATTACCTGAACTTGAGAACGATCCACCCTTATAGACCACAATTTTGCCGGAACTGATGGTGGAAACATTGGGCATAACAAACGATATGGAAGTTATTTTTTTGTTGTGATAGGAGGTTAGATCGCTGGGTTCGAATCTTTGGACCATAGTGCAATTTCCATCGTTCAAAAAGGTAAAGGACCCATGAATAAAGGTGGTACACCAAGATAGGATGGCAGGTTCCTCGGGGGTGTATGTGGGTGTGTCCCAATGCAGGTTGGCAGTAGGCCCTGATGCGGATAACACGAGGTTTTCTGGTGGATTACAGTCTCCATAGCACTGGCCTGTCAAACTCACTCTGGCGGACAGGGCGCCCGAGGAGAGGTCGATTTGTCCGCTCTCGAACGTGGTATTGGTAGATGTAGGGGTGTATTTTACATACAAAACGCCTCCTGAAGAGGACAGTGTGGCGGAAGTGGAGTAGGAGGTTCCGTTTGTGCTTATTTGGAAGTTGCCGCTGACAGAAACCTGGATGGGCTGGGAAATGCCGTTCCCTCCTATTTGAACGGTCTTTACAGTGTTGGAGTACCCATAGTTGTTGTGGAATTCCAGCACTTGAGGGTTGACGATGATGCTGGCCACATTTGTGAAGTCCATTTGTGCCGCTGAGGAACAGCTGTTGTCCCAAACCGCCGTCACGGTGTAATGGTAGGTGTCGGTGTGGCTTACGATGTCGTTGTAGGAAGTCGAGGTTGTGGAGCCCAGAGGGGTTCCGTCGCGCGACACCTCATAATGGGTGACGCTTTGCGTGTTTTGGATGATGCCGCGCAGACAGACACTGTAACTGTTGATTTGAGACCAACTTTGTCCTCCACTGCCATTGGAGTATCCTACAATGCTGCCTTTTTTTGCAACAATGGGGCTGCCTACAGGTATCGGATAGGCGTAGGAGGATTCCATATAAACGCCGAAACATAACTCTTCGTGGGCGTCGATGGTGACGGGATGGGATAGGGTGAAGGTGTTCCAAGAATTCCCAGTGAGGGTGGAAACAGGTATGGTCTCCTCCACGATCAAAGTGCCGGGATTAAATGAAGTACCTCTAAAATCACTCCCTTTGTACACCACTAATTTAAGGACAGAGAATCCGCTGGTGACATAGAACGAGATTCCAGTCAATGTCTGGTTGTGGTGAGAGGCCAAGTCTGCGGTGGTAAATCGTTGCAACAGTGTGACTTTATTGTTGTTGAAACTGTAGTTGCTGGTCTTGGCATTGTTCCAGGTGAGAATCTGAGGCGTAGTGTCCATTTGCGGTTCCGTCCATACAATATTGATGTGAGAGAGGTCGCTTGATGAAATATTCAAGTTATTGATGGGCTGGCAATCGATGACGAAGGTGAATCCCTGGAGTACAATGGATGTTGTGGTGGAGCCGGAGGCAAGGGTGATGGATGAAGAATCACGTTGAATGCCAGTGCTGGGTGAGTATTTCACGAAAAAGTATCCCCCGCCGGTGCCCATTGTGATGCTGCTTCCGTAATGAACGGAGTCGGTGCTGACAAAGAAGGGACTGTTGGTGGAAATAGTGATGGGACTGCTTAGGTTGTTGGAGATGACATTGATTTTCCTGCCTTCGCTTACGGTACCGCTTTCCGTTAAAAAGTCCACTTCCGACTCACTGGCACGGAGTATGGGCAGCGCGGCACTTATGTTGAATATACCCCCTTGCGTATAATTGAAATTGTAGCTTCCCGGTGTGATATCATCTAATGTGAAATAACCGTTATAGGAGCCACTCCAACCAAAGTTGAAGTGGAAATAGTCATCCACCGTGTATCCGTCGCAGATGAAGGCGTGCCCGCCAGTACCGCTTCCATCGTATAGCACAGGACGACCATTGTTCAACTCTGTCTTGAGTTTGTTCGTCCATTGATAGTTCGTGTAGTCGGACTTATTTTGGTATTGGCAGCCTGAATAGCCGAAATAGGTGTTGAGGGCATCCGCGGCATATTGAGTGGAAGCGCCACTGCCTCCAAGAGAAGCCAAACCATAGTCCATATCCACGCTTACACCGCAATGGTACATCAACTTTGCCACCTCGTTGATTTGGGCAGTGCTGCTGCTGCCGTCCAGCGAAAGAGGCATCAGACTGTAGTTGTAGGTCGTGTTCCCGAAATCGGCCGACTGGGTGCCGTAAGAGTAGTGGGTGTAACTGTGGCTGCCTATACCCCGAGACGGATATTGCCAATAGCGGATGATTTGCGCCATAGCCGTGGCCACGCAACCGGTCACCACCCGCTCGCCGGCGCTGGCATCATACGGGCAATAGTTGTTGTAATAAGGATGTTGGTCCCAAAGGGTCTGTATCAGAGGTGCCACCCTGACTGTACCGTAACGGCTGGGGGTGTAATTGTCGGAAGCCAGAGCCCTCCAGGATGTGTTCACTTGCTCGTTGGTGAACCCGGGCGACGACACTGCCGTGCCGATTTTGGATGCATATTGGGAAAGCCATTCCTGCAATTGCACTGGAATGTGCTGCACATCAAAGTTCCCTTCGGTGGAATAACCCAGCACTGGTGTGATACGGTCGTCGGCACTGACAATCACATAACCGTCGCCTACATTATATACATATAGGCAGTTGAGAGAATCACGTGCCTCACTTGGTAAGATTTTATAGGTCTTGACCAAATGAGAACTGATGCTTCTGCTTTGCTGGACACCAGCTCTTTCGCGATAGAAATTCGATGCCACGCGAAGACCCGTCAGGGTGTCCACAGGAGCTGATGTCAAAATAGAAACGACAGCCACAAGGCAAGCCGTCAATAGTAAGGACTTTCTCATATTATGGTAATTCTTAATTATCAATTCTTAACCCTTAACCCTCAATTCTTAATTCTCAACTCTCAATTCTCAATTCTCAACTCTCAATTCTCAATTCTCAATTCTCTTAATGGCTTCTATGCACCAGCAAACAAAGGTGAAAAGGAATCCTGCCAAAGCCACAAAGACGCTGATGCGTGCGATATAGTCACCGTGCTGCACGTAGAAGGTCTCGCCCTCTTGGGCGTACACAGTCTCCTTGATGGCCGTGCGCTCGTTGTAGTTGGTCTTCTGCAAGACATTGCCGCAGGGGTCTATGATGCCGGAGAATCCGCCATTGGCGGCACGCACAATGTAGCGGCGCGTCTCTACGGCTCTTAACCGTGACATCTCAAAGTGCTGCTTGTGCCCCTGGCTGTCGTCCCACCACGAGTCGTTGGTGATGACCGTCATTAGGTTGGCGCCGTTCTGCACGAACTTGCCGAACAACTCCCCGTATATGGACTCGTAGCAAATGGCCGCGCCTACGCGCAACTCCGCACCCTTGCTTTGGATGGCGAATGTGCGCTGGATGGTGTCGTTGCCCAACGATGTGTTGGACCCGCCCAACTTGATAAGTACGTCACCGAGGAATCCCAGCAACTTCGGGAAGGGCATCTTCTCCACACCGGGCACCAAACGACATTTGTGGTAATGTCCGTTGTAGTAGTTGGCACCATAGCATAAAGCGCTGTTGAAGACATCCACATAGGTCCCTTCGCCCACCGGACGTGCTGTCAGCGTGGCCGGATGGTCGTATAGAGAAAATAATGACATGCCTAATATGTAGTTCAGCTTCGGATATGTGTGGATGACGCTGTCCAAAAGAAAGAATCCGCTGTACCCCGTGTTCGCGGGCATAAAGGTGCGCATCTGCAAGTCCAGAAGCGAGATGTTGTGCGGCACGCTCGACTCGGGACACACCACCAGTTCGGTGTTTTCGTCTATATATGGGGCGCTGACCTCAATAATCCGTTGTATCTGCTCCTCGTTGGTAAGCGAGTACTCTTCTTCCCACGGGTCGGTGTTCTGCTGCACAGCCACCACGTTCACGGGACGGCTCTTGTCGATGCTCTCCCCGGCATTTTTAAACATCAATGCCGAAAGGATAACGGGGATGAGGAACACGAGCGCGCTGGCAGTGATGAAACCCCAGGCGACGCGGTGCGTCTTGGCCTGCTGGCGAATCAGATAGTAGAGCAGGAAGTTGAGCAAAAGAATCCATACCGTTCCTCCCATCGCTCCCGTGATGGAATACCATTGCACCCACTGCGGGCAAACCGCGAACACGTTGCCGAGGTTCAGCCACGGCCACGTCAGGTCCCAGTTCAGATGCAGGTACTCGAATGAGACCCAGAAGGCGATCAGCAGGATGGGATGTATCCACTCCTGTTTTACATACTTGCGGCAACAATGCCAGAATCCGAACACCCAGGCCTGCAACAGCGAGTTGGCCACAATGGCGCCGATGGCCCCGGGTATGGTGCAATAGCCAATCCAGTAGGTGGTGATGAGGTTCCATAACATCAATCCCGGCCAGCTGGCAAGCCACCCTTTCACGAAAGCGGCTTTTCCCCCTCTCTCCAACAGGACGTCACTCATAAAGAAAAAGGGTATCCAGGCAAAGAAAACCAGGAATGGAAGTCCGTGGGGATACCAAGCGAAGGCGAGTAACAGCCCGCCGAGAAGACTGAGTGATGGGATTATGAACCTTTTCATAGATTTGCGATTTACGGTTTGCGATTTGCGATTTACGATTTGCGGGGGCTCCTCCTCACGGCACCATCTCCTCATTACGGCACCACACTGCGCTTGCGCTTGTGCGGGGTTACTGGGATTTTGTCCCTTCGGGATTGCTCGAGGAAAGCCTACATACTCAAGTCTCAAGTCTAAAGTCTTAAGTCTTAATTGAACTTATCAATCCCTTCCCGCAGGAACTGGATATATTTGTCCTTGTCGCGTTCGTAGTAGGTGGGGCCGGAGAGCACCTTGCCGTCGGGGTCTACGACAAAGTAGCAAGGCTGGGAGTTCTCGTGATAGAAGGTTTGCTCGATATAGCGGTTCTTGGCGCCCAGCATTGTGATGGGGTCGCCGTCGGCATCCTTGAGCTTGCCCTTCTCGCTGTCAGGCAGCGGGATAACCTTGTCGTCGGCATACATTGTGCAGACGATGAGTTCCTCGGCGAAGATGCGCCGCACCTCGGGGTCGATCCAGACAGCGTTCTCCACGTTACGGCAGTTGGTGCAGCCGTGGCCGGTGAAATCCAAGAACACGGGCTTGCCCTCTTTTTTGGCCACGCGCAAGGCCTGGTCGTAGTCGAAATACCCCTTGATGCCGAAAGGAATTTTCAGCTTGTCGGCATACATCGGCTCCTCAGTCCATTGGTAGGTGCTGGCGGTCGCGCCGCCGTTGCCGCTTTCGGTGCGGACGATGTTGGAGATGTCGAAATCCTGGGTGGTCATCGGCGGCAGCCAGCCGGAGATGGCCTTCAGCGGGGCACCGAACATACCGGGAATCATATAGACCACGAAGGCGAAGACGAACAATGCCAACGTGAAGCGGAACCAGCTTTTCTGCACCGGGTATTCGTCATCAAGCGGGAAGCGGATTTTGCCTAAGAGGTAGAGGCCCAGCAGGCCGAAGATGACAATCCAGAAAGCCAGATACACCTCGCGGTCGAGGATGCCCCAGTGGTAGGTCTGGTCAGGCACGTTGATGAACTTCAGCGCGAAGGCCAGCTCCACGAAGGCGAGGATGACTTTCAGCGTGTTCATCCAGCCACCCGACTTGGGCATTTTCTTCAGCAGGTTGGGGAAGAGGGCGAAGAGGGTGAAGGGCACGGCGATGCCCAACGAGAAGCCGAGCATCCCGATGATGGGCTTGAGGAACTTGCCGCCGGCGGCGTTGAGCGCCACCGCACCCGCGATGGGCAATGTGCAGGAGAAGGAAACCAGCACCAAGGTCAGGGCCATAAAGAAGATGCCCGCAATGCCTCCCTGACGCTGACGCTTGGCAGAGCCATTGACCCAAGAAGAGGGTAGGGTAATCTCAAAATAACCCAGCAAGGAGAAGGCAAAGATGAGGAAGATAACGGCAAAGAGCAGGTTGGGAATCCAGTGTGTGCTCATTATGTTGCCGAGGTCGGCGCCGAAGATGGCCGACAGCACCAGACCGATGGTGAGGAAAATCAGGACAATGAACAAGCCATAGAGCAGGGCGTCGCGTTTGCCCTTGTGGCCCTCTTTGGAGAAGAAGGAGACGGTCATCGGGATCATCGGGAAGACGCAGGGCATCAGCAGGCCGACCAGACCGCCGCCGATAGCGAACAGGAAGTAACGCCACAGAGACTCCTCTTTCTCGGGCTCAGCCGTGGAAGGCTCCGGATTCTCAGTCGCCGGTGCGATAGTGGCGGTGGCGGCGCTGTCAGGTGCGGGCTCCTCGGCAACCTCCGGCTCGGCAGTTGCCTTGACATTGTCGAATCCCTTGATGTCGAACGAGAACTTCTGCTCCACCTGCGTGCAGCGTCCCTCAATACAGGCCTGCCCGTCCAGCTTGCCCTTGATGGTAAAGGGCTCGTTGTCTAAAATCTGCACCCGTTGCTTAAAGGTCACCTCTTTGGTAAAAAACTTGGAGAGACCGAAGATTTCATCATTCTCTTCCGTGGGTTTGGGCTCTTGCACCTTGCCGAGCCGTTTGTACTTGCTGTCAGGGTTGAATGTGAACACAATGGGGTTTTCGACCCCGTTGTTGTGCGACTGGGCATAGAGGTGCCACTGGGGCTGGATGGTGGCGTGCAGTTGCAATTCCGCAACGGAATCGTTGACTTTGACGCTCTTGAAACTCCATTTTACGGGAGATTCCTGTGCAAACAAGGTAACGATGCCCATCATCAGGGCGACAAATAGGAATAAACGGGAAATGGTGTTTTTCATATTCTACTTTATCTATTTTAATTAATTTCCAATTTAAATATAAGGCGCAAAAATAGTAAAAATTATAATTGCCTCCTTGCTTTTTTGCAGTTGGATTTGGAATGTTTTTTGTCCATTTTTTTATATTTTTGCAACCCGAATTTAAACAGCTGACCAAGCCGATTGCTCTGAAAGTTAGTAACATTAAATAAAAAACATAACTATGAAAAAATTCTTCCTGTTTTTGTGCTTTATGGGGGTGGTTTCCCTCGCTGCCAATGCGCAGAATGACAATGTCCGTATTGAGAAAAGTGCTTATGAGACTATCGACGCCGTGCCGGGTACCTCAATGCTGAGGGTTCCAGCCCAGACTACAGTGGATATCCCGTACGCTCCCGAAACGGAGTCCTTTTTGCAGCAAAACAATGATTTTACGAGGGACAGAAGTGCCCGCAAGCGCATTCTGCGCCCCGGTGAGTCCCTTATTTTCAGTGTGGAGAACAACGTGCTGACGGAGGACAGCTCCCATTTCGAGACGCTATCGTCTGCCATTGAGAGCGCCATCGCCCGCGTGCCCGTCTGGATGCGCTACGACCTGCGCTTCAAGTTCCACGAGATCAGCAACACCACTGTCCGCACCAAGATGGTCAATCTGATCAACTCCACCCCCAAGCAGTATCTTGACGAGGTGGCCTTTGTGCTGACCTACCTGCCGGCAGAGGTGCTCAACGCCTCCCGCTTCGCCAACGACTGGGAGCATCTCGTGCATAATGCCGAGCTTATCTATCAACACGCCGGTTTTCTGCATTATGTGCGTTTGGTGGAATCAGGCGACACCACCTCCGGCGACTGGTACACCACCACCGAGTACCGCATCAAGCAGGGCTCCAACTATATCTGGCGCCCCATTGACAAGTACTACTACTACCAGTTCATCGTGATGCCCAAGTTGGAGCAGGAGGGCGTCTATGTGACCGACAACCTCACCTCCATCTCCTCGCAGCGCACGTGGGGCTACTTCTGGCGCGACTACCTCTGGAACGACTACTCCCAGGCGGTCAACCCCTCCGACAATGCCGACCGCAGCTACAAGAACGTGAATATGTGCGGCTATGTGGCCATCAACTCTTCCGGCGCTCGCGACACGGTGTGCATCGACACTATTCCCGCCCTCGGCGAGATTATGCAAATGCCCGAGTACCTCTGGAACGAGAATCCCACCATCTACTTCTTCAACCGCAACTTCTCGTCCACACAAAGCGCTTTGGATGTGCTGGGCAACTGGTGCTCGCGCGCAGTGCCGCAGGATGTGACCTCCGCCTCCGACTATCGTCCCTCGCAGCCCAACCACATCGCCTGGAAGCACGTGGGTAACTGCCACGAAGACGCGCTCTTGGTGACCGCTGCAGCCCGCACCGCCCTCATCCCCTGTATGCACGTGGGCGACTTCTGCGATGACCACGTCTGGACCGTCATACACGACGGCTGCGACGATATGGAATGGCACCACTTCGAGTTCTTCCGCGGCGGCCTCTCCGCCAGCAGACCCTACTACTGGGGTATGACCAATATGCAGGCCACCGGCAACTACGGCTGGAACAGCTCCCTTGTGCAGGGCTATGTGCCCGACGGCACCCTGCAGAACCTCTCCGAAAAATATTCTGAGAATGAGGCCTGCACGCTCAACCTTACCGTCAAGGACCAGGAGGGCAAGCCCGTGGACGGCGCCAAGGTCAACCTCTATTCCACTAACTACCAGTACAGTACTTCCAACCCCTCCATCCTATCCGCCGGTTACCTCTGGACCGATGCGCAAGGCAAGATTTCTGTCAAACTCGGCACGGGCAACAAGTACTATATGAAGATCTCCCATCCCGACTTCGGCTCCTTCCCGACCACTTCCGGACAGGTGTACAATGTCATTACCAACAAGACCACGGCCGGCCATACCTATAATGTGAACTACTCGTTCCCCTCTGCGGCCACTTCGGAACGTAACCACATTACCTCTGCCCAGACGGAGTTCCCCGCCAACAAGAGTGTCAAGGTGACGCTTTCGGCCTACAACATCACGACCGGCAACAATCCCGTTGATGGTCAGAACTCCTCGTTCTATGAGCATACCGGCACGCTGGCCGGACTGACCGCGTACGTGGTGGACGAGGCCAACATTGCCAACTTCCGCAACGGCACCCTCGTGGCCGATGCCGAATATGAATTTAATGGACTCGCCGAGGGCGCCTTTTCCATTCCGGTGCACCAGACGGGTAAGACCTACGTGGTGGTCTCCAACAGCAACAACTATGTCAACTATGTGGAGGTGGAGTACGATGCTGAAATGGTGGACGGCGCCGACTTCAACGGTGTCAGCACCTACGAAGGCCTTTCCTTCCAGCTCTATCCGAATCCGGCCACCGAGAGAGTGCAGCTGGCATTCACTGCCGACCCGACCAAGGCCCTTGATGTGCAGTTCTTCGATCTCTCCGGCAAAGTGGTGCTCACCACCACGGTCGATAACGCCATCTCCAGCGTGGACGTGACAACCCTGCGCCCGGGCGTCTATTTCGTGAAATGCGACAACAACGTCGTGAAATTCATCAAACAATAACATCTCTTTTTCACAATGAAGAATACTTCTTATCAAATCATTACAGCTCATCGGAAAATGGCGGACGTGCTCACTGAGCACAGCAAGCTTATCTCCATATTCCCCCGTCTGGGCATAGCCCTCGGCTTCGGCGAGAAGACCGTGGCACAGGTCTGTGCCGACAACGGCGTCTCCCTCCCGATGTTCTTGATCGTCGGCAATGTCTATACGATGGACGAGTATCTCCCGACGGATGATGAGTTGCAACAGTGCCCCATCGGGGATTTTGTCCGCTACTTGATTGATTCGCACAAGGACTATCTCGATTATAAGTTCCCCCATATCGAGCAGCATCTCGCCGAGGTTGTCAATGATTGGAATGAGAAGTACAAGAAGTTGATTACCAACTTTTTCTATGATTATAAGAAAGAGGTGGTGGATCATTTCAAATATGAGGAAGAGGTTGTTTTCCCCTTTATACAGGCTTTGGTGCACCGCTCATCCACCAAGAAGAATGCGCCCAAGAAGGGGGCGTTCGACAAGCAGCACACCAATATCGAGGACAAGTTGCGCGATTTTACCAATCTGTTGATCAAGTACATACCTGCCGATGTGGCCCAGCGCGAGCGCATTGATATGCTGGAGGATATCTGTGCGCTGTCGGAGGATATTGAGAAGCACGCCCTCATAGAGGAGAAAATATTGTTCCCGTACATCAAGATTCTGCACGAAGATGAAAACCTGTAAAATTGCCATAGCAGACCCTTCGGTCATCGTTTTGAGCGGGTTGTCGGCTTTGTTGCGGGACCTGCCCGAGTACGAGGTGGTGCTCCAGTCGGACGATATGCACACCGTGATGACACGCCTGCGCATCTTCCGTCCTGACGTGCTCATCATCAACCCGTCTATGATTGATTATTCTAAAAGGCGTATGGTGCGCTCCCTTTTTGAGGACCTTCCCGATTTGCGGGTGGTGGCGCTGGTCTCCTCTTTTTTCGACAACCAGATGCTCCGCCAGTTCCAAGGGGTCGTTGAAATCACCGACGACCTGCAGCGCATCAAGTCCACCCTGAACCAGGTGGTGGCCCAACTCAATGCGGAGGATTCCGATATGGATTCTTCGGTGCTCTCCGATCGCGAGAAAGATGTGCTGATTTGTTTGGCCAAAGGTATGAAAAACAATGAGATAGCGGATAGCTTGAATATTTCCACATATACGGTCATTACCCATCGCAAGAATATTGTGCGCAAAACGGGCATCAAGTCCGTATCCGCCCTCACCGTGTATGCGATTCTTAACAATCTGTTGGAACAGAAGGATATTATTTAGAAATGACTTTTAAGACATAAAAAAAGGGGTGTCCGTTTGGGCACCCCTTTTGTGTCTTATTTTTGTGGCCGAAGTTTGGATTCCCGGGTCCAGTCAACGGTCATCCCGAAGAGTGAAACGCCTAAATAGCCTCGCATCTTGAGGGTTTTGCCATCATTGACCAGCCGGATGTAGGTCTTGTAAGTGCCCTTCTTGCCGGGATACTTCAACTTGCCGTTCTGGTATTCCTTATCCTTGGCATTGTAGGTCAGACCTGTCATAAAGACAAGGCCGAGCTGGTTTTTCTTTTTGGGGTTCTCCACCCACACCACCTTGGCCTCGTAGGTGCCGTTGGCGGCCTTGTAGATTTCACATTGCGAGCCCTCTTTGGAGAAAGGGTCAACGGAATGGAAGATTCCGCAGATGTCATCCGCATTTTGGGCGTACAATGCGCATCCGAACAGGGCAATGAACAGGGTTATCAGCGTTTTTTTCATAGTGGTCGTTATTTAGGTAAAACAGTTTTTGAGATTTATTCCTCGGGGGCGAACAATGGGTCCCAAGGCGGGAGATAGATGGGAGTCTGGTCGAAAAGTTTAAGGGTGGCGGCGGGAATGTATTTTTCTTCCACCACCAAGCGGAACATATATTCGTTGAACCACTCGTTGGTCATAATGAGGAATCCGTTGTGGCCGTATTTGTTGCCCCAGCTGTTCTCCACCATCCATTTGAGGGGTCTGCCATCTTTGTCGAGATCGACGGCGCAGAGAGTCATCGCGTGGGTGGAGCCGCTGGCGTAGGTAGCGATGCGCTGGCGCTTGTCCATATTGAACTTGGTGCCGAACAGGGAGCCGTAGTCGTAGTTGTTGATGTCCATATAGCCGGTCTCGCGGTCGAGGAACTTGCCCACGTCGCAGGAGAAGTACATATTGGTGCTGTCCTTGATGGAGGCGATGGCCATCTGGGCGATGTCGCTCATCGGCAGGTTGAGGTAGCGCCAGTTCTGGCCGTCATAGACGTGCCGGTCATACTGGATTTCATACACGCGGTAGTACTCGCGGGTGGGATCGTTCATTACCATATAATACTTGCTGAAATCCTCGTTGGCGAATTTGGCGGCGAAGGACTTGGGGGTGTACTTGTCGGTGCTGACAATCTCGCCCTTGGCGTTGCGCTGTGTCCAGGTGAACTCGGCGGGCGGCTCGCCCAAGGTGAACACTAACATCTTGTAGATGACTTTTAACATCTCCATCTTCTTGTCCTGCAGCATTTTCTCAGTAGTGCTCTTGTTGTTGGCCATCTCGCGCAAGATCAGGCCGTCTTCGCGCAGGCGGAGCTTGATGAGCGACGACATCTGCGAGGTGTGGTTGCTGCTGTAGGTCTCCGGCATCGCCTCCTTGGGCATAATGCCGTATTTGCTGATGAGGTTGGCCACGCCGGTGAACTGGCCACCGTCGCCCAACGGGTTTTGGAACAGCCACTTCACGGTCTCGTCTTCCATCGACTTGTTGCGGTTGTCAAGGATCGATTGCAGGAAGAGGTTCGACTTCTCCAGTTGGTCCCAGAAGAAGGTGTAGCATTGGGAAAACTGGAAGTCGGAGGGCAGGTCGTACTTTTTGATGGCTTTGGCGCGCAGCACGTTCATACCGGTGAACATCCAGCAGCGGCCCGACGAGGCTTGGTCGGTGATGGCCTTGGAGGGCACCTGGTTGGAGAAGTGGGCATCGAAGGCCGTGTTGTTGTCGTAGTTCTTGGCCAATTTGTTGATGTCGTTGGCCACCACCGCGTTGCGCAGGGCCTTTTCAGTGCCGGTGCTCTTGTAGGAGTCCTGCAGGGTGGCGATTTGCTCGGCGGTGAGTCCGCCGTTCTTGCTGATGCTCTGCCCGAAGACAAAAGACAAACAGCTGATGGCTAAAGTGAGAAGAAGTGTTCTTTTCATCTGTCGTTGAGGTATTTGTGGTTTGTTATGTTTACAATAATGATTATGGTTACATCGGTTTGATTTTGCGGGCCAGCTTGGCGCAGAGACCGGGGAAGAAGCGCTTGATGTGGGCCATAATGAGTTCGCCGCTGCCCACCAGTTTCTCCCTCTTTTCTTTTGCGATGGCCTTGAAGATGATGCGGGAGGCCTTCTCGGCGGTGATGCCGCCCGCCTGGCCCGCGTCCATCTTGCCGTGCTGCCGCCCGTCTTTCTCTAACGAGTTGACGGAGATGTTGGTCTGCACGCGCCCCGGTGTGAGGATGGTTACCCGGATGTTGTCCTTGTGGTTTTCCGCCGCGATGGTTTCGAAGAAGCCGTAGAGGGCGTGCTTGGCCGACGAATAGGCACAGCGCAACGGGAATCCGAAGAGCCCTGCGATGCTGGTGGTCACGGCCAACTGACCGCCGCCCTGTTCAATCATCTTGGGCAAAACGGCTTTGGTGAGGATGACAGGGGCGTAGAAGTCGATATCCATCACCTTGCGGATGACGGCCATATCGGTTTCCACGGTGGTGCCGCGCTGGCTGATGCCGGCGTTGTTGTAGAACAGGTCGATGCGGCCGTAGGCGTTGAGCGCATCCTGCGCGAGTTGTGGCAGCGATTCGGTCTGCGACAGGTCGAAGGGCAGGCAGGTCACGGCCTTGGCGCCCCGACGCAGGCACTCTTCGCGCACCTGCTCCAAAAGGTCCGGCTCCAAGGCTGTGAGAATCAGCCGCGCACCCGCCTCGGCAAAGCGGAAGGCCACCTCCTTGCCCATTCCGGAGGAGGTGCCCGTGATCCAAACTACTTGGTTGGTATAGTCATTCATTGTTGGCAAATTTTAAGCCGCAAAAATACAAAAAGTTTGCGGACACTGTCATTGAAACCGCACCGATTCCGCAATCTCCGTTGTGTGGCTGCCGGTGCCCTCCTCGTATTTGCCGTATATGAGGCAATATTTCTTGGTGCGCCAGTCGCGGAGCAATACCACATCAACCATAGTGATATACGGCTTTGTATGGTAAATCCAGCATTTGCGGGATGCCTGGATATTCGGTTCTCCCTCTATTCCGAAGCTGCCGTTCGACATCAGCTCCTTCGGGAATTGAGCATATTTCCTGTCAACCAACTCCTCAAAAGGTTCCTCACTGATAATATTCGCTCCGCTGTTTCCAACATCGGACTTGATATAATATTCGCAGTCATCATTGAAGATTATTATGAAAAGGTCGTCTCCTGTATCCTCATAACCGCATTTCAGTCCGGCCGGTTTCTTGACTCGAATCAGTCCGTCTGTGAGTTCATCCGCTCCAAGCGTACTCGGATCTATGGCAATATCAAATTCGTCATAAAAGATTTCCGGGAACGGTTGGCCCTCCGAAATGCACGTTACGACACGGTGGCAGAAAAGCGTGTAAAGAAATAGCAATCCATATAATAGGAATACCAACCAGATGGGCACCTTACGCTCCTTCAGTGGAAAAGTAAGCTTAACTTGCTTGGAATAGGTGATATACAACATACAAAGTGCCCAAACAAGAAGACAGATAATTACCTTCCATATAGGATAGACCGTTGATGTCAGCAATGCTGGGCCAACGGTCATCAATATGATGTATATGTGCAGAAGGAAAATGGTGTTGCCGCGTCTGCGGCGCAACGAAAGAAACGCCATCAACGCGATGACGGGAGGTAGTAGGCAGGAAAAAAGTGCAGCACTCAAAAACAGCCAGGAACCAGGGAGCTCGCTGGCAAAGAAAAGGAGAAAAAAGGAGGAAAGCGGAACATACAGCACAGCCGTGGCGCCGAGAAACCACAACAGCACCTTGAATGCGCCGTGAATTTCAGCGGATTTATGTTCCGTAGTCATTTGTCCTTATGCCTCGTCAATCATCTTCTTGAAGAAGCTGGCCCTTGCGGCGCCTTCTCCTGTGTTGAGGAGGACGGTCTCGCCGTTGCGGATCTGTCCCTCTTCCAGGGCTTTGTAGAAGCCGGCGAAGCAGACGATGGAGGCGGGTCCTAAGTAGATGCCGCGCTCGTCCTTCACAATCTTGCCGTACTTGGCCAGTTCGTTCTCCTTGACCTGCAGGAAGGTGCCGCCGCTCTTGCGCACGATGGGCGCCACGATGGGGTACATTCCCGGGTTGCCGGCCGTGAGGATGGACACAAAGGTCTTGGGATCAGCGATGATGGGGTAGTCCTTCTCGTAACCTTCCGGAAAACCGGCCTTGACGGCCTTGTTCCAGGCCTGCACCATCGGGTCGCAGGTGTCCTGCTGGATGAGCAGCATACGGGGCAGCTTGGTCTCCGGGAAGGTGGTCTGCAAATCGCGGATACCCTTGTCGAGGGCGATGGGGCCTGTACCGCCTGCGACGGCTTGCACATACACGTCGGGCATTTTGCCCAACTGTCGCAGGTACTCGAACACCATCGTCTTCTTGGCTTCCACACGGATGGGGTCGATGTTGCCGGTGGAGATGAGCACGTGGTTCTTCTCGTGGAAGTCGTTGGCCTCTTTCTTGGCGAAGCCGTAGTTGCCGTCGCACACCACTACCGTCTGGCCGTAGGATTTGATGGCCTTCACGGTGTCTTCACAAGCGTCGGAGGGCATAAAGACCGTGAACTTGATGCCGGCTTCTGCCAAATAGCGGGCGTATGCGGTGGCAGTGTTGCCGGTGGAGGCCACGCAGAACTCCTTCACACCGTTCTCCTTGAAAATCGAGGCGGCCAGCGAGGCGGCAATGTCCTTGAAGGTGTTGCTGCCGCCGTTCAGGTCGTTGCGATAGACCATCACTTGGCAGTCGATGCCGTATTTCTCTTTCGCCAATTTTTCCAGGAAATCCCACTCCTCAATCGGGATGGCTCCCTCGCCGAAGGAGACGATGTTTTTCGGGTCCATCACCGGCAGGAAGTCGAAATAATGGTAGAAGTTGGCCGGCTTGTGCTCGGGCTTGGTGAGCTCCGTGATTTTATGATAATCGGCGCTATACACGACATCGGCGCGTTTGCAGCCGCAGGAACACTCCTGATTCATCTTAAACCAAGTGGCGAAGTCGGGGATGACTTCCCCGCATTTTGTACAGACGAGTTTGTATTTGTTATTCATATAGATGTGTTTTTGTTATTATCTTGAAAAAAAGCGTGCAAATATACATTTTTTTGTCAGTTGTTAAGATTCCTGTCCCTTATTGCAAAACGCCTCCATCTTCTGCAGCCAGTGCAGGGCGGCCTTGATGGTGGGCACGTGGTGTATGGAGAGCATCAGCTTGTGGTTTACCTCCTTGAGTTGGGTGGTCGGGTGGTTGTACTGCATAAAGCCCAAAACCGAGCCGAAGGCGTCTGACTGGAAGTATTTGGAACTGGAGTTGCCGAGGAAGTAGCCGGTGAGGGTGTTCTTCTTGAGCAGGATTTTCTCGAAATGGAGTTGGGCGGCGGTCAGACGCAGCGGAATGGTCTGCATCAGTTCCAACGCCTCCTTGGGCATAGGGCCGAAGATGTCGGTGACCTTTTTGCGGAAGGCCTCGAGCTTGTCCAGGTCGCGGATGGCCTGCAGCTCTTTGTAGAGGCTCATCCGCTCGCTGACGCTGCTGATGTAGTCGGCGGGGAAGAGGGCCTCGATGTCGGTCTCGAACAGGCACTCGCGGCTGAGAATGCCGGAGTTGTCGGCCATCTCCACCTCCTCGTAGTCGGCATACTGCATCTCCTGGATGGCCTCGGAGAGGATTTTCTGGTACATTTCGTAGCCGATCTCATTGATGAATCCGCTTTGGTCGGCGCCGAGGATGTTGCCGGCGCCGCGGATGTCGAGGTCGCGCAGGGCGATCTGGATGCCGCTGCCGATGTCGGAGAAGTCCTCGATGGCCTGCAGCCGCTTGCGGGCTTGGTCGTTGAGCATATCGAAGGGCTTGGTGAAGAGGTAGCAGTAGGCCTTCTGGTTGTTGCGTCCCACACGTCCGCGCAGCTGGTGGAGCACGTTGAGCGCAAAGTTCTGGGCGTCGTTGATGATCATTGTGTTGGCGTTCACGATGTCAAGGCCAGACTCGACAATGGTGGTGGAGACCAGCACATCGGTCTGGTGGTCGATGAAGTCGGTCATTATGCGTTCCAGCTCGGCACCCTCCATCTGGCCGTGGCCGATGGCAATGCGCGCTTGCGGCACGAGCCGCTGGATGAGGCCGGCCAGTTCCTTGATGTCCTGAATCTTGTTGTGCACGACGAACACCTGTCCGCCCCGGTTGAGCTCGCGTTGCACGGCCTCGCGCAGAATCTCCTCGTCGAAGACGTGCACTTCCGTCTGGATAGGCTGGCGGTTGGGGGGTGGGGTGGTGATGACGGAGATGTCGCGCGCCCCCATCAGCGAGAACTGCAGGGTGCGCGGGATGGGCGTGGCCGACATCGTCAGCGTGTCCACACTGACGCGCAGCTCGCGGAGTTTCTCCTTGGCAGCCACGCCGAACTTCTGCTCCTCGTCGATGATCAGGAGCCCGAGGTCCTTGAAATGCACATCCTTGCTCAGCAGCCGGTGCGTGCCGATGAGGATGTCAACGCGCCCTTCCTCCAGGCGCTTCAGGATTTCACGGATCTGTTTGGCGGTTTTGAAACGGTTCACATATTCGACCGTGCAGGGCATCTCGCCCAGACGGTCCGTGAAGGTGGTGTAGTGCTGCAGCGCCAACACGGTGGTGGGCACGAGCACGGCCACCTGCTTGTTGTCGCAAACAGCCTTGAAGGCGGCGCGGATGGCGATTTCCGTCTTGCCGAACCCCACGTCGCCGCAGATGAGGCGGTCCATTGGGTGCTCGCTCTCCATATCGCCCTTCACGTCGGCGAGCGTTTTCACCTGGTCGGGGGTGTCCTCGTAAATGAAAGAGGCCTCCAGCTCGGCCTGCATAAAGTTGTCGGCGGAGAAGGCGAAGCCCTTGCGGGCCTTGCGCTGCGAGTAAAGCTTGATGAGGTCTATGGCCAGCTCCTTGACACGCTTTTTGGTGCGCTCCTTGAACTTGTCCCACGTGCCGGAGCCGATGCGGTGCAGGGTGGGGGGCGTGCCCTCTTTGCCCACATACTTGCTGATCTTGTAGAGTGAGTGGATGCTCATATCGAGGATGGCGCCGTCCTTGTACATCAGCCGGATGGCCTCCTGTACCTTGCCGTCCACTTGTGTCTTGACCAGCCCTTTGTAGATGCCGACGCCGTGGTCGATGTGCACCACATAGTCGCCGGGCTGCAGGTCATAGATCTCCTTTAGCGTGAAGGCCTCGCTCTTCTTGTAGCGGTCGCGGATGACCACACGCTCGTTTTTCTCGAAGAACTGGTGGTCGGTGTAGAGCGCCCACTTCCGTTCCTCGTCGCGGAACCCTTCGTGCAGGATGCCTAAAATGGGGGTGTAGAGCTGCTCTAACGTCAGCGAGGCCTGGTTGTGGCGGTTGTACTTGGCCACAAGGTCGGTCATCACCTTCTCCATTCGTTCCAACTGTGATTTGTTTTCGGAAAGGAATATCGAGCGGATGCCTCGCTCCACGTTGTCTATCCACTCAAGCAGCAGGTAGTCGAAGCTGCGCCCGAAGTGGTTCTGGGGCTTGGTTTGGAAGTCGATGGCTAGGTCTGTGCCGCTCTCCTCGGGCGCTTCCACCAGACATCGGGTGTGTTTGACCGCCTCCTTGTCGAAGTCGCGCCGGCGGATGAAAAGGTCCTCCACCCGGAGGGCGTCGTCGTTGGCGGGAGTGTTTTCGTACTCTTCCTCCACTTTTCTGTAGAGGGCGGCGATTTGTGAGCCGATGTCTTTGGGGTGCTCCAGCCACAGGCGAGTGTTGGCGGGAAGGAACTCCAGCAGGGAAATGCGCTTCTCCTCGATTTGGTGGGAGACGATTTTGGGCATTATGTGGACCACATCCTCCTCGTGCAGGGAGAGTTGCGTTTCGGGGTTGAAGAAACGGATGGACTCCACGCGGTCGCCGTCCAGCTCTATACGGTATGGATATTCTTCAGAATAGGAGAAGATGTCGAAGATGCTGCCGCGCCAGGCGAACTGGCCGGGCTCGAAGACAAAGTCCTCCTGCAAATACTCGAGTTGGTAAAGTTGGTCCAGGAAACGGTCAACAGTGATTTCGCTCTCCTTGGCGATAGAGAAAGAGTTGTCGAAGAGAAACTGCTTGGAGATGATTTTCTCGGCCACGGCCTCGGGATAGGAGACGATGCAGTAGGGAATCTCGGGATGGTTGGCGATCTTGTTGACGATTTCGGAGCGGAGTTTCACGTTGGAGTTGTTGATCTCGTCGGCGGAGTGGGCACGCTTGTAGGAGGAGGGCAGGTAGTGCACCCGCTTGCTGGGCAGCGGCAGCTCCTTGTCGTGGAGCAACTTCTCCAGATCGTTGTAGAAAAAGGCGGCCCGCTCGCGGTCGGAGAGTATGAAAAGCTGCGTGGCAGTGGCCTTCTCTGCAAGACGCGAGGCCAGCAATGCGTACGAGGAGCCCGTCAAACCATTGAGTTGTATGGTCTTGGCGGCTCCTTCCGCGTCCAGTATCGGGACGATTTTCGACACTTCCTTGGTGCAGAAGCGCGATTGGAAATCTTCTATGGTCATATCAAAAAATAAGGTCGCAAAAGTACGATTTTTAGGGATAGGAAACGCTATCTTTTTTGTATCTTTGCGCCCAAAATCATTAACCGCTATGAAAGTACATTTTATCGCCATTGGGGGCAGTGCTATGCACAACCTGGCCATCGCCCTCCGTTTGAAAGGATATGAAGTCACCGGCTCTGACGACGAGATCTTCGAGCCTGCAAAATCGCGCCTCGCCAAGTATGGCATTCTGCCTGACAGCATTGGCTGGCACCCCGAACGCATCACCCCTGACCTCGATGCCATCATCCTCGGTATGCACGCCCGCATCGACAACCCCGAGCTGGTCAAGGCCAAAGAACTGGGCCTGAAAATCTACTCCTACCCCGAATATCTCTACGAACAGTCGAAAGACAAGGTGCGCATTGTGGTGGGCGGCAGCCACGGCAAAACCACCATCACCTCGATGATTATCCACGTGCTCCAGCAGAACCACATCGACTGCGACTATATGGTCGGGGCGCAGCTGGAGGGCTTTGAAGTGATGGTGAAACTCAGCGAGGAGGCGCGCATTATGGTCATCGAGGGCGATGAGTACCTGACTTCGCCCATCGACCGGCGCCCCAAGTTCCACGTCTATCAGCCTACCGTCGGCATCGTCAGCGGCATTGCCTGGGATCACGTCAATGTGTTCCCGACATTCGACATCTATGTGGAGCAGTTCGAGATTTTCGCCAATATGATTCCCGACAACGGGAAGTTTATCTATTGCGAGGACGACGAAGTGCTGCGTGCCTTGGGCGAGCGCGTGACGGTTGCCCACAAACAACCGTATGGCGTGCATCCTTACCATATCCAGGATGGCGTGACCTATCTGGAGACGCCCGAAGGGGATGTGCCCCTGCATATCTTCGGCAAGCACAACCTCACTAACCTCAACGCTGCCCGCTATGCCTGCGCCGCCGTGGGAGTCTCTTCACAGGATTTCTACAAGGCCATCGCATCTTTCAAAGGCGCTTCCAAACGCCTTGAATTGGTGGCCAAGAATGCTGACAGTCTTGTATATAAAGACTTTGCCCATTCGCCCTCCAAACTCAAGGCGACCATCGCCGCCGTGCGCGAGCAGTACCCCGACAAACATCTCGTGGCCTGTATGGAACTGCACACCTTCAGTAGCCTGACCGAGGCTTTCCTTACCCAATATGCTGGTGCGATGGACGATGCCGATGAGGCCATCGTCTATTTCTCGCCCGAAGCCATCGCGCTCAAAAAACTTCCGCCCATCACGGCCCAGATGATTGAGAAGGCGTTCGGACGCCCCGATTTGACGGTGTTTGACGATTCCGCTTTGTTGAAGAATAAACTTTTGAATATGAAGGCAGTCAATACCGTTTTGCTGATGATGTCGTCGGGAAATTTTAATGGTATAGATGTGAACGAGTTGGGTAAAAAAATTATATCTTTGCGCCCTTGATTTCAAAAAGGAAAAAATAATAAAACAAAAACATAAAAAAACACCAAATCACAATGAAAAAGTTCAGTTTATCGGTTTTGATGGTTGTCGCATTTGTCTTCTGTTATGCGCAACCGAAGATTCAATTTGAACAAACCACCTACGATTTCGGCAAGATTCACGAAGAGGGTGGCAAGGTTACGGGCAAGTTTGTCTTCACCAATGTGGGCAACGAGCCTTTGGAACTGACCAATGTGCGTCCCGGATGCGGATGTACTGCGGCCAATTACACGAAGGGACAGATTGCCCCGGGCGCGCAGGGTTACATCGAGGCGACTTATAATCCCTACAATCGTCCCGGCAACTTCAACAAGAACATTCGTGTCACCACCAATGAACCGCAATTCCTTGATGACAGCAAGACGCCCCCTCATATGATTTTCATCAAGGGTGAAGTCATTAAACGCCCGCCCACGGAGTTTGAGCGCACGGGCTACACCAAGACTGCCGGTATGGCGCGCTTCTTCGAGCCTTCTGTGACCCACAACCTGTTGAACACGGAGTCTGTGCTTGACACTTTCAAGGTGCGCAATTTCTGGGACCAGCCGGTCAACTATGTCCTGGAGAGCAACAATGATTACATCACGGAAGTTTACCGCAGTTTCGGCAGTGACCTGATGCCGGGCGAAGAGGGATTTATCGTCATCAAATACGATGCCTCCAAGCGCGCCGCTTTCGGCCAGATGAAGGATGCTGTCACCTATATGACCAACGACAATCAAGAGCCCAAAAAACAACTGCATTATGCAGTTAACATCAAGGAGGACTTCTCCAAACTCACCGCAAAACAGTTGAAGAAGGCCCCGATTTCTGTTTATGCAGAGACTCAACTTGATTTCGGTCAGATCCAGAAGAACAGCACAATGGAGAAAGAATTCGTCATTACAAATACGGGCAAGAATCCGTTGCTGATTCGTAAGATTGAATCCTCTTCTGTATCGTTCAAGGCCTATCCTTCGACAACAGAGATTCCTTCTGGTGCTTCCGCCACTATCAAGGTGGTTTACAAGTCCAGCAATCGTCCTGGCGTGCAAAATGGAACGATTGAGGTTATCACCAACGACCCGAACAATCCTAACCAGATCATTAACCTCAAGGTTCAAACTCTCTAAAAGACTGTTTTTATTTCCATAATAAAACACAGCGGCGGAACTCCTGGAGTCCCGCCGCTTGTTTTTTTGTTGTCTTTAACGTGGCAAGTGAGTTGTTGAATTCGGCCTTTTACCACAGGCTGCAAAGGAATTAGTCGAGGTTCAGTTTCTTGATGTAGTCCTCGATTTCGTTGACCAGAATGTCTTTCCGGATTACTCTCTTGTCCTTGTCGATGAGGAACATAAAAGGAATGGTGCGGGTGTCGAAAAGGTGGTTCTCCTCGATGGTCTGATCAAAGTTCCAGCCGTGCAGGTAGGAGGGGTTGGCCTCGGAGGAGTGGATGAAATTTTTCCAGACGTTGGCGTCGTCCTCAAAATAGACGGTGAGCACCTTGAGGTTGCCTTTGGCGATGGCGCTGTTGAGGGCCGGGAAGTTGGCCATACGTCCGCGCACTTCGCGGCAGGTGGGACAGGTGGGGTGCTGCAGGTAGAGCAGCATATAGTCGCTCTGCACTTGGTGGAACGTGGTGGTGTCGCCGTTGCTCATCACGATGCGGAAGTCGGGCAGGATGTCGCCCTGGTGGTTCTTGTCGATGATGGACAACTCGTGTTCGTAACGGGTCTTTCGGGCTGTCTCCAACTTGTTGTAAGAAAGCATATAACGGAGCATCTTGATGTAGCTGTTCTCCATTTTGTAGGGAGAAACGTTACTGCCGAGAATCTTCTCCATCCGGTCGAAAATTTCATAGAGGGAGGTCTCGTTGACTTTGGCCGCCTCTAGGACTTTGATGATGCAGGTGTCCAGTTCGGGCATATCAAACTGGTAGATATAGTTGCAGAATCCTTTGATTTTGTTCTCGGCGATGGCCGTGTTCAGGATGCGGGGGTCATCCCAGGGGAAGTTGTCGAAGTAATGTTCCATAAAGAACTTTTTCAGTTTCTTCTGCGAGGGGTCCTGATAGTACTCTTTCGGGGGTTGCGGGGGCTCAATGCCGGTGGCAATTACAGAAGCCAGCATAGTGCCGGGGTTCTCGGCCATCACTTTCCGCTGGTACGCCTCCTTGTCTTTCGAGATGCGGTTGGCGCGGGCGGTCAGCGAGTCCACGAACACCTGCAGCATATACTGGGGCAGTGAGGCCTGAGCCTGCTGGAATTCCGTATTCAGTTTTGCCATCATATTGTCGTAGTTCTGCAGCTCATCGATGTATTCGTGATAACGCTGGTTCTCGGTGCTGCCCGTGTAGGTGATCTTGCTGGAATCCACGACGGCGGAGAACTTCTGTCCTTTGGAGGAGGATATGAGGAACGCATCCACCAAATTGCTGTCGCCCAGCACCCAGTAGAGGCCGGGTTCCAGGGAGGTCTTGCTCTTGTATTCCATCGACGCGGCGTATGGCTGGGCGTAGATGGTGGTCATCTTGTGGTCCTTGCCGAAGGCCTGGATTTTGAGGGAGTCGGCGTGGACGATGTTGCGGAACTGCCATTTGATTTCCGTCTGGGCTTGGAGCAGACCGAGTGAGAAGATTGCTGTTAAAAACAGAATAGAGATTCTTTTCATTGGAACGATTATTTAGGGTAATCATTGGATTCAAGGTAACGAAACGCCTTGCCGAAATATTGTGGCAGGTCGGAGGCGATGAGCGATTGGGGCGCATTCTCTTCGGCATACAGGTCGCCGGCCAGGCCGTGAAGATAAGTACCCAGCAGGGCGCTTTCTACCGGGTTGTACCCTTGGGCCATCAAAGCGAGGAGCAGACCGGTGAGGGTGTCGCCGCTGCCCGCGGTGGCCATCCCGGAATTGCCAGTGGAGTTGAAGAACTGTGTGCCGTCGGGCAGCGAGATGAGGGTGTGGTGCCCCTTGAGCACCAGCACGATATTGTAGCGCTGGGCAAAGTTGCGTGCCATTTCCACACGTTGGAAATCGTCGGCTGCGTGCCCGGCCAGTCGCTCGAATTCTGCAAAATGCGGGGTGAGGATGCTGTGTGGGGGCAGGAAGGCGAGTCTGGTCTTGTTGTCAGCCAGTATGTTCAGGGCATCGGCGTCGAGGATGAGGGGTGCCTGCACCTCGTCGAGCACATTCTTGACCAGGGTGACGGTTTTTGGGTGGGTGCCCAGCCCGGGACCTATGGCGATGGCGTTGATGTTGGCCGGCAGGGTGTTCCAGTCGATGCGGCTGGCGTGTTGCTCCTCCGCGTCAGGATGGAGGATGGCCTCAGGCAGGCGGCCGGGAACGTGTTGCGCGGCGGCGGCAGGGGTGTGGAGGGTGAGTTTGCCGATGCCTCCGCGCAGGGCGGCGGTGGCGGCCAGGATGGCGGCCCCGGGCATCGGGGCACTGCCGGCAATGAGCAGTCCGTGCCCGAAGGTGCCCTTGTGGGCGTATGGGGAGCGGCGGCGGAGTAGGGGACGCACCCCCTCTGCCGTCAGATATTCCCGGGTGATTTTCATCGTCGGGGGTACCTCCATCCCGATGTCCAGCACTTGCACGTCGCCGCAGAAAGGATAGGCCTCTGGCAACAAGAGAGCCAGTTTCTGGAACTGGATGGACAGGGTCAAATCGGCTATCACGACGTCGCTCTCAACAGGCGTGTGTTGGTCGGCGAACAGCCCGGAGGGGATGTCGATGGCCACTACGGGGGCGTCGGAGGCGTTGATAGCCTGGATGGCGAGGGCGTGGATGCCGGCGGCGGGCCGGTGCAGCCCGATGCCGAAAAGGGCGTCCACGATGAGCGCGTCACCAGGGATCTCCAAGGCGTCGGTGCCGTCGAAAATGAGGGTGCGCGTGCGCCCGGTGTCAACCAGTTTCTCCCAACGGCTGAAGTTCTCCTGGAATTCGGGGGAGCGGCGTGAGTTTGCGTCTTGGCAAACCGCCACCGTGACAGTTTCAAGACTTGCGGTGGGCTCCAACGCCAGCTGGCGGGCGATGACCAACCCGTCGCCACCGTTGTTGCCCGTGCCGCAGATGACGAACACTTGCGAGATGGCGTTGCGGTCCAACAGGGGCCGAATGGCTTGCACGCAAGCGGTGCCAGCCCGCTCCATCAACTCTATCGAGGGGATGGACTGCATCGTGAACTGCTCACTTTCACGGATCTGGGGTACTGTCAATATGGGCGTGTGCATCGTGTATTTGTATCGCTTCTGCTCGTCTGGCACGGGCTGTGTTTAGAGGCGCAAAAATACAAAAATTAAATTTTTCCTTCATCAAGAAAGCTGTAGTATTTGTTTTTGTGAAGAATGAGGTGGTCGAGCACCTTGATGTTGAGAAGGGCGGCGGCCTTTTGGATGTCCTTTGTCAGCAAGATGTCTGCTTTGCTTGGGGTGAGCGAGCCGGAGGGGTGATTGTGGCACAGGATGATGCTTGTGGCGTTGTGGAGCAGGGCCTCGTGCAGGATGACCCTGGGGTCCACGGTGGTGGCGGCGAGTCCACCCTTGCCAATCTGCACGGTGCCGAGAATCTTGGCGGCCTGGTTGAGCAGCAGCACCCAGAACTCTTCGTGTTGCAGATGGCCGATGCGCTCCTGCATTATCTCGGCGGCATCGCTGGAGGAGAGTATGGTGCCTCGTTCTTCGACTTGCTCGGAACTTAGGCGGCGTCCCAGTTCGAAGGCGGCTTTCAGGGTGATGGCTTTGGCCTGTCCGATGCCGTGGATTTCCGTCAGCTGACGCAGGGAGAGGTCTTCCAGACGGTTCAGTTGGTTGTTGCAGGTGTGTAGGATTCGCCGGGAGAGGTCCACGGCGCTTTCGGTGGAAGTGCCGGTGCGGAGGAGGATTGCGAGGAGCTCGGCGTCGCTGAGGGCGGCGGGCCCTTGGGCGGCGTACTTCTCGCGGGGCTTGTCCTCGGCGCACCACTGCGGTATGGTCAGCCGGGAGCCGGCGGGTTCGGATTTGTCCATCAGACCGTGTGGGCGCGCTTCAGCAAGTAGGGGAGCAGTATCTGGTCGAACCCTTGGGTGATGTCCGCCGGAATGACGTCAATCTGGTACTGCCCGCACTTGACCTTGATTTCGTGGAAGTACTCGTGTATCGTGTTTTGGTAGAATTCGCGGATGTTGTTGGCGTGCACCTTTACCTCGTTGCCGGTTTCCATATCCACAAACTTGTAGAGGCGGTTCTCGAAGGCGAAATCGTATTCGAGGGCCTTGTCGAAGGTGTGGAAGAGGAGCACTTCGTGCTTGTTGTGGCGAAGGTGGCCCAAGGCGAGCATCAACTCGTCAAGGTCTTTGCCGGTTTCCAACATATCGCTGAAGATGACGACGATGGAACGACGGTGGATTTGCTCAGCAATCTGGTGCAGGGTGTCGGTGACCATTGAGTTGCGGTGCACTTCTGTGCCGATGGGCTGCAGGATTTTCTCCAGTTCGCGGTAGATCATCTTGTGGTGCGCGTCACCGCCACGGGCCTGCGTGTGCAACTCAAGCTTGTCGGAGAAAACGCTCAGTCCGACGGCGTCGCGCTGACTCTTGAAAATCTGCATCAGCACTGCGGCAGCATACACGGAGAAGAAGATCTTGTTGGGCGCCGCCAACGAGTACTGGTCGCGGATGGGGAAGTACATCGACGAGGAGTTGTCGATGATGAGATGGCAGCGCAAGTTGGTCTCCTCCTCGTAGGTTTTCACAAACAGCTTGTCGGTGCGGGCGTACAACTTCCAGTCTATGTGCCGGATGGGCTCGCCTGTGTTGTACTGCCGGTGCTCGGCGAACTCGACGGAGAATCCGTGCATCGGACTCTTGTGCAAGCCGGTGATGAAACCCTCGACCACCTGCTTGGCGATGAATTCAACGTGGTCGAATTGAGTGATTTTCGTAAGGTCTATCGTGTATGCCATCTTCTTGTGTAATTGCGGCGCAAAAGTACAAAAAAATATGCTAAGAGACGAAGACGGGCTTCTGCCACCCCTCTCTCTCTAAAATCATCGTCAAACCAATTTTCCATAGGGCTTTCCGTTTATCTGTGGTTGAATTGACGCCATTGCTCCATAAATCCGTCCTTCAGGCCGATGGAGTAAGGGTCATCGTCCAATATATCGTCCAAAGAGAATAAAATGGGAGCTCTACCTGTTTCGTGAAAAAGAAGCGCCGGATATGCCGTTATGCCGCCGAACCATTCGGCAGGATAGCGGTCGTGCCGGCGACGATCCAGGTAATACAGCCGAAACGGCCTTTCCAGATGCGTCTTGATGCTGTTGTGGATTTCTCGTTCTTGTAGAGCTCCCGGTATGAATGAGTAAAGAATGCCAATATGGACGTCCTGGGCGGTGGAGTCGTTGAGCAGTTGCAAAAGGTGACGTACGCAGGCGGAACATTCCAGTTCGTTGTTGACCAGCAGGATGCTTTTCCCCTGGGGCAAGTCCTCCAAAGAATAGGGCTTGGAGTCGGTGTCCACCAAGAAGGGCATCGCTGTCGGGTCGGTGTTTTTGTAGCGCATTATTCTGATTTTAAAAACAGGGTCGTTCCTTTTGAAGTATGCCTCCCTTGACTGCTTGTATGCCTCCGGAGTCAATCCTCGCCAGTCGATGGTGCCATCGGCGGAAATCTCCAACAACAGGTCTCCCCAACTGAGGTGGGCCTTGTCCTCTTGCGGGTGAAGCAGGTTGAAGGGGAACCGCCCGTCGCCATAGGGCGAGGTCGAGGTGTCTTTCGCGGAATAGAGTCGTGTGCTCCCGTGACTGTCCCGTATCGCGAACGCCGGGACAGAGCGGCCTGTCAGGGTGTCATATTGGGTGTAGTACAAGAGATGGTTGTTGCCCAAGGGAAAGTCTAGCTTGGGATAGGAGTAGCGGAAGATGTCGTCCTTGGTGGCGAATATTCGCTCCACTCCGTAAGGAACGGACAGGCTTTTCCGGATATACTCCTCCTCGAATTGATGCCAATGCGGCAGGTCGAAGCGTATGTCCTCCAGCCATTGGCCGTCAAGACTGTACTTGTGCAACACGGGGAATCTTGTGCTGAGAAAATAGAGTGCGTTTTTGTCGTGGAAAAGATAACGGTTGGGATTGGCCTGCACCACGTGCGGTGCCTCGTAGGCGAGCTCGCGCACAAGCCTCTCCCGTCCGCTCCTGAGTGGACGTTGAAACCATCTGTATCCGTAATCGTGGTCCTCCTCCAAATAGAAGACCGAGCCGTCGTGGAGGTAAGCCGCCTTGCAGCTCCGATGCGGGAAGAGCGTGTCGAAGAGATACTGCGTCGCGCCCGTGCGCCGGTAAACCAGAAGCTGTTCCTGGGTGGCCAGAACCAGCAGGTCGCCTGACAAGTCGAAGTCGTAGATCCAGTAGGTGCCCGACGCCCGCTCCCTCCGCTCGGTGGTGGGAGGGAACGGAAGGCGGATGTCGTATTGCACATAATCATCAAGGGACAGGGCGTGTATGACAGCGTCATAGTCGGTCTCCTTGCGCTGGAATGCGCGCATATCGGTGAAATAGAACACGCTGTCGCAGACGCGGTACTTGAGGCGGGAGAGGTCGAGCCCCTGGGCGGAGGGGCTAAGGATGATGGATGTGTCGAGTTGGAATGCCGTTCCGATCCAGGACTGGCCCTGTCCCTCCTCCAATGCCATCGTGAGCCCTATGAGTATGATGATTATGCGTGGTTTCATATTGTTGGGATTACATTAATAAATATGCCGTTACATTCTGACGTCCAGGGGCAGGGGAGAAATGTAGATGTACAAGTCGCCCTCCCCGTAGCTGTTGTACTTCCACTCGCCTTTGACGGCGAAAGTGGCGCTTCCCGAACGGTTGTTGCTGGGAATAGACACCGTGATGGATTTGCTGCCCTGTGTGGCCCCGTCTCGCGATCGGTTCTCGCTGAACTCGATGATCTGGTTGATGGCGTTGGCGAAGGCGTTGTTGGCGGCGACCACATTCGAGGTCGTGGCGGTAATGGACCTGAACTCGCCCATACTGACGTGTGGGACACGGCAGAAACTCCACCCCGCACCCGAGCAGTCCAGCGTGGCCGGCACCGTCTCGTCGTTGGATGGCGTGTAGTTGATGTCGTCGTAGAGGTTCAGCCAAGCAAAATAACCGCCGTTGCTCTTGTGGACAATCACAAAGGGCTGCTTTTTGGCAGAGAGGGAGAAGGCCATTGCGAAGGCAGCAATAAATAAGAATAATCTTTTCATAATTTCTTTGATTTAAAATGTTATGGTAATGATTTGATTTATGAAGGCGTTCCGGTCTCGCGGGAATGCTTTCGCAATCGGCGTCGCGGCTTCTTTGTGCCGACGATAGGGAGTGATATGTGAGAGGCGCTCTTCGTGTTGGGTTATACAATGTTTTTAATGTCCTGCCGGACCTCGGGTCGCCAACCCTTTCCGACGCAGCAAAGATATGATGAAGTAAAACATTTGTCAAGAGTTTTTATAAAATTTTTTACTAACTGATTACAAGATAATTATAAAATATCTGTTATTATTTATAACAATTAATTGTTAATTTAAAATTTTGATTTCGGAGGATTTTGGAAAAATCGTGCTTTTTCCGAACAAGAATGCCTCGGATTTTTGGGCAAAAAGAGTAAGAGGCTGTCGGTTTGTGAATCTCGAAAAAAAATGTACCTTTGCGCGCTTTTAAAAAAGCGTGATTTTATTTAGTATTTGTTTCATAAACAATGCAATAACCTATGGAAAAGAAAATTAGATTTTGTTTGGTTTATCGTGATATGTGGCAATCGTCGGGCAAGTACCAGCCCCGTGTGGACCAGTTGAAGGAGATTGCCCCCGTGATTGTGAAGATGGGTTGTTTCGCCCGTGTGGAAACCAACGGCGGTGCCTTTGAGCAGGTGAATCTCCTATATGGTGAGAATCCCAACAAGGCTGTGCGCGAGTGGACGAAGCCCCTGCGCGAGGCCGGCATCCAGACCCAGATGCTGGAGCGCGGTCTCAACGGCCTGCGGATGTACCCAGTGCCCTCTGACGTGCGCCGACTGATGTTCAAGGTCAAGAAGGCCCAGGGCGTGGATGTGGTCCGCTCCTTCTGCGGCCTCAACGACTACCGTAATCTGGAACTCTCCATCAAGTATGCCAACGAGTTCGGCCTCATCTCGCAGGCGGCACTGAGCATCACCTATTCGCCTGTCCATACCATCGAGCACTATATGGAGATTGTGGACAAGTATGTGGAATACGGAGCCAAGGAGATCGGCCTGAAGGATATGGCCGGCATCGGGCGCCCGGCAATGCTGGGGAAACTGACCCGCTGCATCAAGGAGAAGTACCCGCATCTTGTCGTGCAGTATCACGGACACACTGGCCCCGGCCTTTCGATGGCCTCCGTGCTGGAGGTCTGCCGCAATGGCGCCGACATCATCGACGTGGCTATGGAGCCCCTTTCCTGGGGTATGGTCCACCCCGATGTCATCTCCGTGCAGGCAATGCTGCGCGAGGCCGGCTTCGACGTGCCTGACATCAATATGAGCGCCTATATGGAGGCTCGTACCCTCACGCAGAAGTTCATTGACGACTTCCTCGGCTATTTCATCGAACCCAAGAACAAGATTTGCACATCCCTGTTGCTTGGCTGCGGCCTGCCCGGAGGTATGATGGGCTCTATGATGGCCGACCTGAAGGGCCTGAAGGATGCCATCAATCTCTCGCTCCGCAATGCCGGCAAGCCCGAGCTCTCTGAGGACGAACTGCTGGTGAAGTTGTTCAACGAGGTGCAGTATGTGTGGCCTCGCGTGGGTACTCCCGGCCTCGTGACCCCCTTCAGCCAGTATGTGAAGAACATCGCTCTGATGAATATCCTTGCGGAAGCCCAGGGCAAACCCCGCTACTCCAATATGGACAAGAATATGTGGGATATGATTCTCGGTCGCTGTGGCCGTCTGCCTGGCCCGCTCGCCCCTGAAATCGTGGAACTTGCCAAATCCAAGGGCTATGAATTCTTCGATGGTGTTCCTCAAGACAACTATCCCGACGAACTGCCCAAATACCGTGAGATGATGAAAGAACGCGGCTGGGATTGTGGTGAAGATGACGAGGAACTCTTCGAGCTGGCAATGCACGAACGCCAGTACATTGACTATAAAGAGGGTAGGGCGAAGAAGAATTTCATTGAGGCGCTTGCCAAGGCCAAACTCAAAGCGGAAGGTGCTGGCGAAGAGAAACTGCCCGATGAGATCAAGAAGACGGCCATTGAGCGCGTGCTGGCCAAGGAACCCGATGCCAAGACGGTGGTCGCTCCTGTGTCCGGACAAGTGATATGGGAACTCTCTGTGGATGAGAAATCGATGGCCAAGCCCATCGGCACTTCCGTCAAGGAGGGCGACACGGTGTGCTTCGTCGCCGCCTACTATGGCAACGAGGAGGTGCACGCCCTGTATGGCGGCAAAATCATCGAGGTGGTGGCCCAGCAGGGCGACAAAGTCCAGAAGGGTGATGTCATCGCCTTCGTGAAATAGTGAGAATCTTTACTCGCAGGGATGTCTTCCGGGCATCCCTGTTTTTTATTATATATAATCCTTTATAATATGCGATATCTGCGTCCTCTTCTGGAAGGAAAGCACATTCTCGTTCAACTTCTGGCGCTGTTGATTCTCATTTTCGTGGGGATGACGGTGTTCAGCACCCTCGGTCAGCTGGTGGCGTATGCCATTTTTCATACGATGGATATGCATACGGCCAGCAATCCCGCCGCCTATATTCGCATCACACAGTTTTTCAGCTCTATAGGGACGTTCCTGTGTCCGGCATTGCTGTTTTCGTATCTCCAGGACGGGCGGTGGTTGAACTATAATGCCGCGAACCGTCGTCCCCACCATCTGTTCGTCAACACGGTGCTGGTGCTTTCCATTGCGTTGCTCCCGTTGGTGGCCATTTTGGAGCAATGGAACGAGGGAATGCATCTGCCGGAATGGATGTCGGGAGTGGAGCAGTGGATGGCCCGGATGGAAGAGTCGATGAGTAAGGTGATGGAACTGCTGGTGCAGGACCATTCCTACGCCACCCTCTGTTTGAACATACTGGTGATGGCCCTGATCCCCGCCATTTGCGAGGAGTTCCTTTTCCGGGGAACGTTGCAGTCGCTGCTGACCAAACAGTGGAACAAACCACACTTGGCCATCTGGGTAACGGCCGTGGTGTTCAGCGCGATACATCTGCAGTTCTACGGATTTCTGCCCCGGATGCTGCTGGGTGCCTATTTGGGATATCTCTTCTATTGGAGTCGCTCGCTGTGGCTGCCGGTGCTGGCTCATTTCCTGCACAACGCCCTCTCCATCCTTGTGTCCTATACCTTTATGGGGCGCGGCATCGATATTGACGAGATGCGTTTCACCGACATTCACGGCTCCACCACGTTGGTGTTTTCCTGTGCCGTGGTGGCGGCGATGGGCATTGTCTTTATGTGGCGTACGCAGAAAGAGCTGAAGTGATGCGGTCGAGGGCCTCCTTGACGATGGCCCTGGGCGTTCCTATATTCATTCGCATAAATCCTTCACCTTCAGGCCCGTAGTCAAGGCCGCTGTTGAGGCCGACCTTGGCTTCGTATAGCATTTTGTCCACCAATTCTTTATGGGAGAATCCTAATTCGCGGAAGTCCATCCAGATGAGGAACGAGGCTTCCGGGCGCATCATCTTCACTTTGGGGAGATGCTCTTGGAGATACTGTTCCGTGAAGTCGATGTTCCCCTGTAGGTAGTCCAGCAGTTGCAGGCGCCACTCCTCGCCATATCGGAAGGCGGCCTCCGCTCCGGTATAGGCGAAGATGTTGCCCAAGGAGAGTTCGTTGGCGTCAAGGAAGCCGAAGAACTTTTTCTTGATCTCCGGGTCGGGCACGTACCCGACGGAAGAGGCTAGTCCCGCCATATTGAAGGTCTTGCTGGGGGCGATGAAGGTGATGGAGTTGTGGTAGGCCTCGTCCGACACGGTGGAGAATGAGGTGTGCCGGTGGGGCGCGAAGGTCATATCGGCGTGGATTTCGTCGGCGATGACCAGCACGTGCTGTCGGTGGCAGACGGTCGCGATTTGCTGCAGCTCTTCCTTGCTCCAGACGGTGCCGCCGGGATTGTGCGGGTTGGCGAGGATGAACACTTTGCAGCCCTTGGCCTTCTCTTCAAAGTCGTCGAAGTCGATGGCGAAGCGCCCGTTGACGGTTTTCAGCGGGCTGCTCACGAAGACGCGGCCGCTGCGGTGGGGCACGTTGAGGAACGGGGGATAGACAGGTGTGGTGACCAGCACCTTGTCACCGGGCTGGGTAAATGCCTGCAGCACGAAGGCGATGCCCTGCACGATGCCTGGGATGAAGTGCAGGTTCTTCCATTGCGTGGTGATACCGTAGTGCGTCTGCAGCCAGTTGATGACGGCGCAGACGTAGGTGTCGGAGGAGAAGGTGTAGCCCAGCACCTCGTGCTCGCACCGTTTCCGGATGGCGTCGAGGATGAAGTCGGGCGTCTTGAAGTCCATATCGGCCACCCACATCGGCAGGAGGTCGTCGGTGCCGAAGAACTGGTTGAGCATATCGTGTTTCACGCAGTGGGTGCCGCGGCGGGGAACGATTTCGTCGAAGTTGTATGTTGACATAGTTTCAGAATATTGTTGTAATAATGTGCAAAAATATGAAAAAAATGCGATGCCGCTTTCTCATCCCAAAAGAAAAATAGTATTTTTGCGGCTTTTAAAAAAGTTAAGATATGCAAACGAAAATCGCCATCATAGGTTATGGCAACATAGGCAAGGCCGTGGAACAGGCCGTTCTGGCCGCCGACGATATGCAGTTGGCTGGCATTTACCATCACAACGACAACTTGGACGCATTGGACGCCGACGTGGCTGCGCTCTGCACGCCCACCCGTGAGGTGCCGGCGTTCGCGGAGAAGCTGCTGCGCCAGGGCATCTCCACCGTGGACAGCTTCGACATCCACGGGCAGATTTTTGACCTGCGCAAGCGTCTCACCCACGTCGCCAAGGAGCACCAGGCGGTCAGCATCATTGCCGCCGGCTGGGATCCGGGCTCCGACTCGGTGGTGCGCGCCCTGTTGCTGGCGCTGGCCCCCAAGGGCATCACCTACACCAACTTCGGTCCGGGCCGCAGTATGGGCCATACCGTGGCCGCCAAGGCCATACCCGGCGTCAAGGATGCGCTCTCGATGACCATCCCGCTCGGCACGGGTATCCATCGCCGTATGGTCTATGTGGAACTGGAGGCAGGTGCTGACTTCGCCACGGTGGAGAAACTATTGCTGCAGGACGACTATTTTGCCCACGACGAGACGCACGTCATCCCCGTCCCCTCCATCGACGCGCTCAACAATGTGGCGCACGGCGTGCATCTGACACGTTCCGGCGTGAGCGGTGACACGCACAACCAGCGGTTTGAGTTCGATATGGAGATCAACAACCCCGCTCTCACGGGCCAGGTGCTCGTGTCGTGTGCCCGCGCTGCGGTGCGTATGAAGGCGGAGCAGCGTCACGGCGCTTTCACGATGATTGAAATCCCGCCGATTTACCTGCTCCCCGGCGACGAGGAGCAGCTGATTCGCTCGTTGGTGTAGCTCGAACTCATATTCAAAATATAGTTTATGTTTTTTATCACCTCAAAATAAGAGATAAAAAAGACGGGATCTTGCGGTCCCGTCTTTTCGTTATGGATAAAGGGATGATTATTCGAAGGAGAGGATAGCCTCTTTGATCTTGGCGATGGCTTCGCGGAGTTCCTCTTCGGTGATGACCAACGGAGGAGCGAAGCGGATGATGTGCTGGTGGGTCGGTTTGGCGAGCACGCCGAGTTCTTTCATCTTCACGCACACGTCCCAGGCTTCCTTGCCGTTGGTGGGTTGGATGATGATGGCGTTGAGGAGGCCCTTGCCGCGCACTTGCTTGATGAGCGGGCTGTTGACCTTGTTCATCTCGTCGCGGAAGATCTTGCCGAGGTATTCGGCGCGTTCGGCGAGTTTTTCCTCTTTCACCACTTCGAGAGCGGCGATGCCGACGCGGCAGGCGATGGGGTTGCCGCCGAAGGTGGAGCCGTGCTCACCGGGCTTGATGTTCAGCATAATGTCGTCGTCGGCCAGGACTGCGGACACGGGCATTGTGCCGCCGGAGAGGGCCTTGCCGAGGATGAGGATGTCGGGACGCACGCCTTCGTGGTCGCAGGCCAGCATCTTACCCGTACGGGCGATACCGGTTTGCACCTCGTCAGCCATAAAGAGCACGTTGTGGGCCTTGCAGAGGTCATAGCATTTCTTCAGATAACCGTCATCGGGCACATACACACCAGCCTCGCCTTGGATGGGTTCCACGAGGAAACCGCAGACGTTGGGATCTTCGAGAGCCTTGGCCAGAGCGTCCACGTCGTTGTACGGGATTTTGATGAAGCCCGGGGTGAACGGACCGAAGCCTGCATAAGCGTCAGGGTCGATGGAGAGGGAGATGATGGTGATGGTGCGGCCGTGGAAGTTGCCTTCGCAGACGATGATCTTGGCCTGGTTTTCGGGGATGCCCTTCTTGTCGTAACCCCAGCGGCGGGCGAGTTTCAAAGCGGTCTCGTCAGCCTCGGCACCGGAGTTCATCGGGAGCACCTTGTCGTAACCGAAGGTCTCGGTGACATATTTCTCATAAGGTCCCAAGCAGTCATTGTAGAAAGCGCGGGAGGTGAGGCACACCTTCTGGCACTGGTCTATCATAGCACCCACGATCTTGGGGTGGCAGTGGCCCTGGTTGACGGCAGAGTAGGCGGAGAGGAAATCGAAATACTTCTTGCCCTCCACGTCCCAAACGTACGGGCCCTGGCCGCGTGCGATGACCACGTCTAACGGATGATAGTTGTGTGCGCCGTACTTGGCTTCCATTTCAATGGCTTGTTGACTTGTTGTAATTTTTTCTACCATAATTGTGTATTTTAGTGAGTTTTACGTTTTTGCAAAAAAAGCGTGCAAAGATATGAATATTTTTTAAACGGAATAATGAAAACCGTTGAAAAAAACGGACGTCTTGTTTTTATTATCTATAACACTAAAATGCAGGAAATGATTTTAGGGTGCCATACTCGTGGATTTTTTTTGTATTTTTGCCCGCTTAAACAATACGACCTTATTATGAAAAAATATTTCTCCTTAATGGTTCTGGCGGCCTTCTGTGTCGTGACCCTCTTCTCGTGCAAACCCGATGACGAAATCTATAACCGCAAGTGCAAGATCAGCAAGATCTGGTACCTCAGCAATGTCGGCGACCCCAACGAGGTCTATCAATATGATAAAAAGGATATGCTCACCCATATCGTGATTGACTCGCTGGAGACGTATGATTTTGAATACAACAAGGACAAAACCGTTTCGCGGATTGTCCACAAAGGCAAACATTACACCGAGCAGATTGAGATGACCTACACCGACCGTTTGGTGGACAAGATGGTCTATTCCGTCAACGACACCATCCGTCAGGAAATCTCCTTCACCCGTGATGAGGAGACCACCCGCATCACTGGCATCGAGGAGGTTTACGACAAGGCCTTCTACGACAGTTTCAGCATCCTGAGCAAGAAGAGTCTCTACCGCAAGATGGTGGGCGACCCCGAGCCTGTGATGAAGATGATGCGCGAGAACGGCGCCAAAGACCTGGTGCTGCACTGCAAGAAGACCATCACCTACGATCCCGGCGAGAAGGAGAAGTATGAGAACATCGCCACCGTGGTGGAAGAGTATCCCGAGATGCGTCAGGAAATCACCCGCACATACAAATATGACCCAGAGTCCTTCAACCCCTTCTATGGAATGCAGTATGCCTACGCTGGCTATGCGGGCTATTATTTGAACAACAAGCTGGTGGAAACGGAAACCATCCGCACGGCAGGTGTTATCACCCGTGAGACCGTCTTCACCTATAACTATACGGGTCTGCATTTTATGAATGACAAGAAGTTCCCGCGCCAGTTCACCAAGACCTCCAGCGAGAACAATATCCCGCGTAACACCTATATTCTCTACGTCAAGTAAGCCTTTTTGATGAAATTCCACGAAGCAGGCAGAGTCAGCATCTTCATCACGTTGTTTACCGTGGTGATGCTCACAGTGTGCTATGTGCTGTTCCTGGCCAACCTCTGGTGGGTGAACCTCATCTTCTTCACGGTGATGCTGGTGACCGCCGGTATGGTGGTGCGCTTTTTCCGCGTGCCGTTCCGTATCATCAACAAAGTGGAGGACGGTGTGCTGGCTCCCGCCGACGGGACCATCCTCTCAGTGGGCCCTGCTTTTGAATACGAATATTTCAAGGATGAACGCATAAAGATATCCATCTTTATGTCTGTCCATAATGTGCACGTCAACAGCTATCCCACCGACGGCACGATAGAGTACATCGCCTACCATCCCGGCAAATATGTGCTGGCCAAGCTGCCCAAGTCCTCCGTAGATAACGAGCACAACACCATCGTGGTGTCCCAGGACGAGCACCGGAAGGTGCTGTTCCGCCAGATTGCCGGATTCGTGGCCCGCCGTATCATCAGCTATCCCGAAGTGGGCGACACTGTCCAACAGGGCGAAGAGGTGGGTATGATCAAGTTCGGCTCCCGCGTGGACGTGTTCCTGCCCCTTGATGTGCAGACTGCCGTGCGCGTGGGCGACAAGGTGGTCTCCAAAAAGACCGTCCTGGCCTATTTTTAACCTCCGGTTATGAAACTCAGCGTTGTCATCGTCAACTATAATGTCTCCTGTTTCCTCGAGCAGGCCCTCAATTCTGTGTATAAGGCCCTGCGCAATGTGGAAGGGGAGGTGTTTGTAGTGGATAACAACTCTGCGGACAACTCTCTGGAGATGCTGGCGGCCAAGTTCCCGCAGGTGCAGGTTATCGCCAACAAGGAGAATGTGGGCTTCGCCCGTGCCAACAACCAGGCCATCCGTCTTTCCCGGGGCGAATATGTGCTCCTGCTCAACCCCGACACTGTCGTGGAGGAGGATACCTTCGAGAAATGCATCCGCTTTATGGACGAGACCCCAGATGCCGGCGGCCTCGGTGTTAAGATGCTCAACGGCAAGGGCGAGTTTTTGCCCGAGTCCAAGCGCGGCATCCCGTTGCCATCTGTGGCCTTCTACAAATTGTTCGGGCTTTCCAAACTCTTTCCCCGCTCCCGCAAGTTCGGGGCCTACCACCTTTCCTATCTCAGTGACGATGAGATTCATTCGGTGGAGGTGCTGGCCGGTGCTTTTATGATGATGCGCCGCAGCGTCCTTGACCAGGTAGGCCTCCTCGACGAGGACTATTTTATGTATGGCGAGGACATTGACCTCTCGTACCGTATTCTCAAGGGCGGTTACAAGAACTACTATTTCCCGGAGACCCGCATCATCCATTACAAAGGGGAAAGCACCAAGACGGGCAGTCTCAACTATGTGCACGTCTTCTACAAGGCGATGCAGATCTTTGCCCGCAAGCACTTCTCGCAGCAGAATGCCCGTTTCTTTAATTTCTTCATCAACTGCGCCATCTGGTTTAGGGCCTCTCTGGCAGCACTCAAACGCATTGCCGCCAAGCTCTTGCTGCCCCTCATCGATTTCCTGCTGGTGTATGCGGGAATGTTCGTGCTGGCCCGCTACTGGTCAAGCAACGTGTTGGCTCAGCGCCATACCGTGTATCCGGATTTCTATTATTATGGTATTATACCTTTATATATTATAGTGTGGCTGTCTGCGATTGCCCTCTGCAATGGCTACCGGAAACCCATCCGGCTGACTAGTGTCAACAAGGGTATTGCCTTCGGCACGATTGCCATCCTGCTGGTGTACGCCCTGCTGCCCGAAACGCTGCGCTTCTCGCGCGCGGTGGTCGTGTTTGGTGCGATGTGGACGGTCATTGTGGTGGATTTGGTTCGCTATTTCATACAGAAACTGCATATCAAGGGCTATAGCTTTGACACCAACAGTAGTCGCCGTATTGCTGTGGTGGGCGGCGCCGACGAGAGCGCCCGCGTGATGTCTCTCGTGCAGGAGATGGAACCCAAATGCGAGTTTGCCGGTGTCGTCGCTCTGGATGAGGATACGGCCGGGAATGGCGAAACCATCGGTGTCCTGTCTCAAATCAGCGATCTTCTGCCGCTGTATCGCCTCAATGAGGTCGTCTTTTGCGCCAAGGATATGCCCCACCGCCAAATCATTGATTGGATGGACCGCCTCAGGCCCTTCCAGGTAGAGTACCGCATAGCGCCTGAAAACGCCTCCTCCATCATCGGCAGCAACTCCATCTTCACTTCCGGCAGCAGCCATCTTCGGAAGATGCACGCCATATCGCAGCCCTCCAACCGCAGGGCCAAGCGTGCCTTTGATTTCTTCACGGCACTGGCGATGTTGTTCCTTCTGCCGCTGGATATTTGGTTTGTGCACGACAAGGGCGGTTTTGTACGCAATATCTTCGCCGTGCTGGCGGGCCGCAAAAGCTGGGTGGGATGCTCTCTCCCTTCCAATGCTGACGTCGCAGGCCTGAAGCCCGGAGTGCTCTCTCCCGTTGACGCTTTCCCGAATAACACCTTCTCATCCGAGATGATTGCCACCGCCGACCAGCTCTACACGCAGGATTATAGCGTGCGGCAGGATGTGCGAACGGTGGCGCGGGGCTTTGGCCGGCTGGGATTGAGACGTGAGACGTAAGACGTAAGACTGGAGACGTAAGACGTAAGACTGAAGACTGAAGACGTAAGACGTAAGACTGAAGACTGAAGACGTAAGACGTAAGACTGAAGACTGAGGACGTAAGACGTAAGACTGAAGACTGGAGACTGAAGACGTTAGACGTAAGATTGAGGACTCCAAAGTCTTATGTCAATGCCTGAAATAGGTTGACCGTTTTTAGAACTCAAAACAACAAATCAAAAACGGATCAACAATGGAAAAATTAACAAATGAAGAACGTAA